>CAZART010000079.1:0-14756 GCA_964487555.1 uncultured Rhodothermales bacterium
GAGATGAATAAAGCGCGGCCAGGCCTTCCTACCTGGCGAGAAGCACCTTTCCGGATACTGAGAAAGACTCCCCTTCGGCCCGATACACGTACAGGCCGTTCGCGAGCGAGCCCGCTTGTAGGGAGAAGCTCCGGCGAGTCCCGCCTGATAGTACGCCCTCGTGCAAGATCTCAATCTCCCTGCCCAGGACGTCGTAAACGGCAACTCGCACGTACTGTGTACGGGGCACCTCCAGTCCGAACGTGAACGAATCCTCGAACGGATTCGGAAAGGCCGCGGTCAGGTTCGCCGCCGAAACCATCTCCGGCACGTCTTCCGCCGAGACGATCTGGTGGTACTGGATTTCTCTCACGGCCTCAACATACCTGAAACGCGCATCTTCGCTGTATCGTGCTACAGCGCTGTCGACGGTAGTCCCCGAGATCCGCCACCACTCCGCAGGCCCATTCAGGGTTTCCCAGCTGTCGAGAACCTGTGCGTTCAGCGAGTCCTTCACCGGGGCGATCTCCTCAGCCGACACATTCTGCGGTAGACCCACGGCGAGTGTACCTCCCAAATAGTGAGGCGCCTCCACAGAGATCGTGTCCGCGAGCTCTCGATTGGGGTAGTAGCCTACAATCGTGTGCATGCCCGGCTGCGCCGGAAGACCGATTTCCTCCGGTTTTATCTCCCAGATCCATGTACGGTCGGAGCCGGGAGGAAACTCGATATAAAGCTCATCTGCGCTGCACGCGGTATGCTCTCGCGAATCGAAGCTATCGAAACGAAACTGAGCCTGGCACGTGGTGCTGCCGATTAGATGAAACGTCTCGTTTGTCGGGTTTGCAATAGTGACGCTGATCTCGATCATCTCCCCGTATTCATACTGCGCCTTATCGGTCGTGACGGAGAGTGTACCCTGAGCCCAAGCGGGCAGGACGGCCAGTGTGAGGTATACGGCTGCGATGATGGACGTCAGACAAAGCTTCTTCATTACTACCTCGATAAATTACCTCTGCACAAGCTTGACGCGTCAGAGCGGCGACGCGCTGCTCTGTTGCCGATTTCTAACAATACACGTCTCTTTGGAACAGCGACCATTCATCTACCGTGAAGCTGCACTTCGTAACGGCGTTTGTACCACAACGGCAGCGACGCCTGTTTCGTCGAATGGGCCACCGTCTGAAGGCCGCATTCGGAAGGACCATTAGGTCTTTACCACGGCCTGCGTGTACTGTACCTTGTTAGCGCATGTGCTAATCGTATCCAATCTATAGCTGATCACCGCCCTGCCTCTGGACTTCGGTACCACTTCTTACGAGAAATGTTTGTCAACCGAGGCAAAAGTATAAAGGTGGTCATTGAACTTCTTATTTTCCCCGCCGTGCTGTCGTTCGACGCACGTGCTCAGGTCAGCCGATCGGACGCTACTTCTAGTCGGTTGGGACAAGCCTCCACGAAGCACGTTGGCATCGGTCTTCAGACGTTCCCCCTGCCTGGCATTGGCGTAAAAGTGCGTCTCGGAAGAGGCTTTGTTGCGCAGGCCGGGGCTCTTCCGTCTGCTCCAGGAGTGATTCCAGGTGAAGCTTTGAGGATGCTGGTCGCGTTATGAAAGGCCTCGTCATCCTTGCCGTTTTCGTGGCCGGATGTGGAAGTCACTACTACCCGCTGGACAGCTACGATGCCGGACCGCCGAGGACGGTCTGGATGATTACGGAGATCGCAGGCGGGCGACAGTGCGGGCCGCACATCGCGTTCAACCCGCCGGACGTAGCGAATGAGTTGCGTGCCACGGGCGTGCGCGTCTACGACCACGTTGAACGCGCGCGGGCCGTGTGCCGCGCCTGTTCTTGCAGCTCGTACTCAGCTCACCATTACGTGCAGGTGGCGGCTGAGGACGAGGAGCGGGCGAAGCGGTCTGGATTCGAGCTCGCGTCTCCTCCGCCCGACAGAAGATGAAATCGACGTCGCCGGTTCAGCTCTAATAGCTGGCAGTGTGACAAGGCCGGCTATGTTGGCGAGAACGTAGCCGAATGCGAAAGCTCTCCTCTTCAGGAGGGCTACGCCGCCAATCATTTATTGACGACTATCGGCACCGAACGGACGCCCGCCGGCGACTCTAGACGAATAAAGTATACACCGGAACTCACGCCCTGGGCATTCCACGAAGCGGTGCACCGGAAATCGCATCGGCCTGACCATAGTGTGGCCATGCGCCTGCCAAGGACGTCCATTAGATGAACGGAAAGGTCGTACGCCACAGAAGGGAGCTCGATCTCGATCAACACGCCGCTCGATGCCGGATTCGGATACGCGGCGACGTGAAGCCCCTGCCAGGGATTCATGTCGACGTGCGAGGTGATCACCTCGCCGTTGACGGTGGCTTCGTAAAGAAGGCGATTCCTGATCCAGACTCCGGATGCAGAGATCAATCCGATTCCCGGAGCAAATGAGTACGAAGCCGCATCGTCTAGCGCTTGCGGGGTATTGAATTCGAGCCGGACCACGTCCTCGAAAATCCCGGCGGGCACCTCTTCGATGCGGCCCCGCCATACGGTAACGGGATAAAACCACGTGTAGTAATAGAATGGATCCGTCCATGAGGCCCTCGCCGGCGACGCCCCGACGAAGTACGTCGCTCCATCGAGCAGCGTAAAATCGAACAAGATGAAATCGCGGCCGCTTCGTCGGCCAAATATGCGGCCGCGGCTGTCTGCGCGAAGCGTGTCGCTCGTCCCAATCGGATATGGTGCCAAGTAGTACAGCGTATCGTCGACGGTTGCCGTGGCTTCGACGATGTACGGTTCAAAGAACAGCGTATCGATCTCCCGTGTAGGTCGGAGTACGTGCGCCGTGTATTTCTACGTGTTGCCGACGGCGAGGGGGAAGTAGGTGTCCGCGTTCACGTCCTCCTTGAAGACGGCCACGTACATGGCACGGCATGACAGCGTCGCGCACGCGTCGCGCGTTCCAACAGCGGCGATGGTACCATCAGCGGCGCCCACCACATCATCAAACCGTTCTCGCACCGTCGGTTCGCCGTGTACGTGGTCCCAAACGAGCGCGCCCGATGCATCGAATCGCGCGAGAACGGCATCCAGACCGTGCAGAGAACCGGAGCGTCGGAGGCCCGCCACGTAGAGTCCGTAGTTTGGAGCGGCCGTAGCTGTTAGCGCAATCGTTTCGTGGGCATTCACGTCGGAATAGGCCGCCTTCCACTCCGGCTCCTCATTTTCAGTGTTAACCCCGTAGATGTGCACGGCCGTCTCTGTCGAAGCGTCGTCCTCATCGTTGTTGACCACTACGAAGGCCCGGTCGTCCCCTCGATGCGCAACCGACACCGGACCGTGGTTAGAGTCGAGGGTCGCCGGCTCATACAAAGTCTCGATGTCTCCGCCCCAATGTACGCGCACCATCATGACACCGGCAGATGCCTCGATACCCCGCTCCCGCTGCGTTCCGACCGCGAGTACGTCGTGACCCCCGCGCACAGAGATGTCCTCAAGTAGGACGGCGTAACCCTCTTTCGCGACAACCTGCCTCCACGACTCTTTTCCGTCATACTCGATCTGTGCGAGGAGTCCGTCGCTTTCGCCCGACTGTCGGTCATCAAGGTGCCCGGCGACGACATATCCGCCGAATGCATACCGGATGGAACGGATGTAGGCGTCCCGTCCCTCATGTGGATAGGTTTGCAACCAGTGCGGAGTGCCGTTACTGGTCACTTCCGCGGCAAATCCCGCCGCCAGACCGCCTTTCAGCGAATCTCGGATGTAGCCGACCCATCCAGCTGCGACGACGCCGACCGGGGAGATAGTCACCGAGGTCACCGTAATTGTCTCGTACGGATCCGGCGGGGCGAGCTCCGTTGTCCAGAGCACCCCGCCGTTCTCTGACACTCCGACGATGCAGGCGGCGTCACCTGTCGCCTGCGCATCGAGCCGATTGCCGGCTATAATCCAGCCAGACCCGATCTGTGCAATCGCGACCCCCTTCTCGCATGCGTCGATCGTCCGTTCCCAAAGAAGCGCCGGTTGCGCAAACACTGTTGTCGAAATCGTGAAACAGAAGAGAAGAGTCGTCTGAACGCCGATCCTCGACACGTTGGGCATGACTCGTTCGCTGGAGGCCTGATTCACAGAGCGTGTGACGGGTAAAACAAAGTATCGCCCCCCTGCGCGCTTGGACAGGCAGATCGTATGACCCCTGCTATTCCCGCCTTCGCTCGCAAACGAAATCTACTGGTGCGAACTCACACTGGACGGCACACCGATTCGACGCACGACCGTCGTGCGGAATAGATAGCATCCTGACGTGCCCGAGTCCAGGAATGCCGGATGGAGCGTCTTTCAGCACCATAGGCGTACTGGTGCCTCAGCCCGACTGGAAAATGTTCATTTGGCTTTGCGAATCTTTTTTAGTCGAGATTACTTGTAATACGTCGTGCCCATTCTCCTCCACATAACACGCCGCTCCTATTCCCGACTTATACGATTTGCCAAAGTGCTACACAATTGCCCCCATCAATCGGTAGGTCGGCCATGTCTGTTGTCTCTCCTTCCATTCCGCGTTTGTTCGCAGTATTGACGCTCCTTGCGTTCTGTTTCTTCTTTAGCGGTTGCGACTTCGCGAAGGATGATGCTGTTGTATCGAGACGGGGAGTGGTCGACAGACATGACCGTTGACGCGCCGAGGGGCTCCGGGACGAGAATCACCGGCTATGACTCGGATCAAGAGGAAGATGGATGGGCAGGTCCATGAGGCCGGCTGGACCTACATCCACCTGCGGCCGCCAAACTCGATTAACGACGCGATCCCCGTCATTTTGTCAAGCGATTAGTTGCCGCGTCGATCACGGGTGTATAGAATTGAGAGGCAAGCCCCTCAATACGCGTAATAAGCAAATCAGAACTGCATATCGGCATACGGATACGGTTTCGTTCTCCCTAGTTTCCTTGCACAATACAGGAGGATAATCCGATGCCGTACAGCGCAATCAGACTGTTCTTATTTTCCGGGCTGATAATAGTAAGTCTAATCCTCTCTGGATGTGGACTCTTCGGCGACGAGGAGGAATACTCCGTTTCACGGTATGACGGCCCCGCGTTTGCGGAAGGCGACGTTGGAATGATGTTTTCGATCGAGGTCGAAGGCGAACAATTGACGCTGCGTGGGGCGAATGGGGACGGAGACAGGAGATACGGGAACAGGGTCTTTGTCATAACGGTCAGCGCGTGGACCGACGAACTGCCCCGTCTTGAGGATGTTTGGTTCGGACCCGAAGGCGGAGGCGTCGGGAACGTCCTTTCAGACGCACGAATCGCAATTCAACACTGGAATCCGCCGGAGCTAGTAAGTGGCGTGATTTACGCAAAACTTCCCACGGGTCTTAAGACGTCCGAGAGGTTCTGGGTCGAGCAAGACGAAACCACTTCTGGGGACTCATTCGATCATGGGATGTAGGTATGCCTTCAAGGCCGCCCATTTTCTCTGTCTATGCGTAGGGGTCGATCTGTCGGCGCAGCCCTGAGCCCCGTCGGCGCGGTTGCGGCCGGCTGGGTGGAGTATGCCACGGGCTCGATCGCCGCCTTTGCCACGGAGATGACACGTGACGGAAAGGCCCAGTGGTGGCGTACGTACCGGCACAATGGGAGAGGCGTCCTCATCCGCGCGATTCGATTAGATTATTCCGGCCACACGCTTGTTGGTCGCCTTCCGGATACCAGCGAAGGATTCACGGCGGGGCTTCGCTATGACGGCACGTACTTTTGGTCGCGTACCGTCGCCGAGGGGAGTCGCGACATCGATCTGCTCGACCCGTATTACCGCAATAGGAAGGCAGGTCGACGTGATTCTCATGGGCGCAATGTGTGCGGCCGACGCCGCACCGCTGAGCATCGCTGATACACCTTCAACCTTGCATCAAATCCATCCTAATACATCACTGCCATGAAAATGACCAACATCCTCATCGCCGTCTCGGTTTTCCTGTTCGTGCCCGTCGCGGTACTCCATGCTCAGACCTCCGCGCTAGACCGCGGAAGCATCAACATCGCCGGTGACGCGGCCTTTACGAGTTCCGGATCGGCATCCAACGGTGACGATGACAGGACTACGCAACT
The DNA here is from genome assembly GCA_964487555.1 of uncultured Rhodothermales bacterium. Classification (GTDB taxonomy): domain Bacteria; phylum Bacteroidota; class Rhodothermia; order Rhodothermales; family VXPQ01; genus CAZART01. The sequence goes on from CAZART010000079.1 coordinate 6,102, forward strand.
CATCATTAGACCGACGGCACAGTACTTCGTTATCCCTGGATTAACCCTTGGTGGAGAAGTCGTCGTGGCGCATACATCGCGGGACAACAATTCGTCGACGAGTATTGGAGCCGGGCCCAGCGTGGCCTATTACTTCGGTCGGGGAGAACGAACCGTGCACCCCTTCGTCTCGGCTAGCTTGACTGTGCTGCGAACCAGCTTTGAAAACGACTTTACGGACCAGAGCACCTCCGCGACAGCCTACAGAGGCTCTGGCGGCATCCTGTTAATGCTGAGTCGGAGCGTGGGGATAACGGGAGAGTTATTCTATCAGGGGCAGAACTCTGAAGATTTCGATAGGAACACGTACGGACTGGCCTTCGGCGTCTCAGCCTTTGTGTTCTGATGAATGTTTGATCTAACATGAAAGCCATCGTACATGTCGGCTTGATCGTTCTATGTGTCGCAAGCGTGGCCGGATGCAGCCTCTCTCTTGGAGGCCTAACGGCCCTGGATGAGACCAGAGCCAGACGTCAGGCGCGCATAAATCCGGATCAGCTGAAAGAGCTCGATCACGGCGCCGCCGTGCGAATTCGTCTCGCGGACGGTGCAGGTGTGACCGGAGACTATATTTCCATCCGTCAAGTCTCCAATGAACAGGTAATCGAGCTCAATGCGCAAGGCCGGACCGTTCTCGTCCCGATTGTAGAAGTCGAGCGGATAGAGCGACGGAGGAAGAAATTCAGCATATGGCCCGCGTTCGTCTTCGGCGGCGCCATTGATGCTGTGATCCTGGTGATTTTTTTCACCACGGATATTGGACCGGGGGGCATCGCGCTGAACTTTTGATAGACACGTGCGCCACGTAACAATCGCCTGCACGGTGGCGCTGTGATTACCGTGCCTCGTGTGCTCGGAAGCACGATCTTCTATTCCAACGAACCGCCCCGGGTTCAGCGGTGTCCGTATGATTCGCAGCGGAAGCGGCCTGGATACGCGCGGGATCTATCTGGTCGAGGGGGACACAGTTGCTGCAGAGCGCGTGCGGAGAGCCTTAGTCGACGGCTACGAAGAGTCGCCAATTCGGCTACATTTAGCGGATGGGCGCGCTGTCCGGACATTGCTGGCGCCTTCAACTACTCCATCTTACCCCATGAATGACAGACAGCGGACGGTACTCGGCGTCGCCGTGATGGCCCTGATTGTGATGATCCTTTTCTTCGTTCCGTGGCGGATCGAGCCGGCGGACGAAATCAAATGGGCTCCTGCATACCGACAGCCGGTCTCCTCTGTCAGGTCCTACGCCAGCGAGCTTCATGATACAAGCTATGCCTACATGGACGGAGAAATCGCCGTCGGTGTTCTTGTGATGCAGATACTCGCCATTGGCGTGGTGGGTGGGATCGCCTTCGCCGTCAGCGCTGATAAGCGGGGCTGACCGGAAGGGTCGTATCCTCGGTTTCCGACGAAGGACGCCGGGTCAGGGAACATGCGGGAGAATGGGCGCTCCGGCGCATGGAGATGAGAGCTCGAAAAGCGAGCATGCGAGTATTGGACACAGCAGTGCCACGAATCAGGGGTTCCTGGACCTGCAGAATCCTATCCAGATCGGAACAAGAGTTGTGCTGAATAAAGGCCGCATTTCTAGACCGTGACGGTACAATCGTCAGGGACTATCCGGACGAAATCTGGTGCACCGTAGAATCTCCAGAATTTTTGGAGGGATCACTGGATGCGCTTCAATTGCTGATGAAGAAAGGATACACGATCGTCATCATTACGAATCAGTACATAATTGGTGAAGGGTACATCACGCAGGAAGATTACGAGCGCTTTTCGGGAGAAATGATTCGCACATTCCGAGAGCATGGCGTGAAAGTGCTCACCATCCGATACTGTTCGGATAAGCGAAGCGATCCAGCCAACCGCCTGAAGCCCAGTCCATCTATGGTCGAGGACGTTGTGAGAGACTACCCGGACATCCACCTGAGCGAGAGCATCTTCGTCGGCGACGCTCGGTCCGATGCCGACATGGCCCGACATTTTGGTCTACGGTTCTTTGGAATTAATCTGGCTGTGACTGGAGAAAACGAAAAAAGCGTACGCAGTCTGAAAGAAGCAGCAGAGCTGGCATAATGGCTGCTAAGGATGCATCCGCACGATTCATATACCAGATGATGAGCCGGTGCCCGCCGCGGTCGGCGAGGACCTCGACGCGCAATGTCTCTGGCAGAGTAGCGGCGCTGAACTGTCTGTTGAATGGCTCGGCAGTAGGCCGCAGGATCTTACCAGCGCAAGAGTCGCAGCAATCCGACACGACGGCGCGTGGACATCGAACTATCGCGGCGATACTTCAAACGGATTGGTCGCAACAGTACGACGGCTGCCGTTGACTTCTACATCATGGGTCAGCCTGTACGTGCCCGAGGAAAGGTCGATGGGAAGATGAGCAACACTCTCGGCGGACTCTCCCGGCCGGAGGCTACGCAGTTCCGCCGTGCACGCCGTAATATCGTCGGGACCGAGCCCGGCGTTGATCGTGCTCCATTCGCCGTCCACATACGCTTCAAGCTTAAGAAACGCGAAACAAATATTATAGCCGAGACTCGTCTCGGTATTATTTGTCAATCGAATCGCAACCTGCTCGCCGGCGGCGTATCTGTCACTGTCTGTTGCAAAGTCGACCTCGCCATCGGTCTGATAATCAATCCACTCTGTAATGCTCCGGCCATTGCATGCTGAAACTATAAAAGCGAGCGAAATACAGACGACGATCTTCATTGCAGCTTTTTGTGATCCGGTCATCATCAATTCAATCGGTGATTCCGCAACAGTACGTGATTTGCAACATACCATCGTATGGATTTCAAATGCAGCCTTCTGCCGTTGGCGCAATACAGTCTGGATTGGATCGTAACAATTCATGCTACGCCCCTTGTTAATTGCTCCACGACGGAAAGACAGGGAGCATAAGCTCTTTATTCCAAGAGCCCATAATATCGGCAAGCGATCCAGAAGCTTGGTGCTCGGCAGAAACGATCAATCTCCCTCGAGGTTGTGGTGGTCCGACGTCGCGTACTCGAAAATTTCGATCATACGACCAAGGATTGTTCGAGCGTAGTTCTTCCGGCAAATTGGCTAGCGCAGCAATACCATCGTCTTAGAGCGACGCTGTTAATCCGCCTTGACCGTGTACATGTAGATGCCGCTCGCGTAGTGCGAGGCGTTCCAGGTCACTTCATGCCAGCCCGCCGGCATCGTCTCGTCAACGAGGTTGGCGATGCGTCGTCCAAGGAGGTCGTACACGACGAGCGTCACCGGCTGTGCGTCGGGAAGCCCGACTCGGATGGTTGTCGAAGGGTTGAACGGGTTGGGATAATTCTGCCGGAGGGTGAGTTCTCTTGGAAGCTCGGCGGGCGTTTCCAGGGCGACGTTCGTTACCTCGCCGGCGGTGAAGGACCATCCGTCCGACCATGGTCCTTCCCGATGCGCGAGCCGCCCGCGCCAGTGATACGTCGCACCTTCTTCGAGACCGGAGATGATGAAAGACTGCTCGGTCGTTGTATCCGACATCACAGGGTCATCGAAGGTCGGTGTGCGCGAGAGCTGTACCGCATACCGGACGGCCGGCCCGGTCTGTGCGTCCCAGTAGAGGGTCAGCGGCTGCTCGAGAGGACCAGTGCCGCTCCACGGAGAACCGAGACTTGGAGGAATCGTTGGTTCGGGGGACGTGTAGAATCGAATCACCGTTCCTTCGCCGGGCGAGTCCGCGACTGCCGGGTCGCCGTGGAACGTGACCCGGTGAATCGGACGGCCGCGTTCCCAATCGAGCAGATCGAGGAGATGATCGTCACCCTCGAAACACTGATCCGGATGACCGTCGACGTCCGACTGCACCGCGGATTGCCAGTCGACATTCGACGTCACCGGGTAATACGCGTAGATTCGGTCGGACGTCCCCCAGCCGAGTCCGAACGGATCTCACCCTCGGAATAGCCGAAGTCGCATTCGGTTTCCGCGTTCGAAAAGAGTACGGGGATCATCTGGATGTCGTCGCTCACATCGTTTTCGCCGCAAAGGCCGACGGAGCCTACGTCCCAGATTTCAATGGGGACACGGATGACGCGCTCCGACGTGAAGGCATGCAGGGCAGGACTCGTGATCGGGGCGATGGAGCCAGAGTGGAGACAGGGTCTGGGAATGCGGGGTGGGTTTACGCATAGGCGCGGGTGCCGATGGGCGCGTCGGATCCGGCGCGTGAGCGAACCGGCATCTCCGCTGGGGGCAGTAGGCCGACGAGGAGGAGGTGGCCGCGTGTGCTCGGATCTCTTCCGGTCCTAACTGATCCGGCGAGGTGCCGAAGTGCTGAGCGAATTTGCCGACCCGGTCGACGTACGTCTTGATCGTCTGAGGTGAATGGTTGCGGATCGTGAGATCCTCGATCATGCGTTGGCCTAAGAGGCTCATGACAGATTCCTACGGCCATTCCTTCAGAGACCGGATCAGGTTTGCCGAGGGTGGATGCCGTCGTTCCGCTTGTCGAACGCGATAGGCGATGGTGTCGCGATCGTGCGTAACGCCGGGGCTGTACCACGGCCGGAACGCCCGCGCGATCGTGATCCCGGACGCTTCAGAGAAAGCGGAGGCAGACGGGGGAGGGGAGATCCAGCACCTGCCCGGTCGGCGTGAGACGGCCGGTGGATGCGTCGACGGCGAAGATGACAATGTCGTCGGTGCGCTGATTAGCGACGAGCAGGAAGCGGCCTGACGGGTCGAGGGCGAAGTTGCGGGGCCAGGATCCGCCCGTCGACACGTGCTGCACGGCCGAGAGTGCGCCGGTTTCCGGGTGGATCGAGAAAACGACGATGCTGTCGTGGCCGCGGTTGGAGCCGTAGACGAATCGGCCGTCGGCTGAGACATGGACATCGGCGCAGTAGGATTCGCCCTCGAAATCCTCAGGCAGCGTCCTGATCGTCTGCGCCTTCGAGAGTTCGCCGTCCGCATACGCGAAGGATGTTAGCGTGGAATCGAGCTCATTGATGACGTAGGCGTGGTGACCATTCGGATGGAAGGCGATGTGGCGCGGTCCTGCGCCGGGCGCGACGGACGCTTCGCTGTGGGGCACGAGCTCGCCTCCATCCACCCGATACATGATGACCTTGTCGATGCCGAGGTCGACGGCGAACGCGAAGCCATCGTGGGGGAGGATGCAGTGCGCGTGCGGCCCCTTCTGCCTGCGCCCATTGGCGCCGGAGCCGGCGTGCTGCTCCACGTCGGCGGCTGCGCCAAGCCGGCCATCGTGCAGGATGGGATAGATCGCCACGTTACCACCGACGTAATTGGCGACGAGGACGTGCCCGCCGTCGGCCGTCACGGAGACGTAGCACGGCGCCCCACCATGTGAAGGCTGCGCGTTGAGCTTCCGCAGCGACTTCGTCGAGGGATCCACTGCGTAGGCGTAGACGCCGCCGGCCTCCGTATCGGCGAAATCGGTCGTTTCGCTGACGGAATAGAGATACTTGCCGGAAGGATCGACGGCCAGGTACGATGGATTTGCGATGCCCTCCGTCACGTCGACGATCTCGACGGCACCGGAGTCGGCATTCATCCGGCAGCGATAGATGCCCTTGCTTTCGCCGTCCGTATAGGTACCCACATACAGATCCAGCATCCTCATCGGCGCGCGCGGGGTCAGGAGACGATAACCCAGAGGGGCCATGGCAACCGTCTGAAGGAAAGCGCGCCGAGTCGTATTCATTTCCATGGTGCGTTGAGGGTCAAAGCTTCAGGATGTAGCCGCGCCGGCGCAGCCAGGCCGCCATCCACACGATCGCCACGGCAAAGATGATGGCGCGAAGAAGGCCGGGCAGGTAGCTCGTTCCGAGCGATGGAGGTTTGTGTAGATTGCGTCGAGGAGGACTTCCTTCGGATCGTGGCTGTGCTCCCAGTACATGATACCGCCGAGCCCCCTTGCGCGCACGAATTCCGATTTGTGCTGAAGCGATTCCGGATCGTCATAGGAGATGAAAGTCGTCGAATCCGGATTCCAGAGATACGGCGCCTTCGCAACCTCGTCCCAGTGCCGGGTGAAGCTGGTCGAGCCGCACATGACCCCGGCCATGCCGAGCGTCATCCCGCTGAATGCGCCGGACGTTACGGTCGCCGCCTCGCACCCTAGCAGCTCGGCGATGCGCTCGCCGACGCGGTCCTGGATCTCGTCGAGCACCACGTAGGGTCGACGCGCGTATTCGATGGCGTCGACGACTTCTTTGGGCATCAGCGATCCCGTAAGTGAGGTGTACGTGCCGGCTGCGTTGATGAAGCTGCGAAGTCCGAGCTCCTGGAAATAGTCTCGAAACGGCGCCTCGGCGGCGACACGTGCGGCGCTTCCGGCGGCGGGAACGCCGGCGAGAGTACCGGATGCACCGGCGGTGCCGGTGGTCGCCCCGGCGAGGCCACCGAATACACCGCCAATCAGCGGCAAGCTAGCAATTCTGCGAAGAGCGGTTCGGCGGGAAAGCATGGGGGAGGGTGTGGGTAGTGGGTTGATTTGGGCGATGGACGTTGGGACGTACACGCGTCAACTCATCAACCCGTCCGCTCGTCAACTCGTCATAGCGCTGCGATACAGTCGATTTCGACGAGGGAATCGCCTGGTACGCCGCCGAAGGTGGCGACCGTCGTGCGCACGGGCGGGTTCTCGCCGAAGCGGCCGCGGTAAACGTCGTTCATCGCATGGTAGTCGTGGATGTCGTGGAGGTAGACGTTGACCTTCAAGACCTTCTCCATCGACGAGCCGGCTTTTTCGAGCTCCTTCTGCAGCTCGTTGAGCACGTGGTCGGTGTGCGCCACAATGTCGCCCTCGAAGTGGGCGCCCTTGCCTGCGACGTAGACCAGGCCGCCGTGGACGACGTGGCTCGAGAAGAGCGGCTCGTCGTCGCTCATTACGACGGTCGCGGCACCGCTCGTGCGCGTAGACGCGGCGAGCGTCGATGCGGCAGCCGGACGTGGTGAAGACGAGGCGCCGGCCGCGCGTGCGGATCGCGGCGATGCGACGGCTGCGGCTCCGAAACCGAAGGACGCCAGATAGGCGCCGGCCTTTTTGACAAAAGAGCGTCTGTTGTTTGCGTGGTTGTCCATTGGATCTCTCGATGAGTTAGTGATTGCGAGGCAAGGTCTCCGGACCGGCCGTGACGGCCGTCTCTTCCTGGCGCGACGCTGGCCAGTCGTGGGCACGCATGGCCGGCCCTTCGAGAAGGTAACGTCGATTAGTGTCGGCTTCGGCGGCGAGGCCGACGGCTTCGAGGTACTCCGTTCGATCGAGCCGCTGCGCGTGCGCGGGAGTCGCCGCGGCAAAGGAGGCGGCGATGGATGCCGTCAGAAGTGCGCCGCGAACTTGGGGGAATGACCGATTCATGGGACATCCTCAATCAACAAATTCCGGCCGCGAGATGCCGTTTAGGTCCCAGACGACGTCGCCGGCGCGGACCGTCAGCTCGGCTTCTAGCTTCCGGGTGCCGTCCATCCGAAAGCCGCGCACGTCCACGAAGCCGAAGTCCCCTTCCCGCAGGCGAAGGACTGCCACGTCGGCCTCGGCGCCGACGTCCAGATGTCCGAGCTCCATGCGCCGAATTACCTCGGCCGGCGTCCACGTCGTGGCTCGGATGACGTCGGCGAGCGGCATTCCGAGCGCAAGGAATTTCGACATGACGTTCGTCAGATCCTTCATACCGGCGTTCATGCTTCCGGTATGGAGATCGGTGCTGATCGTGTTGGGCCAGAAGCCGGCCTTGGTCCCGGGAACGGCGGCCGAATAGAAAAAGCTGCCGCCGCCGTGGCCGACGTCGAAGACGATGCCGCGCTCCTGCGCATCGAGCACGAACGTGCGAAAGCTGCCGTCCGCGTCCACCACGGACTCGCGGCCGTTCAAGTTGGCGTATGCGTGCGTGAAGATGTCGCCGGGTCGCAGGTGGTCGAAAAAGAGCTCTTCAATAGAGAGCGGCGGGTCGGCGCTTCCGAAGTCGATCATAACGGGCACACTCGCCTGCCGGCCCGCCTCCACGGCGCGATCCGTCGCCTGCCAGTCGTGCCCATCGTAATGGGCCAGCTTGACGCCGACGACGACGTCTTGGTATTTGTGCGCGGTCATGGCGGTCAGCTTCGGGTCCATATCGGCGAGATTCTGCTCGGTGACGCCGCCTTTCATGCCCGCGCCGACGATATTCAAAAACGCGAGAACCCGTGTGTCGGAATGGTTGACGGTCTGCTCGATAAAGTCGCGGATGTTTCGCCAGCCTGCGCTGCCCACATCGACGGAGGTCGTCACCCCCGACCGAAACGTGAAGGCATCGGGCGGGACGCTCGTGTAGCTGTTGCTGATGTACGCATCCTCTTCCGTGCCGTGGAAGACGTGCACGTGCATATCGATGAGCCCCGGCGTGACGTACAATCCGGCTGCATCAACAAGGGTCGTGGCCCGCGCCGCGTCGACGTCGCGAGCGACGACGGCGATCTTCCCCTCCGCGACCCCGACATCCATCACCTCGTCGATGCCGTTCTTTGGATCGATGACGTGGCCGTTCTTGATGAGGAGGTCGAGATCCTGGGCCGCAGACGGCATTGCGAAAAGTATGAGCAGGATGGATGAAAGAATGATTCTCAGGAACCGTGAAAGAA
>CAZART010000079.1:14856-25004 GCA_964487555.1 uncultured Rhodothermales bacterium
GCGAAAAGTATGAGCAGGATGGATGAAAGAATGATTCTCAGGAACCGTGAAAGAAGGATGGATGAAAGATCGATTCTAACGAACCGCGGAGAAAGATCGTCGGCCATACCTAACTGCTTTTCGGTGAATGGTGGTGTGATGCGGTGCGTTCTCATGCTCAGACCGGTGACGGCAGGCGGTGCAGCACGCGCGTCTCCTTCGTGCTACCAGAGAATATAGCATACAGAGCGGCGGTAATTCCCAGGATGCCGAACGCCGCCACCGTAAACACCGGGTCGTGCGTCATCTTTTCGCCGGTCAGCACGATCGCATTCGGATGCGGGCGACCTTTGCCTTCTCGATACGAGATGATGACGATCAGGATGACGGAGATCAGGAACACGTAGCCCATCCGGTTGAGGAACGGCACCGACGGAGCCATCACGGCCATTCCCGCGGACAGCGGAATGCTGAGAATGGCCGAGACGAGCGCCGCATTCGGTGTCGTCTTTCTCCAGAAGAGTCCCATCACGAAAATGGCCAGAACGCCAGGGCTGATGAAGCCCGAGTATTTCTGGATGTATTGGAACACCTGATCGAGCATCGCGAGTTGCGGAGCGAGTATCGCGCCGATGATGATGGCAAGAAGTCCGACGACCCGGCCGACGCGCGAGCTGGACCCCATCCTGGATGAGGTCGCGACCTTTGAGGTAGCCGTTCCCTCGTGGGCACTTGGTACCGGTGGCACCCGCTTCGGCCGATTTCCGGGCACGGGCGAGCCCCGCGACGTCTATGAAAAGCTGACGGATATCGTCAGGGCCGTACGTCCGGGGCAAACATATCCTCGTAATGCGCCGACGGCTCGAAGATGCAGCCGTCCGTTTCGTAGAAGTTCTCACCGAGATGGAAGGCGCCGCTCCGCACCTCGCGCCAGGAGGCGTTCGGGCAGGGATGGTAGGTCTCCATCGTGCGCCAATTCGCGTAGTTCTGGTGCCCGTTCGTCTCCAGGAGGCCCACCTCGAATCCGGGAATGGGCGCGAGCCGCGCGGCGACCATCTTGTTCCACTCGACGAGAATGGGGTTGACAGTCAGGTCGGCGCAGAAGCAGGGGACGTCGTGCTCGTAGGCTACCTGGGCCATTTTCATGGTCATACTGAGCGTCTTGGCGATCGCCTTCAGCGCGATGGCTCCGTAGCCCATCTCGATGCGCTCGAGCACGTCCTCGTCGGTATGCGCGCTCTCGTCGGCGGCGATGAGAACGTCGATGTCACCGACGTCGATGTGGGCGTGTTCGGGAAAGGGCTCTTCGACCACGATGATATGATCGAACGCGCCGATGGCGCGCGCGTGATCGAGCAGGCGAAGCAGCGTATCCTTCGCCTCGTAGCGCCCGTTCATATCCAGATAATAGGCCAGCTTTCCGTCGGCCGTGTGCTCGGTACGCTTATTTTTGAGGGTCTCATGGATCTGCGTCAACCGAGCCATGTCTTTCTCCAGCATCTCCTCCTGCGTGCCCGGTTGGCCGAACTTGAGCTTGATGACGAAAGAGCCCTCGTCCGCCGCGGCGCCAATTTCCGACACCGGAATCTCATACGCGACCGTCGGCACGGAGGCGACCCGATCGTGCCGGCAGGACAGTCCTGCGCGGTACGCCTCCGGAATCATGGTGTCGAAATCCGTGATGCCGTTCTCGGCGGCATAGAGCAGCCAGGCGGCATTGTCGAAGCCCACGAGCGCGTTGAGCGCGAAGGTCGTCCGCAGATTCGGATGGCCCGTGATCCGCTTTCCGTAGTCGAGGACCTCCTCTAAGATATCGTCGAGCAGATTGAGCGGCGTGGTAAACGAGCGTCCCCTGACCATCTGGAGGGCTCGCTCGGAGAGGTTGTACATGATTCCATTGCCGCCGCTTTCGGAATGCCCGGCGAAGACCTTGGCATCCGACCAGAGCACGCTCTGCGTCCCGATGCCGATTCTACGGACGCCCGAGTCGCTCTCCATCATTGCGGCCGTCTGCCAAATTTCCGTCAGATAACCGCCCTTAAAGCCGAAGGGGCGGACGAGCGGCTCGCGTTCGAAATTGGAGGAGACGTTTTGGATGCGAATGGAGCCACCGCCTGTCTCGCGAGCCGGCATACCGGGGACGCGCTGCCCACCCGCACCTGGATGTCCGGGGCGCTCCGGGCCGCGGCCGTACGCGGGAATGCCGATTCCCAGGCCGGCCATTCCGGCAAGCATCCGCTGAGCAAACGCGCGCCGATCGATGTGGTTTGATGACTGAGCCATGATGCGTAGGTGTTCTAATGAGTATGGATGGGCGGTATGCGAGCGTGTGTCGGGCTGGTTCGAGAGCGTGTGTCGGCTGGTTCGTAAGTGTGTCCCGGAGCGGTTCGAGAGCGTGTGTCGGCGTGTTTTGCGCGCAAGATGTCGGGGCGGCTTGCAAGCGTGGGACTCGAGGCGTTTCGTGAGCATACCTCGGGAGCATGCTTCTACCCAATGTGCTTCATCAGCGCTCGGAGCATTTCCAACTCGCGTTGCATGACCCGGATCGTCTCCCGCCGGCGCTCGGCGGCACTGAGGTGGCGGTCCTCTTCGGGCATCTCGTATTCGAAATGCATGGTCAAAGGCACGTCGATCTCCAGCTCGCCGACCAGCCTGAAAAAGGATTCGAAATCGACCATGCCGTCACCGACAGGGACGTTTCGAACAAACCAGGAACCGTCGTCGCGGCGATCCCAGTGAAAGTCTTTGATCACCAGCGTGCGGATGTGCGGCCGCATCAGGCGGAGTCCCAGTGGCCACGATTTGCCGCCTTCAACCGTGGCGTGGCGGATGTCGTACTGCGCGCCGATCCATTCCGTGTCGAGCCGGTCGAGGACCGTCCAGAGGTCCCATACCGGTGCGCCGAAGGTCGTGCCGTCGTGGTTCTGATAATTGGCGTGGAGCCCGATCTCGGCATTCATGGCGGCCAGCTCGCGAAGGGGAGCGACGAAGGAATCGAGGCGTTCGGCGATGCCGGCCTTCGCGTCATAGCGCAGGTACCCCATCCGATACTCGCGGATGCCGAGCGCCGAGGCGGTACGCAGGATCGGCTCCGTATGCGGATCCAGCGGATCAGTTATTGCCGTGACCATCATCGGCAGCACCAGACCCGCCCGCACGACGGCCTCCGCGGCCCGGGGCAAATCGTCCTCGACGCGTTCCGGATGCACGTGTCCGCCGGGCCGAACGCTCAGGTCGACGCCGTCAAAGCCGATCTCGGCGGCCGTTTCGGCCATTTCGTCGTAATCGAGAAACTGGAGATGCTTGGAGAAGACGTGGATGCCGCCGTTTTCCCCACGGCCCGGACCTTCGGCATCTCGCGCTGCGTTGTCTGGCAGCGCCACCGGCTGAACAGGCCGTATCGAGAAGAGGCGGTCGGCAGCGGCGGCAGTGGAGACGGCCAGAGGCAATCCGGCGATCGCCGACGCCGTCTTGCTGAGAAACCGCCGTCGTCCCCAGTGAAACGTCGATGGGTGATCCTCATTCATAGCTCAAATCTCGCGGATTGTCCTCTCCCGCCCACTGGGAGGCCATGTAGAATGCCCACGCGGCTCGATCGTTTGCATCGATTTGTCGACCTTGGGACGGTGGATTACCAAAATAGACATGTCAGATGAGTTTGTCGATGTTGTTTTCCATCCGATCCAGGGCCGGCGGTTCACCGTCGCGCCGTAATTTCATCAAAACGAGCGCCTCTGCGGCGGCCTGCACGGTGGTGATTCTCCTTCTGCTCTTCGGGATTTCCGGGTCCGGCGTAGCCACCACGGAGTCCGAACGAGCGCCGATTGAGGGCTCGGCGAGCCTGCGGCCCCTCCCGGAGACGGGGCCATCCGTGCCTCTCGTATCGGACGATTTCGTGCCTCTCGAGGACGATCTCGCGCCTCTCATATCCGACGATTTCATATCGGACGATTTCGCGGATTTTGTCGAACCTGATTTCCCCTTCATCACCACCGCCGTCGACGCCGACACGCTGGCGCCGTTCGTGCCGGCCGGCAATTTTGCCGTCCGAGCTGTGGTGGTCCGGCTCGGCGACTCCACGTATTACGCCTTCGATCCGGACCTCCTTCGGATGTCGATGGCCTGGAGCGGCGAGTTCCTTTCGCTGAGCACGATGGCCATGGTCTCCTATCACGAGCTCCGGAAGGACAACGGAAATCCGCGCGTCCTCGGCTCCCCGATCGCCGGTACGGGCATGTACCCGGGGTGGTCGACGCACCCACCGGCGTTTGTCGATCCCCGCGAGCCAGGTCCTGATCCGGAAGATCCCGGAAAAGGACCCGTTTCCGAGTCCCATGGACGATATCTGGGCCACTATGTCGACGGGAATGCGGTCATCTTCACCTATGAGGTCGGAGGGGCTCGCGTTTTCGAGCAGCCCGGACAGGTCGATGCCCCGGGCGGGCCGATCGTGGAGCGGACGTTCACGCTCTCGGGCGCCGGGCAGCCGCTCTTTCTCACGGCAGCGGAGGTGCCGAATGCTACGGTCGCATCGGTCGATTCTTCGCAGATCATCTTCGCCCATGCCGAAGGGGACAGCGTGACCATCGTCCGGCTCGACGGCGACTCCGCGACGGCCGCGTTGGCGGTGGTGGAGGGGAGGTTCGCCGTGTCCCGGATCGAGCCGCAGGATACCCAACGGCTGCGCGTCGCGATATGGACGGGACCTCGAAGTGAGGCAGACCGGGCGGAAGCTGCGCTCGCTCGAGTTCCCGTACAAATCAGAGAGGAGTTCCTGAAAGGCGGGCCGGCTCGGTGGAATCAAACCGTTCGGACTACCCTCGAAGCGGCGCCCGATACAGCCGCCTTCGTGTATGACGACGTAAAGCTGCCGATTCCGAATCCGTGGCGACGAAACGTTCGCCCGGCCGACATCGCCTTCTTCGAGGACGGCCGCGCGGCCGTCGTCACCTTCGAGGGCGACGTGTGGATCGTGGGAGGTCTCGAGACAGCATCGGCCGAATGGCGACGGTTCGCGTCCGGGCTGTACGAACCGCTCTCGCTCGCCATTCATGACGCGGGGCTGTACGTGCACGGCCGGGAAGGGCTCGTCCGGCTGCACGATCTCAACGAGGACGGCGAGGCGGATTTCTACGAGGCCTTCTCGCCTGGCATCATCCAGTCCACTCTGTCGCGTGAATGGCCCTTCAGCGTCGTCGCGCGGCCGGAAGGCGGGTTCTTCGTGTCGGTCGGCGGCGCCCTGCACGCCGGACCGACGCGCGGCCGGGAGCCTCTCGCGCCGGGCTTCATGGCAGGGTCCGTCCACAACGGCGCGGTGCTGAGCGTCTCGCCGGATGGCCGGGACGTCGACGTGTATGCCTCCGGCTTTCGCGGCGCCTACATCGGCATCCATCCCGGGACGGGTGCGCTCACGGCGTCGGACCAGCAGGGTAATTTCGTGCCGTCCACGCCGATCTATCCTGTCGAGAAAGGTGGATACTACGGCGTACCCCCGACGGCTCACCGGCCGGCTCCACTTCCCGAGCCTGTTCCACCCATCACGTGGATTCCGCACCGAATTGACCCGTCGGCCACGAGCCAGATCTGGGCGCTAACAGACCGGCTGGGTCCTCTGAGCGGTCAGATGATCAACCTGTCCTACGGCAGGCCGGGAATGCTCCGGGTCTATGTGGACAGCGCGTCGACTCCGCTTCAGGGTGCGGTGGCGCCCATTCCGTATCCGTCCACGCATCCCCTCATGAACGCTGCAATCCATCCGATCGACGGCCTCCTGTACACGGTCGGATTTCAGGTCTGGGGCGCGTCGGCGCAGCGCGTCGGCGGGATGCTTCGCATGCGATACACCGGGCGGCAGCACGGCCTCCCCGAGGCCATCCTGGCGGGTCGTCAGGGCGTCCTTCTGCGGTTCGACGAGCCGGTGCGCCCGCCTGCGCGAAGCGATTTCGACGTGCGCCGCTGGAATTATCGGCGAACGGAGGCCTACGGATCCGGTCACTATGCCCTCGATGGAGCGGAAGGAGAGGAGCGGTTCGATGTGGCCGGTGTGCACCGGTCCGCCGACGGCCGAAACGTGGTCCTGGTGCTACCCGACATGAGACGTGTCATGCAGATGGCCGTCACCTTCAGGCTGGAGACGGAAGATGGTGACAGCCTCTCGGATTCGGTCTATCTGACGGTGAATAGCATTCGGGATCTCGACCTCGAGCGATTCGGGCTGGGTTCGGCGCCCTGGGTGGCGGATCTTGAGCATGCGCAGCCGCCCGTAGCGATCGGACCGGAGACGGAGGGCGAGCCGACGGCGGAAAAGGGGCAGCATCTGTACGTTGAATTGGGGTGCGCGGCGTGCCACTCAATCGACGGCAGCCTGGCCGGCAAGATGGGGCCGACCTTTCAACACCTCTACGGCTCGGACCGACCGCTGGAGAGCGGCGAGAGGGTTACCGCCGACGAGGATTATCTGCGGGAGGCCATTATCGAGCCGGCCGCTGCGGTGGTGGAGGGATTTGACGCGGAAATGCCCCCCTTCGGAGGGATCCTCGCACCCGACGACGTTCAGTCGCTCGTGCTCTTCATCAAATCACTCACCGAATCGCCATAACACTTCAAGCCGCGAACGGCCCGAAGGTCCAGGCACGGATCCGAAGTCTGGCGCTTGGAGCCGTCAGAGGAGGAGCGGGTGAAATTCCAGGCACGATCGGACGTTCTGGGGCGCTGCAGATCTTCCATTTCAAGGGGCCATCCCTCGAGTCGGTGCAAACGCCTGTTGAACGTATGCGCGGGTGAACACTGTCCCTCCGCTTGCAAGCCGGTCGATGTTCCGTGCGAGAATTTCCGGGACGCCATAGCTCTCCCCCGCCGGCCGGAGGTCGTCCACCGCGATGAACAATACATTCATCGGACGGTCCGACGGCTCCTCCTGTGCTCGCGCTATTTGCACGCAGATCAGACGAAGTACGGCGAGACTTGTCAGCCGGGAGATATTCAACACGAGTCGTTTCTGATAGCCATTCTTCCTATAGTAGCTACACACCCGCGCCAGGCCCGAATCGCCGACCGCGACCTTCTGAGTCGTGTGCGGGCCAGATCCTCCTGGATCGGTGTGCGCCTTTTTAAAATAGGAGAAAAACAGTGCCCCAGCCGATGCGTAAATTGGCCGCAAATGCCAATACGGACAGACCGCGACCTGCACGGCCATAACATGGGTTTTCTCAATGACTGCAATCAACCATGCTGCGACGGCGCTCCTCATCAACAAAAGGTGGCGTGGCCTGCCGGTGTTGGGTCTGGCCGTTCTGCTGTTGGCAGCCGGCTGCATGCCCGGAGCTTCTCCCCGGGAAAATCGCTCGATCCCGTCCGTCACGGTCACTCAGACGGGTAAGGGCTATCTGTTTATGGAGGGGCGCGATTCGGTGTTGCTCTACCGCGACCGTCCTCCGGATCCGGAGCGCGAGCACGCGCGGGCTCATTATATTCACCCGCTCTATGGTATCAACGGCGAGATTCTGACGGAGGACGCTCCGGAGGACCATCCGCACCAGCACGGCATCTTTTGGGCCTGGCACCAGATGCATGTGGGCGAACGGAGCGTCGGCGACGGCTGGACGCAAGATGACATCTCCTGGAACGTGCGCGAGGTAGATCTGCTCGAAGGAGCGATTTACTCACCACGCTCGTCAGTCGCGAGCTTTCGCTCTCTCGTGTCATCGGGGCTGCAGGCACGCATCCAATGGATCTCGCCTCGGTATCTGGATGCCGGGGGCGAGCCGGAGCCGTTCGTCGAAGAAACGACGACGATTCACGTGTCTCCCGGCACGGGCGACCACCGCGCAGTTGACGTGACCATTGAGCTGCGCGCGCTCGTCGACAGCGTCCGGATCGGCGGCTCGGAAGATGAGAAGGGGTACGGCGGCTTCTCGGCGCGCATCCGGCTGCCCGAAGACGTCCAGTTCGTTGGCCCTGGCGGACCGGTTCAACCGCTGGTCACAGACGTGGACGCCGGCCCGTGGCTGGATTTTTCGGCGACGTTTGGAGGCGGGCGGCCTTCCGGGGTGGCAATTTTGCAGCATCCCTCCAACCCCGGCTTCCCGCAGCCCTGGATCCTGCGCCGGGAGGACAGCATGCAGAACCCAAAATGGCCGGGTGCGGAGCCGGTCTTGCTTCCCAAAGGCGAGCCGATCACACTTCGCTACCGACTTATCGTGCACGATGGCAGGGCTGACGCGATCCCATTGGAGCGGCTGCACGCCCGCTATGCCGCCGGCCGGTGACAGTAGAACGCCGGCTGCCGCAGAGCGTACCGCAAGCGATGCGTTTGACGTCGGGAGGCAGGTGAGCAAACGTACCGACGGCGCCGGAGATCTTGCCGACGCGCATCTCTTCCGCCGAAGCACGGCGCTGACGAGATCCCCATCCCAGGCCAGCCGGAACCGGATCTCATAAGGCAGACTGAGCACCCACTGACGCACCGGCACTTCCGGCAGTACCTCGTGGGTCAGCCGAGCGGCGGTGTCGGCCATACGGCGTCCGGTGCAGCTCGGGCAAAAGCCGCGCTTCTTGCAGGAAAAGGCCACGACACGGCTCTGGCCGCAGTCCTGACAGCGAACCCGCAGGAAGCCGAAGGGTAGAATCCCGCATTCCAGGTAGGCCCGAAGTTCGCGTTCCACGTACGCCGGGAGCTGCCGGTCGGAGGATCGCGTGCGCTCCAGGAAGGTCTCCAGGTGTTCGGCCATCAGTCAGCAAGACTTGGGTGCAGGTTATCGCCGTGATCGGCTATCTGACGATTATCGGCTTCATCGTGAACTACGTCAGAATCATCATTTCCGCACTGTAATGACGCGAATCGCACTTGTTTTCCTTCTGTCGGCCCTGGCCGCTCCTGCCAACGATGCGAACGCCGGCGTCATGGGATTTGGGCCGACTGACGGGCCGGAGCCGGTCAAGATCGGCATCATCGGGCTCGATACGTCCCACAGCATCGCCTTTACCAGGTCGATCAATGCTCTCGATGCCGAGGGGCTGGCTGCGAGGTACGAGGTGGTCGCTGCCTACGCGTACGGCAGCCGCACGATCGAGTCGAGCTACGAACGTATACCCGGCTATATCGAAGCGGTCGAAGAGATGGGCGTCGAAGTGGTTGACTCGATTGACGAACTGCTCGCGCGCGTCGATTTCATTCTCCTCGAAACGAACGACGGCAAGCCTCATCTCAGGCAGGCACTCCGCGTGATCAAGGCCGGAAAGCCGTTCTTTCTGGACAAGCCGGCGGCAGCGTCTCTTGCGGACGTCGTCTCGATCTACGAGGCTGCCGACGAAGCGGGCGTGCCCCTTTTCTCGTCTTCGTCGCTCCGGTACATGCCCAACGCCCAGGCCGTTCGAAACGGGAGCATAGGACGCGTGAACGGAGCGTTCATCTACGGCCCGGCGATCCTGGAACCGTCGCATCCGGACCTATACTGGTACGGAATCCACGTGGTCGAGACGCTGTTCACGGTCATGGGAACGGGTTGTGAGACCGTTGTGCGCACGCATACCGATGGAGCCGACGCCGTGACGTGTACCTGGGAAGACGGCCGCATCGGCACTGCCTACGGCATCCGCAGCAGCAAGCGCGGGTATGGAGGCACCGCTTTCAGTGCCGACGCCATCGTAGAGGTCGGGCCTTACGAAGGATACGAGCCGCTCGTCCAGACCATACTGGAGTTTTTCGAGACGGGCGACGTTCCCATTCAGCCCGAAGAGACGATCGAAATCTACGCATTCATGAGCGCGGCCGACGAAAGCAAGCGGCGGGGGGGAGAGCCCGTACGCATCTCCGAAGTGCTGGAGGCGGCCCGTGCCGAGGCGTCCGCAAAATTGGATGCGGCGCGATAGGACAATTTGACGGATTTGCCGTGTCGCTTCCGTCAAGACCGAACCAGATCCAGATAGTGCTGCGGGTCTCGAGAATTCCGGCGCTGCGATCGAAGAATTCCTTCGTAAGACGAAAGATGCCGTCCTCGGCGTTCGTCAAGGAGGCGCCGGCACACGGATGATATGTTTTCCGGCGCTCCCGATCCCGATAGAACTGGTGCCGGTTCGTCTCTAGTTAGGCGTGCTCCCGGGCGGGCGTGGTCCAGCACGGCCTGGGCCGTGCCCGGCGAGTACCGGGAGCCTGATCATGTTAATGATAC
>CAZART010000080.1:0-8663 GCA_964487555.1 uncultured Rhodothermales bacterium
ACGGCGGAGGAGGAGCTGCTCGTGGCGGGGGACTCCGTTGAGTTCACGCCGGCCAGTTCCCTGAATGCCGAGCGTGACGGCGTCTCGCCGTCGATCCGGGTCAAAGTTTACGCGATCGACGACCTCGTCCGGCGAGGGGCCTTGCGACCGCCGACGTTCGTCCGGATCGACGTGGAGGGGTCGGAGGTGGACGTGTTGTGGGGCATGCGGAAGACCATCGCGGCGCACCGGCCGGTGATTTTGTGCGAGGTCCACTGGATCCGGCGCGAGTTTCTCGAGGTCGTGGAGCACGTGCTTCGGCCGCTCGACTACGTCGTGAGGCAGACGAACGGGCTTCTGCTCCCGACCGAAGTGGCGCGCTACCACGCACTGATGATCCCGGAATGATCTACGCGCTCCGGCTGCCCGGCGTACCCTCCGCAAGCACCGGGCCCGCACCGGCCGCCGTCAACCAGGCGATGTAGCACATCGAATGAAGGCTCACATTCACATCCAATCCGCGATCGTGCGGCACCCACGTGCCGCCTCCGCGCACCCATGATGGACACCCTCCTCACCGACCAGATGCTCCCCCTCGCCGCCGGCGCGACGGCGTTCGTGCTGATGCTGGCGGCGACGCCGCTGGTCATCTCGATCGCGCGCAAGCTGGACTGGGTCGACTATCCGCGGCCCGGGCGGTGGCACCGGCGGCCGACGGCGCTGATGGGCGGGATCGCGATCGTCGCGGCCGCCGCGGCGGCGCTCGTCATCACGCGGCTCGAAGTTCCCTGGTGGATCTGGTGCGGGGCGACGATCATGTTCGTAACGGGCCTCGTCGACGACCGGCGCGACGTGTCGGCGATGGCGAAGCTCGTGCCGCAGCTCGTCGCGGCGGCGCTGCCGCTCTTCGCGGGCGTGGCCTTCGCCGGGGCGTGGCCGGAATGGCTCGCCGTGCCGCTCACCATCCTCTGGGTGATCGGCATCACGAACGCCGTCAACCTCATCGACGGGATGGACGGCCTGGCCGCCGGCGTGACGGCGATCGCGGCGTACGTCATGATGGCCATTGCCTGGCGCTCGGGGGACGTGGAGACGGCCGCCCTCGCGGCGGTGCTCGCTACGTCCGCCGCCGGATTCCTGGTGTTCAATTTCCATCCGGCGCGCATCTTCATGGGGGACGGAGGAAGCCTTTTCCTCGGCTTCATGCTGGCGGCCGTGGCGCTGCAGCTGCAGGCGGGCGCCGGCGCGGCGGATCAGCTCATGCTCTCGCTCATCCCGATCGTCGTGCTGGCCGTCCCCATCTTCGATACGACGCTGGTGACGCTCGACCGCCTCCTGCACAGCCGCTGGATCACGGATTCGGGCACCGATCACACGATGCACCGGCTCGTGCGGCTCGGCCTGCCGGAGCGGCGGACGGTGCTGCTGCTCTACGCGGTTTCCGGACTGCTGGGCCTTCTCGCCGTGATGCTGCACGAGACCGACGCCGGGACGCTCTTCGGCCTGCTCGCATTCGTCGTCATCGGCATGGCGGTGTTCGGCGCGTACCTGGGCAGCATCGACGTGTACGACGTCGGCGGAGACGGAGCGGCCGCCGCCGCGCCGCCCCTGTCGACCCGGCTGTGCGTGCTGCTGCGGTCCGTCTTCGGCCGCGATTGGAAGGGCGTCTTCGGCGTCGGCGCCGACATCATGGTGGTGACGGCGGGGTTCATGCTCGCCCATCACCTCCGGTTCGAGGCGGAGCTCACGGCCTATCATAAGGAGATGATCGTGCGGGCGCTGCCGATCCTGCTCCTCGTGAAGATCCCGATTTTCTACACGGCCGGGCTCTACCGCGGCATCTGGCGCTACGCCGGCACGCCCGAAATCATCCTGCTCGTCAAGGCCGGCGTCGGCGCGTCGGCGGTGGCGATCGCGGCGCTCGGCGCCGTCTATGGGTTCGGCGCGTATTCGACGGCGGTCCTGGTGGTGGACGCGGTGATCGTGACGGGCGGCATCGCCGGCGTTCGGCTGGGCTTCCGGGCGCTGCGCCAGTACATCCTCTCGAACAAGGAGTCGGGCCGGCGCACGCTGCTGTACGGGGCCGGACGCGCCGGGTCGGTCGCGCTGCGCGAGATACGAACGGACCCGCGCGCGAACGCGTGTCCGGTGGGCTTCCTGGACGACGATCCGCTGAAACACGGGTTGTCCCTGCAGGGCGTCGAGGTGCTCGGCGGCCTGGACGAGCTTTCCGAAATCTGCGAACGCCTCGAAGCGGAGGAGCTGCTCATCTGCGGCGCGACGATCGGCAAGGCCCGGCGAAACCGGGCGCAGGCGCTGTGCCGAAATGCCGGCATCCGCTGCCGCTTGTTCGACGTGACGATCCGCGACCTGTCGGAGACGCCGGAGGCGAAACGCGTCAACGTCACGCCGACCGATCTGCTCGACGAGGAGCTCATCGCGCTCACCCAGCAGGCGCCCGAACTGATGACGGCGGAGGCCCGCGCCCACGTCAGGCACCTGCTGGCGCGGAGCGGTCCGGCTCGCCTCCTGTCGGAGTTCTACCGCGATTTCTACGAGGAGCTCGTGGCCGCCCAGGATGAGCCCCACGCCGGCGTCGTGACCTTCGTGGAAGGCCTGACGAAGAAAAAAGCCTAGCCCGGTTTGCAGCAGCTGGAAGCCCCCACGGAAAGCACGTTCCAACGGCGATAGAAGACCATGGTACGACGGCTTTGGCTCGGCATCCTCCTGCTCCTGGCCGTGCCCTGCGAAGCCCTCGCCCAGCCCGCAAGTCCCGCGGCCCTTCTGGAGCAGGCGCTCGCCGCGCACGGCTTCGAGAACGTCTCGGCCATAATCGGCGACGAAAGGGTCACGGTTACCTATGAAAACAGGCGCTATCGCGACGAGGTGCGCGCGCTCGACGAAGCGGCGCGTCTCGCGCTACCGCACGTCCCGCCCGGAAGCCGGCTGACGCTCGTGCCGCAGCGGCGCGGCCTGCCGCTCCTCGCCGTATCGATGAACGCCGGAGAGGAGGACGGCGACGCGATGTATGCCGCCGCCGAGAGGCACGCGACGGCGGAAACGCACGGCAGCGGGGACCACGCTCCCCGCTCCACGACAACGCGCGTCCCCTCGTTCGACGTCTCCACCGACGTGGCCGCCAACTGGAACGCCATAAAGCACCGGCCCCGCCGTAACGGGTCGTTCGGACGATTCGACCTGGTGCTGCATCCGCAGTTCAGTGGATTCTTCGGCGATCGCCAGGACGCGTTTCAGACGCAGATGAACGTCGCCCCCGAGCTGACGATCGCGCTCCGGAAGGGATTGAGCCTCTCGGCGGCGGTGATTCTTCCGCTCCAGAACGACCTCGAAAGGGACGGCGATTTCGTGCGGCCGGGCGTGATGGCGATCAACCAGACCTTCCGGCTGCCCCGCAGCACGTTCGTCTCGCTCACGGCCGGCTACTTCACGCGGAACCGGTACGGCCTGGATGCCGAGGCGGCCGTGTACCTGGCCGGCGGACGCTGGCTTCTGTCGGCAAGGGCCGGCTATACGGGCTACGCATCCTTCAGAAAGGGGACGTGGACCTACGGGTCGCCGGACGTCCTGACGTTCAGCGCAGGCGTCGAACGATTTCTGCCCCGCTATACGACCTCGCTTCATGCACGCTTCGAGCGCTATCTCCTCGAGGACGTCGGCGTCCGGTTCGGCGTCGACCGCGCCTTCGGCGAGATCACGCTCGGATTCTTCGGCCTGGTGACGAGCGACGGCGACAACGTAGGCGTTCGCTTCTCCGTGCCGCTGTTCGTCCGAAAGTACGGGCGGCCGGCGCGACTGCGGGTGCGGCCCCCGCGGGCGTTCCCATGGGAATATCGCTATCAGGGACTCCCACAGACGGGCCTGGACTATCGCGTGACGAACCGCGCCGACAGGCTCTGGGACGAGCTCCCTCCCCGCTTCCTCGAAAATCAAATGCGTGAGCTCTACGACGGGCGGTGATCCAGCTGCTCCCGTGCCTCACGCTGCCAACACCGCTTCATCTAATCCAACCACGAGGTAAGTCATGAAAGCACGCATAACCGTAATCCTGTTAACCGGCCTCGGCCTCGTCGCCGTGTGGATGTGGGCCGGAGGATGTGACTTCTCCCGGGTCGGAGACGATGCGGAGGTGTCCATCGTAAAGATCGTCTCGGATCTCTCGAAGGCGAATTCGGAGGCGAAAGCCGCGAAGGCGATCAGGACGCTCGTCAAAAAAACGCGCATGGGCGAACCGGGCGAAGCAAACCCGCTGGAAGCCTATGAGCTGGATGAAGACGACATCGAGGTGCTCGCTGAATTGCAATCCGCGAGTCTGCAAGGGTCCGGGACGTCCGGCCTTACGGCGGCGGACGTTTATGAAGCCGCGCTTCAGTCGGGTGATACCGTCACGGCGGACCTCGCAACGGTACTTCGCTCGCTGGAAGAGAGGTTGGGGGCCGCCGTCAATGATCCGGAGGAGCCGATGAACGCCCTCATCGTGGCGCTGGCCAGCAGAGACGGCCGGCTTCCGCAACCAAGCGAGCCCCTTCGATCCGACGACGTACTGACCCCCGTGCAGCGGATGCTCTTTTCTGCGTTTATACACGACACGTTCGAGGATCGCGACGTCAGTTTTAGCCACGTCGCTCCGGACGGCACCCGGCCGCGGCACCTGCCCCGGGCGTGTCTCCGCAAGTGTGCCAAAAAGCTCGCCTTTCATATCACGAATTGCCGTACCGAATTCGCGCACGATCCGGAGAACATGGCGCGCTGCATCGAGATTCATACGAGAAAGCACGAGAACTGCGTGGACAGGTGCTTCAAGCCTCCCCAGTTCGACCGTCCTCCGCACGATCAGGGAGGCGGCCAATGAAGGTTGCGGCGGGACTGGTCTGGTGCCTGATGCTGGGGACGCTTTCAAGTGCGGGGCCGTCGGCGGCGCAGTCGCTGACGTCGACGACCAGCCTCGTCACGATACCGGTGGCCGGCGTACAGCCGGACGGCACGGTGTTCCTGGGGGGCGGTTTCGCCAATCGGAAGTACACGGACTTCGTTAGGGGCAAGTATCACTACACGCCGTATTTCGTCTCAGTGGCCTACTTTCCATTCATGGAGGTGTCGCTGAGATTCACGAGACCCGTTGGCGAGCCCGACATCGGGCAGGACCTCGGGGACCGGATGATGAGTGTGCGTTTGCGACTCCTGGAGGAGAAGAAGGGCCGGCCTGCTCTCCTGGTGGGCTTCCACGACCTGTTTTCTGCGACGAGCCGCCGGTTTCACGCGCTCTACCTCGTCGCGAGTAAGCACGTCGTTCCGCATGCGATCACGGGACCGGTCGGAATCCATATCGGGTACGGATCCGACATGATTCCGGCCCGGCGGCATCAGTTCGCGGGGTTCTTCGGAGGCGTCTCGGCATCGCCGCTGTCCGTTCTCGATCTGTTGCTCGAGTACGACGGAGCCATCCCGACGGGGGGCGTCCGCGTAACCGTGCTGAACCACGTGCAGCTGCTTGCAGCGCTGCAGAATTTCGACACGTTTGCCGGCGGAGCGACGGTGATGATCCGAATGTGAGCGCCCGCACGAAATAAATAGGCCGCGCTGCGAAGCGGCCAACATGCGCCCCCCGCCGGGACGGAAACACGTCCGGGCGGGGGCTTTTTTTGTGCGAGAGGGACGCTTCAGCCGTACACGGCGACGGCGAGGTCCCGTACCGATTCCTGAAGGGTGATTACGGCCTCTCCTCTCGGGGCCTCGATCACGCGTTCGCCCCCGGACCATTCCACAGCCACGAAGCGAGCGGTCGACGGGCCTGCGGCGGGCCGGGCCACGAACCGGTCGCCGCCGGGACCGTGAATCCGCAAGCGGAAGCCCGGGATGAGCTCGGCAGGCTCGGACGGCAACGCCTCGACGTTGAAGACCCGGCGAAACCGGACCGGGTAGAAGGCGGCATCTCGTGTCCAGTTGGTCGTCCAGAGGCTCCAGCCGGCCGGCCGCTCCAGCCGCCCGCGTCCGTGGGCATCCAGTGGGATGCGAGCGTCCGCTTCCGGAAGGAAAAGAAGGGCATGCGCGCTTACGACGGCGTCGCTCGCCACGGCATGTACGCGGTACGCGCCGCCGTCCGCGTCGAGGAGCACCTGGATGACTACGTGTTCGACGTCTGAGCGGAGTACGATCGCTTTTACTTCTTCGAACGCGACCGGCGCCGTGGCATCCGAAGCGGTCCGCCGCAGGCGCGCGAGCAGTCGGGGCGCCGCCCACAGCGGGACGACCCGCGGTACCGGCGCGAGCTCGCGAACGAACGCTTCTACCCGTGGATGAACGTCGCCTTCCGCGGATTCGAGCTCCTCGTAGAACGTGCGAAAGAACTCAGAGAGAATGAAGGCCGCCCTGTCGGTCTCGATGAGCGCTTCGGCCCGCTCGCGTTCCTGCGAGGTGAGATCACCGGCGCCTCGAACGTAGGCGTCGATCAGATCTTCGTCGGTCTGCGTGATGGGCATTGTCTCGGAGCGTGCGCAGTTCGGCAGTTATTCCGGCTAAACTAGGGCACGCGGTCCGAATGGTACAATTGCTTGAGCGTTTCTTTGAGCTGTTGCAGCGTAAGTTTCGACAGATATTCGTACTTGGGACGGTGCGTGCGCCGGTATTCCTGCTTGGAAAGGGTCGGCAGGTAGCGGCGAAGGGCCTTGAAATTTGTGTATTCCCGGCCGTCGAGCTGCACGTACTCCGCCATCAACCGATCTCGAATGGCGCGGAAATACAGCCGGTAGTCGTCGGCGTCTAGTTTCTGCGATTCTACGTACGTGCTGTGCATACGGCGGGCCGTGTGAACGACGGATTCGGACACGGCCTGCTGCGTCTCTTCCCGCGTCAGCTGCTTGCCCACGCGGGGGACGTGATACGCTACGGGGTCGTGAAGCCGTTCGTAGCATGACTTGACGATGCGGGCGAGCGCGGTCAGCGGATAAGCACTGCGGTACGCTTCTCCGCTTGAAAGCAAGGCTCCGATGGCGTTGACAATCTCCTCCGAGGCGGATTCATCGGCCACGACGGAGATCAAATGCGATGCTATGTATTCCTCCGGAGCCAGGGTCGTCTGTTCGGAATGGCAGGCCGCGGTGTGTACCACCCACAGCCTTCCGCTCACGCGCGTGAGACGCAGGTCGTCGGAGTTGCCGATCCATCGCTTCAGGTTCCGAATGATTTTTGCCAGCGCCGGGTCCAGCTCCCCGTACATCTCGAAGAGCGCCTCGTTGACCTGTCCGAACACCAACCGGCGCGTCGCCGAATCGAGCGAGGTCGTGGAACTGTTCATCCAGTCGCCGCGCTCGTAATAAGTGCGAAGAACGACGAAAACGCCCCTCGCATCTCGCTGAAACAGGGGGGCGATGGCATCGAGCGCCAGGTCCTCCAGTGAAAGGCCGAAGAACGCGGAATCGAGCTGTCCTCGTCTGCCTTTGGTGCGAAGATAGGCGACGGCGATCGTGTGCGCTCGTGCAACAAATGTCCTGAGGTGGGCCCGCGACGGATGATCAGAAAGGAGATCAGTCAGTACGCTTCTCAATTCAGCGTGCATAGCGTGCGCGGAGAAGGCATGCGTGGTGAAATGGCGGCGCAATGCAATCTCGGAAATGCTCCTACTAGAATAAGTATAACTTTGGCGCACGTCGCAAGATATTTCGTCGCTGCCGGCTGAATCCAAAGTTTTCGGATGCGTTCTGACCCGTCGTCGGTGCATCATCGGTAAATCCACTCCGAATGCCGCAAAAAACGCACAAACGGCGAATATGATGAAATTGAGCGCCGTTGTGACGTGGCCGATGCATGTTGAAAATTTTCGGAGGTGGTATCGTCGGGAGGGTTCGTTGTCGTGATTCCGGCTCACGCCAAAAGCCCGGACATAGGAAGCCAAAAGTACGGGCATGCGGCTCCACACCTACATCCCGGATGCCCATGCGGTTGCATAGATAGAACGTACCTCCACCTGCCGCGCTGCGACCCGTTGCATCTCACGGGCAAAGCGACGGCAGCCTCCCTGGCCGGGCAGCGTCACAAACTCCGCTGCCCGGCCAATTTTTTTGGGAGAGGCCCGTTCCATGCGGCGCCGCGGGCTCCGGCGGACCCGACGGATCCATCCTGGGCCAGAAACCGACGGGGGATGCTCCAAACGTGTACTTCAGGCGATTCCCCGTATCTGATCTTTATTCAGCGTGCCGACCCACCACGGCTTCCGAGGGCCGCTCGCCTCCCGTTTCGAACACAAAAAATTGACCCCGAGCACGTCCTCGGCGCCGCGCATCCTTCAAAATGCCGGTCCGGCGTCAAAGAATGGCCGATACGGGTCAGACGGACGCCGCCCCCGATTCGTACGATGTAACAAAAAACAAGACAGGTGCGGACCATGCCCGACGTAGTCACAGACAAGCCACAGATTCAGCAGACCGTCAAGGAGCACATCCTCCAGAAATTTCTTCCCGGCGAAGATCCGAATGAGCTTACCGAGACGACGCCGCTCATTACCGGCGGCATTCTGGATTCGATCTCGACGATTCAGCTCGTGGCCTTCCTTGAAGAGCGGTTCGGCGTCGAGTTCGAGGCGCACGAGATGAACGGCGACTATCTGAACACGCTTTCGATGATCGCCGAGACCGTCACAGCGAAGACGAAATAGTCACAGCGACGGCGAA
>CAZART010000080.1:8763-24783 GCA_964487555.1 uncultured Rhodothermales bacterium
CGTCATCGTCGAGGACGGCCTGGCGGAAGCCTTTCGCGCGGAGTGCAACGGGCGGGCGCCGGACGGGGCGGCGACGCTCGACCATCTCGGCTCCTACGGCGTGCCGCTGACGCTCCTTACGTTTTCCGATGCGGACGAGCCGCAGGATGTGGAGGGCGCGGACGAGCCGCAGGATGTGGACGGTGCGGACGAGCCGCCGAGTGCTGAAGGCGCGGACGAGCCGCCGAGTGCGGAGGGAGCCGATGACCTGGCTTACATCCTCTATACCTCCGGGTCGACGGGGAAGCCGAAAGGCGTCATGCACACCCACGCCAGCGCGCTGAGCTTCGTGGATTGGTGCTCGGACGTATTCGAGCCTCGGATCGGAGACTGCTTTTCGTCACACGCCCCTTTTCACTTCGATCTATCCATCCTCGACCTCTACGTGCCCGTCAAGCACAGCGCCGCGCTCGTGCTGATCGGGGAAGAATTAGGCAAGCAGCCGGCCCGCCTCGCTCCGATCATCGCCGAGCGGCGCATCACGATGTGGTACTCGACGCCGTCCATTCTGCGACTGCTGGTCGAGTACGGCGAGCTGGAGAAGTACGATTTTTCGGCCCTGCGCGTCGTGAACTTCGCCGGGGAAGTGTTCCCGGTACGGCAGCTGCGGGCGCTCATGGACAAGTGGCCGCATCCGCGCTACTTCAATCTGTACGGCCCCACGGAAACCAACGTCTGCACCTTTTTCGAAGTCCCGGATAGGATTCCGGACGATCGAACCGAGCCGTTTCCGATCGGCGTGCCGTGCTCGGGGGACGAATGTACGGTGCGGGACGAACACGACCGCGTCGTAGCCCCCGGTGAAGAAGGGGAACTCTACGTGACCGGCGGATCGGTGATGACCGGGTACTGGAACCTGCCTGAGCGGACGGCGCGCGGCTTTTTCGTCGACGAGGCCGGCACGCGATGGTACAAGACGGGCGACGTCGTCAAGGAAGACGCCGCCGGCGATTACATCTTCATCGGCCGGAGAGACCGCATGGTGAAGCGGCGGGGCTACCGCGTGGAGCTAGGCGAGATCGAAGCGGCCCTCTATCGACTCCAGGGCGTCAAGGAGGCCGCGGTGGTCGCGCTGCCGGACGACATCAACGGCGTCCAGATCAAAGCTTTCCTCAGCTGGAGCGGCGAAGGCCGGCCGTCGCTGATCCGGTTGAAAAAATTCTCGGCGGACAACCTGCCCCTCTACATGGTGCCGGATCGGTTCTCCTTCTACCCGTCGCTTCCCAAAACGTCGACCGACAAGATCGACTACCAGCAACTTAAGACGCTCGATTGATGGATTTTGCGTTCTCGGATGAGCAGCGGCTTCTGCGCAGCGAAATCATTCGCTTCGCAGAGCGTGAATTGAATGCGGGAGTGAGGGAGCGCGACAGCGGCCAGATCTTCTCCCGTGAGCTGTGGCAGAAGTGCGGCGAGATGGGACTCCAGGGGCTTCCCGTCGACGAGGAGCACGGCGGGATCGGAGCCGACCCGCTGACGACGGCCCTCGCCCTCGAGGCCTTCGGCTACGGATGTCACGACGGCGGGCTCGTCTTCGCCGTATGCGCCCACCTGCTCGCCTGCGTCGTTCCGGTCTGGAAACATGGAGGAGAGGAGCTGAAGCAGCGCTACCTGCCGGGCCTCTGCGACGGATCGTTGATCGCGGTGAACGGCATGACTGAGCCGGGCTCCGGTTCGGACGCGTTCTCGATGTCTACGACGGCCGTCCCCGACGGCGACGGGTTCCGCATCAACGGGAACAAAACGTTCAGCTCGAACGGCCCCGTAGCCGACGTCGCGCTGATCTACGCGATGACCGACAAAGAGAAAGGCTATCACGGCGGCGTCACGGCCTTCCTCGTCGAAAAGGACACGCCGGGGTACGAAGCCGGCCAGAAATTTGAAAAGATGGGCCTCCGCTCCTGCTCGATCGGCGAGCTCGTCCTTGAGGACGTCTACGTACCGGCCGAGGCCGTCGTGGGAAAGGTCGGAGGCGGGTCGAACATGTTTACCGAGTCGATGGACTGGGAGCGCATCTGCATCGGCGCGACCCACATCGGCAAGATGGAATGGCTGACCGAGCTGGCGATCGACTACGCGAAGACGCGGACGGCCTTCGGCCAGAAAATTTCCAAATATCAGGCCGTTTCCCACCGCATCGCGGACATGAAGATGCGCCTCGAGGCCGCTCGCTGGGTGACCTATAAATCCGCCTCACGGCTCGGCCGGGCGCGCGACGTCGCCCAGGACGCCTCCATCACGAAGCTGCTGGTGAGCGAATCGCTGCTGACCTCGGCCATGGATGCCGTTCGCGTTCTCGGGGGCTATGGATTCATGGCGGAATACGACGTCGAGCGCGTCCTTCGGGACTCCGTGGGCAGCACGCTCTATTCCGGGACGAACGACATGCAGCGCAACATCATCACACGGTGGCTCGGCCTCTGAAGGCCCGCCTACAGCCGCAAACCCCTTTTCAACAGCCCCATGAAATCCAATTAGCTCCATGTCGAGAATAGATCAGCCTGATTTTGACGTCGCCGTCATCGGGGGAGGACCCGCCGGATCCACGACGGCGGCTTACCTGAGCCGCGCCGGCATGCAGTGCGTCGTGCTCGAGAAAGAGAGCTTCCCGCGTCCGCACATCGGCGAATCGCTGGTCACGTCGACGACGAGGATCTTCAATGAGCTGGGATTTCTGGGAGAGATGGAGCGGGCCGGCTTTCCCCACAAGTACGGTGCCGCATGGACGGCGGACATCCGCAACGTCTATGACGTATCCTTCGAAGGCTACGATCTTTCATTCGACGGTCTCGGATCGGAATTCCACCAGGTCGACGTGCGGTTCGAGGAACGGCGCCAGGAAGGCGTCGATCAGGACTACACCTATCACGTCGATCGTGGAAAATTCGATCACCTGCTTCTCCAGCACGCGCAGAAGCTTGGGGCGACCGTCTGGGAAGACACGGAGGTGACGGACGCCGACTTCTCCGACCAGCCGCTGGTCCGCGTCGCCTGCCGAAAGGGGACGGAAAATGCCGAACTGCTGGTGCGGATGGTGGTCGACGCCAGCGGTCGCCGGACCTTCCTCGGAAACAAGCTGGGCCTTCGCGTCGACGATCCCGTCTTCGATCAGTATGCGCTGCATACGTGCTTCGACGACTACGATCGGGGCGATTCGGAGAAGAGCGACTACATCTTCATTCACTTCCTGCCCGTCACGAATACGTGGGTCTGGCAGATTCCGATCGCGAAGACGATAACCAGCATCGGCCTGGTTACCCAGAAGCGAAATTTCGAAGCGGCCAAGGGCGATCACGATGCGTTTTTCTGGGAATGCCTGGAGACCCGGCCGGAGCTGTACCGAAAGCTCAAGAGCGCGAAACAGCTGCAGCCGCTCAAACCCGAAGGCGACTACAGCTATGCGATGAGCCGTTTCTGCGGCGACCGCTTCGTATTGGTGGGCGACGCGGCACGGTTCGTCGATCTTATTTTTTCCAGCGGCGTGAGCATCGCCCTCCACAGCGGCCGGCTGGCCAGCCAGCACATCTTGAAGGCGGCTCAAGCCGGCTCGTTCGGAGAAGAGCATTTCGAGGAATACGAGACGACGATGAAGTGCGGATGCAACAATTGGTATCAGTTCATCTCACTGTATTACAGGCTGAACGTGCTGTTCACATATTTCGTCGGCCATCCTCAATACAGATTGGAGGTGTTGCGACTCCTTCAAGGCGACGTATACGACAAGAACGAACCCAAGGTATTGTCTAAAATGCGAGAAATGGTAAAGCAGGTAGAGGACAACGAAGAACACGCCTGGCACAAACTACTGGGTGACATAACAGTGCGGCAACATCAACACGCCGTATAGCTCTTCCGCACACATTCGTTTGTTACGTTTTTACGAAGTATCCGAGGCCTTCGTGTATGAAGGTCCCGCCCTCAATCAGAGACATGAGTGTGAATAGTCCGATCTCGAAAGTTTCCTCCTTCATCACGCAGGGTGCATCCGACTGGCGGAGCGACCGTCCCGACCTGGGCAAGTTCCTGATTATCGTCCTGGAGCTGGCACTCATCGCATTACTTGTCAGGACGTATCGCGTCGAGGAACACAGCGGCCTGCTCCGGGCCCTGCCGCTCATCCTCGGCGGGTTCGTCGTGCACGCGTGGCTGCCGAAGAAGTGGCGGCTGCCGTTCTTCGTAGGCCTGTCGTTCGTGGCCATCGGACTGGCCATTGGAATGAACCACGGC
The DNA here is from genome assembly GCA_964487555.1 of uncultured Rhodothermales bacterium. GTDB lineage: Bacteria > Bacteroidota > Rhodothermia > Rhodothermales > VXPQ01 > CAZART01. The sequence goes on from CAZART010000080.1 coordinate 13,030, forward strand.
CTGCTCCTGATCCTGCTGGGCCTCGGCGTCATCGGGATCTGCCACCTACCCTTCAGCTTCGCCGTAAGGACGGGGCTCCTCGTGACCGTCGGCGTGGTCCTGGCCGCCGTTCGAGCGGAATGGATCGTCACGCCGATCGGCTGGCTGCCGGTCCTGATTCTCCCGCTCCTGGGGTCCATGTTCATGTTCCGGTTGATCATCTACATGTACGATCTGAAGCATGAGAAGGACCCCTCGTCCATCTGGGAGCGGCTGGGCTATTTCTTCATGCTGCCCAACCTGTATTTTCTGCTGTTTCCGGTGGTAGACTACAGATCGTACCGCAGAACCTACTACGATTCGGAGTCCATTTCTATATACCAGCGGGGCATACTGCGCATATCGCGGGGCATCGTACATCTGCTTGTATACCGCTTCATCTATCACTACGTGCTTCCCTCTCCGGTAGACGTCGTCGGCCTCTCGTCTATGCTTCAGTATATGGTCGCGACGTATGCGCTGTACCTGAGGATATCCGGGCAATTCCATTTGATCGTCGGCATCATGGGCCTGTTCGGATTCAATCTGCCGGAGACCCACAATCTGTATTTTCTCGCGTCAAGTTTCAGCGACTACTGGCGCAGGATCAACATTTACTGGAAGGACATGATGATGAAGGTGTTCTATTACCCTTCCTTCATGAAGCTGCGCGCCATGGGAATGACGACGGGCATCGTCCTCTCGACGTTGATCGTGTTCGTCGCGACGTGGGCGCTGCATTCCTACCAGTGGTTCTGGCTGCGGGGCGTCTTCCCGGTGACCGCGACGGACATCATCTTCTGGCTGATTCTGGGCGGCTGCGTGATCGTCAATCTGCTCTTGGAGATGCGAGGTGGAAAAAAGAAGGCGGTGAAGAAGGGTGGAGAATGGAGCCTCGCTGCGGCCGCTTCGCACTCGGTGAAGGTCGTCGCCATGTTCAGCTTGCTGAGCGTGCTGTGGTCGCTGTGGAGCAGTGAGTCCCTGCCGGAATTCATGTCGCTCGTGAAGATGGCCGGTACGAGCGGAGCGTTGGAGTACGGCGTGTTCGTCGCCGCGCTGATCCTGCTCGTCGGCATCGGCGTCGCGGTTCAGTACTTCCTGCACCGCGGCTTCAAGCTTGCACAGGTGTGGAGCCGGCCGTCGTTCGGGCAGTCCGTCGCCATGACGAGCGTCGGGGGCATTCTTTTGCTTTCGTTGATGTCGCCCACCGTACATCAAACCATCGATGAGAACGCGGCAAAAATGGTGGCAGTCGTCGCGTCCAACCAGCTGAACGAGCGGGATCAGCAGCTCCTCATTCGTGGATATTACGAAGGATTGCTCAACACCGAGCGATTTACCTCTACCCTCTGGAGCATTCACGGCAAGCCCGACGACTGGGAGGAAACCAGGGAGGCCGATGAGGTGCAGCACGTCGGCGGTCTCGTACAGTACGAGCTGAAGCCTTCATTCAACGGCATCTTCAGGCGCGCGCCCTTCCGTACCAACCAGTGGGGCATGCGCGATCTCGATTACCTGCTGCAGAAGCCCGCCGGCACGTACCGCGTCGCCATGCTCGGTTCGTCGTATGCCATGGGCGGCGGCGTAGACAACCACCAGACATTCGAGGCCATCCTCGAGGAACGGCTAAACGGCGATCGCGACCGGCATGCGTTTGCCCGGTACGAAATCCTGAACCTTTCGGTCGGCGGATACAGCGTCCTTCACAACGTGGCCGTCACGCGGTCAAAAGTCTTCCAGTTCGATCCCGACGCCGTCTTTTTCATCCTGCATGATACGGAGGAGCGCCGTCTCGAGACGCACATCCACAATATCGTACGGGGAAAAAGCACGCCGTCCGATCCGTATCTGACGAAAATACTGGAAGCGTCGGGCCTCGAAGAGGGGATGAGTCGCACCGAATTCGACCGGCGCCTTCGCCCGATCATGGAAGACGTCATACGCTGGGCGTTCGAGGAAATCGCCGAGGCCTCCTATCGTAACGAGGCGCCTCCCGTTGCGCTGTTTGTCGAGACGCTCGACCAGACCCCGACCTCCCGTGAGGACAGCGCCAGAATCGCCCGCCTGGCGGAAGAGGCCGGTTTCATCGTCCTGCACGCCGATTCGACCTACGGCGACCACGATCCCGCTTCCCTGATGCTCGCGACGTGGGATACGCACCCCAACATCATCGGCCACCAGCTCATCGCGAACCGTCTGTACGACGTTTTGCTCGAGAACGACCGACTGGTGGGGATGGGGCTGCGCAGGGGCGACGTCATTACGGCCGGGGACGTCGACCGGACGTCCCATCCCATCGCCGATCAGGCCGCGCCGTCGTCGCGCTCCACGAACGAGGAACACTGATTCTTTCCCACCGCATTCTCGAGCACGTGCTCGCGTGACGGAGACGGTCGGATGCGCCCGACGTCTTCCTTTTTGAGCCCATCGGGCTCTTTGGCACGGCCTCGTCGGAAATGCATCATCATTTGTCCGAAGTCCGTGCGCTAGCGCTAACCCCCTCTTTCTAAACTTGCAGCTGTGAACTATCCCGCCTCGGCCGGAATGCACAGCAGGTCCCGACCTGCGATAGGTCGCACCGCCGCCGGCGATGCCGCGTGTGGAGTCGGTGCGCCTTTTCGATCGACCACGTCGATCGATCGGGTCGACCGGCCGATGGCCGAGGTCCGATTCTCACCCAACACTACAACGCTACGAGTTGAGGATGATGAACTATAAACGGGCATGCGATCACCACAATCGGACGCTGAAAGGATGCGCATCCGTACTGGCGGCGCTTTTCTTAGTCGCTGCCGTCCTGGCCGCCCCGGCGCGAGCCCAGACGAAGATCGTTCCTGTAGGCAACTCGATCACACAGGCCGACGATCAGCATGACAGCTACCGTCGAGATCTCTGGTGGCTACTGAAGAACGACGGCTATCAGGTCGATTTCGTGGGCTCGCGCTCGACGAACTTCGGCGGCCCGCCTCCGAACCCGGATTTCGACCTCGATCACGAAGGTCACTGGGGGCTTCGCGCCGATGAAATTCTGGCGGGCTTGCCCACGTGGATGGCAGGCTACACGGCGGACGTGGCGCTCATCCACGCCGGTACCAACGACGTGCTTCAGGGTCAGTCGACGGCCTCGACGGTCGCGGACCTCGAGGGCATCATCGATGCGCTGCGCGACGGGTCGTCCGGCGGGAATCCCGACGTCGTAATCCTCCTGGCCAAATTGATCCCGTCGAACACCAACGACATGTCGGCGCTGAATGCCGAGATGAACGAGATCGCCGAGCGCAAAAGCACGATTGCGTCTCCAGTGGTCGTCGTAGATCAGTCGACGGGATTTAACGTGAGTCAAGATAGCGACGACGGCCTCCATCCGAATGCGAGTGGAGAGGCTAAAATGGCGCAGGTGTGGTACGATGCCCTCGTACCGTTCCTGGACGGCCCGCCGCAGCCGGCGTCCCATTACCGGCTGGATGAAACCTCCGGATCGACCGCCGCCGACGAACAGAACGTCAACCCGGGTACGTTCCTGGGCAGTCCCGTATTGGGAGCGGCGCCGGTAGCGCCCGGCAGTGTGGGCGCGATCGGCGTCGACGGCAACGACGGCGTAGACCTCGGATCGTTCGATCCGGGCCACCAGATGACGCTGACGGCGTGGGTGAATTGGGATGGCGCCGGAACGTATCAGAACCTGTTTTCGAAGCGGACGCCGGATGCCGCCGGCGAGCCGGGTGGTACGAGCTTCCGATTCATGTACTACGTGGATGCAGGATCCTCGCGGCTCAAGTTCTGGGATGATAGCGGGCCGGTTGATCTCGGATTCGACCTCACGCCGGGACTCCCCACGCATCTCGCCCTCGTGCTGGAGTCCGGTGCGATGAAGCTCTACGCCAACGGGGTCCTGAAGACCACGGCACGCGCAGCAGACCTGGGAGCCGGCACCGGAGCACCGTTTGCCATCGGGATCATCAAGGGCGCCGGCCTGGGATTCAACGGCTCGATCGACGAAGTCAGGGTGTATCCGACGCCGTTGACGGCGGCCGAGGTCAGCGCCGAGTGGTCGCTCGATGAGGGTCCGCCGGTCGTCGTCCTGGGTCCGATTCCGACAGGTGTGGAGGAGGGACAACCCCTGACGATCCCCTTCGCGGCGACCGACGGTGGAGGCCCGGTATCTTCGCTTGACGCCCTGCTCGATCCGACGGGGATGGCGCTCGCCGGCACGATAACGGATCTCGGAGGCGGCAATTATGAAGCGACCTGGTCGAGTGCGCCGGCCGCCGGCACCTACGCCGTCGAGGTGACGGCAACGGGCGAGAAGGGCCTGACTGCGACGGCAAGCGGTTCGGTTTCTATCGTAGAAGCGGGCCTGCCGGCTTCGCTGCTGGCCCATTACAAACTGGATGAGACATCGGGATCGACCGCGTCCGACGAAACGGGCGCGCACCCCGGGTCATTCCTCGGAAGCCCCGTGCTGGGTGCGCCGGCCGTGCGTGAGGACGGGGGCACAGCCGTCGTCGTTGACGGAAACGACGGCGTCGACATGGGGACATTCGATCCGGGTACCCAGATGACGCTGTCGGCCTGGGTGCGCTGGACGGGGCCGGGCTCGTATCAGAATGTGTTCGCGAAGCGAGCGGCGGGCGCCGCCGGTGAGCCGGGCAACGCCGATTTCCGATTCATGTATTTCGTCGACAACGCGTCTTCCCGGCTGAAATTTTGGGACGACTCCGGGATCGTGGACCTGGGCCACGACCTGACGGCCGGAGCGGCAACGCACCTGGTGCTCGTGCTGGAAGGAGGAGCGACCAAGCTGTACGTCGACGGCTCGCTCGTCACGACCGCGCGCGCGGCGGACCTGGGAGCGGGCGCGACCGCGCCCTTCTCGATCGGAGTGATCAAAAATCTCGGCTTCGGCTTCAATGGAGCAATCGACGACGCGAAAGTGTACGCCGGCGCAATGACCGCGGCTGAAGTGCAGGCCGAATTCGACGGGGAGGCACCTGACGTCGTAATCGGCACGATTCCCAGCGGCGTCGAGGAAGGGGAAGCCCTCGTCGTTCCCTTTACGGCCGTGGATGCCGGCGGTACCATCGCCTCGACGAGCGCCGTTCTCGATCCTTCTGGCCTGGCACTCGCTGCCACCGTGACGGATCTCGGCGGCGGAAACTATGAAGCAATCTGGCCCAGCGCTCCTCCGGCGGGCATCTACACCATCGAGGTGACGGCAACGAACGACGCCGGTGTCGGCACGATCGTGTCGGCCGAGGTCCGTATCTCGGCCGAACAAGCGCCGACGACCGCGTCTTTCCAGGACGAGGTGTACCCGAGCGCGTCGTATGCGGGGACGAGAGACACGAAAATCAAGAGTACGTCGGTGGGGACGAACTACGGGGCGTCGAGTGACCTGCAGGTCGACGGCTCGCCGGACCACGCGACGCTGCTGCGGTGGGATCTGAGTTCGCTGCCCTCGCAGGCCGAGATCGCGGGCGCCTCGATTCGGTTGAGGCTCTTCAACGCGACGACCGATACCTATCACGTCTACGAAATGCTCAGGCCCTGGCGAGAGATGGAGGCGAACTGGAACGAATTTGCGCTGGGCTCGCCCTGGGACGATCCCGGTGCTCAGGGCGCATCCGACCGCGGCTCGTCCGTGCTGGGCACGATCGAGGCCTCGAGTACCGGCGAGGTCGTAATCACGTTGAACGATGCCGGCCTGGCCGTCCTCCAGCAGTGGATCGAAGCCCCCTCGACGAACACCGGATTCGTGCTCATGAACTACGACGGGGCGAGCGACGGCATCGACTTCTACAGCCGCGAATACGAGGACGCGGAGCTGCGTCCGCGCCTCGATGTGACGTATTCTCCGCCGCTTTCGGGCACTCCGACGGCCGCGTTCACGGCGACGCCGACGACCGGGACGAATCCCTTGACGGTGGACTTTGATGCGTCGGCGTCGTCGGACGACGGCCAGATCGTGACGTACGCCTGGGACTTCGGCGACGGCGGCAGCGGGAGCGGGGCCATCACGAGCCATACGTACGCCGCCCCGGGCCTTCATCATGCCACGCTGACGATCACCGACGACGAGGGCCTCAGCGACGTGGCGGCGGTGGCCATCGATGTGGCGGATTCGCAGCAACCCGTCGTAGAGGCCTTTCAAGACGGTCTGTATCCAACGTCGTCCTATTCAGGGACCAGAGACGTGAAAATCAAGAGCGGTTCGGAGCACACGAACTTCGGGGCGTCGTCGGACCTGGAGGCAGACGGATCGCCGGACTACGCAAGCCTGCTCCGGTGGGATCTGAGCTCGCTCCCCGCACAGTCCGAGGTCGTAGGCGCGTCGATCCGATTGTCGTTGTTCAATTCCAGCGTCGACGCCTACTTCGTCTACGAGATGCTCAGGCCATGGCGAGAGATGGAGGCCACCTGGAACGAATTCGCGCTGGCGTCGCCGTGGGAGAGCGCCGGCGCTCAGGGCGCTGCGGACCGCGGCTCCACCGTCCTGGGCACGATCGAAGCCTCGCGTACCGGCGACTTCGTGATCGCCTTGAACGAGGCCGGTCTGGCGGTGGTGCAGCGGTGGATCGAGAATCCGGCGACGAACACCGGATTCGTGCTGATGAACTACGACGGGGCGAGCGACGGCATCGACTTCTACAGCCGCGAACACGAGGACGCGGCGCAACGGCCGCGCCTCGAGATAACCTATGCACCGCCGGTCTCAGGAACGCCGTCCGCCGCGTTCACGGCGACACCGGCTAGCGGGACGTTTCCGCTGTCGGTCGACTTTGATGCCTCGGCCTCGACGGACGACGGCCAGATTACGACCTACGCCTGGGACTTCGGTGACGGCGATACAGGGAGCGGAGAGGTAACGAGCCATACGTATTCGGCGGAGGGGACCTATCACGCCACATTGACGATCACGGACGATCAGGGCCTCAGCGACGTGGCGACGGTCGCGATCGACGTTGCAGATCCGCAGCAACCCGTCGTGGCGGCCTTTCAGGACGGCGCCGACCCGACCTCGTCGTACGGCGGGACGAGAGACACGAAAATCAAAAGCACATCCGAGCTTACTAATTTTGGAGCGCTGGCGGACATCGAGGTCGACGGCTCTCCGGACTACGCGGCGCTGCTTCGGTGGGATCTGTCTTCGCTCCCCGCGCAGTCCGAAATCGTAGCGGCCACGATTCGGCTGTCCGTATTCAACTCGACCAGCGACACGTATTTCCTGTACGAGCTGTTCAGGCCGTGGCAAGAGCTGGAGGCGAGCTGGAACGAATTCGCGCTGGGCTCGCCGTGGCAGAGCGCCGGAGCCCTGGGCGGTTCCGACCGCGGCTCGACGGTGCTGGGCACGATCGAAGCCTCGAGCACGGGCGACGTGGTCGTCGCCTTGAATGACGCCGGCCTGGCCGTGCTCCAGCGGTGGATCGAAGATCCCACGACGAACGCCGGGTTCGCGCTCCTGAACTACGACGACGCGAGCGACGGCTTCGACTTCTACAGCCGGGAACACGACGATCCGGCGAAACGCCCGCGCCTGGAGGTGACGTATTCGCCGCCTCCACCGGGGTCGCCGCAAGCCGTCTTAACCGCAACACCGACGAGCGGGACGTTCCCGCTGACGGTCGAATTCGATGCTTCGGCGTCTACGGACGACGGCCAGATTGCGACCTATGCCTGGAGTTTCGGAGATGGAGATAGCGGGACCGGCGCGGTCGTCGATCACGTCTATTCGGCGGCGGGGACCTACCACGCCAGGCTGACGATTACGGACGACGACGGCCTCAGCGACGTGGCGATCGTCGAGATCAACGTGACGGATCCGCAGCAACCGGTCCTCGAGGCCTTTCAGGACGGCGTCTACCCGACGTCCTCCTACGCAGGGACGAGGGACACGAAGATCAAGAGCGATTCGGAAGCCACGAACTACGGGGCCGTGGTCGAGATGGAAGTCGACGGCACGCCGGACTACGGGACGCTGCTGCGGTGGGACCTGAGTTCGCTCCCCTCGGGGGCTGAGGTCGTGGCCGCGTCGATCCGACTGTCGGTGTTCAACGCGACGAGCGACACCTACTACGTGTACGAGATGCTCCGACCCTGGCAAGAAATGGAGGCGAACTGGAACGAGTTCGCGCCGGGTTCGCCGTGGGAGAGCGCCGGCGCTCAGGGCGTCTCGGACCGAGGCTCGGAGGTGCTGGGCACGATCGAAGGCACGAGTACCGGCGATCTGGTGATTGAGTTGAACGCCGCCGGTCTGGCGGTCGTGCAGGGATGGATCGAAGATTCCACGACGAACGCCGGATTCGTGCTCATGAACTACGACGGCGCCGGCGATGGCTTCGACTTCTACAGCCGCGAACACGAGATTCCGTCCAGAAGACCCTTCCTGGCGGTGTCGTACAAACCGGAAGCCAAGAATTTCGACGGATTAATGGCGAATGCGAGTGCCACGGTCGACAGCGAATCCGACGAACCGCTTCCGGACGAATTCGGCGTCGCCTCCGTCTATCCGAATCCGTTCAATCCGCGCACGACGGCCGTGGTCGACATCGCCGAAGCCGGCAGCTACGCGCTGACGGTCTACAACGCGCTCGGACAACAGGTGATGCAGGCCGACCTCACCGATGCGATGCCGGGCACGCACGAAGTCTCCATCGATCTCAGCCATCTCAGCAGCGGTGTCTACTTCCTTGTCGCTTCGAATAGGACGGGAGCCCGAGCCGTGACGAAACGCCTGACGCTGCTCAAATGAGGTGCGACAAAAATGACGTACGTGAAGATACGACAGGCTCGTCGATACGACAGACGAACCGGCACAGGTGCCGGCGTCGGATGCCTGCGCAGGCGTGCCGGCGGCGGTCCGCGAGAGGAGCAGCACGCATGCGCCAAAAGATCTACTCCGATGCACGCCGGATGTGTTTTTACGCCGACACTTAGAACGTTAACGTTGTAGTCGCCGAAAATGAAACCTTCGGTGTGGTTTAGTCACTTTTAGCAGGTTAAAGCTGTGAATATCACGATTGTTGGAACGGGCTACGTAGGCCTTGTCTCAGGTACGTGTTTCGCCGAAATGGGAAACAACGTAATGTGCGTCGATATCGACGAGGAGAAGATCAAACAACTTCGGTCGGGAAATCTGCCGATATTCGAACCCGGTCTTCATGTCTTCTATGACCGCAACCGCCGAGAGGGCCGACTGCGCTTTACCACCGACCTCGCAGAGGGGGTACGGCACGGCGAAATCATCTTTCTGGCGCTTCCGACCCCTCCCGCAGCGGATGGGTCGGCGGATCTGTCCTACGTGCTCGGCGTGGCGCGGCATATCGCCGTCATTTTATCGGAAAAGAAGTATCCCGGCTTCAGGATTCTGGTCAACAAAAGTACCGTGCCCGTCGGATCCGCAGAAAAGGTTCGCAAGGTCGTCGAAGCGCACGGGCTGCGGTCGGGCAGCCACTTCGACGTCGTTTCGAATCCGGAATTCCTCCGAGAAGGCGTGGCCGTCGAGGACTTCATGAAGCCTGACCGGGTCGTGATCGGCGCGTCGTCCGACCGGGCGGCAAGCATCATGAGCCAGCTCTACCAGCCTTTCGTGCGTCAGGGCAATCCCATCGTCGTCATGGACATTTTTTCAGCCGAGATGACGAAATACGCCGCCAATGCCTTTCTCGCCACCAAAATTTCCTTTATGAACGAGGTCGCGAACCTGTGCGAGAGAGTGGGGGCCAACGTCGACAACGTCCGTCTGGGGATCGGTCTCGATACCCGAATCGGAAAGCAGTTTCTGTATCCGGGAATCGGATTCGGGGGCAGCTGCTTTCCGAAAGACGTGCAGGCCCTGGATCGCACGGCGAGCATGAACGGCTACACATTCGAAATACTCCGGGCGGTACTCGAGGTGAACGATCGGCAGCGCCGGTCGCTTGCCCGCCGCATCTCAACGCGTTTCGAGGGCTCAGTGGCCGGAAGGAAGATTGCCGTCTGGGGGCTTGCTTTCAAACCGAACACCGACGACGTTCGCGAAGCGCCGTCACACGTCGTCATCGACGATCTGCTGGCCGGCGGCGCATCCGTTGCCGCCTTTGATCCCGAAGCCGTCGACACGACCCGGACCGTTTTCGGCGATCGGATCGCGTACAGTCGAGATGCCTACGACGTTCTGCAAGGCGCGGACGCTCTGGTGATTTGTACGGAGTGGAACGAGTTTCGGAGACCCGAATTCGAGCGCGTGCATGAGCTTCTTCGGCAGCCTGTCATTTTTGACGGGCGAAACCTCTACGATCCGGAAGAAATGTCGGAGCTCGGCTTCGAATACCACTCGATAGGCAGGCCGCACTACGTGCCGGCAAACAATGCGTCTATGCTTCTAAACACGGTGAGTACCAATGGTAAACACTAGGCCAAGAACGCTGATCACCGGCGGTGCCGGCTTTCTCGGGTCACATCTTTGTGACCGATTTATCGAGGAAGGACACCACGTGATCTGCATGGATAATTTCCTCACCGGTCGACCGGAGAACATTGCACACCTCATCGGTCACCCGCGGTTTCAGCTCATCGAGCACGATGTCACGAACTTCGTCTTCGTCGACGGCCCGCTCGACAACGTGCTGCATTTTGCGAGCCCCGCATCGCCGGTGGACTATTTGAAATATCCCATACAAACGCTCAAGGTGGGTGCGCTGGGCACGCACAAGGCGCTCGGCCTCGCGAAAAACAAGGGGGCGCGGTTTCTTCTCGCGTCCACGAGCGAAGTCTACGGCGATCCGCTCATTCATCCGCAGCGCGAGGATTACTGGGGCAACGTAAACCCCATCGGTCTGCGAGGCGTCTATGACGAGGCGAAGCGGTTTGCGGAAGCGATGACGATGGCCTATCAACGGCACCACGGCGTGGACACGCGGATTGTTCGGATCTTCAACACGTACGGTCCTCGGATGCGCCTGGATGATGGAAGAGCGCTCCCGACGTTCCTGAGCCAGGCCCTCAACGGCGAGCCCCTTACGGTCTACGGCGACGGCAGCCAGACCCGCTCCTTCCAGTACGTGAGCGACCTCGTCGATGGAGTGTATCGTCTCCTGCTGAGCGAAGAGCCGGAACCCGTGAACATCGGGAACCCCGACGAGATTACGATTCTCGAGTTCGCCGAGGAGATTCTTCGGCTGACCGGAAGTTCAAGCACGATCGATTTCCGCCCGCTGCCGATGGACGATCCGAAGGTCCGGCAGCCCGACATTGCGAAAGCTCGCGCCGTCCTCGGCTGGTCTCCGCGGATGGAGCGTCCGGAAGGCCTGCGGCTGACGCTGAACTCCTTTCAGACGGGATCCCGCCAGGAGGCGGAGATCACGCACCTGAACAACGTCACTTCGGCCGCTATGTGACCGCGTCGCCTAACGGCAGGAAGATATCTGACCGTATGAAGCGCCTCGCGACCGTACGCGGACGGCAGCCGCTGCCTGGCGGCAGGAACGTCGCCGCCCCGGTCATTTCATGAGGAGCAGCGTTCGGGTTTTGCGCGAACGTTCCGTCTCGAGCACATACGCGTAGACGCCGCTCGGCATATCATGTGCATCCCAGCGTACCTCGTGCGTACCTCCGGGAAGGCTTCCGGAAACGAGCGTCACGACCTCCTGTCCGAGCATCGTGTAGATCGTCAGTTTCACGCGGCTCGTCTTCGGCAGCTCGAAGAGCCGGCGTAGGTGACGTCGGGTGTCTTGGAGTTGGGTGAGGAGCGCTTCGACC
>CAZART010000081.1:0-24527 GCA_964487555.1 uncultured Rhodothermales bacterium
GACGCTCCTGAATCTTACGGAATTGTACCGGGATCTGGGCCGCGCCGACAGTGCGAACGCCCTTCTGGAGCGAGCGATCAACGTGGAAGGGGCGACGCCGAGTGCACTCTTGGCCCAGGCGGCGCCGCTTTATGCCCGCTCCGACAGTGACTCCGAAGCCCTCGCGGCGGCCGAGCAGCTTCTGGAGCGTGTGCTCGAGATGGACCCGGAGAATGCCGATGCCCTCGTCATGCTGGGCGACATTCGCCTCACGCAAGGCAAGCCGGAATCTGCCGGCGAGCTGCTCTACCGGGCATTGAACGAGAATCCACGAGATCCGCAGCTCTGGATGCAGGCGTCAAGCCTCTTCTTGCAAGCTCAGCGCCTGGAGCGAGCTATTGAAGTGGCAGAGGAGGGACTTATTTTGTTTCCCGGCCACTTGCCTCTTCTACGCATCTCGGGCTATGCGATGATGGAGTCTTATCAAAACCGGGCAGCGATCGAGCGCTTTGAGGAGACGGTCCGGATCATCAGGGAAGACCTCTCCGAATCCGAGACCGAACTCGCCGACATGCTCGGCGCACTCGGCCTGCTGTATACCCGTGTCAAGGATGTATCCGCAGCGGACCGGATGTATGAAGAGGCCATTGAAATTGACCCGAACAACGTGTCGATTCTCAACAATTACGCGTATAGCCTGGCCGATCGCGGCGTCAAGCTGGATCGTGCTGAGCGACTTGCCCGGCAGGCGGTCGAGCTCGAGCCGGACGTCGCCTCGTTTCTCGACACCCTCGGGTGGGTCTATTTCAAGCGCGGCGAATTCGAAGCTGCGCGGCATTGGCTGGAGAGGGCCGCAGAGCATGCGGAGGCATCGGCAGCGATCTTCGAGCATCTTGGGGACACCTATTCTCAACTCGGCAGACCCGATCAGGCACGCGAGGCATGGAATCGTGCGCATGAACTGAATCCGAACAGCACCTCCCTGCCGCGCAAACTCGGACGCAGCCAGTAATCGTCCAGCCTCCTACTATGCTGACGCGTCCCGTAGCGATTGGAACAGGTGTAGCGGCTGCATGGAATGGTGTGGCTGCCGATCTTCGGCCCGTCCGCACGGGCGTCATGGTTGTAGTCGCGCTCCTGCTCTACGGATGTGCAAGCACCCCACCGACGCTGGAGAGGAATCTTCCGGCGAATTTTCCCGGTCATTCCGTTGAACAGATCCTCCAGAACGTTCGCGCTGCCTACCCGGATTCTCTGTACGCCTACCGGGCGAAAGCAAGTCTCGCCATCCGAACACCGGATCAAGGGGGGCAGTTTTCCGCGGACATCCGGAAAAGCGCCGGCGATTCGCTCTATGTAAGCATCTCGCCCGGTCTCGGTATCGAAGCGGCCCGCGCCCTGGTCACGCCCGACAGCTTTTACTTTTATGATCGGCTCAAGAATCGCCTCGTCTACGGCTCTATGGATGAGGCGTCCTCCTTTTTGCCGCAGCCGTTCGCATCGAAAGGTCTTTTTGAGAACCTGCTCGGCTTGATCAGGCCACCCGAGGAGGTGTCGTGGCGGATTCACGCCGATTCATCCTTTTACTATCTCATCGGACCGGATGGTCTCGTTACCTACACGGTCGATCCGGCCTTCTGGCGCGTCGTTCGCTTTACGGAGCGTCAGGATGATGGAACGCTTATTGAACGGAGATCCTTTTCCGAATTCGACGTGTTCGAAAGCGTCGTTTTGCCACGCCGAGTGGAATTTCGCCGGCCTCTAGAGGAAAGTCATGCCTCGATCTACTACCGGAGCCTGACGATCAATCCGAATGGATTGTCTTTTGATCTCAACGTCCGAGACTCGGCGGAACGGGTAAAAGCATCAAAATGATCGTGCATCGATTTCTTATCACATGCCTGTTCGTGCTCACGGCGTGCCGGGTGGCCGTAGCACAGGAGACGTCGGATGCCGCCGACGGCGAAAATCGCCAGGCGACGGAGGAACGGCTCACGCAGCTCAAGGCGCAGATCGAGGAAGATCAACGACGGCTAACGGAGACGACGGAGGCCGAGCGAGCCACTATGGAGACCCTGCAAAACCTCGACCGGCAGATCGCACTGCGCGAGGAGCTTATCCGAAACTACAGGCGCCGCGTTCGGCAGATCACGCACGAATCCGACACGCTGCGATCCACGTTGAGTGAGCTCGAGTCCGATTTGAACCGTTTGAGGCGCCAGTATCAAACCCGCGCTGAGCATGCCTACAAGTATGGCCGGATGCACGACCTGGCGCTCATCCTTTCCGCGCAGTCGATCAATCAGATGCTCATTCGCGTCCGCTACCTGCACCGCTTCGCCGAAAAGCGGCGTGCCCGCCTCTCCGACATCGTGAATGCCGGTGAAGAGGTGCGTTCGCGGCGGTTGGATCTTGAGCAAATGCTGGCTCGTAACGAGCAACTCCTGCGTGAAGCGGAGCAAGAGCAACGCAACCTCGAACGGCTGACGCAGAGCCGACGTCACGTCATCGCGGAGCTGCGGCAGCAGCGCTCCACCATCGAGCGATCGCTAGAAACGAGCCAGGCGGCTGCCAGAGAACTCGAACATCGAATCCGCGAATTAACCGCGGCGGCGTCGACTCGGCGACGAATCGCCGAGGCCGCGAACCCGCGCGCAGCCGAGGAATTCATCGAGATGACCGGCTCCTTCCGGCAGAACCGCGGCCGCCTTCCATGGCCCAGCTCCGGAGTCGTTCGGGAACCTTTCGGCGACATCACCAATCCGGTCTACGGCACGAAGACGCCGAATCCGGGGGTCATCATCGATACGCCGGCATCGGCTGAAGTACGTTCGATCTTCGACGGCCAGATCATCGACGTGTCGATCCTCCCGGAATACGGGACGTACGTCGTCATCGAGCACGGCGAGTTCAAGTCCGTCTATTCGAATTTCTCCATGACCTACGTGGCGGAAGGCGACCGCGTCAAAGCCGGGCAGGTCGTCGGCCGGGCCGGCACCGACGCCGAGCCGAAAGGGAAGGCCGTTTTCTTCGCGCTTTTCAAGGATGGGTCGCCCATCGATCCCCTTCCGTGGCTCTTGCCACGCTAAGGTCCCTTCTGGAAATCGAGGGGCGTTCTCACTTCGCGGCCTCGCCGGCGTGCGTCTCTTGTTTCGGGCAACTTGCGACCGTAGTTTCGCGGCATGCCCGAAAAGAATCTCATCACGGACGCTGACGTGCGTGCGGCAGCCGGCGAGGGCCGCACCCAGCTGGCCGTCAGCCCAAAAACCATCATCACACCGCTCGCACGGGACGCTGCGCGCGACCTCGGCGTTGAAATCGTGAGGGCGGCCTCGATCAAAACGTCCGCGGAACCTTCGTGTAATTGTGCCCGGGAAGCGCCGGTTACCGCGGTGATCGCAATAGGAAGCGACCACGGCGGCTTCGAGATGAAATCTGAACTTACGCTGGCGATCTCTGAGCTCGGGCAACAGATCCTCGACGTCGGCACGCATTCGCAGGAAAGCTGCGATTATCCGGACTTTGCGTACGCCGTCGCGCGTGCCGTGACGTCGGGCCACGCTATGCTTGGCATCATGATCGACGGGGCGGGACCAGGCTCTGCGATGGCCTGCAACAAAGTGCCGGGCATTCGCGCGGCCTGCGTGCACGACGAGTTTACCGCCTGGAATGCCCGCGCCCACAACGATGCCAACGTCATCACGATCGGCAGTCGCGGCATCGGCATCGAAGTCGCCAGACGCCTCGTGCAGGTGTTTCTCGAGACGCCGTTCGAGGGTGGCCGGCATGCGAGACGAGTTGAGAAGCTGGGCGATATCGAGCGGCGCTTCCTTCAGAAGTAGAAGGTCAAGCGTGAGAATGAATACGTGGTCCCCTTCCCCTTCCCCTTCCCCTTCCCCTTCCCCTGCTTATGTTTTCACCAAAAGCTTACCCGCTCACGCCACAACCCTAGGGCGGTCATGGTATTTTCCTTCCCGTATGCCGTCCACCAGATTCACCCTGACATAAACTATGGCTAACCCGAAATATGACGTCGCCGTAATCGGCACCGGACCCGGCGGTTATGAGACAGCCATCCGCGCCGCCCAACTCGGACTCAAGACGGGTGTCGTCGAAAAGAACAAGTTAGGCGGCGTTTGCCTGAACATTGGCTGCATCCCGACGAAGGCCCTCCTCAAGAGTGCCGAAATGATGGAGGAGTCGAAGCACATCGCGGACTTCGGACTCGTGCTTGAAGGCGACATCAAGGCTGACTTCGCCAAAGTCATTGAGCGGAGCCGCGGCGTGGCCGATAAAATGAATAAGGGCGTCACCTTCCTGATGAAGAAGAACAAGATCGACGTTCTTTACGGCCATGGCCGTCTGGCGGGCAACGGCAAGATCAACATCGAGCCGTCAACCAACATGGACGGTGAGAAGATCGGTGAGAAGCAAACGATTGAGGCGAAGCACATCATCGTCGCCACGGGCGCGCGCGCTCGAGAGATTCCGCCCCTTCCTATCGATGGCAAGAAGATCATCACCTATAAAGAGGCGATGCTTCAGAATACGCCGCCGAAGCGTCTGGTTATCTGCGGCGCGGGAGCCATCGGCGTCGAATTCGCCTACTTCTACAACCAGATGGGGACGGAAGTCACGGTCGTGGAGCTGCTCGACCGCCTCGTGCCCGTCGAAGACAAGGAGATCTCAAAGGAGCTTGAAAAGGCCTTCAAAAAACAGGGCATCAAGACCCTTACGAACGCCGAGGTGCAGTCCGTTGACACGAAAGGTGATGCGCTTAAGGTGAAGGTGAAGACAAAGAAGGGCGAGGAGACGATCGAATGCGATCAGGTGTTGTCCGCCGTCGGCGTCGCAGGAAACGTCGAGGACATCGGACTGGAGGTCGCAGGCGTGAAGGCGGAGAAGGGACAGATTTCGGTCGACGAGTTTTACCGGACGAACGTTGACGGCGTCTACGCCATCGGCGACGTTGCCGGACCGCCGTGGTTGGCCCACAAAGCTAGTCACGAGGGCATCCTCTGCGTAGAGAAGATCGCAGGCAAGAACGTTCGGCCCATCAACTATAAGAACGTCCCCGGTTGTACGTACTGCCAGCCGCAGATTGCGTCGGTCGGATACACGGAAGAAGGCGCGAAAGAGGCGGGATTTGAGATCAAGGTCGGCAAATTCCCTTTCTCGGCTTCCGGAAAGGCATCCGCCCTCGGCCACAACGAAGGATTTGTCAAAGTAATTTACGACGCCAAATACGGCGAATGGCTCGGCTGCCATATCATCGGCCGCGACGCAACGGAGCTGATTGCCGAGGCCGTGACGGCGCGCGAGCTTGAGACAACCGTACACGAGGTGATCGAAGCCATGCATCCACATCCCACCCTTTCGGAAGCCGTAATGGAAGCCTCCCGCGACGCGATAGGAGAGTCCATCAATATGTAGCCCCTGCTCCATTGAGTTGGGCGCAAGCCCCGGCACGCTTCGATGTGCCGGGGCTTTTATTGTGAACGGCTTGCTGGGAACGGTTTGCTGCGCATGTTCTGCGCATGCCCTGTGCACGGTCTTCACCATCGAGAATTTGCGCCCCGACGCCGACTCTGCCGCCCAGGTCCGCCTCCTTGACGCGGTACCCACGAAAACGCGCTCTATTGCGGTTTCGTGTGACGATCTCGTTGAGGAAGTCGCCGCCGACCAAACCAGGTACGCAAGTTGAAGAGGGTGGTGGTGCAAAGACCGCTATCCGAACGGGGATGACGGCTCGTGCTCCGCCACGACAGCGACAGCGCACATCCAAATCAGCACGGACAGATACCATGACCCATATGACTCTCATTCCTCATTTCCTACAATCGATCGGCCTCGCGGCCGTCCTCGCAGGGGCGCTGCTCGTCACCGGTTGTGACAACGCCACAGGCCCCGACGTTGAAGGGCAGACGACGTTCGAAGGGCGCGTGACGGACAACGCCGGATTCGGCAAGACGACGGCACCCATCGAAGGCGCCGTCGTCACGGCATCCAATGTAACGGCGAGCGGATCGACCAATCGCCTGGAAGGGCAGGCTACGACCAATGCGGAAGGACGCTTTGAGCTCCACGCTCAGGACACGGGTGACGAGATCGTGCTGGCCGCCGAGAAGACTAACTTTGCGTCCAAGACCATGGTCTACGCCGGCGGCCGCTCTACCGTCCGCACCATGCCGATGACTACGGAGACGCACGGCGAAGCCGATGTCTTCGTGGAAGCACGGCGGCAAGACGACGACGACGATGTGACGATGTCGGATATCGCCGTCTACGTTACACGAGAGCTTGCGGCCGACGCTGCTTCGAATTCTCAGACGGCCGCGGAGATCGCGACGACGATCGTCGCGGAAGCGCGCACGCGCAAAGATTACATGCGTGAGGACGGGAGCGATGACGAAGTAGATGATGCGCGCGAACAGGAAAATCGTGCGTTCATCGCTCTCCAGGCCGACCTGGCGGCGTCGACCGCTACGTCGGCGGAAACCGCAGCCGTCGAGGCCTTCGAAAGAGCGCTGATTCAGGCATATACCGACGGAGGGATCGGGATCGAGACGCAGGCAAGGGCCCGCCAGGCGGCTCGGGCCGCCGTCGTCCGATTCAGCGGTTCGCTATCCTCGAACGCACGATTCCATCTGCGCAAGAGGGCTGAGATCCTCGCCGCACTCGCGACGAGCGAGGCGGTCGAGGCTTCATTCCGCTCGAACGGCGCAACATCCGCCCGCCTCGACGCTCTTCAACAGGCGAAGAGCACGTTTGTGGCAAGCCTCCGCGCCGCTACGTCTACAAACGCCATAGCGGAAGCACGCGCCGCATACGAATCGAAGGTAGAGGACGAGCTCGCTGCGGAGATCGGCGTCAACGCGACGGCCATCGTAACAGCCGGCGCCGCCCTCGATGCCGCCAAGGCCACGTTAGAGATCGCGCTTGCCACGGCGTCCAGCGCCCGCGCCGTTGCGCAAGCCCACTCCTCGTTCTACACGAGCGCTGAAGCGGCGGCACGGGGTACGTTTACCGGCAACAGCAAGGCTGATCTCGGCGCGAAGGTGCTCGCGTTACTCAGTGCCGATTTGTCATAATCTCCTCGCTCCCAATGCCACAACGGGCTTCAAGCGCCCCTTCCCATGCGGAGGGGGCGCTTTTCGTGTGGCGGCGAGCCTGGGAATTCATTTGCGACTCCGCCGCTTTTTCTCGTACCATATAGGTTGGCTCGTCCAGCGTAAACGCGTTCTCCCGACCGGCGTGCCTTCGCGATCATGCACCCATTGACACTTCGCATCTTAGTTTTCACGTAGAAGCTGTAGTTATTCCTATGGGAACATTGAAACCACACTTCAAAAGACACTTGCATGCCGTCACATTCACTGTGTGCATGGCAGCCACATTCTTCATCTGGTCGGGCTGTACCGACAACACGTTGGTTACGGATTCCGACAGCGCCGAATCCGTACATGATTCGCAAGCCGAGGCGGCTCTGAACAAGGCCGCCGCTGCACAGCGGGCTGTGGCCGACGATCTGCTCGATCGAGACGGAATAGAAGGCATTGGTACTCGGTTGAATCCCGGAGGCCAGCCGCAGCTGGTAGTGTATACTCGCTCCACAGAAGCGGCCGCAGCGGCGAACATACCGTCACATGTAGACGGCATCCCGACGTCGGTCCTCGTCACCGGGCTGATCATGGCTCGCTCAGATGAGACGAGCAAGGCAAGGCCTGCTCCGATCGGATTTTCCGTCGGGCATCCCGATATCACGGCCGGTACGATCGGTGCTCGGGTAAAGGATGAGAGCGGCAACATCTACATTCTTAGCAACAACCACGTTATCGCCAATAGCAACGACGCAACCATCGGCGATAATACGCTTCAGCCGGGACCCTTCGACGGAGGGACGTCGGCCGATGTAATCGGTACGCTGGCGAAGTTCAAACCCATCAGCTTTTCCGGTGATAATGTGATGGACGCGGCCGTCGCGGTCGTCAACGGCGCGGACCTCAATGGGGCGACGCCGGATGACGAAGGGTACGGAGCACCCGGCACGACTACAAAGTCAGCGATACTCGGCATGCTCGTGCAAAAGTATGGCCGCACCACAGGGCATACTCACGGCGAGGTCGCCGAAATAAACGTCACAGTGAACGTCTGCTATGTTTGCGCCAATCCGGTCTGCACGAGATGTGCGGAATCCGCCCGCTTCGTCGACCAGATCGGAATCTCCGACGGCACGTTCAGCGACGGCGGCGACTCCGGGTCACTTATCGTCACTGACGACGGCAACAAGAATCCCGTCGGACTCCTCTTCGCAGGGGGTGGCGACCGCACGTTTGCGAATCCAATCGGACCGGTGCTCGCGGAATTCGGCGTGACGATCGACCCGACGGTAAACGACGGTGGTGGCGGAACGACGAATGCACCGCCCAACGCATCGTTCACGCACTCGTGCGCCGAGCTAAGCTGCGATTTCGACGGCAGCGCATCATCGGACAGCGACGGGACGATCGCCGATTATAGCTGGGACTTCGGCGACGGCTCCACGGGCTCGGGTGTGACGGCCAGTCACACCTATTCGACCGGCGGTACATACACTGTCACGCTGACCGTCACGGACGACGAAGACGCCACCGGTAGCGACAGCCAGGACGTGAGCGTGAGCGACGGGTCTTCCGGCGGGGAGATTACTCTCTCTACCTCCGGCTATAAAGTGCGAGGGTTGCAGAAAGCCGACCTGACCTGGAGCGGCGCCTCATCGACGGATGTCGACGTGTTCCGGAATGGATCGAAGCTCGTGACGACGACGAACGACGGGTTCCACACGGACGATATCGACCAGCGCGGAGGCGGCTCGTATACGTATGAGGTGTGCGAGGCCGGGACCACGACGTGCTCGAATACCTCGACCGTCACCTTCTAATCCCAAAACGCAATAGGCAGAAAAGGGGGAACGGCGTTACGTCGTTCCCCTTTTCTAGTAGTCTATGAGGATGAAGACCCTGGTCCTATGTGTCGGAATCGTCGCCCTGCTCACCATCGGGGGAGCCTGTGGTACATCCGGAGATCACACCCAATCATCAGAAGCTGAAGAAGCCGTGGCCCATCGCCCTATTGAAGACGTTTTGCGCGACCACACCGATACGCTTATGCGCATCGACGGCGTCGTCTCCGTCGGGCAAGGTCTGTGTGATCGAACGCCTTGCATCCGAGTGGGCGTGCGGGCAATCACCGATTCACTTCGCAGGGAGATTCCAGACACGCTAGAAGGACATCCTGTGGACGTCCACGAAGTCGGCACAGTACGACCGCTAAATGACGGCTCGTAGCTCTCTTCAGCGGCGATTTTCGACGTAGCAATGCGCCGCGGCTATTGCACGACCGCACCGGGTTCGCTTTCGGCGGTTACTAGATGGAGCTCCCCCTCGCGATTTTCTCCCATCAGAAGCATACCCTCACTCTGTAAGCCGAACATCTTACGCGGCGCGAGGTTGGCCACGACGATCACCCGCTTCCCGACGAGCTCCTCCGGATCCATGTGCTGCGCGACCCCTGCCAGAATTTGGCGCTGTTCGAACCCCAGATCCACTTCAGTACGGATGAGTTTGTCGGATTTGTCCACGCGTTCGGCGGCCGTGACCACACCTACGCGAAGGTCGAGCTTAGCAAAGTCGCCGTATTCAATGATCGCTTTCATCTTTTCATACGGCTTATCTACCGATTTCTCTTCCACTTCCGCCGCTTCCGCTCGCCGCCGTAATTTTTGCAGTTGGGCCTCAATGCGCTCATCCTCAATCTTCTCAAACAGAATCGAAGCCTCTCCGACGAGATGACCGGCATCCAACAGCGGCCGACCGGCGTCATCCCATCCGACCGAACCGCCTTCCCGCTCTGACGGCGCGCTCGAGCGTACATCATCAAGCCGAAGCATCTCACGGAGGGCACGGGCCGACGCCGGAAGCACCGGATCCAGCAGTACGGCCAGTGACGCGCAGATCTGCAGCGACACGTGAATCGTGTTGGCACAAGCCTGCGGATTCGTCGTGCGTGTGCGCCACGGCTCGGTGTCATTGAAATACTTATTGCCCAGCCGGGCGAGGTTCATCGTTTCGAAGACGGCCTCGCGATTGCGGAAGGCTTCATACTGGTTTCCGATCATCAGGGGGATACCGGCCAGCGCCTCCAGCACCTCAATATCGGCTTCCGAGGCGTCTCCCAGTTCGGGCACGGCGCCGTGGAAATATCGGTGCACAAACGTCATGGCACGATTCACGAAGTTGCCGAGGACGTCCGCCAGTTCGCCGTTGACGCGAGCCTGGAAGTCGCTCCAGCTGAAATCGGCGTCCTTCGTCTCGGGCAGTGTTGTAGCCAGCGCGTACCGGAGCAGATCCGGAGGGAACTCGTCGAGAACTTCGTGCAACCAAACGGCCCAGCCGCGACTCGTCGAGAGCTTCTTCCCCTCGAGATTGAGAAACTCGTTCGCCGGAACGTTGTCCGGACGCACAAACTCTCCGTACTCCTTCAGCATAGCGGGAAACATCAGGCAGTGAAAGACGATGTTGTCCTTGCCTATGAAATGGACCAGTTTGGTCCCTCTATCCTGCCAGTACGTTTTCCATCTCTCCGGATCGCCCTGCGCCGCCGCCCACTCCTTGGTGGCCGAGATGTACCCGATGGGCGCGTCGAACCAGACGTAGATGACTTTACCCCGGGCATCGACACCCGCCCGCTCGGCGACATCGGCAGGAACCGGTACGCCCCACGGCACGTCGCGCGTAATCGCTCTGTCCTTCAGGCCGTCCTGGAACCAGCTCTTGACCTGCCCGAGAACGTTCGGCTTCCATTCAGGATGCTCCCCGATCCAGCGCTCGAGCTCAGGTTGATATTCGCCGAGGGGAAGGTACCAGTGGGTCGTCTCCCGCAGCTCCGGCGTCGCGTTCGTCAAAGCACTCCGGGGATTCTTTAGCTCCAGCGGACTGAGCGACGTGCCGCAATTCTCGCACTGATCTCCATAGGCATCCTCGTATCCACAAACCGGACACGTGCCGCGCACGAACCTGTCCGCCAGAAACATCTCCGCCTCAGGATCGAAAAGCTGCTTATCCGTCTTCAGCTTGAAGGCGTTCTTGCCGGCGAGCTTCCGGAAAAAATCCTGGCTGGTTTCCGTGTGCGTCTGCGACGTCGTCCGCCCGTAATAGTCGAAGCTCATGCCGAATCGACGGAAGCTCTCCTCAATCATCGGGTGATATTCATCGACAATTTCTTGCGGCGAAATGCCTTGCCGCTGAGCGCGCATCATGATCGCGACCCCGTACTCGTCGGAGCCGCAAACGTAGACCACGTCTCTCCCTTTCAATCGCTGATACCGGCAGTACAAGTCGCCTGGAAGGTATGCGCCGGCTACGTGTCCCAGATGAATCGGACCATTTGCGTACGGCAGGGCCGACGTTACCAGAATGCGTTCGAACTCGGAGTTCGGCATAGAGACTTGGGTACTCGGTTCTTTCGAAACAAAACGCGGCCGGTTCTTTCGCGGAACCGACCGTCCCCGGGCGCCACCTCCGAACGATCCGCGCGCGTCCGCAGATACGCGCCCCGGAGAATGAACAAATTTAAGCGTAAGTTATAGAGTACGTCAGCTTGAAACCGATGTTCGAACCTCTCCATCCCCTCTTCACATGGAAAACGGTGAGCTCTCCCCCCGCGCCGCCCAGGTGCGGCGCGAAACGTCCGAGACCGACGTGCGCGTCGAGTTGCGCCTCGATGAGGCGGATGGATATTCCAACGAAACCGGGATCGGCTTTCTCGATCATATGCTGGATCTGTTCGCCAAGCACGGTGGTTTCGGCCTGCGTGTGAAGTGCGAGGGGGATCTGAAGGTGGACGAGCACCACACGATCGAAGACGTCGGTATTGCGCTTGGACAGGCGTTCTACGATGCCATCGGCGACAAAAGCTTTATTCAGCGGTATGGGTATGCCTACGTTCCGATGGACGGGACGCTTGCGCGATCGGTGGTCGACCTATCCGGCCGATTTTATCTCGTCTTCGAGGCGAATTTCGTCCGGGAGCGCGTCGGAGAGTTTCCCGTCGAAATGACGGAGCATTTCTGGTATTCGTTTGCCGAGCACGCCCGGTGCAACCTGCATCTAACGGTGCTATACGGACGTAATGCCCACCACCAGATCGAGGCCCTGTTCAAAGCGTCCGCGCGGGCGCTCCGAGAGGCCGTGCACCGCGACCCGGCGTTAAGCCGGATGCCGTCCACCAAGGGACGTCTTTGAAGCCCCTTTTCTCGGATGAAGCGGACCGGAGGCCATTAAGGCGATTTAGACCTCCGATTTCCAGCAAAGAAGAACACAAGAGCGAACAGGTATGCTAAAGAATCACACGGTCGCCGTAATCGGTGCCGGAAATATCGGCCGTGCACTCATCGGCGGCCTTGTAAAAGGCCACGAATTCGAGCCATCCCAGCTGTGGGCGACGCGCCGCAACCCGTGGGCACTGGATGAGTTGGCGGATGATTTCCCCGGCATCCACACAACGAAGGACAACACCGAGGCGGTAGAGAGCTCCACCATCGTGGTACTAGCAATTAAGCCGCAAAACATCCACGAGGTGTTAGAAGAGATTCGCCAGAGCGTAGCGAAGGGGACGCTCGTCATTTCGGTGCTCGCGGGCATCACCACGGATGCGCTGCAGACGAATCTCGGACAGGAGATCGCCGTCGTGCGCACGATGCCGAATACGCCGGCGCTGGTTGACGAGGGTGCGACGGCGATCGCGGGCGGGCGTTACTCGTCAGACGAGCACATGGAGCTTACTCGGCACATTTTCGAGTCGGTTGGTACGGTCGAGGTCGTTCCGGAGTACCTTATGGATGCCGTCACAGGCCTGTCGGGAAGCGGCCCTGCGTACGTCTACATGTTCATCGAGGCACTCACGGATGCCGGCGTAAAACAGGGCATTCCACGTCCCATATCGGCGCGCCTGGCCGCGCAGACGGTCTACGGTGCGTCGAAGCTGGTGCAGGAAACGGGAAAACACCCGGCCATCCTCCGCGATGAGGTGACGACGCCGGGCGGCACGGCCATCGCCGCGGTCGCCGAGCTCGAATCGCACGGTTTGCGGACGATGTTGATCAATGCCGTCGCGACCGCTACGGCAAGATCGAAAGAACTGAGTGAAGCGTAATCGTTCGCTCATCGTTCTTCGTTGCTCGTTCGCAAGCACGCGGCTGAGTCAGGACGAACGGAGGACGACGAACTGAGAACCGCCTACACATGATCACTATCATCGACTATGGAATCGGAAATCTCCGCTCGATGGAGAAGGCACTTGCCGCCGTCGGGGCCGACGTGTGCCGAACGGACGATCCAGACGCCGTTCTGAAAGCCGACAAAGTCGTTCTGCCCGGCGTCGGTGCCTTCGGCGCGTGCGCCGGCGAGATCCGCCGCCGCGACGGGCTGGAGGACGCCATCCACCGGATAATCGCTGCAGGAAAGCCGTTCCTGGGCGTGTGCGTCGGGATGCAGCTCCTCTTCGACGTCGGCGAGGAGATGGGCGTCCATCAGGGACTCGGGGTCATCCCGGGACGCGTGGTTCGGTTCGACGCGGCTACCGTCACCGAATCGCATTCCGTCCTGCAGGGAGCGGCCGCGGAGGCCCCGTCGATCGAGGCATGGAACGGCGCGCTTAAAATCCCGCACATGGGATGGAATACGATTCATCCGCATCGGGAGGGCGCGCTCCTGAACGGCCTGGAAGATGGGGCCTATTTCTACTTCGTCCACTCGTTTATTTCCGTCCCGAATCAGAGCGAGGATGTGCTCGCATCGTGTCACTACGGCATTGAATTCGCTGCCGTGGTGCAACGGAACAACGTATATGGGGTCCAGTTTCACCCCGAGAAAAGCCAGCAAAACGGACTCCAAATTCTCAAGAACTTTGCTGAGCTTGTATAATACCGCCTGGGGCCGGGCACCAGTCGTCCGTACGCAGGTTACATATTAGAAGGCGGAAGCCGTCGGCTTCCTGCCTTTTATTTTGGAGCGACATTATCCTGTCTGCCGGCATCGGCCCCGCCATGCTTGTCATTCCGGCAATAGATCTTCGTGATGGAAAATGCGTACGTCTCTATCAGGGATCGTACCAGCAGGAAACCATCTACTATGACGATCCCGTCAAGATGGCCAAACTCTGGCGGGTTCAGAACGCGCGCGTCATCCACGTCGTGGATCTCGATGCCGCACTCGGAGGAAGCAAGAACAACCGAGACGTCGTTCGCCGAATCTGCCAGGAGCTCGACATTCCGGTCCAGCTCGGCGGTGGAATTCGATCGCTCGACGACATTGAAACGGCTCTCGACCTTGGAGTTTACCGCGTGATCATCGGTACGACGGCCATCCGCGAGCCTGAGCTGGTAACGGAGGCCATCAAACGCTACACGTGCAGCCGCGTGGCCGTCGGCATCGACGCGCGCGACGGCGAGGTTCGGGTAGACGGATGGACCGAGGGTAGCGGCGTCGGTGCCGTCGATCTCGCTCTCGACATGGAGCAGCGAGGCGTTCGCCGGATTATTTACACGGACATCAGCCGCGACGGCACGTTGGAAGGTCCCAGTATCGAGGCGTACCGAACGCTCGGAAAACGACTCAACCTTGCGCGCATCACGGCTTCCGGAGGCGTCGGCAACTACGAAGATCTTATTCGGCTCAAGGATCTCGAGCCGTACCGGGTCGATTCAGTTATTATTGGACGCGCCCTGTACGAAAATCGCTTCCCGTGCCAGCAATTCTGGTGCTGGAATTACAAGGAGCGGGTAGACCTCAACGATTACTCGAGCGCAGAAATGAACGAAGCCGCGAAGGACGACTGCTGACGCTACGCCCTCCTCTCTGCTCCCTCCTCTCTCCCATGCCCCTCGCCAAACGCATCATTCCCTGCCTCGACGTAGACCGCGGCCGCGTCGTGAAAGGCGTGCGTTTTGTCGACATCGTGGATGCCGGTGATCCGGTCGAGCAGGCGCGTTTTTATGATGCCGCCGGCGCCGACGAGCTCGTCTTTCTCGACATCACCGCGACGCACGAAGACCGCGGCATCATGCACGAGGTTGTCCGCCGCACGGCCGATCAAGTCTTCATCCCACTGACCGTCGGCGGAGGGCTCCGCACGGTCGAAGACATGCGGGCGATGTTGAATGCCGGGGCCGATAAGGTGTCGCTCAATTCAGCGGCGATCAAGGAGCCGGTGATCATCACGAAGGGGGCCGAGGCGTTCGGGTCGCAATGCATCGTCGTGGCCATCGACGCCAAGCGCCGCCGGGACGAGGCCGGCGCCTGGGAAGTGTACACCCACGGCGGCCGCAAGCCGACCGGTCTGGATGCGGTTGAATGGGCCATGGAGGCGGAACGGCGCGGCGCCGGCGAACTGCTCGTAACGTCAATGGACCGCGACGGCACGAAAGACGGCTACGACGTCGAACTTCTCCATACGATTTCGGAACGCGTCTCCATTCCCGTAATTGCTTCCGGCGGGGCCGGCACGCTGAAGCATCTCGCCGACGGGCTTCAGGAAGGCAGCGCGGACGCCGTCCTGGCGGCATCCATCTTCCACTTCCGTGAATTCACGATCGCCGATGCCAAGCGTCATCTGCACGACGCCGGCATCGACGTGCGGATCCGGTAGACCCTGGGTTACGGCTCAGCAGCGAGCGCAGGATTCTGCCTGCTTCATCGTAGATTCCGCCTTCCTCACTTTCGCGAGGACCCGCGATGTTAAGAATCCTCACCTCCTCTTTCTGCAGCCACGTCCGAACGGCGACAGCGTCGAATTTTCGCGCGTCGGTCACCAGCACCGGCTTGCCACGCCGCCGAGCCTCCTCGATCGTAAGCCGCGTTCCTCCCATCGACTCGCGGCGCACCAACACGAGCGTCGCATCGCTGTCGCGAACGTTCCACTTTGTCCGCTGGGTGTATTCGGATGAAGGCGTCTCTTGCAGCGAATAGCGGGTTGAAATCGGTCCGTCCTCTGCGCGGCGGCCCGCCGGACACCACCCGCCAATCTCATACCCGAGTTCCAGCGCCACGTCGAGGGCCGCGCGGTCGACGCCGGTCTGGCCGCCGGTTACAATCCTACGCAGCCGGACCTCCGTACGTACATTGCCGTTACTCATCCGGAGTCTAGTTCACGAGATGGAATGCTACAGAATGCCGCGCCTATTTATCGCCGTGGATCTCCCGGATGATCGCTGCCGGAATTTGCAGCGCCTGAGGAATGACGACCTTCCCGCACGCTGGACGCCGCCCGACCAGTACCACGTCACGCTCCGCTTTCTGGGCGACGTCGGCGACGAAGCCGCGAGTGCGCTTCAGAATCGACTTGAAGAAATCGACCTTCCTTCGTTCTTGCTGGGGGGCGAAAGGCTTGGCGTATTTCCGTCGCGAAGAAAACCGCGGGTGCTCGTCGCCCACATGAGCGAGGACCCCGGCCTTATGGCGCTACAATCCCAAATATCCAATCTGACCCACGACCTCGGTTTCGAGGAAGATCACAAGCCGTTCAATCCGCACATTACGGTCGCCCGATTAAAAAATGCCGCTCCTCAGGAGGTCCGTAGATACCTCAGAGAACATGAGCTCTTTACTATCGAGCCGTTCGCCGTCGAGGCCTTCCGGCTCTATGAAAGCCGCCTCGGGCCGGACGGAGCCGAGCACGCGATCCTGAAGGAATACGGGCTGCGAACGGCGTCTGCCGGCGGCGACTGACGGTGTCAGATCTGCGTCGGTGGCGCGGGCGGATCGCTTGCCGGAAATGATTCTCGCACTGCTTCATCGCGATCATCGTCTTCATTCGTCACGACCTCACCCAGCACTTCGAGGCACGCGCGGCGCGAACGCCGACACGCCGCATAGGCGGCGCGAAGCTGGCCGTCGCGATGTTCAACGTCCCGGATCTCCTCGGCGCACGCCGTCGAAACGTCGACGCACAGCTGAGCCAGGGCATCGGCGTGCTTTGAGGCGCGGAGAAGAAAATTCGCCAGGGTCAGGCTGATCTCTGCGCAGTCGTCGAAGGCCCTTAACCGCGCCAGCGTGGCCAGATCACCACCGGCGTCGATGCAGTACGCTGCCGACTGATGACAGATGCGGTAGGTTTCCATCAGATCGTCGATCACGCGATCCAGATCGATACCGGAGGCGAGATTAAAGTCGGACATGTCCTCCCAGAAATCATAATGGTGCAGTGGAACGATTTTCGACTTCATTTTCAATGTAGGATATTAAGAGGTCATGATTCAACGCGTCCCTGCCGCTGCGGCTCCAGGCTGCGATCATTGGACGATCCCGGAATAGCACCAACCACCCGAATCCCATGCTAAGCTGCCAGAAGGATCAGTTCTTCCTTCCTGAGGACATCCATTATCTCAACTGTGCTTATATGGCGCCGATCCCACGGAAGGTTGAGCGTGCCGGCATAGAAGGACTGCGTAAAAAGCGCGATCCTACGCAAATCCGAGTAGAGGATTTCTTCGAAAACAGCGACCGCGTGCGCCGGCTGTTCGGCCGACTGATCGGCGCGGATTCGAAATCCATATCGCTCATTCCGTCCGTCTCGTACGGATTGGCAACGGCGGCCAATAACGTGGAGATCACGCGTGGACAGAAGATCGTCCTTGTCCACGAACAATTCCCGAGCAACGTGTACACGTGGCGGCGATTGGCCGGGCGCCGTGGTGCCGAGATCATCACCGTCGCGCCGGATGAGACGGCCGACGCTCGTGCGGCGAGTTGGAATGAGCGAATCCTCGACGCCGTCGACCCGTCCACCGCCGTCGTCGCCCTCGCGAACGTGCATTGGGCCGACGGCACGCGGTTCGATCTCCAGGCCGTCAGTGCACGAGTACGCGACGTCGGCGCCGCGCTGATTATCGACGGCACGCAATCGGTTGGGGCGCTGCCCTTTGACGTCCGCACCATCCGGCCGGATGCCCTTGTCTGCGCCGGCTACAAATGGCTTTTCGGCCCCTATTCTATAGGTATGGCGTATTTCGGCCCATCGCTGCAGAACGGCCTTCCGCTTGAGGAAAACTGGATTGCGCGGCGAAACAGCGAGCAGTTTAGCGGATTGGTCGAGTACGAGGATCACTATCAGCCTGGAGCCGTCCGCTTCGACGTGGGTGAGCGCAGCAACTTCATCCTCCTACCGATGATGGCCACCGCGCTGGAGATGGTGCTTTCCTGGACACCCGAGGCGATCCAGGAGTACTGTCGCGATTTGACGGACGACCTGGTTCGTGAGGCCCGCGAGCTGGGCTACCGTATCGAACAGGAAGGCGGCCGCGGGTACCATCTCTTTGGAATACGACTTCCTTCTTCGGCGGACGCCGATCTCCTTCGCCACGAGCTCGACGCGCGGAACGTCGCCGTATCGGTGCGCGGCGGCGCCATCCGAATTTCACCGAACGTGTATAATGAATCCGGGGACGTCGGGGCTCTCCGCGACGCCCTCGCTGCGGCCTTGAAGAAACCCGCATAGAACGCGTCGGCGCCTCGAACCAACGACCTCTGCACTGGTTGTAATCGTCTGGGTATGCCTTTTGCAGAAGTAACGGGCAGGATGAATCGATTACCACACATAGCCCGTTTGGAGATATGAACGTACGCTACCTCCTGAGCCGCCTTCTTATAGTGGCCATTTTTCTGAGTATCGGTGACCAGGCCATTGCACAGAACGCCGACGACGTGTTCGAGCGGCTGAAGGACAAATACGATTCGATCGAATCGCTTCGCGCCGAGTTTTCGCAAACGATGAGCTCCTCGTATATGGATGAGGAAGCCACCTCGCGCGGGGTGCTCGTCGTGCAGGGTGACCGCTACCGCGTAGAAACCGAGGGCCAGACGCTCGTGACGGACGGCGTGGTCACCTGGGTCTATATGGCCTCGCAGAAGCAGGTCCTCATCAACGACTACAATAACGACGAGCAAACCTTCTCGATCAGCGAGTTTCTGTTCGATTACGACGAGAACTTTAACGCTTCGTCCGTACGGGCATCGGAGGTGCGCGGAAAACGCCATTTCGTACTTACACTTACCCCGAAGAAGGACGATGCCTTCTTTACGGAAGCCACCCTCTCGGTTCGCGAGAGCGACAACGTAATCACACGCCTGCAGGTCGTTGACGTGAACGGCACGACGATGATCTTCCACCTGGAGAACATCCAGCTGAACCCCTCACTGCAGGAAAACGTCTTCTCCTTTACGCCTCCGGAGGGCACGGAAGTCATCGACTTGCGCTCCTAATGTCGCCTCGAACCCGCAGCATTGTTGCTCAGGCTGCGAGTTTTCTGCTTGCAGGCGTTCTCTTGTATCTGGCGCTGCGCGGCGTGGATCTGAATGAGATCCTCGCCGCCCTCGAGAATGCGAATTATTCGTGGCTCGTTCCGCTGGTCGCCATTATTTTCCTCAGCCATCTCGTTCGAGCATGGCGATGGCGACTTTTCATCACGGCGCTGCCCGAGATTGAATCGGGCGAAAAAGCACCGGCCTCGACGCGCGAGGCATTCTATTCGCTGATAATCGGCTACATGGTCAATTACGCCGCACCGAGGCTCGGGGAAGTTGCACGCGCGGCGAACCTGACGGCGCGCACCGGAATCGCGTTCAGCAGCCTGTTTGGAACCGTGTTCGTCGACCGCATTCTCGACGTGATCGTTCTTCTGGCCGGTCTCATAAGCGTCTCCTTTCTACTTTTCGACCGCTTCTCGACGCTCGAGGATCTTTTCATTGAGCCGATCACGAGTCAGCTCGGTCAAATTCCCGCGCTAGGGATAGCCGCGGCCGTCATAGTGGTCTCTATTCTCGTCCTGCTGGTGTATCGACAGATGCTCCGAAGTGAGGATTCGACGCTCATGCGCTTCTGGTCGAATCGCGCGGTGCCGGGGCTGGTGTCGTTCAAGAGCGGCGCCATGACGTTGCTATATTCGAAACACCGAGTCGGAATCGTCGGCAGCACGTTGCTGATGTGGTTCCTTTATCTTCTGATGGCCTACGTGCCGTTCGTCATGTTGGGAATGGCGGAGACCTATGACATCGGCCTTCTGGATGCGTGGTCGATCATGCTTCTTGGCGCCGTCGGCGTGGTCATTCCATCGCCGGGAGGGACGGGTTCGTATCACTACATTACCATCCAGACGCTCGTGCATCTTTATTCGGTGGATGCGGCACCGGCGGCGACGTACGCCGTGCTCGCGCACGCTGCCCAGCTCGTGCTCTACGTTTTTGCCGGCGCCGCTTGCTTGATGCTGCAGGGCTCAAGCATTCGCGCGCTGCACAATCGAACCATGCAAGCTCAAGAGAAGCAGCGCTCGTTATAGAGGTACGACATGGCCGAATTCGCTATTTCGCTCTCCCGCGTTCTTGCCTCCTTGCGATCTTGCGACGCGTTATTCGTTTTCGGCGTGGTTGCGACGGTCGGGATCGTGCCCGGCGCCGTGCTCGCACAAGACCCGGCGTGCTATCCATCACCGTGGGATGCACCGCCGATCAACGTTCTTACGGACGCCGACATCGAGCACGTTCGCCTGGAGATGAACGTCGATCCTGAACGTCCGCCGGCCAACGGCCGTGCCGTGCTGACGCTTCGCACCACGGACGTTGACGCCGACAGCGTGCGCCTCGTCACCTCCGGTGCGCCCGTAACCGCGGTGTTCTCTCGTGATCTCGACGAGATTCTTCCGTTCCGCCACATTTCCGGAGATACGATCGTTGTCGACCTGAGCCTTCTTCGCGATTCGCTTCTGGTATCACGGGAATCGATCTCCCTGGAGCTCACGGTCACGAGTACGGCCGGTGTACAGTTCATGGACGGATTCGCGTGGACCATCGACCCGCTCCTGCTCGGGGGAGCGTGGTACCCGTGGTCGGGTAATCCGGCGGATCGCTTCACGTCGGAACTGCACGTCACCGTTCCCAGCGAGGGGCTCGTCGGTGCATCCGGAAGGCGACTTGCCGAGCGCAGCACGGAAGAGGGGAAAACGACTTTTCTATACGCTTCTTCGGAGCCGCACGACGCCCGGGCACTGCTTTTTGCGGTCGGTCCATTTGTGGCGGGTGGTACGGACGGTGTGGTCGACGTCCAGCACCCCGGCTCACTCGATGTCGCCCCGCAGTCCATTGCAAGCGCAGCGCTTAAAAGCTTCGAGAGCAAGCTCGCCTTTTCATATCCGTATCAGCGTCTTTCGATCTTCGTTGTGCCGGGCGCAGCACCGGTCGTTGCGGGAAACGGCATCGTACTTCTCTCCGATCACACGCTCGGTGAACTGGGATCGGCGAATCCGAGATCCGCTACAGCCGAAATCGCCCTGGGTGTTGCACGACAATGGTTCGGTGGCGTGATATCCCCGGCTGCGTGGGATGACGCCTGGCTTCCGGCGGCGCTAAGCAGCTATCTCGCGGCGCTTTTCATCCGCGATGCCTACGGCGACGATAGCTTTGAGGCCCATATGCGTGATCTCGCGGACGACTACTTCGCCGAGGCGCACCATTACCGCCGGCCCCTGACGTGGTCCGCGGCCGAACATCCGGCAGACCTGCACGACGCGCATGCGCGTGCTAAGACGGCGTGGGCCGCGCACACCCTTCGGCGTGAGGTCGGAGTCGAGCCGTTTTGGAAGGTCCTTTCCTTATTGATCTCGTGGAATCAGTTCGACACGGTCACTACGGACGATCTCGGTCGTGCCGTCGAGGCGGTAACGGGCACTCGGCGCGATTTTATCATCGATCAATGGGTTCATGCGGTGGGACATCCGGAACTCGCTTCGAGCTATTCGTGGGAGCGCGACACGCTTTTTGCGACGATCGAGCAGCAGCAGCTCGGCACCGACGTGCCCGAGGTATACGACCTGGAGCTCGGAATCGAAGCCGGCACGTTGGCAGGGTCACAACGCTTCGACGTTCGGCTTGACGATCTCCGCAAAACCTTCGCGCTGCCGCTCCGTTCAGAGCCGCGCTACGTGGCGATCGATCCCGACGCACGCTTTCTGATGGACGTTGCGATGGAGCAGTCGCTATCCGCATGGATTGCGCAGCTTCGTAATGGGTCAACCGCTCATGTGCGCCTCGCAGCCACCAGGGCGGTGGCG
Source organism: uncultured Rhodothermales bacterium (assembly GCA_964487555.1). Classification (GTDB taxonomy): domain Bacteria; phylum Bacteroidota; class Rhodothermia; order Rhodothermales; family VXPQ01; genus CAZART01. Next base: position 22,115 of record CAZART010000081.1, read on the forward strand.
CGGCGCCGCGGTGATCCGGCCGTGCTGATCGGCCTCCGTTCCGCATTGACGCAGGAGGCAAACCCGCGCGTAAAAGCGGCGATTCTCCGTGTCATTGCCGAATTATCCGACTCGGATGCCGCGCAGCGATCCATACTGAGCGCTTTCGAAGACACGTCCTCGGTCGTCCGGACGACCTCGCTGGAGGTTCTGGGAGCGTATTCGGGCTCCGTGCCGGTCGAGCGGCTTGCGCTTGATGCAGCGAACAACGATCCCGTGAACGATGTCCAGGCGGCTGCCGTGGAGCTTTTGGGTCGGATCGGCTCGAGCGAGGCGCTCCCGGTAGCGGAAGCTGCGCTCATTACACCCTCCCAAAACGCGGTGATTCGCCGCGCCGGTCTGCGGGTCCTCGGCATGCACGCCGATGGGGCCCGCGACGTTGCTCTCAGGGCCGGCACTACGTACTCACAACCAGAGCATCCTATCGTGGTGCGGCTGGAGGCGGTCGCGCTGCTAGAGCGGTTAGCCCCTCACTCAAGGCGGGCCGAAAACCTCTTGCGCGGCCTGCTTGAGGCGCCGGACTGGCAGCTTCGACTGGCCGTTTTACATGCTCTTCTCCGTATCGGGCATGAGGATGCAATTCGTTCCTACCTCGAGAACGAGCCGGTTTCCTGGCTGCAAACCCGAATAATTCACCTCCTGGCCTGCGAATAGCACGTCCTCTGCTCGTTCCCGTACTTCAGAAACGATTCACCACTGATTTATCACGGCTCAGCCGCGACGCACTACCATTCGCGGCGAATGCGTTGGAAGGGCTTTCAGAAGTTGATAGAATTATCATCGAACAGGTGCCCTGAGCGCTGCTTTCTTAGGGAAGGCCTCAGTGTTTGTCCAACAGCAGAGTTTCGATATGCAGGCTTCTATCCAGTATGATGAGGGGAATCCGCTCGCCGAGCTGATCAGCGACGACGTCTATGACGTGCTCGAAACGCACAACCTTCTGAACGAGAAGAGCGTTCGCGACTTTCAGATCCGCCGCAAATTTCGCTACATGCGCGAAGAGGATGTGCCGGCCTACGATGCGATCGAACAGCTCCGCGACGAGTATCCGTATCTGCAGTTCGACACGATCCGCAAGATCGTTTATAAGCTGAACAAGCGATAACGTAAGCGGCGGGCGTTACGTCGCACGCGCCGCCGCAAAGAGCAGAATGCCGGCTGCGACGGAAGCGTTGAGCGATTCGGCCGCGTCCGCCATCGGGATCGAGATGCGGTAATCGCATGATTCCAGCACACGGCGACGAATGCCGGCTCCTTCGCTTCCGATGACGAGCACTATCGGCCGGTTCCAGTCCATCTCTCGAACGCTCGTCTCGCCGTCAGCCGATGCGCCTACGGCCCAGTAGCCCCTTTCCTTAAGCTGATATAATACGTCCGCGACATTCGTTACACGGGCGATCGGAATACGCGCGGCCGTGCCTGCACTCGCCTTCAGCGCCGCGGCATTCAGGGGGGCCATATTCCGCTCCGGTACGATGACGCCCGCTGTTCCCGATGCCACGGCGCTCCTCAGAATGGCCCCGAAGTTGTACGGATCCTGGATGCCGTCCAGGACCAGGAGGCGGGGCTTTCGAGCCGCCACATCGTCGAGCGTCGGGGCGATGCGCTCGAGCATTTCATGGATCTCGGCGTACGAGATCGGCGTGGCGATGGCAACGACTCCCTGGTGGTTGAGGCCCCTCGCGAGCTGATTAAGCTTTTTTTCCGGAACGTACTGGATCTGCAAACCCGCCTCAGAAGCCATTCGGCGGATCTCTGCGACGTCCCTCCCACGCGCCCCCTGCTGCACGAGCACTTTTTCCATGCGCGAGGGGTCCCGCTCGAGAGCTTCACGAACCGGATTTCTTCCGACATGTATGGACGAATCCGGCGTCTTCGGAGGATCGTCGTTCATTGCGTCGATACCTCCGCTCCGATAGCCTTTCGCGCAAATTGTTCGACTCGTTCGTGAAGGTGCTCGATCTCGAGCTCGTGTTCCGGCTTCATGAGAACGCTCCGAAGCACACGTGTCCACTCTCCTGCACCCGCGAGACCGCGCGATTCGAAGGACGCGGTCGGAACGCGAAGCACGCTAACGAACACTGGATCGTCAGCGTCTGCCATGGACATCTCGAAGAGGGCCTGACTCGCCAGGTCGATGTCCGAAGAGCGCGGAAAATACGTCAGGATATCGAGCTCCGGCGCCATATACGGCTCCAATACGTCCGATTCGCAGAGACAACCGTACCAGGTCCGTGCCGCCCGCAGTCCGGCGGCGAGAATCGGGCCAAGGCCTCCCTCCGCTCGTAACGGCATTATCTGCAGCGTCAGCCAGAGCGCACCCGCGGCAGCACCGGCCCGGGAGCATTCCAGGCTGATCTCGCCAAGGTGCAGC
>CAZART010000082.1:0-16874 GCA_964487555.1 uncultured Rhodothermales bacterium
GGGAGGTCGTACGCAGCCCGGAGGCCCGGCCAGCAGTCCGCGCGGTCCATGAACTCGTTCGAGATCGCGAGGGTGAGTTCGGGGTGGTCGCGGAGATCGGTGATGGTGCGTATGCCGAATCGATCGGCCTGCGCGGCTTGCATCCCCAGGGCATAGGTGTTGTTGAATCCAAGCGGTGCGGTGATGCCGATGCCGTTTTTTGCAAGGGTTTGGGCGAGCTGCGCGGGGTCGGACGGCTCGCCGGCGAGGATTTCCTGGACGAGGGTGCCGGTGTATTCGGGATAGACGTCGATCTGGCCGCTGAGAAGGGCACTCCAGACGAACCGGGTGCCGCCAAGCTCGGCTCTCATGGCCACGTCGAACTCGGCAGCCTCGAGGGCGAGTTCGGCGACACGCGCGAGGATGACCGATTCGGTGAACGATTTGGAGCCCACGGTGACGATTCGCTGCTGCGCGCTCGCGGTGTCTAACAGGAGCAGGCCGCCTAGCGCGGCGGCGGTGAGCAGGGCTGCGGACGGCTTCACGGCGTTGCGTCTTCCTCTTCGAAGGTCCATGGCGGCCGCTGCGCGCGGATGAATTCATCGACGAACGGATCGGCAGGATGCCGGATGAGATCTTCAGGCGTCCCTTCCTGGACGATTTCGCCTTTCCTCAGCAGTACGATTCGATCGGCGAAAAACGCCGCCTCCCCAATGTCGTGCGTGACGAGGACGACGGTCTTGGCGAGCTTTTGGAAAATGGCTTTTAATTCGTTCTGAAGGCTGGCGCGAATCATGGGATCGAGGGCGCCGAGCGGCTCGTCGAGCAGCAGTACGTCCGGGTCGAGCATGAGGGCGCGCATGAGGCTGACTCGCTGCCGCTGCCCGCCCGAAAGCTGCGCCGGATAATCACGATGGCGTGTGTGAGGCAGCTGCACGAGTTCGCCGAGCTCCTCGAGTCGTTCGTCGATGCGCCCGGGGACCCATCCCAACTGCTTCGCCATGATCGACACGTTCTCGCGAACCGTCAGGTGCGGAAAAAGCCCACCCTCCTGGATCACGTACCCCATCTTGAGCCGCTGACGCCGTATGTTTTCGGGCGTGAGCACGGTGTTTTCGAAAAGAACCGTGCCTTTGTCGGGGTGTGTGAGCCCGATAATGAGTCGGAGAATCGTGGATTTACCGCAGCCGCTCGGTCCGATCAACACGGTTGTCGCGTGGGGTCGAACGTGCAGCGAGAGCGCTCTGAGCGCGTGCACGCCGTCGTAGGATTTGGAGACCTGGTCGAGCTCGATCATGGATGGAAGCTACATGGCGCCCGGCTGCGGTTCCAGCTTTCTTCCGCGGCTTCATCATTCGCCTTGCGGCGCATGCCGTCGAGGTCGATTTTGGGATGATCATGGGTAGTCGTCGCATCGTCGTTCTTATTCCGCTTCTGTGGATCGCAGTAGGGTGTTCGCCCACGCTCGCACAGGAGGCGCATGCGCCGAAGCATCGTCTCGGCGTGGACGTCGGCGTCGTCGCCGAATCCAGCCTCGACGAGCTTGCCTCGCCGCTGATCTACCGGGACGTTTTTGCGGCCGCGGGTCTGTCGTACGCGTTTCGTGGGACGCTCCATCGGCACCGTGCAACCTTTATCTATGGCCGACCGCGGATGACATCGGCCATTACCACGGGTGACGTCCACGTTCAGGAAGGCTGGCAGCTTCAGCTTGACGGCAGTTACACGGTGCGTGTCGCCTCTTTTGGAGCTGGATCGGGCGGCCTGTTTGCCGGCGCAGGGATCGACAATCGATTCAGAAGGCGCAATCACTTCTACGGCGGTACGTATTCCGAATGGTTTACGGAAGGACATTCTGCCCTCGCCGTGGCGGGCGGCGTTCGCTATCGATCCGCTCATCTGGAGGTCGCCATTCCGCTCGTCGCGTACGTCGTTCGGTCACCCTACGCCGCGAAAGGGTGGGTGCGATACCGGTGGGCCGTTCCCCTTCGCGGCATCACCGCTCGGGCAAGCTATGAACGTCCCGTGAGCCGGCGTGTCGCGCTGCATTCAGCCTACGTGCTGGATATCCACCGCATCGAATATCCGGTGCCTTCTTCGACGCTCAGGCACGGGCTCGTGATCGGGCTTCGTTTGATGCGATAACTCTATGCGAGACGTTCGGATGCCTGATTTCGGTCGAAGGGAGACGCCGCTTGCCTGCCTGGGCATGGTGACGTGTTTGCTCGCGGCATTCATGCTGTTATCAGGCTGTGAAGAGACGATTCTTGGGCCGGAACTCCCACGCACCTACGAGGCCATGCTCGAAGAGGTCTGGAGGACGTTCGATCGATACTATCCGGCCTTTGTCGTGAAAGAGGTCGATTGGGCGGAGGTGTACGAGGCGCATCGAGCCGGATTAGCCGGCCTGTCCGACGATCGGCATTTCTTTACCGCGTTGTGCAAGATGCTGGAGGAGCTTGAGGATGCGCACGTTTCCGTGACGGCGCCGTACGGTACCTGCCTGTTTCCCGGTGTCTTTACGCCCTCCCACTACTTCAATCCCGCGCTGGTTCGATCCGATTACGTCGTAGGTGCTAAAACAACGCCTGTATCCGGATTAACCTATGGCCGCATGTCGGAAAGCGTGGGTTACATCCACATCCGAAGCTTCAAGACCCGCGAGCCGGCATGGAGTGACGACATGGATGATGTGCTGGAAGCTCTCGGCCCTATCGTATCGCTAATTCTCGACGTGCGAGACAACAGCGGCGGATCACTCCGGCTCGCGGAGGCGGTGGCCGGCCGTTTCGCCGACAAGCGGCGCGTGTATGCCTACGTGGAATACCGGGACGGCCCGCGGTACACGGACTTGACGGATCCGGAGCCGGTGGACATTGTCCCGATGGGTGATCGTCGATTCACCGGTCCGATAGCGCTGCTGACGAATCGCCACTGCTTCAGCGCCTGCGAGGGATTCGTTCTGGCGATGGGCGAGTTTCCACACGTCGTCAGCGTGGGAGATACGACGGGTGGAGGATTCGGCAGTCCCCTGGGCCGCGAGCTGCCGAACGGATGGAGCTATCGCGTACCCGCATGGCTGATGAGCACGTCGGATCGCGTCTACCTCGAGGGCATCGGCATTCCGCCGGATGCGCCGTTCGTACCCGCACCGTCGGATGCCGCGCGCTCGCGGGACGCGATCCTGGAGACTGCGCTGGGGCTGCTGGATGAGTGGTGATGATTGGACCCTTTTCCGGGCAGAGCTTATTCGGCGACCGGCCCGGATGCCGCCCAATGAAGAAATAATGAGGATCCAAAGGGGCTTTTTCGGGATCCGGCGGAGTGGGATCAAGCTCGTTGACAGTGCGTCGAAGCGTGCTTAGATTGCGGCCCCTCGATAAAGCGGCTCGCTGTGCCGCGTCTTTTTCAAATGCCGCCTTTTTCGCGCTGCCGCCGTGTCTTCGGTAAAGCTTGCAGGGCGAAGCAAACGCCGGGTGATGCCCGGCGAAGTGGCGAGGATCAACGCGTCTGCCGCGCTGATCGGCATCATACGCCAACGTAGCTCAGTTGGTAGAGCAGCTCACTCGTAATGAGCAGGTCACCGGTTCAAGTCCGGTCGTTGGCTCCCCAATAAACGCCCTGTATGACGCTGAAAGGCCGATTGCAGGGCGTTTCGCGCTAGCGGCGATCTGCGGCCCGTCCGAATCGATCGCAAGCGAGTTTTCTATCCGAGCAGCTTCACGGGGAATAGCTTTTTTGGTCGGCTCGACCTGCCTTGCCATGAAGTGCCCTATTTGGATCTGTCACCATACAGGCGCTGCCATTGATCCCGATCATGATCGCAGTCGCGTCATTTCTGATTACGATATTTGGTTTTCCTTGGCACGCTATCGTGCCGGACAATACCAATATGACTAACCATCGGCCGTATCTGGGGCGGCGTAGATAATCTGGTCGCAGATCTCGTTCTAGCACATAAAAAGACTGGCCTCTCGCCCTTAATTCACTGCGCAGACGATGACGGTGGATTAGCTCGTGCTACGTCGATCAGGCCGATCTCCGCATTTGTAAAAATGCAGCCCTACGCGGGGACCGAGGTCTATCGTCTATACCCCGAGTGGTGAGGCGTGGGCTGCGTCTTCGTCTGCCGTGTGTGGGCGCGTACTAGCCAGGGCCGAAGCATCGGTTTTTAAAACATATATACCACGACGGTCGCTGAATCTCGGCCTACGAACCGTGCGGTTTTGGCCACATCCGCTACCTCGACGACGCAAAACGCTTTACCTGTGTCCCGCGCGGTGGCAAGACCGCTATCGTCGACCGTAAAGACGGTGGTGTCGGTGGACCACCAGCCGACCTCGAGCTCGGAAGCCGGAACCGTATCGCCCGCGACCGTCAAGGCTGCAAATGAAAAGTCCGCCTCGTCGCCCAGTTCGATACCGGCGCTGTCAGGCAGAATGACGACGTCGTTGATCTCATCGAGACCGTCATCCTCGAGATCGTTACTGTCGCAGCCGATCAGTGCGAAAGAGAGGAGTAGGATGGCGGACGTGAGAACGAATTTCATGGCAAAACCTCACTGGTTCGACATATACCCCCAACGTACATACAAAAGCCTAACCAATAAGATGTTTGCTTTCAATTAAGAATCTGCAAGGAAAGTCTCTTGTCAGGGACAAAGTCAACATGATGTCGAGAGCTTCGCCATTTCATACCCGACAAATGGAGCTTGCCGCGGCTGCTGGGCTCGCCGACATCAGGAATGGAGCTTGCGGCGGCTGGGTCCCCTATATAAGATGCATCCCTACGTAACATCCTCACTTCCGTGTCGGACCGCCTCCTGTTAACTAAGTCCTCGCCGGGGGAAACCGCGTGAGGCGATCATTATTTTATAGAATGGTATACGGTCGCTGTCCGCGTGCGGTCGGATGTGATCGGACGAACGTTCACCGTACACTGGATGTACCCAGCAGCATGAGAAGACTCTGATGGGCGATGACGAAGTGCCGAATGAGGCGCCCGAACGGTCCGACGTCCGGGATACGGAAGACGCGACCCGGCGGGGAGATCCAAAAGGCTCTATGAGGATCGAAGCGACCGATGCTGCAGGTGCAGGGTCAAATGGTCGTCCGGATCCTACCGTCGTAGGAATCGGGGCGTCGGCCGGGGGGCTCGCCGCGTTGAAGACGTTTTTCGCCCACGTACCGGAGAAGAGCGGCCTTGCGTTCGTGGTGGTCGTTCATCTCTCGCCCGAGCACGAGAGCCATCTTGCCGAGCTGCTGCAGCCGCACACGAGTATGCCGGTCGAGCAAGTGGCGAAGACCTTGCGGCTGGAGGCCGACCGCGTGTACGTCATCCCGCCGAACTCCAATCTCAGTACGATCGACACGCACCTGCGTCTGTCCGAACTTGAGGAGCGACGCCGCGAACGTGCGCCGATCGATCATTTCTTCCGGACAATGGCCAAGACGCATGACGGACATGCGATCGGCGTCGTGTTGACCGGCACGGGGGCGGACGGGACGCTCGGCATCAAGGAGATCAAGGAGAAAGGAGGACTCACTATCGTTCAGTCGCCCTCGGAGGCCGAATATGACGGCATGCCGAAGAGCGCCATCGCGACGGGTCTCGTCGATCAAATCTTACCGCTGGCCGAGATCCCCGATGCCATCCTGAAATTCGCGTCCACCGAGCCGCGCCTTTCCGTCCCCGGCGAGAGTGAAGATCTCGAAGTCGATCAGCGCCGGCTTATCCAGAAGATATTTGCCCGTATACGTGCGCGTACCGGCCGGGATTTCAGCCGGTACAAGCCGTCGACGATCCTGCGTCGCATTCAGCGCCGGATGCAGATCCATCAGATCGAAGAGCTGGAGCAATACCTCGATAAGCTGCGCGACGATTCAGCCGAGGTTCAGGCGCTCGCCGACGACTTTTTGATTACGGTGACCAATTTCTTTCGGGATCGCGAGGTGTTCGAAGAGCTTGAGAAAGAGGTCATCCCGCGGCTTTTCGAGGGAAAGGGACCGGACGATGACATTCGCGTCTGGTCGGTGGGATGCGCTACCGGCGAAGAGGCCTATTCGCTGTCCATGCTACTCCTCGAGGAAGCGGCACGGCGTAAAGAGCCACCGCAGATCCACGTTTTCGGCTCGGATCTGCATGAGCGCTCCCTCGTGATGGCTCGTGAAGGATTATTCTCCGGCGACATCGAAGCGGACGTGAGTAGAAAGCGCCTCCACCGTTTTTTTCAGAAGGACAACGGTGTGTTTCGGATCCGAAAAGAGGTTCGCGATCTTGTCGTCTTTGCGCCTCACAATCTGCTCGGCGATCCCCCGTTCTCCAGGCAGGACCTCATTTCCTGCCGCAACCTGATGATCTATCTCCAGCGTGACGTGCAGCGTGACGTGATGGAGCTCTTCCACTACGCGCTGAAGCCTGACGGCATGCTCATGCTGGGAAGCTCCGAGACGATCAGCGGCTCCGATCTCTTTCGAACCGCCAACAAGAAGTTGTGCCTCTATCAGAAGCGGAACGTGCCGGGACCGGAGCCGCGTCTTCCCGTGTTCCCTGTAATGCGATCAAGATTCGAGGACGTGCCGCAACGTAGGGCTGGATCTGACGAACGGATTGCGTACGGGTCTCTTCACCAGAAGATGGTCGAGCAATATGCGCCTCCCAGCCTCCTCGTGAGTCCGGACTTCAAGATCGTTCACCTCTCTGAACACGCGGGCCAATACCTCGCGCCGCCCGGCGGCGAATTCACGTCGAACGTCTTCAAGCTGGTCCGCGAGGAGCTGCGCATCGAGCTGCGGGCGACCATTCACGAGGCCAGAGAAAAGGGCGAGCCCGTACGGTCGAGGCCGATCTCAACGGAGATCAAGGGGAAGGCGCGAACCGTCGTTTTGAGCGTGCGCCCTTCCCTGGAGCCTCGACAGGAAGGTTTCACCCTCGTTATTTTCGACGACCACGAATCCACCAGGCCGGATCTACGCAGTCGGGTTGATGAAGGCGAGCCCGGCTCGATTGACGCGGAGGCGAGGGAGGCGGCGCTGCGCGAGTTGGAATCCGAACTGTCGCTCACGAAGCAGCGGCTTCAGGCCGTCATCGAGGAGTACGAGACCGGTCAGGAGGAAATGAAGGCGTCCAACGAGGAGTTGCAGTCCTCCAACGAGGAGCTGCGCTCGGCGCTCGAAGAGCTGGAAACGTCGAAGGAAGAGCTCCAATCGATGAACGAGGAGTTGCAGACGGTGAATCAGGAGAACCGGCATAAGGTGGAGGAGCTCGCGCAGCTATCGGGCGACCTCCAGAACCTGATGGCCGCCACGGAGATCGCGACGCTCTTCCTCGACAGAAATCTTCGCATACTCCGTTTCACGCCGCAGGTGGAAGAGATCTTCAGCGTACGAACAACCGATCGCGGCAGGCCGCTATCCGACCTGACGCACCGACTGGGAGACAGCGACCTGATTAAAGACGCCGAGCAAGTGCTTTCCACGCTGGTGCCCGTCGAAAGCGAGATGCAGGATGAGATCGGCAGGTGGTATCTCGTGCGGATTCGGCCGTATCGCAGCACGAACGACCGCATAGAAGGAATCGTCATTACGCTCGTCGACATTTCCACCAGAAAAGAGGCCGAGGAGGCGCGCGTCGAGAGCGAGGAGCGCTACCGCGCCCTCGTGGATGCGTCGGCGCAAATGGTCTGGACGACGGACTCGGAAGGCAATGTGCGAGAGGACTCACCCTCCTGGAGAGCCTTCACAGGGCAGACGTATGACCAGTATAAAGGCCGAGGTGGAATGGACGTCATTCATCCCGAGGACCGTGCATCCGCTGAGGATGACTGGCGGGGGGCCATCGAAACCGGATCGCCGCTAAACACCGAATGGCGCATTTATCACGCCTTGAGTGGCGAGTACCGCTGGACGAGCGTGCGAGCCGTTCCGTTGCACGACCCCGACGGTCCGATTCGTGGTTGGGTGGGAATGAATATCGACGTTACCGAACGACGAGAGGCCGAGCGGAGCCTCCTCCAGCTCAATGAAACCCTGGAAGAACGGGTCGAGGAACGCGCCAGGCAAGTGCAGCAGCTTGCCTCGAGTCTCACGATGGCCGAACAGGAAGAGCGCCGGCGCATCTCACAAGTCCTGCACGATGATCTGCAACAGCTCCTCTATGCCGTCGAGATGAAAATGAAGGTGCTTCGAGACGAACTTGAGGAAGTCGGCCACGACGCCATGATGGAAAAGATTGCGGATGCACGCAGCTGGGTTCGCCAGGCCATTGCCACCACGCAAAATCTAACGGTCGACCTCAGTCCGCCCATCCTGCAGAATGAGGGACTGGCCGACGCGCTTCAGTGGCTGAAGCGCCAGATGAAGGAGCTTCACGAGCTGGAGGTAAGCGTGGACGCCGAGCACGGCTTCTACATCCCGAACGAAGACCTTCGGGTCCTCTTGTTTCAGATCGTCCGGGAGCTTCTCTTCAACGTCAAGAAGCATTCAGGCGTGAAACAGGCCTCGATTTCGCTTGACGACAAAGACGGTCGCCTCGTTATCGTGGTGAATGATGCCGGCGAAGGCTTTGATGTCGATTTACTCACGGATACGGATGCTGCAGGCTTCGGTCTCGTGCACGCGGCGGAGCGCCTCCGCCTCATCGGCGGTCGGTTGGCCGTCGAGTCGACGCCCGGAGGCGGGACGCGCATTGAAGTATATTCGCCCTCCGGTTACCACGAGGCGGACTCCCGGCCGAGGCCGAGATAGCTCTCGCCTCCGAGCTCGCCTTCGCGCTGCAGGCCGATGGCCGGCCGGTCGATATTCGCGACGTTCACGCCGCGGCGGATTCTAAATCTTGGCGGTGTCTTGGCGGGGTCGGTGCCGGAGTAACGGCCGCAGCATGGCGGCTTGCCCTCTCCTTGGATCCCGCGAACGATGCCGGTCGTCGAAGCGGGGAGAGGCTTGCGATTATTCCACATCCTGCGAATCATGATTGTCGTCGTCGGCGCCACCGGTACGATCGGAAGCGAATTGATCCGGCTCCTGGCCGAGAGGGACGTCGCGGTGCGCGCGATGTCCCGCCGGCCGCCCGAGGACGATCCCCGGAATATCGAGTGGGTCGAGGGCGATCTGACCGACGTCGATCGCCTTCGCGACGTGTTCGAAGGCGCCTCCAGATTGTACCTGGCGACGGGCAACGTCGCGGATATGGTCGTGCTTCAGAAAAACGCCATCCGCGCAGCCGAGCAGACCGGCCTTCAGCACGTGGTGAAGGTGTCGGCGCTGGGCGCCTCGGATCACTCGAAATCCGTCATCGGCATGTGGCACTACGTCGTCGAGCGCGCGTTGAGGGAATCGAAGCTGAGCTGGACGATCCTTCGCCCGCACGTCTTCATGCAGAACGTGCTCGACCAGGCGGCGTCCATCCGCGAGACCGGGTCGCTCTACTCTCCGTCGGCCGACGCCCGGATCCCGATGATCGACACGCGCGACATCGCCGCTGTCGCGGCGGACGTCTTGACGGAGGAGGGACATGCCGGCGAACGCTACACGCTGACCGGTCCGGAGGCCGTCTCGTACCGCGACGTGGCCCGAACTCTTTCGGACGTGCTCGACCGCCCCATCCGCTACGTCGCCGAAACGGAGGACGACGCCTGGCGGCGCCTTCACGGCGAGGGACAACCGCCGTGGCTCATCGGCGCACAGCTCTCCCTGGCCGCCTACCAGCGCGCCGGCGGCGGTACGGACATCATCACGGATGCCGTGGACAGCATCACAAGCAAACCGCCGAGAACCATCGAGGCGTTCGCACGTGATTACGCCGCAGCGCTTTCCGTGCGCTGATCCGGCGAACGGTCGCGCGCTGATGCGGCGAACGGTCGTGCGCTGATCCGGCGAACGGTCGCGCGCTGATGCGGCGAACAGTCCGGGAGCAGGGGACAAGAGACGGGCGACACCTTAGACCACCTTCAGCTTCCACAACCCTCGGCGAAAAACCAGCATCCCGACCCCGGCGAAAATCGCCTGCGCGATGGCGATCCCGATGAAAATACCTTCGACGCCGAGCCCGGCGAGGTGGGCCAGCGCCGCCGCCAGCGGGAGCTGAATCAGCCAGTAGCAGAACAGGTTGATCCACGTCGGCGTCGTCGTGTCCCCCGCGCCGTTGAACGCCTGCACCATCACCATCCCCAGCGCGAAGAAGGGATAGCTGTAGGCGATGATTCGCAGGAAGTCCGCGCCGATGGCTACGACGTCCGTCTCATAGGTAAAGAAGCGCATGATCGGCTCGTCCAGAAACAACAGTCCGACGGCGACGACCGTCAGGAAGACGGCGTTGCAGGTGCTCGTGATCCACACGGCTCGCTCGGCGCGGTCGGGCCTTCGCGCGCCCAGGTTCTGGCCGACGAGGGTCGCCGCGGCGTTGCCCATCCCCCAGGATGGGAGAAGCGCGAATATGATGACGCGGACGCCGATCGTGTAGCCTGCTACGGCTGCGCTGCCGAAGACGGCGACGAAGCGGATGACGACGATCCAACTCGCGGATCCCACCAGATATTGCACGACGCCCGGGCCGGCGATGCGCGCCATCCGCTTGACCAGCGGGAGGTTGAAGCGGATGGCCTCGCGATTGACGTGCAGGCGGCCTTTGCCGCGCGTCAGGACCGAGATTTGATACAACACACCGATCCCCCGAGCCGTCGCCGTGGCAACGGCTGCGCCCGTCACGCCCATTTCGGGAAACGGGCCCACGCCGAAGATGAGCAGGGGGTCGAGCACGATATTGAGCAGATTCGAATATCCGAGCGCCCGCATGGCCAGCACGGCGTCGCCTGCTCCGCGGAAGATCGCGTTGATCAGGAAGAGCAGGAGAATCGTGATGTTGGTCCCCAGCAGAATGGCGCAGTACGTCGCCCCGGCCGCCACGACCGATTCCGTGGCGCCCATCAGTCGAAGCAGATCCGCAGCGTACACGATGCCGAGAACGGCTACGGGAGCGGAGATCACAAAAGCGATCACGATGGACTGGAAGGCCGTGGCCGACGCGGCTTCCGGATCCTTCTCGCCCATCCGGCGGGCGACCATGGCCGTCGTGGCCATGCTGAGACCCATGCCGATCGCGAAGACGAAGATGAGCAGCGAAGCCGTGATGCCGACGGCGGCGACCGCTTCCGCGCCGAGCCGGCTGACGAAGTAGATGTCGGCCAGCTCGAAGATGGACTGCATGAACATCTCCAGCACCATCGGAATCGCGAGCAAGACGATGGCGCGCCCCAGACTTCCGGTCGTGAAATCCTGCTGCGTGCCGGTTATCGCTTCACGAAGCGCAGGCCACCAACGGGATCTGGATGAGGGGGAATTCTTGTGCGACATGGGTCCGGGGGTCAAAGACAAACGGGGGGTGCACCGACAGGTGCAGGAGAGATGCGGCCGCCTGGTCCCGGACTGAACTGAAAATCAGCGCGAGAGGAGCGTCAGGCTGCCTTTACGAGATCGCCACGAATAACGAGGGGCGTCGCAGCCGGCCGCATCGTCGGTCGTACGGAGAGAAGGTTCCCCGCTGCGCCGACCATGTGATGGAGGACCGTACTGAACATCGTGGCTGTCGTTTTTTGCGCGCCGTCCGGCTGACGGAATGCGCGCTGTTCCCGGAAAAATGAAGTGCTGAAACTACGGCATCGCGCCGAAAGAGGCAAACCCGCGTGGATTAGACGTGTTCGGGCGGGCGAATCGGTTCCATTTCACCTCGGGACACGCGATCCTGATATTCCCGCCAGGATACGTGTGGAATGTCGGATTCGCGCTCGACCATGGTGATGCATCCGCTCACCGGGCATACCAACGAGCAGAGGTTGCATCCGACACAGGTCTCATCCTTGATTTCGTAGATGTTGACGTATCCCGCACCCGCGCCGGGAATCGTGCGCACGCGGCCGGAGTAGCTCACTTCCTGTGCGGCGCCGTTCTGTTCCACGTAGGCGGCAAATGCATCGTCGGTCATCGGCGACTTCTGGATGGATTGATGCGCGCCGTCCTCGCAAGCGATGTAGCATAGTCCGCAATGGATGCAGCTGTCCTGATCGATCTCTGCGACGACCTTGTACCCGAGGTCGAGGTCGCCCCATTCACCGATCGTCGGAACGCTATGGCCGACGAAGTCGGTCAGGTGATGGAATCCTTTGTTGCGCATCCAACCCACGAGCCCGGATTGCAGCTGCTCGACGATCCGGAATCCGTAATGCATGGCCGCGGTGCAGACCTGCACGCTGCCGGCACCGAGAAGCATGAATTCGACGGCATCCTGCCAGGCCTGCACGCCGCCGATTCCGGAAATCGGCAGGTCGATCGCCTCGTCGCTTGCGATCTGCTGGACCATGTTGAGGGCGATCGGCTTGACGGCCGGTCCGCAGTAGCCGCCGTGTGAGCCGCGGCCCGCGACGTGCGGTTTCGGGTGCAGCGTATCGAGGTCGACACCGACGATCGAATTGATCGTGTTGATGAGCGAGATGCCGTCCGCGTGGCCTCGACGGGCGGCCCGGCCGATGTGCCGGACGTCGGTCACGTTCGGCGTGAGCTTGACGAGTACCGGTGTGCGGGCAATCTCCTTCACCCAGGCGGTGACCTGCTCGGTGTATTCGGGCACCTGGCCGACGGCCGAGCCCATGCCGCGCTCGCTCATCCCATGCGGGCAGCCGAAGTTCAGCTCGAGTCCGTCGCAGCCGGTATCCTCGGTGCGCTTCACCAGGTCGTGCCAGGCCTCGCGGCTGGTTTCAGCCATCAGCGAGACGACGACGGCGTGGTTCGGAAATTCGCGCTTGACGTCGCGGATCTCCCGCAGATTTTCTTCGAGGGTGCGATCGGTGATGAGCTCGATGTTGTTGAAGCCCATCAGCTTCCGCCCGTCGTAATCGACGGCGCCGTAGCGCGAGGAGACGTTGACGATCGGTTCGTGGCCGAGCGTCTTCCAGACTGCTCCGCCCCAGCCGGCTTCAAAGGCGCGGCGGACCTGGTAAGCGGAATTCGTCGGCGGTCCGCTGGCAAGCCAGAAGGGATTGGGGGACGTGATGCCGCCCACGTTTGTGGTGAGGTCAGGGGAAATCATAAGGGGAAGGGGAAGGGGAAGGGGAAAGCGCGATTTGCCGGATGTCCCTCATCCATCATCGATCATCCATCTTCATTCTTCCGTTGTTAGTGAGATAGCTGTGGATGCCTGCGGCCGCGATTTTTCCTTCCTGAACGGCGTCGACGATTTCGGCTCCGCGGCTGGTGCAGTCGCCGCCGGCGAATACGCCCTCGATCGTTGTTGCACCGGTGGCCGCATCGATGCCCAGACGACCGCCGTCGACTGTGCTATCGGTGAGACCGGCCAGGAACGCTTCGAGGGGAAGCTGCCCGAGGGCTTTTACGGCCATGTCGCACGGAAGAATGAAGGTATCGTCGTCGTCGGTCGCTCCGTTCTGAGAAAGCCTGAGAAACTCGACACCTGTCAAACGACCTGACGCGGCTCGGAATGCCATCGGCTGGACTTCCCACACGAAGTGCACCCCATCCGACTTGGCAAGCTCGTATTCGTAC
The DNA here is from genome assembly GCA_964487555.1 of uncultured Rhodothermales bacterium. Taxonomy (GTDB): domain Bacteria; phylum Bacteroidota; class Rhodothermia; order Rhodothermales; family VXPQ01; genus CAZART01. The sequence goes on from CAZART010000082.1 coordinate 13,530, forward strand.
TGGAAAGCGGACATCTCGGCGGCGGTGCGGCGATAGGCGATCGTGACGTGATCGGCGCCCAGACGAACGGCTTCCGTCGCTACGTCGATGGCGGTATTGCCGGCGCCGATGACGACGACGTTTCGTCCCACCGCGCATTCCTCCAGCGGACCTGTGTGCGTCTGAAAGATGAAATCGAGCGCCTCCCATACACCGTCGAGATCTTCGCCGGGGATGTTGAGTGCGGAGGTCGATCCCAGGCCGATGCCGATAAACACGGCGTCGTACTCCCGCCGCAGCTGCGGCAGCTGCGTGGCCGAAATCGGGGAGGAGAGGCGAAGATCAATGCCAAGATCGAGGATGGGCTCGAGCTCGCGAAGTGCGAAATCCGTCGAAATCTTGTAGGCTGCAATGCCGAGTGTATTCAGGCCGCCGGGCACGTCGCGGCCTTCGAACACCGTGACGGCGTGCCCCCGCATGCGCAGTTCCGCCGCGCAGGTCAGTCCCGAAGGACCGGCGCCGATAATAGCGACGCGCTTGCCGGTGTCCGGTCCGGGCGTGGCGAAGCTCAGCTCGTGCTCCATCGCGTAGTCGGTCGCGTACCGCTGGAGCCGGCCGATCTGAACCGGACTCTTAAGCAGCGTCTGGTCGACGCACGCGCCCTCGCACAACACTTCCGTCGGGCAGGCCCGGGCGCACGATCCGCCGAAGATGTTCTCCGCAAAGATCGTTTCCGCGGCGCCGGCCGCGTCGTCGTGGAGAATCTGACGGATGAAAGCGGGGACGTCGATGTGCGTCGGGCAGGCGCGCGTGCAGGGCGCGTCGTAGCAATAGAGGCAGCGCGACGCCTCTGCGACGGCTTCATCCCGCGAATAGGGGGGATGCAGGTCGGCGAAATTCTCGGCGAGCTGCTCGGGGGAGAGACGTGTTTTTTCCGTCATAGGTGCGAAGAGGCTCGTCGTGTCGGTCGCAACGTTGAAATCGTAGAGGTCCGGGCCCTGGCGCTGGATGACCTCGGTCTGCATCATCGCCGCCCGGGCGAGGGCTCGTCAGCTCATCCAGTTGGATCGGTGGTGATCCGACCATTTCGTGGTGATCTTCTTCTGCCGCGTCCAGAAGGTGACCGCCGTATCGCCGGTGATATCGCCGCCGCCGAAGCCGCTCTCGTTCCACCCGCCGAAGGCAAACGGCTCGCGCGGCACCGGGACGCCGATGTTGACGCCTACCATTCCGGCGCTTGCCCGGTCGGCAAAGTACTGCGCGGTGCCGCCATCGGAGGTGTAGATCGCCGCCGCATTGCCGTGCGGATTCGCATTTTCGATCTCCAGCGCCTCCTCGAGCGTGTCGCAGCGGATGATGGTCAGCGTAGGCCCGAAGATCTCGTCGCACGACGCTTCGTGGTCGGGGGATGCGTGATCGATGATGCTGGCGCCGAGATAGCGGCCGCCCGCCGGCGCATCCTCGGTGACGGCGCCGCGTCCATCGAGCGCCAGGACGGCACCGTTGTCGGCGGCGCGGTCGAGGTAGCCGACAATCCGCTCATAGGCCTTGTCGCTGATGATCGCTCCGATATCGCGGCCGGCCCGCAGCGCGGCCATGTTATCGCGGATTCTCTCGAGAATCGGATCGGCGTCGCCGACCGCCAGCAACACGCTGGCCGCCATGCACCGCTGTCCGGCACACCCGGTCACCGATGCGGTGACGTTCGCCGCGGTCATCCCCGGATCGGCGTCCGGCATCACGACGAGGTGATTCTTGGCGCCGCCCATGGCCCGGACGCGTTTGCCGCTGCGCGCCCCGCGCTCGTAGACCGCCTTCGCGACGCGCGTCGATCCCACGAATCCGATGGCCGCAATATCGGGATGATCACAGATGGCCTCGACGATTTCGCGATCGCCGTGCACGACGGAAAACACGCTCGGGGGAAGTCCGGCCTCATCAAACAACCGGGCGAGCTCGATGGCGCTGAAGGGGGTTTGTTCGGATGGCTTGAGGATAAACGCGTTACCGGTGGCGATCGCCATGGGGATCATCCAGAGCGGCACCATGAAAGGAAAGTTAAAGGGCGTGATGCCGGCAACCACGCCGAGCGGGACGTTGACACTGCGGCACTCTACGCCGCGGCTCACTTCCAGCACGCGCCCCGCGGCGATCTGAGGAAGACTCGCGGCATATTCGAGGCATTCCACGGCTCGAAGGATTTCGCCGCGCGACTCGCCCGGCGTCTTACCGTTTTCCCGCGTGATCAGACCGGCGATTTCGTCGATCCGGTCCTCTACGAGCGTTTTTGCCCTGTAGAGCACTTGAACGCGATCCTTCAGGGGGAGCTCGGTCCATTTCCGCTGCGCCTCGGCCGCCTCCTTGACCGCAGCGTCCAGATCCGCGGCGGTCGAGCAGGGGACCTGGCCGATCACCTCGCCCGTCGCGGGGGCGGTGACGTCGATGTACCGGGTCGTCCGGCTATCGACCTCGCGGCCGCCGATCACATTGCCGATGGTGGTCGTCGTGGGGATGGTTGTCGTCGTCATATCATTTTCCTGAATAGTGGCTCACTTCCGATGGGGTCATTGCGGGACGCTCGGTCTCCATGCCCGACGAGGGCAACTCCGAAATGCCGGCGCTCCGCCGCGGCAACCATTGCCCTCGGCCCTCGCGGCCTACGACGCCGTAGTTGTCGACGATCACCTCGCCTCTGGAAAGCGTCGTCCGGGCGAAGCCGGCGAGCTCCCAGCCTTCGTAGGGCGACCAGTCGGCGTTCGTCTCCAGCTTGGCGGGGTCGATTTTGAAACGGTGCGTGGGATGAATGATCGCTACGTCGGCGTCGGAGCCCGGGGCGAGTACGCCCTTGCGCGGATAGAGTCCCATGATCTTTGCGGGATTCGTGGAGATCTTTCGGCACATCTCTTCGAGAGAGATCCGCTCTTCAAGCACGCCCTTGGTGTAGACCAGCGGCACCATCGTTTCCAGACCGGGAAGCCCCATCGGGATCTTGGTCCAGTCACCGTTCCACATGGCCTTCTGCTCGCGCGTGAACGTGCACGTGTCGGTGGAGACCACGGACACCTCGCCGTCCACCAGCCCTTTCCAGAGGCGCTCGACGTCGCGGGGCTGCTTCAGCTGCGGACAACAGGCGAAGAGGTGACCGTCCTGGCGGGCGAATACGCGGTCATCCAGCACCAGGTACTGTGCGCAGGTCTCTGCGAGGACGGGTACGCCGCGCGCCTGGGCCGAGCGGACGAGATCGGCCCCTTCAGCGGTGGACATGTGCACGATGTAGAGCGATCCGTCGGTAGCTTCGCACCAGGTGATAGCGCGCTGGATGGCCTCCGCCTCGATGAAGTTGGGCCGCGTCATGGCGTGGAGCCG
>CAZART010000082.1:16974-21867 GCA_964487555.1 uncultured Rhodothermales bacterium
CGCGCTGGATGGCCTCCGCCTCGATGAAGTTGGGCCGCGTCATGGCGTGGAGCCGGGCGCCGTAGCGCGCCATCAATTCCGGCGTGTGGTTCCGCGTGATGAGCTCGTCGAGGACGGCCGCCGACTCGGCGTGCACGAGCAGCATGCTGTCGTGCTCGCGCATCATCTCCAGCGTACCGAAGAGCGCGCGATCGTCACTCTGCCAGCCCTCGGAGGCGTAGATCATGAATTCCTTGAAGGTCGGGTAGCCTCGAGCGACCATCTCTCGAATCTGATCGCGGTGCTCATCGTAGCGGGTGATGCAGATGTGGAAGGCGTAGTCGATGAGGGCTTTGCCTTCGGCGCGCGCGTGCCAGTTTTCCGCCGCCTGGCTCAGCGACTCGCCGGCGAAGGGGATGGCGAAGTCTATCAGCGTCGTCACGCCGCCCCGTGCCGCCGCGCGCGTGCCCGAGACGTAGTCGTCCGACGAAACGGTACCGCAGAACGGAAGCGCAAGGTGGACGTGGACGTCCAGCGCACCGGGAAGCACCAGGTGGCCGGCGGCATCGATATGCCGTGCACCCGGATCTTCAAGGGACGGCTCGATGGAAGCGATTTTCTCCCCGGCTATACCGACGTCCGCCTCGACAATGCCGTCGGGCGTAACGACCGATCCGCCGATGATAATCGTGTCAAAAGGCATGGTGTATTCCTCTTCTCGAAAAATGAACGTGCGCTAGCACCGAGCATCGTGCGCGCGACGAATCATGGCGTGCGCCGCGAGGACTAACGTCCGTTTGGCGCTGCTGCCGCTTCGGTAAAGGCGCGATCCAGCGCGGCCAGTGCGTAGTCGACATCTTCTCTGGTGATGCACATCGGTGGTTTGATTCGTAGAACGTTGCCGGCGAGGCCGCCTTTGCCGAGCAGGACGCCGTCGCGGCGGGCCGATTCGACGACCGCGGCCGTCGCGGCCGTGGCGGGCTCTTTCGACGTACGATCGGTCACGAGCTCTACACCTAACATAAGGCCCATCCCGCGGACATCCCCAATAAGGCGGTGCCGCTGTTGTAGCTCGGAGAGGCCGTCGCGAAAGTGGCCGCCGACTTCACGGGCGTTTTGCTGAAGGCCCTCCTCCTCAATCACGTCGAGCACGCCCAGTCCCGCCGCCATGCTCACGGGATTTCCACCGTACGTATTGAAGTGGAGCCGCCGGGTCAATACCTCTGCGATTTCGCGCCGTGTCGTAACGGCCGCGAGGGGCGCTCCGTTTCCGATCCCCTTCGCCATAGTGATAATGTCGGGCACGACGCCGTAGTGCTCGAATCCCCAGAAATGCTCGCCGGTACGGCCGAATCCGGTCTGCACCTCGTCGGCAATGCAGAGCCCGCCATGTTCACGGATGACGTCGTAGGCGAGGCCCAGATAATTCGGCGCGCCGGAGGTCACGCCGCCGACGCCCTGAATCGGCTCGGCAATAAAGGCGGCGACCTGCCCGGGCGTCGAAAAGCGGATCAGGTCGCGAATGTCGTCGGCGCTCTTGCGGGCGATCTCTTCCGGCGTGCCGTCAAAAGGGCTGCGGTACGGATCCGGGCACATCGCGTGCAGAATTCGGTGGCCGGCCGGCACGGGGTACTTCCAGGTGTGATGAGAGGTGAGGCCGAGCGACGTTGAGGAGGCGCCGTGATAGGCGTTTCGCAGCGCGATGACGTCGGTGTGGCCCGTGTAGGCGCGCGCCATGTTCACGGCCAACTCATTGGCCTCGCTCCCACTGTTCACAAAGTAGGTGACGTCCAGCCCCGGCGGCATCTTCTCGGCCAACCGCCGCGCGAACTCCGCGTGGAGGGGATTCAAATAGATGGTGGTCGTGTGCTGAAGGGTCGCCAACTGCTCCTGCATCCGCCGGACGATCTTCGGATGGCAGTGCCCGCAGGAGACGGTTACGATGCCGCCGAAGAGATCGAGATAGCGCCGGCCCGTCTCGTCGAAGAGGTACTGCATGTACCCCTCGACGATCATGATCGGCTCCTTGTAATAGGCGAAGACGGCGGGGTTGTAGTGCCGGCGGCGGGTGGCGAGGACCTCGTCGCGGGACGGGCCTGTGTAGGGACGGGGCGCGTGGTCGCAGGGAGGGAGGTGGGGGGTGGTGAGGGCGGTGGTCATGGGCGTCGAGGGTCGAGGGTCGAGGATCGAGGGTCGCGGATCGAGGGTCGAGGGTCGAGGATGGAGGATCGAGGGTCGCGGATCGTAGGGGTTAGACGGCGAGTTCCGCGGTTTCGGCGTCGGGACGTATACGAGCGGGGTAGTCGGCCGGGAAGACGAAGGTGAGGCAGGCGTGGAGGGCGCCGGCGAGGAGGAGGCTTACGAACCAGGCATAGGTATAGAGTTCGGTAAAGAAAGCCGGTACGGCGATGGCACCGTGGGTGGCCTGAGCGAGGAAGCCCGGGACGTTGGGGAGGATGCCCACGAAGACAGCCACGAGGGCGCGCCAGTTGAATCCGCTGCCGCCGTACGAGTATTTTCCATCCTCCCGATAGAGATCGTCGAGGTCGAGGCGACGTCGCCGCAAGATGTAATAATCCACCAGCATAACGCCGGCGATGGAACCGAGCAGGGCGCTGTAACCGATCAGCCAGGTAAAGATGTAGTTGGATAAATCGGAGTACAGGCGCCACGGAAAGATCAGGATGCCCACGATGCCCGTGATGATGCCGCCTCGTTTGAAGCTGATGACGCGCGGCCAGAGGTTGGAAAAATCGTTGGCCGGCGAAACCACGTTGGCGGCGATGTTCGTCGAAAGCGTCGCAATCGTCAGCGCAAAGAGTGCGAATCCCACGACGAGAGCGTTGGAGAAGCGGCCGAGGAGGATCACGGGATCCCAGATCGCCTGGCCGAAGATCAGGACGGTGGCGCTCGTGACGGCGATGCCGATGAACGAGAAGAGGGTCATGGTGGCCGGCAAGCCGATGAGCTGCCCGAGCATCTGATCCTTCTGGCTCACGGCATAGCGTGTGAAGTCGGGGATGTTGAGCGACAGCGTAGCCCAGAATCCGACGACGGCCGTCAGGCTCGGCCAGAATGCCGCCCAGAAATTGAATCCGCCGGCGAGGCCGCCGCGCACCTCCGCCACCGTGGCTTCGGAAAGCACGGCCGCGAATCCTCCTCCTTCCGAGATGCCCCACCAGAGCAGGCCGAGGCCGATGGCGAGCAGGAACGGTGCGGCGAGGGTCTCGAGCCACTTGATCGTGTTGATGCCGGCGAGGATCACCGCGATGTTGACCATCCAGAAGAGCAAGAAGCAGGCGAGCTGACCCCAGGAGAGCCCCAGAACGGGAAGGAAGTCGTCCGGTCCGGCCGGTGTGAATCCGAAGATGACGGAGTACAGGGTGTAAATGGCCGCGCCACCGATCCACGTCTGGATGCCAAACCATCCACAGGCCACGAGAGCGCGCATGAGGGCGGGCACGTTGGCCCCCAGCGTGCCGAAGGAGGCGCGCAGAAATACGGGAAAGGGGATGCCGTATTTTGTGCCGGCGTGCGCATTGAGGATCATCGGCACGAGCACGATCAGGTTGCCGACGAAAATCGTGAGGAGGGCCTGCGTCCAGGTCATTCCCTGGGAGATGAGGCCGCTCGCCAGCGTGTAGGTGGGGATGCAGACGGACATGCCGACCCAGAGCGCCGCGATGTGCCACATGCCCCACGAACGCTCCGACAGGGGCACCGGAGCGAGATCTTCGTTGTAGAGACGCGATGCACGGACGTCGGTTGACGGCATAGTCTGTTCACTGAAAGGACGGCTCGGGTCGTCAGAGTTTGACGGTCGCGGCGTACGTCTCCGGGCGGCGGTCGCGATAGAACTGCCACACGTTGCGGACCTCGCGGATCAGATCCAGGTCGAGATCGGCAATGATCACCGCATCCTCGGTGCGCGGGCCTTCGGTCATCACCTGACCTCGAGGGTTGACGAAGTACGACGTGCCGTAGAACTCGCCGATATTCCAGGGGGCTTCGCTGCCGGGCCTGTTGATCGCACCCACGTAGAACATGTTGGCGCAGGCGGCGGAGGGCTGTTCGAGCTTCCAGAGGTATTCGCTCAGACCCGCAACCGTCGCCGACGGGTTGAAGACGATTTCGGCGCCGTTGAGGCCGAGCTCGCGCCAGCCTTCGGGAAAGTGGCGATCGTAGCAGATGTAGACGCCGACCTTTCCGACCCGCGTGTCGAATACCGGATACCCGAGGTTGCCGGGTCGGAAGTAGAATTTCTCCCAGAACCCCGGATTGCAGTGGGGAATGTGAATCTTTCTGAATTTCCCAAGGAACGTGCCGTCGGCATCGATGACGCCGGCCGTGTTGTAATAGACGCCCGTCAGATCTTCCTCGTAGACGGGCGCGACGATGACCATCTGGTGTTTCCGGGCCAGCTCCTGGAGCAGCTTCGTCGTGGGGCCGTCGGGAACACGCTCCGTCAGGGCATACCACTTCTCATCTTGCTCGGCGGGGAAATAGGGGCCGTAGAAGAGCTCTTGCAGGCCGACAATCTGTGCTCCTTTAGCGGCGGCGTCCTCGATGAGCGCTACGTGCTTGTCGATCATGCTCGCCTTGATCCGCTCGATGGGAGCGGCCGCGTCTTCGCTGAGGGTCGCCTGAATCAGGGCGGCCCGAACAATACGGTGGTCCATTGAGACCCTCCAATAAGATGAACTCCCGAGGGAGACGTTGGACGAAAGCCGAATCCACTAATGATAAGATACGGTGAAGTAAAGTCAACGTCGTTCGCCGTGCCCTTGCCGCTGGGGGATTTGTTGGAGATCGGATGTCGGGGGCCGATCTGCCGCGTTACGATCTGCGGCGTTACGATCCGCCGCGCTCCGATCTGCCGCGCTCCGATCTGCCGCCCTCCGATCTGCCGCGCTC
>CAZART010000082.1:21967-24311 GCA_964487555.1 uncultured Rhodothermales bacterium
CTCCGATCTGCCGCGCTCCGATCTGCCGCCCTCCGATCTGCCGCGCTCGGATTTGCCGCCCTCCGATCAGTGTTTGGGCTCCGTCTCCGTGGGGGCAGGTTCGTCGTTCGGCTTGAGCTCCGGTACCACGCCGTCAGGCGGCAGATTGGATGAGAGGGGATCGTGAACCACCGGCGCGTGCTCTTCAGCGGCTTTCGGGAATAACAGCGAAAAGCCGACCGCCGTGCCGAGAACGAGCGCGATAACGCCGAGCGAGAGCCCTACCGGCACGTCGACGACGTCCACCAGCAGCATTTTGGCGCCGACGAAAACGAGGACGACCGACAGCCCCAGCTTCAGGTAGTGGAATTTTTCGATAACCCCCGCCAGTAGAAAATAGAGGGCGCGGAGGCCGAGAATCGCGAACACGTTCGACGAATACACGAGAAACGGATCGCGCGTGACCGCGAAGATGGCGGGGATGGAGTCGACGGCAAATATGAGGTCGGTCGTTTCCACGAGGACCAGTACGACGAACAGTGGAGTGGCCGCACGCTTCATCGTGCCTCGTCGCGCGACGCGCGTGAAGAAGCGCTGCCCGTCGTATTGCGGAGAGATCGCAATGAAGCGCCGAATGAGACGAAGAACGGGGTTCGCCTGCGGATCGATGTCGTGCTCCTGATGAACCGCCATCCTGATGCCGGTGAAGACGAGAAATCCTCCGAAGACGTAGATCACCCAGTGGAAGTTGGAGATGAGGTAGGCACCGGCGCCGATCATCGCGCCGCGCATGACGAGCGCGCCGAGAATCCCCCAGAAAAGAACACGATGCTGGTACTTCGGTGGGACGCGGAAATAGGAGAAGATGAGGACGAACACAAAGATGTTGTCGACCGACAGCGCCTTCTCGATCAGGTACCCGGTGAGGAACTCCAGCCCGGACTGGGCCCCCATGAAGTGATAAATCCCATAGTTGAAGAGGAGGGCGAGGGTGATCCAGACACTGGTCCAGATGCTCGCCTCCCTTACCGATACCCTGTGGGCATCACGGTGGAAAACGCCGAGGTCCAGCGCCAGCATGGCCAGCACGAAGACGTTGAACCCGACCCACAGCCAGATGTTGTCCATGTAGGTTTGCGCGTTAGCCTAAAACCAAAAAAACCTTCACCGCCGATGTTGGCAGTGAAGGTCTCGCGTTTCTTGCCGGCACCGGCTCTTTCGAGCGTATTGACGATGCCCTGCCCTGCTATATGCAGGTGCTACTCCCCTTCGGATAGGCTAGTTAAACTTCGCGGCGGGTTGAAGTTTCATGGAGGCCGTGCTCAATCTTTGTGCAGCCGGTTACAATCCAGGCTCGCCCGCCATCCTCACGAGAAACAGCCCCTCTTCCTTGCTTGAGACGGCGATCACTCCGCTTTCGAAATATGGATAATTGCTCCAGCTTCCGTCGAGCCTCGAGTCGTTGGGGCCCACGGGAACGGTGTCGAAGTAGGCCACTTCCCGGGGGCTTTCCGGATCCGTAATGTCGTGGATGCGGAGGCCGCTCAGGTAGTTTGATTGATACATGTAGGTGCCCTTCACGTACAGATTGTGGTCGGCTGCCGTGGTGCCGAAGGTGTACTCGTTGACGAGCTGCGGATCGTCGAGGTCCGACACGTCCCAGATCAGCGTGCGCGTCTCCGAGGTGTTGCCGACGTATTCGTCGAGCTCGTCGTTCATGTAGAAGTAGCGCTGATCTTCGGTGAGCCAGCCCTGGTGGACATAGGCAAAATTGGGGAAGGATGTGATGGAGAGGCCCTTCGGGGCTTCCTTGTCCGTCACATCGGCGACGCTGAGGGCCGTTTCATTCGAGCTAAAGCAGATTTCTCGCTCGTGATACGTCTCGTCCGGACCGTGGTAGGTGACACACTGCGTATCATGTGTCGACCCTCTGCCGCCTGAACCGGGATCCGCGTGTGTGAAGCAGCCGGCGAAGGTGGGCTTCTTCGGATCGCGAATGTCGACCATATGAAGTCCGCCACCGCACTTGTCGCCGCCGACGGTAAAGGCGAATCCTGTTTCTTCGTTGATGGCGACGTTGTGGGCGTTTTCCAGGTCGCGATAGACGGCGTCGGCCTCGAAGGTGACGGGTAGCTCGGGGATGTCGCGCAAACGAGTGAGGTCAAACACCTGCATCCCGTGGTCCGGCGTGTTGTCGGCCACGATAAAGGCGTGGTCCTTGTACACTTTGATGTCGCGCCAGATGGTGGGGATGGCACCCGGAGTGAGGGGCAGGTCGCCCAAATACAGAGGATCCGTCGGGGTCGTGATGTCGACAAACGACGTGCCGTCGGTGCGGCCGAGGAGGACGTACTCTCTATCCGTC
>CAZART010000083.1:0-23580 GCA_964487555.1 uncultured Rhodothermales bacterium
AATCTCCTAGTTCTCTAGTCTCTTTGGCTTGGTACTCGATAGCCGTGCTGCGCGATGCCCTGCCCCGGCCGTAGCCGGGGCAGGCCTTCGCGAATGCACTAGAGCAAGTCGAGTTGGATTCGCTTCTTGACGACTCCAAACTTAATGATCTTCTTTCCGACACCGTCCACCTCGACCGCAACGAGATACATGCCGCTGGCGAGCGGAAGACCTTCACTGGTCTTCAAATCCCACTCGTTGTTGCCGGCGCCGCGAACCTCGTCCCAAACGAGCGTGCCGCTCAGGGTGAAGACGCGAATGCGGGCGCGATCGGGCAGGTTCGTGAACCGGACGACGTCGTCCGTCACGGATACCTCGTAGTTTGAGGCGCCCTTATACGGGTTCGGCACGATGCCGATCGTCTCGATCGCCGCCTCAGCCGTCGCCTGATCGCCTCGAACGACGCCCAGACCCTCCGTCTCCATCGTGAATACGTCGCCCGGCAGGTGCGGCTTCGTCGTGATGAACCGAACGACGGTTTGTCCCATCAGCTCGGCCACATCGGTACCTTCCGGCGCGTAAAACTGGATCCGCTGAAGCGGACGGGTACGACCGAAGTCGATAGCCTCCCATGCGTCCGGATCGACGTCGTCCAACACCGGGCAACCCTCGGGATCCGCTTCCACGATCGGCTTCACGATCGCTTCCCAATCTTCGTACGTGGTCGTGGGATAGTAGGCATACGCGGCGTCGGACGCACCCCAGCCGAGACCGAACGGATCTTCACCCTCGGCGAAGTCGAATTCGCACCGCCCGCCCTCCGGCGAAAACAGAGCCGGGATCATCTGTACGTCGTCGCTCGGATCATTGACTCCCACGTCATCGGCCGTAGCCGTCGGGCCGATGTCCCAGAATTCAAAGGGCACCCAGATGGCCTCAAATCCGCCGAACGGCTGGTAGGCATAGGAGCCTTCCTCGGTGAAGCGAAGCTCGAAGTCATTCGGCGAGAAGGCCCCAATCGTTTCTTGTGAGCCTGTACCTGATTGCCACATGACGTATTCACCCGTCGAGTTGAACGACTGGTGAAGCAGGTCGCCGCCCATTTGCGGGCAGCCGAGCAGACCGCTTCCTTCGCACGGATCGCCGCCGTCCGGTGCGACAACTTCGAGGAATGCAAAGTTGCCCGTCCCGGGAATAGTGGCTGCCGCTTTCGGCGGGCCCACGATGCTGAACGAAAGTCCGTCGAATACGAACAAATCCGTGCCCTGGGGCGCAGCCTCACCGGTGAGTTCGAAGGCCTGCATACCATCGAAAACCTTCGTTCCGGTGGTTGTGTTGACGATGTCGTAGTTCGTAATGCACTCCTCGACCGCCTGTGTTTTAGCGAGCTCGCGCGCCCTTTCGGGGATGACTGCATCGGGCACCTTGCCCTGCTTGCTCGCCTCTTCCGGCACTTCGAAGCAGTGCTCGTAGAACGTAACTTCGTACGTGTCACCCGTAAGGTGCGTCGGATCGGCGATACTCGCCGTCACCGTGCCGCCGCCTTTTCCGACCTTGGAAGCGACGACGTCGCCACCGGCCGCTGCGGCCGCGTCCTGTCGGCGCTCGATCTCCTCTTCCTGAACTTCCGTGCCGCCGGCGAGCGTCGAGAGGTCGCGCGGCGTTGCGGTTACTCGGTTGACCGGAGACTGGAGGATTTTCGGATCCGAGAACTCGTTGTGCGCATAGGACTGAACGCCGTAGTGGTACTCGGTATAGTTCGTCAGATTCCCAAACGTGATCGAATGTCTGACACCGCTATCGGTACCCCGTGCGGTGACTACGGTAATCGGCACGCCGGTCTGATCGTCAAACTGCGTGTCCGTTACCGTCGTCACGTCATTCGGCACGTCGAACGTCGCGACGAGTTCGCCTTCGTCGTCCGCCTGCCGATTGTCCCTGTACCGGAAGACTTTATAGCCTTCGAAGGTATAGGTCTTGTCCGGCACCTCATCGTCGGGGAGGTCCGCGAGGAACGGATTAGGTACGTCGAAGCTGTTCAGATAATTATTTGAGCTCGGACGATTCGACCACGTGAGCGCGATGGCTTCATCGAATGCGCTCGCAACGACGTCCGGCTCGTCCGGCGGTGAGGGAAGTTGGAAGTCGACGTCGAAAGCAGCCTGCGCAAGCGCGTCGTCGGACTTCATTTTCGCGACCGACGCCAGGCGATCCGCACCCTGCGACCACACGATGCCGTACACGATTTCCTGCTCGTCTCCCGGGTTCATAATGAACGGGCCGGACGACAGGAGAAAGCGGCGGTCGGCCGGTGTATTCCGTGAGCCGTCGCCGTCGATATTTTCCTCGCTCCAGAACTCACCTGATACCGGATCACCTGGGAACATGTAGTCAACAAGGATGTCGCCGCCATAGCCGTCTCCGCCGAGCGTGACCGGCTGGCCGTCGCGCCAGATTCCGCGCAGATATCCGTAGGCCTCCGAGCCGGTGAACGGGTTGCCGATGGGCGAGCTGTCATTATTGTAGTAAATGAACTTGCTCATCGCGATTCGTTCGTCATCCTCATCAATCTCGCCGTCGCCGTCGTTGTCGATGCCGTCGTTGTTGACGAGCGGTCCCTGGAAGTAGTCGTATCCAACAGCTGGGGGCTGCGAGCCGTATCCCACCGACGTGTCGTCGAAGTCGTCACCGTTGTAAGCGAAGCCCATGCCGAGCGTCGTGTCGGATCCTACATAGTCGTCGCCGGCATTGCCGAGGTCCGGGTCGGACCAGATGCCGAAGTACGCCCTCGTTAGCTGCTCACTCCCCTTATAGATAAGCTTGTACCTATAGAACGTCGTGTTATTGAGCGCGTCGGCACGGCGGAACGAGAAGGCGGTAACCTGAACTTCCAGGCCTATGGGCGCGGACTGCGACCACCCGTGCGTTCCGGCCACGTCGTTCATGATCCACCAGGCCGTCTGCGTGCCGGTGAGCTCGGGACGGTCTCCACCTTCCAGGTTGTAGTTATTCGGATTGCCGTCGCCGTCAACGACCGGTGCTCCGAGATCCCACGGCCAATCTTCAATGTCGCTCGTATGCGGCTCACCCGCCTCGAACGCATCCAGATCCGCACTCGTGATGCTGAAGATGCGGTCGAACGGCGAACAGTCGGCCGGAGGATTCCCCTGATCGTCAAGGGGACCGGGGAAAAACTCGAATGGGCCGTAGTCCGTGCCGGCGAATCGCATCTCGTCACCGACCATACCACCGAGCCAGATGCCGGACGCAAATATGGCGTTCGCTCTGCCGGTCTTTGGCACGGTGTAGACATTGCCTGACCCCCTCCAGAAGAGGTGGCCATTGTTGTAGAGGCGCGCACGTACGTTGTTGGCGTCGAGATCGCGCGAAGCCGATCCCGTATTGCATGCAAATTGGGACTTATTGAGTCCAGCGTCGCTCTGCTGTGCCTTCTTGTCCTTGTCGTCCTTGTCTTTGTCGTCGATGTCGGCTAACGCCGGCATCGTGCCAAAAAACACGAACACCAGAAGCAGCAGGTTGATCTTGCTCGAGATTCTCATGAGTAAGATGCTCCAGATTTAATGTCGGTAAAAACGTCAGGTGGGAGGCCCGCGGCCGGCTCGTGGAGAACCGGCCGCGTTGCTGCTCCTGCTAGAAATCGAGTCGTACTCCGAGACGGGTTGTCCGAGGCATTCCGTAATTAAACGGATTGCGAAGCGCTGCTCGGTAGTGGTCTCTAAAGGAATTCGCTACAATGGCCCCGTTGTTCTGCTCGAGACTCTCCACCTGGTCCCTGCCCTCGGAGTTCGTCAGGTAGGCGTCGTCATGAGCGAGACCCGTCTGGGGATAGACGTTCGTGACGTTGTTCTGATCGAAGAGGTTTTGCACCCAGAGATACACGACGAGATTCGAGCCTCCCAGTGAGAAGCGCCGGTCGACGCGGAGATTGATCAGCGACGTAAACGGCATGTTCTGACCGTTTATCTCGCCGAGGAGAAAGCCGTTGAAGGCCGTGTAGATCGGCGTCTCGTCGCGGCGCTTCGTGTACGGAAGCCCCGATCCGAACGTACCGACCGCGTTGAATCCAAAGTTCGAAAGCGGATAGCCGCCGAAGAGCTGCGGTCCTTCGTTCTCACCCAGACGGTAGTCGAGCGAAATGTTCGCGCGATGGCGCTGGTCGAAGTCCAGCGGACTGATGAACCGCGGATAGAACGGGTCCTCTTCCATGCGCCAGACGATCTGCGACGTCGTTTGCGCATCCGATCCGGTACCCTGCGCGAACGAAAGCGTGTAGTTCGCATTCAGCGAGACATTGTTCGTTCGTCGCAGATCGAACTCGAATTCCACACCCTTTACGGTGCCGAAGTCGACGTTCTCGTACGTCTGGTAGTTGCCCGGGAAAACATTCTGGACGATGCGGCGGCTGATCAGATTCTCGATTTGCTTGTAGAAGCCCGAGATCTGAAGGGCGGCGCGCGCACCGACGCGCTGGCGGAAGCCGAGCTCATACGTCGTCGTCGTCTCCGGCCGGAGACCTGCATTGTTCATGAGCTTCGACTGCTGCGCAGCCTGGTTCCACTGCTGAATCGTGTCGAACTGATTCTCAGCGGGACGCTGGCTGATCACGTTGTAGCTCGCGAAGAACAACGCCTGGTCGGTTACCGGGAAGCTGAGCCCGATACGCGGCTGAAAGGTCACCTGGGGATCGTAATCCTCGAAGACCTCCTCGGTCACGCGCGATTCGATCGCTTGCGGCCTTCCCGCCCGGCGGATCTCCTCGGGGCTGGCATTTTGACCGTCCGTGTCGAAGAATCGGCCCTCTAGATCACGGTATCCGACGACGTTTCCACTCGTGTTGAAGTAGACGGCGTAATCGTTTTCAATATTGCTCGGCGCCCCGCCCTGATCTCCGGCACGTACGATCGGGTACAGTGCGAACGGGTCGCGCAGCGTCAGGCTATTGTTGTCGAATACGTCGAGGCGGATTCCCAGATTTAAGACCAGGTCGCGGTACTCGATTTTGTCCTGCACGTACCCGGCATAATAGATCGGCTCGTATGGAGCAACGTTGAACCTGTCTTCACCCTGAAAATCCGAGTCGGTGAAGTTGTTGACGTTCTGGTCGTCGACCTCTTCCGTGCCGAGGTAATTGTAGCCGTAGTAGAATATGGCGTCATCAACCACGCCGAACGGGATTTCCTCGTAGCTGCTGACCGCATTGCTACTGCCGGCCTCAACGTTTCCGTCATCGTGGAACTTCGCGAGATTGGCGGGCAACGTTCGGCTGTTCATACTGAAGAAGCGCTGCGTCTGCTTTTCGAACTCACCACCGAACTCGATCTGGTGAATGCCGATCTGCGTCGTCGCATTCGCACGGAATCCGAGACGGTTATAGTGACGCTGGGTGAACCCGCTGGCGGGCAAGGTTCCAAAGGGCGACCAGGTATTGTGGACGTCCCGGAAGCCAAGCTCCTCACCATCACCTATCGCCCAGACGTATGTAGAATCGTCCGAGTTGAAGGTGAAATATCTCTGTACCGCCGCGTTGGCTGGGTGATCGCGATCGCCGTAGAACAAGAGGTCGCGTACGTCATCCGAGAACGCCGGATTGTACTGAACCGACTGGAAGTCGGAATAGTTGGCCTCCAGCTGGAAGAATGTATTGTTCGACAGATACTGCGTCCAGGAGCCGAACATACGCCACGTGTCACGATCGCTATCTCGAAACGCCTCCGGAGCGTAAAGAGAGCGCGTGAAACTAAACTCTTTTCCACGCGAGCGATCGTACCCACCGCCGACGCGGAGGCGAATCGACTCCACCGGCGTGAACTGCAGGTTTCCATTCACAATAATATTTGTGGAACCGGCGTTCGGGCGCTCATCCTGGAATTCGAAACGATCGCTCGTAAACGTATTGGCGGTGAGGATCGGTGACGGGAATTCACTCGCCAGGTCCCATCCTTCGGGCACCTGCTCGTTGATACGTGCCCGCACGTCCTCCGCCGAGGTGCCGTCTCCGATGTCACTCGGGAATGGGATGTAATCCGTTACTCCGTCCTCGTTTATGATGCGGACGGACTGCGGATTATTCTGGATCAGTTGTCGGTCGGCGCTATTCAGCGTTGGGAAATCGACCGCTCTCGGGTTCGAATCGTCAAAATTCCCATACTCGCCGGAGAGGAAGAATTGAACCCTCTCCGGTACTATCGGACCACCGATCGTGGCCTGAACGTCGTTGTAACCGTAGGAATCCAACACTTCGGACGTGATCGCCTCGATAGATCCGAATAAATTCGGCGCGCCCGACTTCGTCGTCACGCTAATGATGCCCGACATGGCGTCGCCGTATTTAGCGGGAATGGCGCCGACGAGCATTTCCTGTTCCTGAATAGCCTGGTCGGGAACGGCCACGGCACCGATAACCTTCACGCCGTCGACGATGTAGGCTACTTCTTGTTCGCGACCGCCGCGGATGTACAGGTTGCCGGAACCCTCCTGCTTCACGACGCCGGCCTGCAGGGCGGCGACGTTGGCAACGCCGCGCACCGGCAGATTTGCGATCTGTTCGGCGGACGTGATCTTCGGTACGCCGAGGGCGTCTTTCTGAATCAGTGGCCGCTCGTATTGAACGACGATCTCGTCGAGTTCAGCCCCGGGTGCCAGTGCGAAGTCCTGTTCGCGCGTATAACCGGCGTTGACCTCGACGTTATTGACCGTTACGGGCTGGTAGCCGACGAACGAGGCCTGCACGTCATGAACACCGGCCGGAACGCCGAGAATGAAGTACGTGCCGTCTACGTCGGTTGCCGTTCCGAGCTGCGTGCCGACGATGACTACGTTGGCACCAGGCAGGGGCTCGCCCGTAGACGCGTCAGTGACCTCGCCCGAAAGCTTTCCCGTGTTTTGTGCTAGCGCCAGAATGGGCGTAGCGAGCAGAAAGAGTACGAGTGTACCCCACTTGCGCAACATATGCTACCTCCTCTATTGATGGTGTGTGCCTGTGAATGCCCGGGTTCAGGAGCCACGAGAACCGGACGTCACATTTTCCTCAACGATGATGTATTTGAACTGGAATTCAGGGAGGGGCTGCGGACGACCTGCAGAAAGGTTGCCGGCACGGCTTAGAAAAACTACGCGTTCACACCTCGGATGTCAGGAGCCGTTGAGGTGTGAACGTCGGAAAATAGCATTGAAAAGCCGTATCAATGAAGCCGCTTCGTGATTTCCTCTTTTCCTAGAACGATGTTATCTGCGTCTTATAACGGTGGTTTTTCAGTACGACCGAAGAATATATCGGGGCTCTTTCCGATTGTCAAGGTATATTTGAGTCCCCGGCTGGAAGCGGTACCAGCGGCGTTTTTTTGCGAAAACGACGCTTTTTTGCACGCCCTGGCCATGCCGTACGATCCATCCATCGGCGGGCATAAGAAAAGCCATTTGCACCGCCCGCGCCACTTTTTGTGGGGCGTGCCGGCAGAAAGACGGATGGACGGTGGTATATGCTGCCGAACCGTCTCATAGAAATCGTGAACGGTTCAGGATGAGTATCATCAACAGTTCTAGGCACCTAGCGCTAAAGATTTACCCGCCTGACCTGCTGCACCCCCTCCAACGTTGAGACTTCTTGAATTACCGAATCCGGCACCTCCTCGTCGACGCTGACGGCGGTCAAAGCGAGCGAACCCTTACCCGTACGGCCGAGAGCAAGTGCGCCGATGTTGATGCCGTTGCCTGCGAGAATTTGGCCGACGGAGGCCAGCATTCCGGGTCGATCCACATTCTTATATAATATGAGGTGTCCTTCGGGCTTCACTTCCATCCAGTACTCGTCGATTCGCACGAGCCGAGGTTCGTCGGTGTCGAACACCGTACCCGCCACGAGGCGATTCGAGCCGTCGGTATCAATCTCCACCTCAAGGAGGTTCGTATATCCGCCGCGGGCCGTGTCTCGTTCTTCACGAATGCTGACGCCCATCTCTTCGGCGAGGTAGGGTGCATTGATAAGATTGACGGGTTCGCTAATCCACCGAGAAAGGATGCCTTTCACGGCCGCGATGGTGAGCACTTCGGAGAATCGCCGGGGAAGGTCCCCACGGCACCGCACGGTGATACTGTTCATATGACCATCCCCGAGCTGGCCTACGATCTGACCCAGCTTGTCGGCCAGGCTCAGGTACGGCTGAACTTCCGGCTGAGAGGCCATCTTGATGGCGAGAGCATTAACGGGTGATTGAACGGGCTGGCCGCGAAGGGCGTGGATAACCTGCTCGGTGATCTGCTTCGCGACCTTGGTCTGGGCCTCCTCCGTAGAGGCGGCGATATGGGGGGTAGCGACGACGTGCGGATGACGGATGAGCGCGTCGAGCCCTTCGGGCGGCGGCTCCTGGGAATACAC
Source organism: uncultured Rhodothermales bacterium (assembly GCA_964487555.1). GTDB lineage: Bacteria > Bacteroidota > Rhodothermia > Rhodothermales > VXPQ01 > CAZART01. The sequence continues at coordinate 8,375 of CAZART010000083.1, forward strand.
GTCGAGGGCCGCACCGCCGACGTGTCCGCTTTCGAGTGCCTCCAGCAGCGCTTCTTCATCCACAATGCCGCCACGGGCGCAGTTCACGATGCGGACGCCCGGCTTACACCGTGCGATCGTCTCTCTATTGAAGAGCCCTCGCGTGGCGTCGTTGAGCGGCGTGTGGATCGTGACAAAATCGCTTCGCTCGAAGATTTCATCCATACTCACCAGCTTCACGCCGATACGCTCCGCGGCTTCCGCCGAGAGAACCGGATCGAAGCCGATGACGGTCATGCCGAAGCCGGCCATGCGCTCGGCGACGGCACGGCCGATTTTGCCCACGCCGACGATGGCGAGCGTCTTCTCGTAAAGCTCGGATCCTGTGAATGTTTTTCGATCCCATTTGCCGTCATATAGGGACCGATACGCGTGCGGTATGCGTCTCGCCAGCGACATCAGCATCGCGACGGTGTGCTCGGCCGTGGAAATCGTGTTGCCGTCGGGCGCGTTGATGACGAGTACGCCTCGACGGGTAGCGGCCTCCAGATCAATGTTATCGACGCCGACACCCGCGCGGCCGATCACCCTCAGGTCTGTTGCCGCTTCGATTAACTCGGCCGAAATAGTGGTTCCACTGCGAATAATCCAGCCGTTTGCATCCCGGGACAGAGTGCGTAGCTCCTCGTCAGACTTCTTGAGCTGTACGTCCGCCTGTATGTCGTTGGTCTCCAGAAGTTCAATGCAGACTTCGTCGACCGCGTCGGTGATGAGGACTTTCATGAGGAGAGTTGCGGATTCGGGTTCGGCGTTCCAGGTTCGGCGTTGTTTCATGCGGTCACGGCATCGATCCAGCCGAGCAGCTCGCTGCGGCCACGTTGATCGATGGCCGAGGTGAGAATAATCGGCACCTCCATCGCGTATCCGTCGAGAACGTTCTTTACGCGCCGTTCGCTTTGCGGCCGCTGGTTGCCGGAGAGTTTGTCCGTCTTGGTCAGAGCGATGAGGTAGGGCGTGTGCGCGCCGCGCATGGTTTCGATGATGTCTTTGTCGAGTCGCGTAGGTTCGTGCCGCCCATCCACAAGATGGACGACGAGTTTGAGCGGCTCACGTTCTGTGAGATAGTGCCCGATGAAACGGCCCCACCGTTCGCGTACGGTTCTGGAGACGCGTGCGTACCCGAATCCGGGCAGGTCGACAAAATAAATTCGCTCATTAACGAGGTAGAAGTTGAACTCCTGCGTTTTTCCGGGCGTGCGACTCGTACGCGCCAGGCTGCGTCGTTTGACGAGCATGTTGAGGAGCGAGCTTTTGCCCACGTTTGAGCGCCCGATGAATGCCACTTCGGGGCGACCGTCTCGGGGCAGTGAGTCCCAGTCGGTGGCGCCCTTGACAAACTTGACGTCGCGGATCGTCACGCGGCGGCTAGATGCTCTCTTACGGTCTCACCGATGACCGCAGGATTCTGGATAACAACTGCTCCGGCGCGTTCGAGGGCCGCAAATTTCTCTTCGGCCGTTCCCTTCCCTCCTGAAATGATGGCGCCTGCGTGGCCCATCCGGCGTCCGGGAGGTGCCGTTCGCCCGGCGATGAAGCCGAACACAGGTTTTGTCATATGCTCCTTGATAAATTCGGCCGCCTCCTCTTCCGCCGTGCCGCCGATTTCTCCGATGAGCACGATGGCATCCGTATCATCATCCTGCTCGAAGAGCTCGAGCGCATCAACGAAACGCGTGCCGATAATCGGGTCGCCTCCTATGCCCACGGCCGTGCTTTGCCCGAGGCCCTGGCGCGTCAACTGATCGACGGCCTCGTAGGTCAGCGTGCCGGAGCGGGAAATGACGCCGATCGGCCCTTCCTGGAAAATCATGGCGGGCATGATGCCGACTTTAGCCTGCCCGGGGGTCAGAACGCCCGGACAGTTCGGGCCCACCAAACGTGCACCCTGCTTCCGAGCGTAGTGGTACGCCGGAATCATATCGCGAACCGGGATGCCCTCCGTGATGCAGACGATTATCTTAATGCCGGCCTCCGCAGCTTCGAGGATGGCATCGGCGGCGAACGGCGGCGGCACGAAGATGATGGACGTGTTCGCGCCCTCCTCGTCGACGGCTTTACGCACGGTATTGAAAAGGGGGCGGCCGAGATGCTGTTGTCCGCCCTTACCCGGCGTCACGCCGGCAACGACGTTCGTGCCGTACTCAAGCATCTGCTGTGAGTGGAACGTACCTTCCGATCCGGTGAAGCCCTGGACGACAAGGCGGGTTGCAGCGTTGACGAGTATCGCCATAATGGACCTGCACGGTTAAGCTTCTTTGCATCTCCTCAGCCTGGCGGCACAACCTACGAAAGGTGCATGTCGCTATAGATAAAGGTTCGGCTAAAATCTTGCCTTCCGGAGAACGGTAAATATATGCAGTGCTCATTTTTTACCTTTCGGCGCCGGCTCCGGCAGTGTAAGTAGTTCCGCCCCATTCCTCACGTCAATCTCATCTACATGGTTGCTTCGGTTCCGCGGCTCGTCCACACGGTCTTTCCACTTTTCATCATTCTGTGGAGTGCAGCGTCGGATGCCTTTGGCCAGCCTGTCACGCAGCCCTTCACGTTCAGCCTCGTCGAGCATACTTTGCCGCACGTGGAGCACGCCGTTTCGGCGCTCGGTGATTACGACAACGACGGGGATCTCGACGTATTGCTGATGGGCATCGTCGATGATGACGTCGTAGCAGGGTTATATCGGAACGATGGGATCGAGACGCGCGAAACGAGGCCCACGTTTGTTTTTGTGAAGACGGACGCGGACGTCCTGCCACTGGTGTATGGTTCGGCGGCGTGGGGGGATTACGATGGGGACGGGGATCTCGACCTCGTCGTAACGGGCAGCCGCGGCATCGATCCTCCTTACGAGCCGGAAGCCATGCTCTACCGCAACGACGGCGGTGAGTTGGCCGCCACCGACGTGCAGCTTGTAGGCTTTCACAGCGGGGAAGCCGCGTGGGGCGATTTCGACAATGACGGCGACCTGGACCTTCTGCTCGGCGGAGAACGAGAGGGAAGCACAAGCGAAACTCGCCTTTATCGAAACGAGTCGGGGGCGTTCGTGGATACGGAAGCAGATCTGCCGGGCATTGCCTACGGCGATGCCGCATGGGGGGATGCCGACGGCGACCAAGATTTAGACCTGGTCCTGACCGGCGTTTCGAAGCAGGGCATTTACGCGGATGTGTATCAAAACGACGGAGGCCTGTTCTCCCGAATCGAATCCGAGCTCATACCGGGAGCATTTGGTGACGTCGATTGGGGCGACTTCAACAACGACGGCGATCTCGACATCATCCAGACCGGAGGGCGATTTAGCCCGAACATATTAGAGGGGTTTGCTCGAGTATATCAAAACACGAATGCCGCATTTGATTCCCTTGAAACCGGACTTCCGGGTGCGCTCTCAGGGGCCGGTACGTGGGGCGATTACGACAACGACGGCGACCTCGACCTCCTCTTGATGGGTGCCGTAGGTGACATTTTCGGTCGTCGTCTCGCACGAATTTTTGCCAATGAGGCTTCCGGATTAACTGAGAAAATTCATTTTGTCGGCGTCGTATTTGGGTCCGCAACGTGGGGAGATCTCGACGAAGACGGTGATCTCGACCTTCTGGCCTCCGGCCGGCCCACGGTGGGAGCGTCTTTCATCAACATCTATGAGAATCGGCGGCAGGTCATAAACCCGCCGCTGGAACCTTCGAAACTCGCATCCAGCGTTTCCCCCGGCACGGTCACGCTCCGATGGAACCGTCCCGCTGTCCGTTACGCCAGCTTCAATATTAGAGTCGGATCGAAGCCGGGCTTCGGAGATGTCGTCGCACCGATGTCGGACCTCGAGACGGGTCGGCGTCTGGTTTCGGCGGCGGGAAATGCGCAGCTTAACAGCTCGTGGACGATCCGCGATCTGAAGCCGGGCACGTATTACTGGAGCGTCCAGGCTGTCGACCCCGCCTTCGCGGCATCCCGCTTCGCTTCCGAACAGCAGTTTACGATCGCAGAGGCGACGTCATCGGAGGGATCCGAGGACCTGTTGCCCGGAGAGACGACCCTGCATCCGATCGCGCCCAATCCTTCAACGGGGCCCGTCACGTTGTATTACGACCTGGCACAACACGCGACTGTCGCGATACGAATCCACGATCTGCTCGGACGAACGATAGCCATTCCCGTCGATCGCGAGCAGGGCCGCGGCCGCCACAGCGTGGTGTGGGACGGGCGTGACGCAGGCGGCGCAAGCGTTGCTTCGGGGCTTTATCTGTGCGAACTCCGATCCGGGACCACTCGGCAAACGGTGACGCTCATTATCGCACGGTGAGAGCGCGCCCCCACAGATTGTTCCACCCATCGATCCCCCTGATGAAGTTTCGCGTCTTCTTTCTGATCGCGACCGCGGCGTGCTTTATGCGTGCCGCTACGGCTCAACCGGCTGAGCCGCCGCTGTCGATCCCGTACAAGCTTCCCGCTATTGCGCACGGGTCCGTGGATTTTGGGGACATGGACGGCGACGGCGATCTCGACGTCGCTGTCATTGGAATGACCTCGAACGGACCGATACTGTCGATTTGGCAACTCGGAGATTCTTCGTGGGCATGGCCAGGCAGCAATGATGTTTTTCACGTGAACGTCTTTCGTAGAGCGAGCGTGAACGCTCACCCCGTCTCGCATGGCGCCGTACGATGGGGCGACTTCGATGGGGATGGGGACGACGACTTGCTCGTCACGGGCCTCGCGAACTACGTCGAACGGACGACACATTTCATTCAGCCCGTTCTGGACATTTATGAGAACAATGGCGTGACGGCGACATTGGGCGGCCGTGTGTTGTCGCTCCGACGAATCCCCTTACCGGGCCTGCATCGGAGCGCCGCGGATTGGGGGGATTTCGACGGCGACGGCGACCTCGATTTTGTCGCAGCAGGGCTGCCCTCACTCACCGCCGATCAGCCTATCATCAGGCTATACCGAAACGACGGAGGCACATTCGTACCGGTCGATACGGAGATGCCGGGTGTTTTTTCCGGGGATCTAGCATGGGCCGACTACGACAGCGACGGCGATCTCGACCTGGCGCTCACAGGCGACAGCGGCGGCGGAGTGTTTATCACGCGTCTGTACCGGAATGAGGGTGGACGGTTTATAGATAGCGGCCTGGAGCTTCCCGGGCTTGCATTCGGATCACTCGACTGGGGCGATTATGACGGTGACGGAGATCCCGACCTATTGCTGACGGGCGGCCGCCTCGATCCCAGATTCCTCCGCGGCGTGACCAGGGTCTACGTGAATCAAAGCGGGTCACTTGTAGACGGCGGCTTCGATTTCGAGGGCCATGCGCTCGGCGAAGCACGATGGGGAGACGCCGATCGAGACGGTGACCTCGACGTTTTCGCCGTAGGTGTTTCGCAAGCCCTGACGGCTCCGGTTCTGCGCCTTTATACAAATGACGGCTCTCGTTTCGTCCCGACCTGGAACGAGACCGGTATGCGCTACGCCGCTATGTCCGTCGGCGATTACAACGGGGACGGCGATGCAGACGTGGCGCTGTCGGGCGAACTCATCGTCGGGGGCCTCGGGATGCGATTTTTAATGAACCGAGATTTTTTTGAATGCGTCGTTCCGTCGTGGGTCAGGGTAGGTCAGCCTGTCGGAAATTGCTGAACTGAAGAACGTGACGTCAGGCCTGGCGGTGAGCTGCGGCTTTCGGGTACGCGAAGTGGCCGGTTCTTATCGCGGCTTAGACAGCTCCAGCCGTTCGATGGTGCGATCATCGAGGACCCATTCGACGGTATACTGATTCACCGATCCGAAAAATCCGAAGCCGTGCTGGACGTTTGAAAACGCACCGGGCTGAACGAGCACGTCGTCGTCAAACACGCCGCCTGGAGGACGCCACGCATCGTCCGACATCGTCAAACGCATTCCGAGTCCGAGGAGCGGCGATCCTTCTCGAACCAGCGGCTTAATTTCTTCCGCGTCCTCCGACAGCTTCACGGGCACCTGCCATCCATCAGGCATTGGTTGCCCCACGTCGTCTCCCTTGTACGTGACGGTGAACTCGGTAAAGGGAGTAGTCGGTGGAAACTCCGAGAATCGATACCACACCTCAACGCGGAACGGCTTCACTTCGATGTTGTCCCAGGTAACCGTCTGTACGATGGGCCCGCTTCCGAATTGTGCGGGAGGGATTACTTCGGCGTTTTCCGCTTCCGGAATGACCGTCTGCGCCCATGTCTTCACGCCGTCGACGCGTTCCACCTCAAAGCGATACGTGCGGCCGGGTATGGGGCGAAAATCGGAGGTGAAAACGTGACCGATCGATCCGTCGCCGAATGTGATGATCGAATCGCGCCAGGCATATTCAATTCCACTGTCGACGTCGACGGCCGTTACGACGGCGTCGAGAGGCTGACCGTCCTCTCCGCCGAGTTGCCGGCGAAAAGGGACGACGCGCACATATTGTGTGTCCGTGCCCGTATCGAGGTAGCCGAAGATCGTATAGTATCGATCCGTTTCGATAAACGGATCGACGGTATTATCACATGCTCCGACGATCACAGCCAGTAACACGATCCCGACCCATCTGCTCCGTATTTTGAAAATGCTCAGGTGATACATGGACGCTAATTGTACTGCAATTTGAGTCCGAAGGAGGGAATTAACGGGAGCTGATTGACACGCCGAAGCGTGAAGAGGTCCAGATAGAAGAAATTATGACGATCGTACGCATTTATCGCGCCTGCCTGGGCGGTTAGCCGCACCTGGGGTGATACATCCACATTGTACTCCAACGTCACGTCGAGCCGGTGATACGTCGGCAGCCTGCCCGTGTAAGGTCGGCTATACAACACGCGCTCCATTCCCGGCTCGGTCGTAACGTTGACCAGACTGTCCAGCAGAATGAATTGGTCGAATCCCATCGACTCATTGAAGGGCAGACCGCTCCCGAACTGCCACCGCACGTTAAGTTCAAAATCTCCGACGGACAGTCCGCCGATGAAGCTGAGTTGGTGCGTGCGGTCGTGCGGTGGACTGTACTTCGTCTCGGACTCACCAAACGCAAACTCCAGCGCAGGCACTCGCGCGAAGTAATTCACCTCGGACACGCCATAGCTCACGGCGCTGTAAACCGGTCCGGCTGCAACTTCGAGGCGCGCATCGACACCTCGCACATTTCCCCAGGCGGGATGGAGCCGAGTCGTAAAGCGAGGGTAAGCTGTCCATTCGGGAACGACGAGGTCATCCAGCTTTTTGTAGAAGCCTTCCAGCGATACGTCGAGCCAGGTGAGCGGGCTTGATCGCCACCCGAGAATGATATGGTGGGCCTCGGGCACGATGCCTCGTGGGGACGAAGTCCAGGCGGTAAATACGTCCCCGACGTCGCGTCGGTCGTTCAGGCCGACGATTTCCTGATGATAGATCCCGGCCGCCGTGCTAAACCGGTGTACGCCGAGGTTCCAGACGACACGTAATCGAGGCTCGAGGTACGATCGTCCCTTGCTGGGAAAGGACTGCAGCCGAAGCGCAGGCTGAACACGAAGTCCGTTTTTCATCTCGTACGTCGGCTCGATGTAGAGACTGGCCTCCGTGATGTATTCCGTTCTCTCCTCGATATTCTGAAAGAACCCTTGCAGATCGGTGTCGAGCTCGGACGTATGAACGGAAAGGCCCCAGTTGACGTCCAGATCGCCGACATAGTGAGTGACGTGTGCGTCCACGCCGGTGCGCCTGGTCTTCGAGGAACGCAGGGCCTGGCCGATCGGTCCGATGGAGCTTTCGACCTGGGACCGCGACACGAGGATCTCGGCGAACATGTTGATGTTCGGGGGCAGGAAAATGAGTCGGGCCCCGAGGGCGAGATTCTCCATCCTCACCTCGTCCTCGCGGATAGAGTCTTCAGCCGGATTCAATGGGTCGATACCGAGCCGGCCCCTGTCCTTCGTTTGAAGCCCCGTGACGGAGAGCTGGGTGCCGGTGCCCAGGTTGGCGTGAATTTTTCCGAATCGGTCGGCGAAGGAGAAAGGTAGAGGCGCATCGATGATTCGAGACGCTCCCTGCTCGATCAGCGACTCGCGGACGGAGCCCAGCACGGAGACGTGACCCGGCACAATCGGCCCTTCTAGGCGCGCGGCGGCCACGAAAGGGGCGACCGATGCCGCTCCGGAAAACCGATTCTTGTTTCCGGTTCGAGTTGCGATATCAATGACCGAGGAGAGACTGCCGCCGAAACGGCCGCCGAAGCCTCCGGCATAGACGTCCGCCGTATTGATAATCTCGGATGGGAAGGCGGAGAAAAAGCCGACGAAGTGAAACGGCTGATAAATGGGGATACCATCGAGGAGCACCTGGTTCTGGGTGGGTTCTCCTCCGCGAATGAAGAGCTGCCCTCCGCGGTCGCCCTGAGAGACTACGCCTGGAAGCGCCGTCAGATAGTTGGCAATGTCGGCAGAAAGGTCGGGCATCGGAACGATCTCGATGTCTCGAGGGCGAACGGTCTGAAGACCTGCCGTAATACCCGCCGCCCCGGTCGTCTCGCGCTCGGTCTCTACAAGGACTTCGTCAAGTTCGGAGGGATCGTCGCGGAGCGCAAAGTTGAGAGGTGTGATGCCGGCCTCTAAGTGCAGCGTGTCGACATACGTCTCGAATCCGATGAAGGATGCCCTGATGTAATAGATGCCCGGTTGGAGTCGAGAAAACGCGTAAAACCCGTCACTGTTGGTCGCCGTGCCGTTCTGCTCGCCGTCTTGAGAGTCCAGGAGAATGTTGACGCCGGGAAGCGGCTGCCCATCGGATGCTGAGGTCACAAAGCCTCGAAGCACGGCCGTCTGCGCGGCGACGGTGCCATGAGCGAGCAGGAAAAAGGTGAAGAGCAGGAGGCGTGCGAAACGAAGCAATGCTGTCCGGAAGCTATGTCGCGTGTTAGCTGCGGTGAAGGACGGACAGCACCGGTTATCCGAGCACGTACCGTTCAGCGGTCCGCATGATACAACAGCGAGATGGCCGGGTAAAGGGCGTTTTTTTGTCCGTTCTAGGACTGGACCTGTTTCTCGACCACCTCGCCCACCTGGAGCAGCAGGGCTTCGTCGAAGTGGCGACCGAGCAGTTGGGCCCCGATCGGAAGATGCGGCTTTTCGGGGTGCGTGCCGATGGGAACGACGAGACCGGGTACGCCGGCGAGATTCGCATTGACCGTATAGACGTCGCCAAGGTACATCTCGAGAGGATGATTTACCTTGCTACCCAATTTAAAGGGCGGCGTCGGGGTCACGGGCGTCAGCAGCACGTCCACCTTTTCGAACGCCTGATCGAAGTCGCTGCGAATCAGCGTCCGTACGCGCTGCCCCTTGGCATAGTAGGCATCGTAGTAGCCGGATGAGAGCACGTAGGTGCCGAGCATAATGCGGCGCTTAACTTCCTCGCCGAAGCCCTCGGTTCGAGACGTGGTATAGAGGCGCTGAAGGATGGAATCCTTAGCCGCCATCTGCTCGCGAAGCTGCCGGAGACGCCCGTCGTGACCGTCGGCTTCGGCGGCGGCTACGGCAGCCTGCAGAACCTGTTGCTCCTCATCAAGCCCACGGCGCATCTCTTTTAGGTCCGACCGGTGGCCATAACGAATGCCGTCATACCGCGCTAGATTGCTGGACGCCTCGGCCATCGTGAGAATGTAGTAGGTCGCGACGCCGTATTCGGTATGCGGAAGCGAAACCTCCCGGACCTCGGCCCCGGCGCGTTCGAGGGCGCGGGCCCGATCTTCGATCAATCTACGAATGTGAGGGTCGAGGCCGTCGGCGAAGTACTCTTTCGGAAGGCCCACTCTTACGCCCCGAACGTGGCCCGAAAGGGCCTTTGTGAAGTCGGGGACATCGATGGGAGCGCTGGTCGAGTCGCGACCGTCGGCGCCGGCAATGACATTCAGAACGCGCGCCAGGTCTTCCACGGAGTGTCCCATCGGCCCGATCACGTCGAAGGACGAAGCAAACGCGACAAGTCCGTAGCGGCTTACGCGCCCGTAGGTGGGCTTAAGCCCGAAGACACCGCAGAACGCGGCCGGTTGCCTGATCGACCCACCCGTATCTGTGCCGAGCGCGGCGTGACACATTCCGGCTGCGACGGCAGCCGCCGATCCGCCGGACGATCCGCCCGGAACGTAGTCCGGATGGACGGGATTGCGAACGGGCCCGAAATACGAATTCTCATTCGAGGAGCCCATGGCAAACTGATCGCAGTTCGTCTTCCCGATGAAAATGGCGCCGGCATCTCGGAGCTTCTCGATGACCGTGGCATCGTAGAGCGACTCAAAATTTTCGAGCACTTTCGAGGCACAGGTCACCGGACGACCCTTGATGCAGATTACGTCCTTGACGGCCAGGACCAACCCGGCGAGTGGACGCGCATGGCCCCGATCACGCTGACTGTCCAGATAACGGGCGTGATTAGTCGCACCATCCGCGTCCACCTGCGTGAAGATGTTCAGGCGGTCGTTGTCTTCTTCGATTCGCTTTAAAAAAGAAGAGACCAGCGCCTCGCAACTGGTCTCTCCGCCTTCTAATGCTCTACGGTCGTCCGCAAACGTCCGGTAGCTCATTTAACGTCGATCGTAGACTGTGGATGTTTGATGTGGCTCCCGGCGTCGGTTTTCACCGCCGGCGTGGATTTCGGTGCCGGCGTAGATTTCCGGGACGGCGTGGGTTTGGGTGCCGCGTACGTTTCCGGGCCGCGTGGATTTCGGTGCCGCGTGCGTTGCCGGCCGGCGTGGTTCGAAGCCGGCTTCAACGGAACGCGTCAGGCGGGGGCTACTGGTCCGACCCTTCCGGCGTGGCGGTCTTCTTCGTGGCATCCGGCGCGGGGCCCTGCTCGGCGTAGGCGTCGCTGCGCGGCGCCGTTGAGCCGTACTGCGGCGGGCGCGGCTGCTGAATGCGACTGCGCGTGTCGTCGACGTTCAGCTCATTCTTAATATCTGTCGTTGCATCCTTGAACTCGCGGATTCCTTTTCCGAGTCCGCGTGCGATTTCCGGAATCCGTTTGGCACCGAATACCAACAGCACGACGAGGAAGATCAGGATGATTTCCGGCATTCCGAGACTCATAGTAACCACCTACACTGTTTGGGGAAAGAATCGGGTTGCTTCGTGCTCCCGGTGGGATTCTTTCAATCTGGGGCGTCGATCTGCAATGACGGAAAACGATGCGGTGGTGTCGGAGTTCCGGGAAACTGGGGTCGGTCGGTGGCGGTATGGAAGGCTATGCGTGATTCCATTCAGCCTTCTCTCACACGAGATCTGCTTCAGCGTTGGCCGAAGGCCGAGCTTCACTGTCATCTGGACGGTTCGTTGCGATTGCAGACGATGCTCGAGATTGCGCGGTCGGAGGCCAAGATGGACGTGCTACCCTCGGACAGTGTCGAGGGCCTCGAAAAGGCGCTGAGAGGCATTGACGACTCCGAAACGCTGGAGGCCTACCTGTCATGGTTTCGCTTCACGATCCCTTTGATGCAGACCACGTCCGCTCTTTCGCGGATTGCCTACGAGCTGGCAGAGGACAACGCAAGGGAGAACGTGCGCTATCTTGAAGTGCGGTACGGCCCTATCTTGCACACGGACGAGGGCCTGTCGCTCGAGCAGGTAAATGATGCCGTGCTGGACGGATTACAGCAGGCGGAGGCTGATTTCGACATCCGCACGTCGTTGATCATCTGTGGACTCCGCGATCGCTTTGAGAGCGCCTCCCTTCGCCAGGCGGAGCTTGCGGCGCAGTACCGACATCGAGGAGTCGTCGCCTTTGATCTGGCCGGTGGAGAGGCCGGGCATCCGCCCAAGCATCACCTTCACGCCTTCTATTATGCGCGGAACCATCTGTTAAATATGACCATTCACGCCGGCGAATCGTGGGGGCCTGACTCCATCCACCAGGCCGTCTTTTTTTGCGGCGCTCATAGAATTGGCCACGGGACGTCGCTCTATCAGGATTCTGATTTGATGCGGTATTTCGTCGATCACCAGATCCCGCTGGAGATTTGTCCGACGAGCAACGTGCAGACTCACGTGGTCGCAGACATCGAGACGCACCCGCTTCGACACTACGTTAAGGCCGGAATTCCCGTGACTATCAACACGGATAATCGCCTGTTTAGCCGAACGACCGTGACAAACGAGCTTTTCCTCGTCCACACAAAGGCGAAAATCGGCGCGCAGCAGATGCGCGAGATCGTGCTGAATGGGTTCCGGCACAGTTTTCTTCCTTGGGATGAGAAGCAGCAGCTTCTGCGTTCGGTGATTGCGGAGATGCCGATGGCCGCATCGGAGCAGACGCCGGTATGGTAGCATCAAAACGGGTCGATGTGGATGCCTCACGGGACGTGGCCGTGGTGCGAATGGCTCGGCGGCTCGAAGGGCGCGTGAATCTGCCGCCCGACAAATCGATCGCGCATCGTTCGGCGATGTTTGCGGCGCTGGCGGACGGGGACTCTACGATCTGCAACTTTCCCACTTCCGCTGATCCGCTGTCGACGCTCTCGTGCATGCGACAGCTCGGTATCCGCATCGACTCGGACGGAGACGTTCTGCGCGTGGAAGGTCGCGGGCTCGAGGGGTTCTCGGCCCCGGCCGGACCCATTGACTGCGGCAATTCCGGTACGACAATGCGCCTGCTCTGCGGAATCCTCGCAGCACAGCCGTTCGACAGCATGCTGGTCGGGGACGACTCGCTAAGTCAACGACCGATGGACCGAATCGCTCTCCCGCTGCGGGAGATGGGCGCTCATATCACCTTGACGAACGGGCATCCTCCGATCGTAGTTGAGGGCGGGCGCTCCCTTCGCGGCCTTACGTACCGACTTCCGATGGCATCGGCCCAGGTCAAGTCGTGCGTTTTGCTTGCCGGATTATATGCTTCAGGCCGCACGACCGTCGTAGAGACAGGGACATCGCGCGATCACACGGAACGGATGCTCGGATTGACGGCATTCGAGAAGGAAGGCGAGCGCCGCATCGTTGTGGAGCAGGGCCATCGCATTGCGGCACGCGACTGGGCCGTTCCCCGCGATTTTTCAGCCGCCGCGTTTTTTATGGTGGCGGGCGCGACCGCCGGAGAAGGTGAGATCCGCCTGGAAGGTGTCGGACTGAATCCGACGCGCGGCGCACTGATCGACGTGCTACGAGCTATGGGAGCGGACATCCAGGTGTCCAATGAAAGGGACGCCGGTGGAGAACCGGTGGGCGACCTCCTCATACGGCCATCGGAATTGACCGGAATCACCGTTTCGGGTAACCTGGTTTCCATCCTCATCGATGAGATCCCGGTCCTGGCCGTAGCCGGGGCGCTTTCCGGTGGCCGAACGGAGATTCGTGATGCCCGTGAGCTGCGTGTCAAGGAGACGGACCGCATTCGCGCAACGGTCGATAACCTTCGCCTCCTGGGAGCTGAAGTCGAAGAATTCGATGACGGACTGGCGGTCGTCGGGGGCCATTCCCTTCGGGGCGCCGAGGTCCGGAGTTTCGGCGATCATCGCATGGCGATGGCGATGGCCGTGGCGGGCGTGGCCGTGGAGGGGGAAACGGTGATTACCGGAGCGTCGTGCACAGCCGTATCGTTTCCGGCATTTTGGGAGGAGCTGTCCGCCGTCGCGCATACCTGTTCGTAATACCCGGTAGGGGAGACGGTTCGGTGACGTTTGCCGGTCGCTACTTCGGGATCTCTTCGGCCGGGATCCAGAGGTGCTTCTTCAGGTCGACGCATCCTTCCTCGGTAAATGCCACGCCTTCGCTGCGCAGGCGCTCTTCCATCACGTCGGGACCTTCGAAATGGCGTTTGCCGCTGAGCGCTCCGAACCGGTTGACGACGCGGTGACATGGTAGCGGTGTTCCGGCAGCCGCGCTCATGGCCCAGCCCACCGTCCGCGCAGCGCTGCGCGGCCCGAGATATGCAGCGATATGGCCGTACGTCGTCACGCGACCCTCCGGGATCCGCGCAACGACGTCCCACACTCGATCGAAGAAGTCACGATTGGCGGTCATGCAGCCTGTTCGATTTGTAGACGGCAATGCGCTGTCGGATTTATCCGCGGTCGGGGGGCGATGTGCGAAATACGTGACGCCCCCTCGCACACGGGCGCCCCGAGCAACAATCATCGAGACCCAAAGTAAGGGTACGAGATCGAAATTGGTCGGCTGTATGAATGTGGATTCGAACGTATGAGCGACGTTGCCGTAGATCTCGAGCGCGATCTGGGCTCCGGACGCGTCCGCAGAGACGTCGAATTAGGACCATTCACGACCTTTCAGATCGGCGGGCCGGCGGATCTCTTCTATGAACCGCACACTGCGGACGAGCTCGCGCGAGCGATTCGGCTGGCGCGGGAACGCATGATTCCCTATTTCCTCCTCGGCCGCGGCGCCAACATTCTCATCGGAGATAGGGGATTTCGGGGTCTCGTCATCCGGAGCGCGGCCAGACATATGGAGGTCGACGCGGCCCGGCGCCAGCTCTGGGTGGAGAGCGGCGCCATCATGTATCCCGACGTGATCCATACGGCCGTAAATTGCGGGCTCTCCGGTCTCGAGCATTATGTGGGCATTCCCTCTACCGTTGGCGGCGCGCTGTGGCAAAACCTTCACTTTCTTTCTCCTCCTCCTGAGCGGGAGCGTACCATGTTCATCGAGGAGGTCGTCTACAAGGCCGACATTCTCTCGGAAGAAAATGAGCGAAAGACCGTCGGCCTCGAATATTTCAATTTCGGATATGATTATTCGATCTTGCACGACCGAGACGACATCGTGCTGTCGGTGACCTTTCAGCTGGAGCCCGGGGACATCGGCCGCATGGAGGAAATCATGGAAGCCAACCTTCGGTGGCGCCGCGAGCGGCATCCTCCGCTCGATTTGGAGCCGAGCGCCGGATCGATCTTCCAAAAAATTGAGGGAGTCGGTGCGGGACGCCTGATCGACCAGTGCGGATTGAAGGGTACGCGTATTGGTGGCGCCGAGATCACGCACCGCCACGCCAACATCATGATAAACCGGGGGGAGGCGAGAGCGGCGGACGTGCGGGCGCTTATTGCATACGTTCAGGAGGTCGTCGAACGCGAAACGGGATACCGGCTGCGGACCGAGATCTCCTTCATCGGTGAATTTGATCCGCCGACATCGTCTACGCCGGTTCGGGTACCGGAGGAGCGGGCGGCATGAACTGGTTTG
>CAZART010000084.1:0-23200 GCA_964487555.1 uncultured Rhodothermales bacterium
AGCCGACCGTGTTTGCCTGAATGTACGTGTCCGGCATATTCCAGAGCGTCACGTCGCCTTCTTCTCGCGCCAGCTTCAGATATAGCTGCGTCGGATC
Source organism: uncultured Rhodothermales bacterium (assembly GCA_964487555.1). Lineage (GTDB taxonomy): Bacteria > Bacteroidota > Rhodothermia > Rhodothermales > VXPQ01 > CAZART01. The sequence continues at coordinate 98 of CAZART010000084.1, forward strand.
GGCCGTGTAGGTCTTCACATTGCGGTCCAGGCGTGCCAGCCAGGCATATCCCTCCTCGACGGAAGGCTGCCGTAGAATCATTGCGCCCCATATCGTACGCATCGTGCTGGAGGCCAGCGGATACCGAATGAGGATCCGATCTTTCCACTGGGGTTCCAGCAGGTCGTCCCAGTCAAGGGGCGGCTCCTCGGTTGCCAGCGACCGGGTGTTGTACGTGATGACTTCCGGCGTGAGATAGGTGCCGTACCACATGTCGTTTGCGCCTTTTCCGAGAGGCGGAACGGCGTCGGCCCAGGTCGGGCGATAGGGTTGAAGCAGATCCTCCGCGGCGGCGCGGTTGAACGCCATGCTCGCTCCTCCCCACCACAGGGTCGCCTGCGGATTCTGCCGCTCGGTGCGGATGCGGTCGTACGCATCTTGCCCGCCCATGTCAATCCAGCGAATGTCGACGTCGGGATGCTCGGCCTCGAAGCGCTCCTCATAGGCACCCAACATCTCCTTACCGTGCGGCGAATAGATGACGAGTTGTTTCCGGCCGTCGTCTGTGCAGCCGGCGAAGATCAATGCGACGAGAGCAAAAAGGCTGATCCGGTCCAAAATCGCGTTGTTTGGGCGTGTGATTGTTTGCGGAAGGCTGTCCGAAAAAGGAAGCGCCTTGCAGATAATAAAACGAGTTCGCGCCGGTTGTCGCCTTTTTCGGCGGAGATGACCCGAAGCCCCGCTTTTCTGCACATATCGGGAAAAAGGCGTTTTCTCCTCGCGCGGCAAGGACTAGAATGTTAAAATAAAGCCACTCGACTAATGCCGATGCATGAGGCGTACACTCACTCATTCTCCGATTCATTACAAGCAATCCCTATGCGAACTGCAACGACGCGAATCATCGCCGCTACCCTATTCACTCTGATGCTCGCCGGAAGCATGCAATTGGCGCATGCCCAGATCGAGCTCGGCCCTCGTATCGGGTACGACCTGGAAGTAGAAGAGCTCCATATCGGCGCTGAGGCCCGATTCGACTTGCCCGGCGTGGATCTGCCGATCAAAATCAAACCATCGGTAGACTATTATCTGGTCGATAACTTTACGCTGATGACGTTTGATGCGAACGGCATTTACGAGATCGATCTGGAAGGCGGAACCATCCATCCCTACGTGGGCGCCGGTCTGGGCATTCTTTACTGGTCATTCGACACCGAGTTCGCAGGATTCGGCGTCGACGCGAGCACCACGAACGTCGGATTGAACCTGCTCGGCGGTGCGGCCTTCGGATCCGGCTCGCTGCGCCCGTTCGCCGAAGCACGCTTCAACACGGACGATCTGTTCACACTCACCGGCGGCGTGCTCTTTCAACTCGGGCAGTAGCGCACGCTCCCACGTCGACCACACCAATTCACTACAGGGGCCCCTCCGCCGGAGAGGTCCCTGTTTTTTTGACGTTCGCACAGGTCTATCCGATCACCTGCAGCCGTGCATATTTGAGGACCAGCTTCTTCTGACCGACGGAGCGAAAAAATACGACGGCCTTCGCCTGCTCGCCCGCCCCCTCTGTCGCGAGAACCTTTCCTTCGCCGAACTGCTGATGCTCGACCCGAACGCCGGCGACGATCTCACCCTGACCCTCGTCATACACCACGCGCCGGTCTCCTGACGAAGTCGACGAACGCCCCGCGGCAGCCCGCGACGAGAGATTCCGCCGGTAGTAATGAGGATCCATGTCATCGTACCGCACCGAATCGCCCGACGCAACCGTGAATCGGTGCGACTTCGTCTCGTGGCGCTCGCCGGCTTCCGTGCGGATGACGTCCGGATCGATCTCATCCAGAAAACGGCTCCGGATGGCGGACTCATGCTGTCCGTAGCGAAATCGGCTGCGTGCATGCGACAGGTAGAGACGCTCCTCGGCGCGTGTCGTGCCCACGTAGAACAGCCGGCGCTCTTCTTCGAGCTCCGTGACGTCCTGCGCTGCTCTTGCGAGCGGAAAGAGACCTTCCTCCAGTCCCGTGACAAACACCACCGGGAATTCGAGACCCTTCGAAGCGTGCAGCGTCATCAGCGTAACCTTGCGGTCCTCGTAGTCCGCCTCGTCCATGTCGGTGATCAGCGAGACTTCCTGCAGAAACGTCGCCAGGGTGCGATGTCCCGGATCGCCGGCCGTGTACTCGGCGATGGCGTTCATAAGCTCCTGCACATTCTCCCACCGCATTAGATTTTCGGTGGTCTGCTCTTTTCGCAGATCGTCGACGATGCCGGTCTCTTTCACGACGGCACGTGCAATGTCTTCGCCGGGCGTGTCGGAGCGGGCGGCATCGATATACTGTTCCATCATTTTTCGAAACCCACTTACGGCGTTTTCCGTGCGCGTCGGGAGACCGAGCTCACCGACCCGCTGCACCGCCTCCCAGATGGTCACGCCCTGCTCGCGGGAGAAGTCGATGATACGCTCCTGCGTCTTGTCGCCGATACCCCGTGTCGGATAATTGATGACGCGCCGAAGACTCGCGGTGTCGTTAGGATTCACCATGAGCCTGAGGTACGCCAGCACGTCCTTTATCTCTTTACGCTGGTAGAACGAGACACCGCCGATGACCCTGTAGGGCAGGCCGCCGCGCCGTAAGGCATCTTCCATCGAGCGGCTCTGCGCATTCGTGCGGTAGAGGATCGCGAAGTGCTCATAGCCGTATCCGACGCGGACGTGCAGGTCGCGAATCGTTCGCTCTATCTTCTGCGCCTCGTCCTTCTCCGACAAAGCCTCCATCAATACCACGAATTCGCCTTCCGGATTTTCAGTCCAGAGCGACTTATCGAGCTGATCCACATTATGCTTGATGATGGAATCGGCAAGGCGCAGAATGCGGCGGGTAGAGCGGTAGTTTTGCTCGAGGCGAACGGTCGAAGCCTTTGGGTAATCTCTCTGGAACGAAAGGATATTGCCGATATCCGCCCCGCGAAAGGAGTAAATGCTCTGGGCGTCGTCACCCACGACGCACAGGTTCTTGTGCTTTCCGGCCAGCTGCTTTGCGACGACATACTGGGCATGGTTCGTGTCCTGGTACTCATCGATATGCACGTACTTCCAGCGATTCTGGTATTTCTCCAGCACGCCGGGGTGTTGCTCGAAGAGCTTAATCGGCTTGATGAGCAGATCGTCGAAATCGAGGGCGTTCGAGTTGCGCAGCATCTCCTCGTAGGGGCCGTAGATCGTCGCCGCGCGCTCCTGCGGCAGTGTGTTTGCGACCCGCTGGTACTCCGATGGCGAGATAAGCTGGTTCTTGGCGCCGGAGATCAGATGGCGGAGGCTGCGCGGACTGAACTGCTTCGTGTCCATGTTGTAGCGGTCCATCAGTTGGCGGATGATCCGCTCCGAATCGTCGGTGTCGTAAATGCTGAAATCCGACGTGTAGCCCAGCTTCTCCCCTTCCACGCGCAAGAGGCGCGCGAACATAGAATGGAACGTTCCCATCCAGATGCCCTTCGCGTCGTGGGCGCCCACGAGCCGCTCGATGCGCTCCTTCATCTCCCGAGCAGCTTTGTTCGTGAAGGTCAGCGCGAGGACGTCGTACGGGCGCGCTCGCCCGGTGGAGATGAGATAAGCGATGCGATGGGTAAGGGTTCGAGTCTTGCCTGAGCCCGGGCCGGCAATGATGAGGACCGGTCCATCCGTAGCTTTTGCGGCTTTCTGCTGCGAAGAATTGAGCCCCTGCAGGATCTCATCGGGGTTCGCCGCTGAGGTCGATGCCTCTGCCGATTTGAACGAAAGCTGAAATTGACGCATGCGGAAGGAGGTGGAGTGCGAACTGCTTCAAAAAGACGGGCCCTCGGACACTCGTCAGAGTCGGAGGTGAAAATAGGGATCGGTGGGCGCTGAGTCGACCCGAGAATCGTGCCGCCGGCGAATTCCGGTCGAATGCCGCACGTGGGTGTTTGGATTAAGTGAAGGCGGGTCCCTAGTTTCCACCCGGCTTTTCCGGGTCACGACGCCGGAAGGGGCACAATGCCGGAAAAGGGTGCGCGGTTAACCAACCGGTCATAGATCGTGCGTGATATTAAACAGCACCCACCGGTCATAGATGGTGCGTGATATTAAACGGCGCCCACCTCTCAAGATCCGACCTTCGTTCGAAAACGAGATCATCCTATGCGAATTCTGCTTCAATCGAGCTTAATCGTCCTACTCCTCTGTAGCGCGGCCGCATCTCCTTCGCAAGCCCAGGATAGCAAGCTCAACCAGGAGAATTTCCAGACGCTCGACCTCCCGTCGATCAACGTCTATCGATCTGCCTCAGGAAAGCCGGGGCCCGAGTACTGGCAGCAGCGCACGGATTATTCAATCCAGGTGACGCTCGATCCGGAAGCCCGTTCGATCCGCGGATCCGAGATCATCGCCTACACAAACAATAGTCCGCACACGATCGAATTCCTGTGGATGCAACTCGATCAGAATCTATTTCGTCCGGGCAGTCGCGGCTCGGAGATTCAGCCGCCCGATTCCCGCTGGCGCGGCTCGTTTGCGGGGGGAGGTTATGATATTTCCAACGTACGGGTCGACGGCCGTACGGCCGCGGCAATGATCTATGACACCCGCATGCGCATCGATCTTGCCGAGCCAATGCCTCCGGGAGGATCGACCCTCGACATCGCCCTCGATTTCGAATTTACGATGCCCGAGTACGGTGCCGACCGGATGGGCTGGCTCGACGTGGAACAGGGCACGGTGTTCGAGCTTGCGCAGTGGTACCCTCGGATGTACGTCTACGACGACGTCCACGGCTGGAACATGATGCCCTATCTGGGCCAGGGCGAGTTCTATCTGGAGTATGGTGATTTCGACGTTGAGATCACGGTGCCACGCGACTTTATCGTCGCGGCGACGGGCGAGCTCACGAATCCCGACGACGTCCTCACCCGCGAGCAGCGACGCCGCCTCTCGCACGCCCGGCAGAGCGCCGAGACCGTCCACATCATCGAACCGAACGAAGTCGGAACACCCGGATCACGTCCCGCCGGCACCGGCCCGCTTACGTGGAAATTCCACGCGGAGAACGTGCGCGACGTAGCCTGGGCCGCCTCGCAGGCGTTCATCTGGGATGCGTCGGGGTGGGAGGACGTGCTCAACATGTCGTATTACCCGAAGGAAGGTCTCGGCACCGAAGACGAGCCCGGCTGGGAGGAATCCACCGAATATGTCCGCCATTCGATCGCGCATTATTCGGCGATGTGGTATCCGTATCCCTATCCGGTTGCGATCAACGTGGCCGGCATCGTGGGGGGCATGGAATATCCGATGATCATCTTCTGCTCGGTACGCGCCCGTGATCGGGCGCTTTTCGGGGTTACGACGCACGAGATCGGCCACGAGTGGTACCCGATGATCGTCGGCAGCGACGAGCGTCGACACGCCTGGATGGACGAAGGCTTCAACACGTTCATCAATCACTATGCGACCCGCGCCTATTACGGACCGGACGCATTCTCGCCTCTCAATCAGGAGTACGTTTCGGGACTCATGCTGGGTGGCGCCGGCGAAGAGCCGATCATGACATTACCCGACATGATCCCGCGAAGCGGTCTGGGATTTCTCGCCTACAGAAAACCGGGGATGGCCCTTCGGGTGCTGCGCGAGTACGTGCTCGGCGAGGAGCGCTTCGATGCGGCCTTTCGTGAATACACCCGGACGTGGGCATTCAAGCACCCGCAGCCGGCGGATTTCTTCCGCACGATGGAGAATGTCGCGGGTGAGGATCTCGACTGGTTCTGGCGCGGCTGGTTGTATTCGACGGACCTCGTCGACCAGAGCATAGCCTCGGTCGAGCACACGGATTCGACGACGCACGTGACGATTTCGCAGGAGGAAGGACTCCTCATGCCGGTGGACCTCCAGATCACCTACTCGGACGGCCGGCAAGAGAATCGGCGTATTCCGGTCGAGGCCTTCACCCGCCAGGACACGTTCACCGAAGTCATTGAGAGCCCCGACGTCGAACGCATCACGCTCGATCCCGCCCGAATCCTCCCCGACGTAGAGCCGCGCAACAACACCTGGATGCTCCACCCAACCCCCTAACCCCAAACCCCGACCTCCGACCCTCGCCCACCCACCCTCGATCCTCGCCCACCCTCCCCCGATCCTCGCCCAGTCTCCCCGATCCTCGATTCTCGATCCTCGACCCCCCCCTCCCCATGGACCTCATCTCCCTCCTCCGAGGCATCCTCGGCCTCGTCGGCATCCTCGGCATCGCTTACGTGCTTTCCTCCAGCCGGAAGAGCATAAACTGGCGCACAGTCGGCGCCGGCCTGCTTCTACAGATCGTCCTGGCCATCCTGATATTGAAAGGCCAGGCGATGGGCGAGACGTTTGCGCCGCTGGGATGGCCGAAGGCGTTTTTCTCGTGGGTCAGCTCGTTCTTCGTGCTCGTTCTCGACTTTACGACGGAGGGGGCGCGGTTCGTGTTCGGGCAGCTGGCCGTCAGTCCCGGCCAGGAGGGCAGCCTCGGGAGCTTCTTTGCGTTTCAGGTGCTGCCGACCATCATCTTCTTCAGCTCCCTCATGTCGATTCTCTACTATCTCGGCCTGATGCAGAGGATTGTGACCGGCATGGCGTGGCTGGTGCGTCGCGTTCTCCACACGAGCGGGGCGGAGTCGCTGTCCGTGACGGCGAACATCTTCGTCGGTCAGACGGAAGCCCCGCTTGTGGTACGCCCGTACCTCAGCGGCATGACGCGCTCGGAGCTGATGGCCGTCATGACCGGCGGCATGGCGACGATCGCGGGCGGTGTGATGGCGGCCTACATCATGATGCTGGGGGACGCATTTGCGCAGGCGCAGGGCCTCGCCCTCGACGTAGCTCGCCTGCTATTCGCAGAACAGCTGCTGGGCGCCAGTCTGATGGCCGCTCCCGCCGCGCTGCTGCTTGCCAAAATCATGATTCCGGAGACGAAGACGCCCGAGACCGCCGGATCCGCCGAAGTGCAGGTGGAACAGCGTTCGGAGAACGTGATCGACGCGGCCGCCATCGGCGCCGGCGACGGACTGAAACTCGCCCTCAACGTCGCGGCGATGCTCATCGCCTTTATCGCCCTGATTGCCATGGGCAACTACATCGTCGACTGGGTCGCCGGCTTTTTCGGCGAAGACCTCACGCTGCAACAGCTATTCGGGTGGACCCTCGCGCCGCTCGCGTGGATGATCGGCGTGCCCTGGGCCGACGCCGTCCATTTTGGCTCGCTCCTCGGTATCAAGGTCGTCCTCAACGAATTCGTGGCCTACCTCAGTCTTGCCGAAAACATTGAGGCGGGCGTGCTCTCGGCGAAAACGATCGTGATGGCGACCTTCGCGCTCTGCGGCTTCGCCAACTTCTCATCCATTGCCATCCAGATCGGCGGCATCGGCCCCCTCGCCCCGGAGCGCACCTCCGAGCTGGCCAAGCTCGGCCTTCGCGCGGTGCTCTGCGGCACGCTGGCCAACATGATGACGGCGACCATCGCGGGAGTGCTCGTCGGCTGACGCCGACCAAATAATGAGCCATTCGGGTCTTTTTTCCAGGCGAATATATGTCCCTACGACCTTGATAATCTGTGAGTTGGAGCGTAGTGTGAGGGCCATGCGCAGGAGGCGGCCATTGCTACAAGAGCTGCGCCAAGGTGGCCGAGATGCCGTCGATTTGCAGACGTGGCTCTCCGACCATCTGCGGAACGAAGTAGATGCGACGCCGGCATGAAAGGCGACCGACAGCAGCGATTAAGGACCCTTTTTGAGCAGGCAACCTATCTTCCCAGGAGAGAACGTCCGGCCTACGTAGCGTGGGCGTGCGGCTCCGATTTCGCGTTACGCTCGCAGCTGAAGGCGCTCCTGGACGCGTACGATCAGGCCGAGGGCCTCGCCGACGATCTCGCCGAAACCTTCTTTCGCGAAGAAATCCTTGACGATAATCGAGTAGGCAGCCGGATTCTGCACTACCGAATCGAGGACCGGCTCGGAGGCGGCGGAATGGGGGTCGTCTACCGGGCGTTCGATGAGCACCTTCAGCGTCGTGTGGCGCTCAAATTCCTGCCGCCTCACCTCACGGCGAGCACCGAGGCCCGGCAGCGTCTCATTCAGGAGGCCCGAGCGGCATCCGCACTTGACCATCCCAACATCGGCACGATCCACGACGTCGCCGAGACGCCGGAGGGACAGCATTTCATCGCGATGACGTTCTATGAGGGTGAAACGCTGAAGCATCACATTGACAATGGGCCGCTTCCCATAGACGAGGCCGTTTCTCTTGCCCTTCAAATCGCGCGGGGATTGCGCGCCGCGCACCGGGGAGGCGTCATTCATCGTGACGTCAAGCCGGCTAACGTCATGCTCACGCGAGAGGACCTGGCAAAGATCGTGGACTTCGGCCTCGCGAAATCGGAGGGATTGACGATTACGCGCACAGGGACCACGCTGGGGACCGTGGACTACATGAGCCCGGAGCAGGCTCGGGGGGAACGCGTCGACGCCCGAACCGATTTGTGGAGCCTCGGCGTCGTTTTGTTTGAGATGCTGGCGGCGACCCGGCCGTTCTCCGCCCCGTACGACCAGGCGCTGATCTACCAGATCCTTGAGGAGGAGCCGGCCGATCTGTCGGCCCTGCGCCCCGACGTGCCGGATAAACTGACCGGCATCGTCCACAAACTACTGTCCAAAGATCCCGCCGGGCGCTATCAGTCCGCTGACGACGTCATCGTCGACCTGGAGAGCTTGCGTTCCCCCTCGGCTCCGGCCGCCGCCGTGCCGGGCGTCCGGCGGAATCGTGTCGTCCGCGCCTCGATTCTCACGATAGCCGCTCTCCTGGTCATCGCGTCGGGCTTGCATTTTTTCGGGCTGACACCGTGGAGCGGGGCGGCTTCGGAATCCGGCGTACCGATGCTGGCCGTCCTCCCGTTCCAGAATTTAGGGGCCGAGTCGGACGACTATTTCGCTGCGGGCATCACCGAGGAGATTACCTCGCGCCTCGCGAGCGTAAAGGCGCTTGGCGTCATCTCCAGCACGAGCGCCATGCAGTACCCGGCTTCGGATAAGTCGACGCGGGAGATAGGGGCTGAGCTTGGCGTCGACTACCTCGTAACCGGTACGATTCAATGGGACCGTTCGGAAGGAAGCAATCGGATTCGGGTCATCCCGAAGCTTATTCAGATCTCCGACGATCGCCAGCTCTGGTCGGATCGATACGATCGGGAAATGACGGATATCTTTGCCGTTCAGTCGGATCTCGCGCGTGCCGTCATCGCGGAGCTCGACGTATCGCTTACCGGTGCGGAGCGCGCGTCCGTTGAGCTGCGTCCGACCGAGAATCTGGACGCGTATCAAGCGTACCTGACGGGACTTCAGTATCATCGTACGTACGACACACGGGATGCCATCGCGATGTTTGAACGTGCGATAGAGCTCGATCGGTATTTCCTGCTGCCGTATATCTATCTGACGAGGGAGCGCTCACATTTGTATGCTCTCGACGGCAATCAGGAGCACCTTGAGAAGGCCGCGGCGGCACTGGCTCGCGCGGATTCGATGGCGTCGGACCATCCGCAGGTCGCGCTGGCCCGTGGGTGGTATGCCGTACACACGAATGCGTACAGGGAGGCTTTTGGACATTTCATGAGGGCGACAGAGGGATTACCAAACGATCCAAATCCCTTGTATGGCGCCGCCCAGGTGATCCTTCACGCCCAAGATTTTGATGAGGCGCTCCGGCTTCTCGATCGCGCGATCGCGCTGAACCCCCGCTCACTCCGCATGGTGCAATCGCGATGTTTTTTCAATATGCTCCGCCGCCATTACACGGAAGCGGAAGTCGATTGTACGGCTGCGATGGGCGTGGGTCCGGATGAGAATGAACCCTATAACTACCGTGTCTTTACCCACCTTTTGCAAGGAGATCTCAAAGGGGCGCGCGCGGTCCTTCCATTGATACCCTCTCCGTACGAGGATCCGTGGTTCCTTATCGAGACGGCTCTTGCAGAGCGCCGTTATACCGATGTCCTGGCCACGCTCGACTCGGTAGACATTCCATGGATAGGCGCCGGCACCTATCTATTCCCACCCTCTTATTTTCGTGGATTTGCATTGGATCGGCTCGGTCGCGAGGCGGAAGCCCTGGCTTCGTATGAGGAGACCAGGATGATCGTAGAGAAGCTCGTAGCCGATCAACCCGACATCGGCCAACATCTGGCCACGCTGGGCGTCGTCTACGCCGAACTTGGGATGAAGGATGAGGCCGTCCGCACCGCTCTCAGGGGAGTCGACCTGGATCACCGGAAGGGCAACATCTACCACGGTTCGCTCCAGCCGCTGAAGCTCGCCTACGTCTATACCGTGACAGGCGAACTGCAGAAGGCGGTCGAGCTACTGGACGAGCAGCTTTCCGAGCCGGGCTGGATCTCCGTTCCGTGGATTCGTCTCAATCCAAGGTGGGATCCGCTCCGTGATGATCCGCAATTCCAGGCTATGATCGCCCGCCACGAGGAAAGTGTCCGGCGCTGATGGTGACGTTCTATCGACGCTGCTTCGACCGCATTGGGGTCGGGATCAACTCGCCGATTCGGCAACCGCATCCGCCAGCCGCACGAAGAAGCGGCGACGGTCCATCGCGACGACCCGTACGCGCGAGCCGGAGGCGATGAACTCGCCCTCCGTCACGACCTCGATCCGCTCGCCGTCGATCTCCGCCACGCCGGTCGGACGCAGCGGCGTCATGGCGACGCCCGACTTGCCGAGATACTTGGCTCGGTGCTCACTTTCACGCGCGACGGAATCCTCCGAAGCACGGATACTCGTCGCGAGAATGAAGCGGTCCCACGCTCCCGAAGTCCACATCAGATAGAAGAGCCCGCCCCCAACGACCGCGGTGCCGATCGTGGCGTACATGCCGCCGGTCCAGCCGGCTTCAGAGAAGGAATACCCGATGGCGAACAGGATCACGACGAAGCCGAACACGCCGACGACGTTGAAGCCCGGAACGAGGTAGACCTCAACGGCGATCAGCGCGAGGCCGGTCAGAATCAGTGCGATGGGGATGAGGAGTTCCAAGCCTTACTATGAAATAGTGCGTCGCGGCTACGGACAATTCGATACGATCTGGAACAAAGGGGATGGTGCGGTTCAGTGTACGAGTCAGGTCGCAGATGTTTCGCCGGCAGATTCGAGCAGCTTCCGACGTACTTCCACCCGGCTCCCGCGCACCCGCACCACTTCTACCGCGGTCCCCGCCGGAATGAATTCACCCGCCGCGATCACGTCAACCCGCTCCCCTTCGATGTCCGCCGCCCCGGAGGGCCGCAGCGGTGTCAACGCCCGTCCGGATTTGCCTCTCAGCGTCTCGATCGTGTCGGCGGAGACGTAGCCGGAGATGCTGGAGAGCTCCGGCGCGAGCACCAACTGGTTGAAGCGCTGAGATCGGGGCAGATAACGTCCTATCGAGAACATCAGGACAATCAAGAGCACGAGCGTGACGGCCATCGTCAAAATTGCCGTAGCCAGCTCGTGCGTATCGGGAAATTGCAGCCCGACGTTGCCGACGAGCGCCGCGAAGAGCGATCCGACCACGAGAAGGAGGCCGGCTATGCCCGCAACCCCAAACCCCGGAATGACGAAGATCTCGGCCAGCAGCAACAGTACGCCGATTCCGAACAATACGATCTCCCAGCTTTCGACGAGCCCCATCATGTAATGGGGCGCGAAGAAGAGCGCAGATCCGATGGCCGCGATCGCACCCGCGAAGCCGACACCCGGGGTCTGCAGCTCGAAGTAAAGCCCACCCATCATCATCAGCATGAGGATGGACTGGAGAATCGGCGAGCTCAGGAATCGCAAAACTCGTTCCGTGGCCGTTGCTCGATGTTGCACCAGCTTCGCATCCTGGAGTCCGGCCTCCGCAATCACCAGGTCCACCTCGGCGAGTATGGTATCGGCAACATTCAGGCGGTGGGCCTCGCCGGCGGAAAGCGTGAGGACCTGGCCGGCCTGTGATATGCCGTCTATCTCCAGCGTCTCGTCCACCATCGATTCGGCGATTCGGGGGTCGCGGCCGTTCGCCTCCGCCGTGGAGCGCATCAGGCCGCGCATATAGCTCTGGTACTTGTCCGGCGCCGCCTCTCCGCCGGCACCTTCCACGACCGTTGCGGCTCCTATCGAGGCACCCGGCACCATCACGATCTTGTCATTCGCGTAGGAAATCAGCGCGCCGGCCGAAGCGGCGTTCTTGTCGATAAAGGCTACGGTCGTCGGCTGCGCATTCAAGATAGATTTGCGGATGTGATCGGCCGCATCAACGAGGCCTCCAAAGGTGTCAATGTGGAAGACAATGAGTGAGGCCCCGTTGGCTTCCGCATCCGCGATCGCACGATCGATGTAATGAGCGAGCACATTGTCGATCGGCCCATCAATATCGACGACATAGACGGCCCCCTCGGGCAGCGGCTCTTGAAAAAGACCCGCGTCCGTGGCTTTCTGCGCGGCATCAACCGTCGCAACATCCTGCGCCGATGCGGTCATCAGGATAAACGGCAGAAGAAGTAGCGCAAGCCGATGGCGTGCCGTTGTCATGGTCATTCAAGGATGTTGGGGCGTCCTACAGTCCTACGACCGCCTTCACGTCGAAGATTCAGGCGCCGGCGGCGGATGCACGTTCGGACGCCTCAGACCTTTGCGACGGCGATTTGATAAAGCTGCTTCCAGGTGAACGTCGGGTCGTCGAAATGCACCCGTATAAAGGCCTGGAAGGTTTTGGACGTCCAAAAGTTAACATGCCCCACGTCCGGGCCGAGCTTCAGCCACTGGCTGACGTTATTCAGCCACTGGAAATAGGGCTCGAGCGGCACGGTGATGATCACGTAATCGCGTGCTACGCGTTTCAGCTCGGCAACGGCGCGGTTCGGATCGTCAACATGCTCCAGGACTTCGCTGCAGAGAACGGCGTCGAACGACTTATCGGAAAAGGGAAGCTTGTAGACGCTGCCCGTGCGGAAACGCGCCTTATCGCCAAAATGCTCCTTTGCGTACTCGACCGCTTCCTCGCTGATGTCCACGCCCGTGATCTTCAGATCCGGATGCGCACGAGCCAGTAGATCGACCACGAAACCTTCTCCACAGCCGGCATCCAGGAGTGTCGTACAACCCGTAGTCTCCACGACCTCACTGAGTTGATCGTAGAAGCTGTCGAGATGCTTCCGGTAAAACCAGTTGCTCGTCGTATGCTTGTTGTGGTTTGTAGACCGGTAGCTCTTCGCTGTCACTGCTTCAGACATATTTTTATTCGATGTACACAGGGTGCCTTCACCCACATGACTCAACCAACGCGCCAAGAGCCTGTCGACGCATGGCCTTCTACTCGATCAGTACCGGCGTTCCAACATCCGCCCATCTCCATATTTGGTCGATGTGCACGTCACGAACCGCGACACAGCCCTGCGTCCAGTTCGCACCTACTCCGGTACCTTTTCCGTGGATCTCGATCCAGCCGCCGAGCCCCGTGTTCATCGGCGGAACCTGGAAATCTTCTTCCGCCTTCACGATCGCACGATACTGTCCTTCAGAGATTAACCGCTGCTGCAGTCCGCGTTCTGCGTCTTCCGCCGTCGGATAATTCAGCACGAGCGCCTTGTAATACTGACTGCGCGGATTTTTCCTGACGACATAGAAGACGCCTTCCGGTGTTCGCCAGTGGTCGGGCTCGGTTGAGCTTCCTCGCTTTTCTTTGTCGGCGAAGACGTTGTAGCCGAAATCGGCCGGAAATTTTTTGATCAGATCGGTGCCGCGGTAGATGTACACCGTCTTGTTTACTTTTGAAACACGGATCCAAACGTTTGACACCGCTTTCGCAGGAACGAAGCCCTGGGCTCCGTCCTGCGTTTTCACATGAAACCAGCCTTCTTGTTCGTCGAGCCGATATACCGGCTCACGAAATTTTAAAGAGATATACGGCTTCGCAGAGTCAGGCGCGGAATAGATGGTCGCGCCTCGCTCCACGGCGTAATAGAGCGGCAATGCGTCGTCGGAGGCCTGCGCCTGGGCCACATGAGCGCGTACGCCGCCGATCATGAGAACGACGAGTAGGATGCGAACCATGCACGGAGTGGGTCTGGTGGAGACGGTGGATCGAATCAAAGGTACAAACGGCTGCGAAATATAATTGCCCGCATTCCTGAAGAGTGGACAGCAGATCTCGTGCCGGATCCGGACGCTCTAATCCAATTCTTCCCGTCCGGATCCAAGGACGGAGCGCAGGTCGGCCACAAATTCATCCGAAATGCCCATCGTGCTGAATCCTCCGTCGTGGTAGAGGTTCTGCATCGTGACCATCCGCGTCAGATCGCTCAGCAGCGTCACGGCGTAGTCGGCACAACTTTCCGCGTCGGCATTTCCAAGCGGTGCGATTCGGTCGGCGAATTCGAACATGGCGTCGAATCCCGAAATTCCCGCACCCGCGACCGTTCGCGTCGGACTTTGGGAGATGGAATTGATGCGAATCCCGCGCCGGCCCAATCGGTACCCGTACGAGCGAACGATGCTCTCTAGAAGCGCTTTGGCATCGCCCATCTCCGAGTACTTCGAAAAGGTGCGCTGCGCACCAATGTAGGACAGCGTGACAATGGAGGATCCGTCGGCGAGGGCCCCGGAGCCTTCGGCGTGGTGGACGATCCTATGCAGGCTGACGGCAGATATATCGAGGGTCTTGTGATACCAGTCGTAATTGAGATCGTCGTAGGGCCGGTCTTTCCGAACGTTGACGCCCATTCCGATCGAATGAACGATGAAGTCGATCTTCCCGTACTGATCCTTCACCTGCGCGTAGAGCTGTTCCAGATCGTCGTCGCTCGTGGCGTCGGCCCAGATGACGGTGCTGCCGGTCTTTGCGGCCAGTTCGTCGACCGAACCGAGCCTCCGAGCTACCGGTGCGTTGGATAAAACGAACCGGGCGCCTTCGCGGTGCGCAGCCTCTGCAATAGCCCAGGCGAGACTCGCCTCGTTCAGCGCACCGAAGATGATGCCGGTCTTGTTCTTGAGAAGACCAAAGCCGGAGGTTTCCATTTTAATAGGGGTTCGTTAGGGGGCTCTCGTGCGTCCGGGACCCAAACTAGGAATCGGATCCATGATCCGCTACCTGCGCCGTACGATCCGCACTCGCCCGCAACCCTACCCGTGAACGTGCTGCATCCGCTCGAGAAGCGAGAGCATCTCGCCGTGGATGCGGCCGTTCGTCGCGAGAACCTGTTCCTCGAAGAGGGGATTTCCACGGTCTCGGTAGTCCGTGACACGTCCTCCAGCCTCCTCCACGAGCAATAGACCGGCCGCGATGTCCCACGATTTGAGTCCGGTCTCGAAGAACCCTTCGAATCGACCAGCGGCAACGTAGGCCAGATCGACCGCCGCCGAGCCGGGCCGGCGAACACCTCGCGACTGGGTCATAAAATCCGACAGTACCTGGAGATACACGTCGAGATGGTCGATGGATCGATAGGGAAATCCCGTCGTGATCAGGCTTTCCGCTAACGAGGCGGTGGGACTGACCGATCGGGCATAACCGTTCACCCGGAGTCCGTGGCCGCGAACGGCGGTGAAGAGCTCGTCCCGAGACACGTCGAGGATCACGCCGACGACGACTTCATGGTGATGCTGCAGGCCGATGCTGACTGCGTACGGCGGAACGCCGTGCGTGAAGTTCGTGGTACCGTCAATCGGATCAACGATCCATCGATAGTCCTCGGCCTCGATCGTGCCTTCCCCCTTATCGTCCTCTTCGGCCAGCACGTCGTACTCGGGAAACGTCTCTTCCAGAACGCGTATGATGATTCGCTGAGCCTCCTCATCGACCTCCGTGACGAGATCGTTCCTGCCTTTTTTCCGAACGTTCTCACCATTCAGACGGCCTGCCCTGCTGCGGATGAGGCTCCCGGCCTCCCGGGCCGCCCTGACGGCGACGCTGAGCTCGGCGGTGTAGTCGTGCCCTTTATATTTCACGCTCGAATCCGATATATCTGATGACTCCGCCGGACCGGATCCGGCACGAGTCGATTAAATGGCTGGGCGATAATTAGATCCATGATGGATAGGAGTCGGTCTTACGCACCTGTTGCGGCGCTGTGCCTGCTGCTCTCGTTGGGGTGTACCAGGAGCGAGGAGCAGCGCGTTCCGGGCGAGCCGTTCTACCCGGTCTCCACAGATCCTTACTCCCAGTCATCGACGGAACGAGACTCCCTGTTTTCCTTCCTGGTGGCCGTCGACCGGGAGACGTTCGATAAAGCTTTCGGTAGACTTGACGAACGGGACTTCACGCGCTACACGCGGACGGAACAATTCGACGACGAAGAATATCTCGTCGCGTTTGAGGAACAGGTGACGCGTCACCAGGGATCGCCGTCGAACAGGAGGTTTGTTACGCTGGAACGGGATTCAGCCGGTGCTTTCGATTTCGGCTACTTCAGCCGATTCGTCTCACAGACGGTGGCAACATACGACCCGACGAATCTGGCACAGTATATCATTCCCGACGATCCGGCCTACCTATCTGCGCGCAACCAGGACGCCTACCACTACCGAGCCCTACCCGACACCGTTATGTGGGATATGACGGCACGCGTCATCGAAGTGCGCGCGCGTCCGGAAGAAGGTGACGGTCAGAATATTCGCCGCGTTCGGCTCTACGTCGATAAGGGCACCAACCGCCTGATCGCCATCTATCTCGAACGCATAGATCTGGCCATGTGGTATCGCGAAGAGAGTCAGTTCTACGTGCACGTTCGCCCGGCTCCGAACGGATCCTGGATTCCCTACAATACACGTTTTGAAACGAAGATCGGTGTGCCTTTTCGCCCGACCCAGCGCTTCCGCACGGTATCGACGTACTATGATTACGCCGAAAACGCGCAACATTGAGACGTCGGGCTATCTCAAAAGCCCCTGCAAACGCTCGTGTCCGGCGACGCGGAGCAGTACGGTGTCTTGCCGTATGGCATTGGGATCGAGCAGATTGCTGCGCAGGCCCTTCTCCAGGATCGACGCTGCATCACTTGGCTGGTCCTTCTGGACGAACACTCGCGCGAGCTGGTAATAGGCGGCCGCCTTGGTCGAATCCAGGGCATGCGCGATGCGCGCGTAGGCTTCGGCACGATCGAGTTGTCCCAAGAGGGCTGCGTTCCACGATAGCCTGATGTGAAAATCAGCGTCCTCGAGAACGCGCTCAGCGGCTGCATCGAGTGCTTCGATCGCTAAATACCGATCGCCGTTGAAACGAGCGGCTTCCGAGAGAATCAGGTACGCTTCGCCGTCTTGTGGTTGGAGCTTTACGGCCTGCCGCGCGTCGAAGAGAGCCTCTTCCGGACGATCCAACGCCATGAGGATCTGAGCGCGGAGCTTCCGCGCTTCGCCGTCATCAGGAATCTGATTCAGCACGCGATCGACACGCGCCTTTGCTTCAAGCACACTCGCCCCGCTCTTCCATGCCGTTTCGGCTCTGTTGAACTGCACGTCGAGCTCCGGAGGCCTGCGTTCCTGGGCCGTCGACGGCTCCGTACAGAGACTGCCGAACAGCAGCAGCAACACAATCAGTTGTCCCCTCAGCACGTTCATCGATACCGCCTCATACAAATATCGTCGTCTCTAACGTTCATGCTCTTTTTGGTGTCAATAATCATTCCACTACACCCTCTGAGCGGCGTGCGCTATCTTCTGCCCGCGCATCGTTCATTTTACGCATCACCCCTGACCTCTGGATGAAACACTCTGATGCTCGACTAGCGCAGGCTTCGGGCGCCGGCGCTCCGGACGCTCATCGCCGAGACGTCGATCCGAGCCCCGCTGATTCTGAGGCGTCGCCCCACGCCGTGGGACCTTCCCCGGCATTCGTCGAACATGCCCGCTCGCTATTGACGACACGGCATCTCGGGCGCGTGATTCAGGCCTTCGGCGAAGTCGATTCATCCAATTCGCTCGCGGCGGAATGGATCGAAAAGGGCGCACCGCACGGAGCTGTCGTCATCGCGGACTATCAGATCCGTGGACGCGGACGGCTGGGACGTTCCTGGATTGCGGCTGCCGGTCTCAATCTAACATTCTCGGTCGTATTGCACCCCCATCTGCCCTCGGATCGCCTGGGCATGCTCACGATCGCCGCGTGCACGGGTGTAGCTCGGGCGCTCGACCGGTTTGCGAATCCGCTTCGTACGACGGTTAAATGGCCGAACGACATCTATCTCGGTGATCGAAAGCTGTGCGGAATGCTTCTCGAGGCGAGCTGGAATGTGCCCGGGCGGAACCCTGCCGTCGTTCTCGGTATCGGGCTGAATGTGAATCAAGATGAGTTCCCCGAGGAAATTCGGCAGGGAGCGACGTCGCTGCTGATGGAGACGGGCCGCATCACGCCACGCGCGGAGTTGTTCGCGGCCGCACTGTCGGATCTGGAGGATTCGCTGGACCGAGTGGCGGAAAACGAAGGCGACGTACGGCAAGATTACGTGGACCGGATGATGAGCCTCAACGAATCCATCAGCCTTCGCTCTTCGACGACCAATCGCCGAGTCGAAGGTGTGGTCCGAGGCCTCGACGCGTCCGGCGGCATCATCATCGAATCAAATGCGCAACGCCGGGTCTATCATGCAGGCGAAATGACGCGCTCGGTTTGAAACGTTTATAGAATGGATAGTTTGTGGCTCGTTCTTGACATCGGAAACAGTGCCGTGAAAGGCGCACTGTATCGCGGCGAGTCGCTCGAGCACACGTTTCGCGCGACGCATGAGCACGCCTCCCTCGGCCCGAGCCTTCTAAGTGCCATCGAGTCGTCTTCGATTTCGCGCGCAGGCTTCGCATCCGTCGTGCCCGCCACGTCCCATGCCGTGGTAAGGATTCTCGACAGTGCCGGCATCCCGCTGACACGCATCCGCCACACGATGCGTCTTCCCTTTCGCCTCGGATATCGCACGCCGGAAACGCTTGGAACCGACCGCCTGGCCGCAGCTGCCGCGGCATGGATCCGTTTCGGCCGAGATGCTCCACGGAGCGTCGTGGCACTGGATGCAGGTTCTGCGTTGACGTACGAGGTGGTCGACCGGGACGGGACCTACCGTGGCGGCACGATCGCACCGGGACCGGGTCTTATGCAGCGTGCTCTCAACCGCGACACGGCCCAGCTACCTGAGGTGCCGTTGGTTCTACCGAATGAGCCCATCGGACAATCGACGGTCGAAGCCATTCAGGCCGGCATTATGTACGGCTTTATAGAGAGCGCTCGAGGCGTACTATTGCGAATCAATGAAGCATTGGGCGAAGAAGCCTTCGTCGTCGTGACGGGTGGATGGGCCTCGATGCTCGCGCAAAACGTCGAACTCATCGATGCGGTGGAGCCGCATCTCGTGCTCGAAGGCGTACGCTTTCTGATGGGGATGAACGAGCAACCTTCCCTATGACCCGCCCCGCCTGCCTCAAGTCCGGTTTTTCGCGTTCTCCGTCAACCCTGTTTGACCAGTGAGATCGTGGTTGTACGAGATTCTTCATCCCACTGTGTGGCATCCGGATCGTATTCAAATCCATCGGGATGGGTCCACTCGAGCAGTGGCTCCAATTCTTCGAGCGATTCACGCACGATATAATTGACGAGCTTACCGTTTAAGGGCTTGACGTCTTCGGTTACCGCATTACGCTTGCCGTTTTCTTTCACGAAGAAGTTGACACGAACCGATGTTTCATACGTATGCTGATCCTCCCACGCGGCTTCATGAATCGGCGTCAGGAAATTCCAGACGAATGCCCCCTCGAGCGTGCGGTTGAGCACGGGGCTGATAATTGGGCGCCAGTACTCCGAGATCTTGCCGAGCCCCGGCACGACGGCATTCATCGGCAGCTTGTAATCGGGGATGAGATCGTCGGGCCGAAGGAGGCCGAAAAGGCCGGAAAAAATGATTCCGTTCTCGAGAAGGCGCCGCTGTGCACCGGTGGGCAATCCCGCGAAATCCATCGCCTTGTACATGACGCCGGGACTGTAGCGGTCGTGAGCCGACATGAGCGGTGCGTTGTAGATTTCCGAGTTGACGTCGATCGCTCGCTGAAGGGCCTCGCCTTTTACACCGAAGAGGTCTTCAAGACCCTCACTCTCGGCGATCACTTCCTGAAGCCGCGCGATCAGCTTGCGCCGTTCGGAATTCAATTCGTTGAAGTAGTTGAACGTGTTCGACGTACGGTAATCGAACATGTCCGGCGCAAATGGATTTCCGCCTGCCTGCTTGTCCTCAGAGGGCGGTAACAGTATCGAGAAGTTGGGCATGCGTGTCGTCGGGTGATCGGCAGCGTAGACGTCGAGGTGTCGACCTTAATCTGCGGCCGAGGAGGATCTGGGCGAAGCGCCGCTACGAACCTCCCCGAGCAGCGCGTCGATGTCCTCGCGAATTTGTTGGGCTTTTTCCCTCGCATCTGCAACGAGCTGATCGCCCGTCTGACGAGCCTCGCTCCGGGCGTCGGACTGAGCGAGCTGCTCAACGAAGACGCCCAACTGGTCGGCGAGGTGTTCGAGCTGGTAGGCGACACGGCGTCGCAACTTGCGCCCTTCTTCGGGCGCCAGCAGAAGGCCCAGGGCAAACCCTGCTACACCACCTGCGAGCATGCCCCAGGCGCTTGCCCGAACTACAGTGCCTAGCGTGTACTCTTTCATAAGAAGGCTGTACGTCGAATGATGCAGATGTACCGGCGGTCACTCGGATCGCGAAGAGCCGAGCACGTGCCAAGATAACATCGATGACCACCCGGCACGACTTCAGACGGCACGCAATCAGGAAGAATGTATAAAAAATAAAAAAGCCACCGCCGGAGGTCCGGCCGCAGCTTTCTGCAGGAAGAGCCTGCACAGGGAAGAATCTTAGCGAGTCTTCTTCTTATGCCGATTCTTCCGAAGGCGCTTTTTCCGCTTGTGGGTTGCAATCTTATGTCTCTTACGCTTACGTCCGCAGGGCATTGGCTTTCAGTTATCTAGATCAAAATGGGTAGTTTTCTAACATTCGCCCTTTGCAACGCCGGGGTAATGGGCTTGTTTCGGACCCTACGACAGTGGGTCCGCGCGCGGTGGTTTCGGTTGGTAATAGCTAGAGTCCCCGCGTATCTTCCTCGTGCTTGAGGCACCTTCCGACACACTGAGCCGTAAGTACCAAGGTATGCCGAACCAGGAGTTCAGAATCCACGAAGAGCGCGGTTTTCGTTTTGTCGACGAAGGGCCCGAGTCGGATCTCCCGCCGGTGGTCTTGCTTCACGGTATGTTGGGGGATCTCAGCAACTGGACGAGTACGATCGATTTCCTCGCCGAGATGCAGTACCGCGTCATCGTTCCGGTCCTGCCGGTATACGGGCTGCCTATCAAGGAAACGAGCGTCCGGAGGCTCGCCGACTACGTCTACGAATTTCTGCGCGCCATCGACGTGGATCAGGCGACGTTGGTAGGGAATTCGCTCGGCGGGCAAGTTGCCCTCCTCTTCGTGCTCGATCATCCCGATCGCGCGGCCGCCCTCGTTCTTTCCGGTTCATCCGGCCTCTATGAAGCGGAGCTCGGTACGTCGACACCACGTCGTCGCGATCGCGAGTTCATCCGGGAACGCGCGGCGCTGACGTTTTTCGATCCGTCCCATGCGACGGACGACCTGGTCGAGGAAATGTTCGGCATCATTAATGATCGCAGCCAGGTGGCGCGGCTGATCAAGATGGCGCGTTCGACCAAAGAGGAGACGGTGCGTTCGCAGCTGTCCAATATCGGCATTCCCACCCTCCTCGTCTGGGGTCGCAACGACTTGATCACGCCGCCCGAGGTTGCCGAAGAGTTTCGAGACCTTATCCCGCGATCCGAGCTACATTACATCGAACAATGCGGCCACGCTCCGATGATTGAGCAACCGGATCACTTCAATCACATCATGTTCAATTTTCTACGTGAGCGAATAGGCACGGAGACCATCGCGCTGTAGCCCTCAGCACCGACCGTTCGCGTCGGAGCCGTCAGTGAACTCTCGCAGTCTCCACCAAGTCTCGGATCCTACGGTCCGCACATATGTAGAAACCGTCACCAAACGCCGAGCGCACGGCTTCAACGAGTGACTCTTTAATTATACGTAAGCGTCTGATTTTTCATACATTTATGAATAAACAGGCTGCGAATCTGAGCTTCTTCGCTCGCCCCGGCGTTATTGGCACGGCAATTGGTGATAACACATATGCCTTCGGGACGCCTCCTTTCCCGAAGGGAATGGTACAGTGACACATCTCTAGATCCTGTACCGCGGATTAACCTCCGCATGCCAGGCAGTACGTTTGGGTGAGCGTGCTGCCTGGCTTTTTTGTTATATGAAGATGGAGGCCCGCGAACAAACCTCGATGCGCGGACTTCAAAAAACATGGCAGATTTAGCAAAAGGTGATACGATGGTCCCCGTACGTACACGAGCCGCACTGATTGCTCTCGTCCTGAGCACAGCGCTGATAGGTTCCGCCTGTTCGCCCTCGCTGTCTCCGCTATACCGTGACTATGAAGTGCCGGAGGAAGGTGCGCCCATAGAGCAGCGCGTAACCACCGCCCTGGCCGACGCGGGGTGGGACACGGTACAGGTGGACGTACCCAATGCCATTACGACCGAAGAAAAGATCCTCAGTCACTGGGGATTGTATAAGGTGACGGCCACGCTCGAAGTCACTCCGCTCGGCGCGAATCATGTGCGGGTATTCGTCCATCCCTATAGACGCTACCTGACCGGCAGCAAGGGCAAGATTCCTTATCTCACCCCGCGACTGCGCTCAAAATTCTTGACTTCCTTGAATGCAGCCTTCAGAGAGCAGGGCTTGACGGTAGTTGGCACGCCTGTTGAAAGGGATGAGAGCGTGACCAAAAGGTAGGCTGGAAAAACGGCCGAATGCCGCGAAGGCTTCAAACCAGGCTTCGCTGCAAGGCACGGATCGGAACAATGGACGCGTAGACAGGTTCATTTAATAGCGTCATCAAGGGCGATGACGCCGTTCTTTCTAAAATCTGGGGATGTTTTGGCTTCGACGGGTGGCTGCGTACTGCGTACCGCGTGTCGAGCTTCTTGGCAAGCTCGTTAATCCTGCTGAGAACCCATAA
>CAZART010000085.1:0-13334 GCA_964487555.1 uncultured Rhodothermales bacterium
ATCGCGAATGCCAGGAGCTTCGCAGCGAACCCGCCCGCAGCCAGGCCGTCGTGGTTAACGACGACGGTGCTCTCCAGTGGGTCTTCGTATACGTCAAAGAAGGCCTCGGAGACGAGCAGTTCGCCGTTTCGAGTGATCCGGTCGTGATCGACCAGGAAGGCTGCATGTACGAACCGCATGTCGTCGGTCTTCAGGCCGGGCAAACGCTGAAGATTCTCAACAGCGACCCTCTTCTGCATAATATCCATGCCATGCCCGACAAGAACCGGCCATTTAACTTCGGGATGCCGACAGCCGGCCAGGAGCGCGATCAATCCTTCCGCGTGCCCGAAGTCATGGTTCGCATTAAGTGCGACGTTCATCCCTGGATGGAAGCGTGGGCCGGCGTTACGGAGCATCCCTTCCACAGCGTAAGTGGAGAGGACGGTTCATTCAGCATCGACAATCTCCCGGCAGGCGATTACGTGATCGAGGCCTGGCACGAGGAATTCGGCACGCAGACGCAGAACGTCTCAGTGGGAGACGGCGAATCTGCGACGCTCGACTTCTCGTTCGGAGAGGGCGTCGCGGCGAGCTGATCCGTTCCAGATTTCCCGTGTGCATCCTCAGCGACTATTTCGCACGTCGGCGGAGCAGGCCGACGTGCGAAGTTTCGACTCCATTCTGACGTTCCAACCTTTCGCTTCGCGCTATGGCTGATCATGCCGCTTCCGGTGGTTCTCCCGGTCACGACGGCCCTGCCTTGGATCACAATGGCCATGACGGGCATCATGGGCATGAGCTTCCGTTCTGGAGAAAGTACATCTTCTCGACCGACCATAAGATGATCGGGATCCAGTACGGTCTTACCTCTCTGCTCTTTCTGCTGTTCGGATTCTCGCTGATGATGCTCATGCGCTGGCAGCTCGCCTACCCCGGCGAGCCGCTGCCCATCCTCGGCACCCTTTTCGGGGACGAAAACATGCCCGGCGGCATCATGCTGCCCGAGTTCTACAATCAGCTCGGAGCCATGCACGGGACGATCATGGTCTTTCTGGGCGTCGTGCCGCTTGCCGTCGGCGCGTTCGGAAACTACGTCGTTCCCCTGCAGATCGGCGCTCCGGATATGGCCTTTCCGAAGTTGAACATGGCCAGCTACTGGTCCTTCTTTCTCGGTGGGATCGTGATGCTGAGCAGCTTCTGGGTACCGGCCGGCGCCGCCAAAGCAGGCTGGACTTCCTATCCGCCGCTTGCCAATATCGAGACGATGGGGCAGACGATGTGGATCATCGGGATGATCTTCCTGATTACCTCGTCGCTTCTCGGCGCGGTAAACTTCCTTACGACAATCATCCAGTTGAGAGCGGAAGGCCTTACCTACATGCGCCTCCCGTTTTTCGTGTGGGCGCAGTTCATTACGTCGTTCCTGCTCTTGCTGGCCTTTCCGCCTCTCGAGGCAGCCGCCGTACTTCAGTTGATGGACCGCCTGGTGGATACCAGCTTCTTTATGCCTAGCGGTCTCGTCGTCAGCGGCGAGGCCCTCGACGTGGCCGGAGGCGGCAGCCCGCTTCTCTGGCAACACCTCTTCTGGTTCCTCGCGCATCCCGAGGTGTACGTGCTGATCCTTCCGGCATTGGGGATCGTCGCAGAGATCATTGCCAACAATACCCGGCGGCCGCTCTGGGGTTATAAGGTGATGGTCTATTCGCTGATTTTCCTCGGATTCATGTCCTTCATCGTCTGGGCACACCACATGTTCATCACGGGAATGGGCACCATGATGAGCACCTTCTTCCAGACGACGACGATGATCATCTCCATCCCGTCGATCATCATCTTAACGGCCCTCTTCATCTCATTATGGGGAGGATCGATTCGCTTCAACACGCCGATGCTGTTCGCCCTCGGCTTTCTCCCGATGTTCGGAATTGGAGGGCTTACCGGACTTCCGCTCGGCCTCGCGCCGGCGGACATCCATCTTCACGACACGTACTACGTGATCGGACATTTTCACTACGTCGTCGCTCCGGGATCCATCCTGGCCCTTATGGGCGGCATCTATTACTGGTTTCCGAAGGTCACGGGGCGCCAGATGAACGAGCTTCTAGGAAAGATCCATTTCTGGGGCACCCTCATCTGCATGAATGGGATCTTCTTCCCCATGTTCATCCAGGGTATGGCAGGGGTCTCGCGCCGTCTCTATGATGGGGGCGAGATCTATGCGCACACCCAGTCGGTCATCCACTACAATGAGTTCATGTCGATTGCCGCGTGGCTGCTATTCGTATTCCAGATCCCCTTCATGGTCAACCTCGCCGTAAGCATCTGGAAAGGCAAGAAGGTGAAGGACAATGCGTGGGACGCCACCACCCTCGAGTGGTCGGCAGCCCCTTCTCCGCCCGTAGGCCACGGTAACTTCCACAAGATTCCGCGCGTCTACCACGAACCGTACGAATACAGCCATCCCGAGCACGACCAGGACTTTCTTCCGCAAAACGTACCGCTGGAACGCAGGAAAGAACCGGCGAGTGTCTAGGCCCCGCTCGCAGCGCCCTGATACGGTCGGGGATAGGAGGTGGGAGATAGCATCCATCCCCATCCTCCCGTCTCCAATCGCTCGCAGAAAGAAGGCACCAGATCAGAAACCGAATGCAGATTCCCTACACCATAGCCCCTCGCCCCGACACCGGCGTCTACAACGCCAAAGTGGGGGTGTGGCTTTTCCTCGCGTCGGAAGTGATGCTTTTCGGCGGGCTGTTCTCCGCGTATATCTTCCTGCGAATCGGCGCCCCTGCGTGGCCTGGGGAAATACTGGGGACCGAATACGCACGCGCGTCCGATATCCTGAACGTTCCGCTTGCGACCCTCAATACGATGATCTTGATCGGTTCGTCGGTAACTATGGTGATGTCCTGGGCGTCCCTGGCAATGAACCGGTTCGACCGCTACAGGCTTTATATGAGCGCGACGGTCCTTCTGGGCCTTGCCTTCCTCGTGGTGAAAGCCTTCGAATACGGCTCGAAATTCGATCATCATCTCTATCCCTCCGAGAGCAACTTCCTCGCCATCTACTTCGTGCTCACCGGTCTTCACGGTTTACATGTGATCGGCGGCATCATCGTGAACGCCTACTTCCTCGGTCCCGGTAGCAAGATGTGGGAAACCAAACCGAAGCAGTTCACCAATAGAATCGAGATCGCCGGTCTCTACTGGCACTTTGTCGATCTCGTCTGGATATTTCTGTTTCCGACCATCTATCTGCTCTAATTACGCTATGAGCGACTTGACTCACGTAGAGGATGTGAAGAAGCACGTACGGATTTACATCACCGTATTTGCGGCACTAGCCGTGTTGACGATCGTCACGGTCGCCGTCGGCTATCTCCATTTACCGATGATACCGGCACTCATTGTCGCCCTGGTGATTGCAACCATCAAAGCGGGCCTGGTGGCAGCATATTTTATGCACCTGGTCTCGGAAGAGCGCCTGATACGCGCGCTCGTGTATATGAGCCTGAGCCTGGTTGTGGTCATGTTCATCCTGTTCACGATGTATTACTATGATCAGGGTGGAAAAATCGTCGGAGGCGCCTAAGTGTCGCTGAAGAGCTTCCATCTATTTTTCATCGCCGTATCGGTTCTGTTGGCCATCGGCTTCGGCGCGTGGGAAGTGGTCACGTATGTCGAGAGCGGCGGGGCCGGCCGGCTGGTTGCGGCATTGTTGTCATTTGCCGTCGCGGCAGGACTTATCGTATATGGTGTTCGTTTTGTCCGGAAGCTGAAGCATATCGGATATTTGTGAGAGATATAATGACGCATCGTAGCTTGAGGATAGGGACGGTCGCCATCGCCGTGACCACCATATTGGCGGCATCGGTGATACCTGACGTGGTCTGGGCATGTGACTCCTGCTGGGGAGCTAAAGTCGACACGCCTACTACCCGCGGCATCAGCATGGCAATGACGGCGCTGATAGGCATGACGAGCCTTGTGTGGGGCGGCATTGGCGCATTCTTTTTTCACGTGCGCCGCCGGTCTCGTTTGCTGGAGCCGGGCGAATTGATCGTGACCCAACGAGGTGATCTACGCGAGATGAAAGACAGAGGCGCGGACGACGAGCCCTGTTAGGGCATTATACGGCATCTCCCTGCCTGCCTGCACTCGAAACCGGATCTTTCCCTAGAGGAGGAACTGCACATGCTTGACTGGCTGGATATAACAAATTATCTCGGCCTACCTGAGAACGCCGCGGCCCACGGGGCGGAGTTGGATCAGATGCTCGGACTCGTGCACTGGCTCGTCCTTGTGCTCTTTCTGATTTGGGCGCCGTTTTTTCTCTACACGCTCTGGCGCTTCCGGGCCTCAAGAAGTCCCAGAGCTGATTACTACGGCGTGAGAAGCCATCTCTCGACGTATCAGGAGGTCGGCGTGGTCGTGGCCGAACTCGTGCTGCTCTTCGGCTTTGCCATCCCGACCTGGGCCGAACTGCGTGAGGAACGTACGTATCCCTCTGAAGAGGAATCGACGGTTGTCCACGTGATTACCGAACAGTTCGCGTGGAATGTGCACTACCCGGGCCCAGACGGCGTCTTTGGAGAGCGCGATATCGAGCTTCTGGATCAGCAGACCAATCCGGTCGGATTGAAGCGCGACGACCCCAATGCCGCCGATGACGTCGTCACGGTAAACGAGCTCAACCTCCCCGTCGATAAGCCGGTAATCGTTCATCTCTCCTCAAAAGACGTCATCCATAGTTTTGGCATTCCTGTGATGCGCGTGAAGCAGGACGCGATTCCAGGCCTCACGATTCCGGTGTGGTTCGTTCCCACGAGGACGGGAGATTGGGAGATTGCCTGTGCGCAGCTCTGCGGCGTCGGTCACTACCGCATGCGGGGCTACGTTACCGTGCAGAGCCAGGAGGATTTTGACGCCTGGTTGGCCGAGCAGTCTGGAGTGGGAGCGTGAAGGGCCTCTTCCCCCTCCTCTTGCCCTCTCAAGGGTATCGATGCCGCTCAAGCAGTTCCGGTTTGCGCGTCGTCGCGATGATCTCGCCACAGTCGCCGCAAATGTATACGATCTCCTTCGGTGGGCCCGTAATTCCCGTGAGAAAATACATCGCCCCCCACATACTATAGCGGGCATGCTTCGAAACACGGGGATGATCGATTCCGTGCCCACACGAACAGGTTGCTACCTCGATATCCTCCGCCGGCTGGGAATGGAGAAGCGGTGCCGGGTCGGAGCTACGTTCGCCGAGCGTCGTGGCGTGGCGATATAATTCCGCCTCCTCCGGCTGTTCGAGAATGTGCCGGTCGACCGAGAATCGTCCCGATCCCCAGAGAAAGAGCAGAACGAGCAAAAACAGCACCAGCGCAGAGAACTCGAGAGACTGGGCCGCGCCGAGGAGCCCTCCCTGGAGGTGAACGACGAACACGGCTCCGATGAGAACCGGAAGCTGAACCAGAGCGGCGGCGCGCGTAAATAGCCCGATCGTGATCATAACGCCGCCGACGAGATGCGACAGAGCGACATAGTGAATTAGCACGATAGACGTGAGCCAGGCGCTTTGCGAGGTTCCAATCAGTTCCATGAAAGATCCGGAGTTCGAGATGAAGACCACCCCACGGACGAACAGTCCGATGCCGAGGTAAATGCGCAGCAGCTCGAAGGCCATGTTTCCAGTCTCATCGAGGCTGCCGACGTATTTGCGGAAGGGCACGTACGTGCGCTCCCGATTGTGGTCGATCGACCATCGGCCGGAGCCATGAAGAAATACGAGGACGAGCAGGAAGAGGACGAGCGCTGAGAATTCAAAAGACTGGCTTCCTGAAAAAAGTCCTCCTTGCCAGTGGATTAGAAAGACCGCGCCGGCGAGAATCGGTATCTGGACAAGGGCCGCCAGACGGGTCAGAAAGCCCACCGCCAGCATCGCGCCGCCGATTATGTGAATCGCAGCCACGACGTACATCAAGCCCGTAGACGCCACCCAGCCTTCATCCGCACCTTCCAAGAGCTCCATGAAGGTCTCGGGTCGGACGATAAACAAAACGCCTCGCGCAAGCAGGCCGGCGCCGAGATACATGCGCAGGAGATCGAAGGCGACGTCGCGATGCGACTCGATCCACCGAGATAGATTCAGGAAAGCGCTCATTCCGCTCCTCCAAAGCTGTTGTTGGCGTGGTTTCTGAACATACGTTCGAATACCAGGACTACCGATTCATGCCGGTCTACTGCATTAGCTAGTGTGCACGCGGCCGATAAATGACACGACCAAATATTTGCCTCAGGGTTTTCCCGCAGATTCCGGAGACAAAAATCGCAAGGACACTCGGCACTTTGCGGTCGGCGCACGCACCTGTTGCGTGTTAAAATGCGCGGTCTATTATCTCGATAGACTCGAACTACGTTGCATTCTCCATGCCATGGGAGCACTCGCCCATTCGCGAAGCATCCGCATGCGGTGGACGATCGAAGAGGGCGGTGTAATTTTTTGATGAAGGCTCCGTGTAGACACGTTAATCAGCCGCGGCCAGCTTTTCCAGTTCCTCAAGCAAAAAGCTGGCGACCGTATCGTACGAGCTCGTCCGGACCTTGCGAAACTGCTTGTCTTCCTCGCTAGCGTGGCCGGTGACGACCTTCACGATGTGGCAAGGCACGCCATGTGTAGCGGCTACGAAGGCCACCGCGTATCCCGTCATGTCCGACATATCCGCGATTCGCTGCCAATAACCTTTTTCTGATTTATCCTGAGCGACGTGATCCTGCGTCACCAGAGTGCCCCTCCGAAGAGAGCTGAACGGTACTTCCAGCGGCATCCGCGGATAGGTGGGTGCCGCAAGCTCAATACGGTCACCTTCAAACACCTGGTCGGCTGCTATAAGGTCGCCTACCTCATAATCGTCATTGAGGGCCGTGCACGTGCCTACATGGAAAATGCGGCTGGGCCGATTCTCCTGAAGGAAGCGTTCGGTGCGTAGCGTGGATTTGATCTTTCCGAGACCGGTCAGCGTAACGAGCACGTCGTCGTCGTACTGGGTTTCTCCTTCCCGCAGATCCTCGAACCGGCCGCGTTTGTATCGTGCCAGAAAAGATGAAGCTTCTTCCTCGGTGGCGAAAATGATACCGGTCATTGAACATCAGAAGCAGTTAAAAGTAAGACGCATCGTTTGCTGGAAGCCAGCATCGAGGCGCAAACGTCGGTATACCGGTTCCCCATCGACAGCCTATATTTACGGCATCACGCAACGAAAATCACCTGCGAATGAAGGTAATCGAATTCCTGGAGAACGCTTCGGAGCCGCTGATCTCGTACGAGATCATCCCACCCAAGCGCGGCGGTTCGGTTCAACAGATTTTTGACACGGTCGAGCAGCTCATGCGATTCGAGCCGCCGTTTATCGATGTCACGAGCCACTCGGCGCAGGTGTACTACGAAGAGATGCCGGACGGAACGGTGAAACGTCACGTCAAGCGAAAGCGACCGGGAACGATCGGCCTCTGCGCGGCCATAAAGAGCCGGTTCGGCATCGAGACGGTTCCACACCTCCTTTGTACCGGTTTTACCCGAGAAGAAACCGAAGATGCGCTCATCGAGCTCAATTATCTCGGGATTCAGAACGTCATGGCGCTGCGGGGAGACGACAATGGTTATCAGAAGCCGGTCCGTCCGGGCCGTTCCTGTAACAGTTACGCCGTCGACCTCGTGCAGCAGATCGGCTGCATGAACGGAGGATGCTACCTCGAGGAGATGATTGACGCCCAGCCGACGGACTTTTGCCTCGGCGTTGCCGGTTATCCGGAGAAACACTTCGAGGCGCCAAACCTTACGTGGGACATTCTGAACCTTAAACGGAAGGTCGATGCAGGCGCGCACTACATTGTCACTCAGATGTTCTTCGACAACGAAGCGTTTTTTGACTTCGTTGAACGCTGCCGTGCCGTGGGGATTACCGTGCCCATCATCCCCGGATTAAAGATTCTCACGACCAAGCGGCATCTCCAGTCACTGCCGAGCTATTTCTACGTCAATGTTCCCGAATCCCTGGCTGCAGAGATAGAGGCAGCGAAGGATGAGCATGTGATAGACATCGGCATCGAGTGGACGATCAAGCAGTGCCAGGAGCTAATGAGCGCGAACGTCCCCTGCCTGCACTTCTATATCATGTCGAACGCGGACCACGTCTCCCGTGTGGTTGAATCCCTGCGAAAGCTGGCGTAGCGTCACAAGCCGCTACTTGTGATAGTCCTTGTCCGTACTCCTGAGCTTGGCCTTGTATTTCTTGATCTGACGGCGAATGGCGGCCATGCAGCGATCGATCGCTTCTTCGTGACTTGTGCCTTCGCTGTTGGCGGATAGGGTCTGTTGGTAGACGTGAACGATGATCTCGGCGGATTTGTTGGATGCGGGCCCACCGTCGTCACTCAACACGACCCTCGCTTCCGTAATGCCGTCGTAGTATCGCTCAAGCCGCGTGAGCTTGCTCGAGGCGTAATCACGGAGCGCGGGGTTGGCCTCAAAGTGACGAGCAGTGATCTGAGTCTGCATGGTATCCTCCTCAGATGAATACGTCCTGAATCGGGAAGGGGTGACCTGACAGCGGGTCCCTTCGCCCTACTTCTTACCCCAGCGGCCACACGTTGTAAACCTGTGAGAGGGCGTCAAGGTTCTCCGTGAGGATGAACCGACGGGGCGATCACAGGCCGGCAGGCGCGATGAATGGACTGGTTTGCCTGTAATCGGCTTTCTATTCTCGAGACCCCGACCGAATATGCCATCAGAGCACGCCGGCGTCTTCTAAATAGCGGTTTTCGAGTTTCCGCATTTCCTCCTTGCCGCCACGCTCGTTGTCGCGATAGCCGGCGAGATGGAGGGCACCGTGAACGGCGTACCGGAGAACTTCCTCCTCGAAGGTAGCGCCGAACTCGCCGTGCCGCTGTGCCGCCGTATCGAGATCGACGTAAATCTCGCCTTCCAGCGGTTCGTCGTACCCCGAATAGGGGAATGCGAGCACGTCCGTGTGATAGTCGTGATCGAGATAATCGCGATTGAGGCGCCGGACCATCGCATGATCAGCCTGGATGAGCTGTACAAGCTCGACGTCGACGCGTTCGCTTTTGAAAACGTTCTCGAGCACGCGACGACAAAGATCGGGATCCACGGACAGAGACGTGTGCTGAATCACGACGTCCAGCGCACGTTTCGGCGTGTCCGCCTCTTCCATTAGCGTGATCTACGTTCGTTCGGTGACTTCGCCCACCTGGCTTAAAAGGGGTCGTCGGAGAGCGTCTCGGCAAGGGAAAGCGCCACGCTGCTCATGACGAGCTCGGAGGGGAGCTGCGTGAAGTCCGCAGAAAGAAGACGGGAGTCCACGTTGGCATAAAGAGAAGAACCGGCTTCACGTTCGATGACCAACCCGTTCGTCATGCCGCCCCGGCGTGCAAAAAAGATGACCTCTCCAAGCTCCTGGCTGGCAATGAAACCGGTGCAGCCTTGGAGCTGAAGGAATGAACTGGCGGCGTAAACAGAGACGAGATTGCCGGGCTGCTCGTCGCGGAGTTCGGCGGGAAGATCGAGCCCGTCCGTGATCTCCAGCGAAAGACGACGTCCACTCGTCTCATCTCGAAGCTCGTACCGAGCCACGAACTTCTCACGCTTGGGCGAAACACCCAGAACGGTACTGATTCGGTCGAAATCCTCGTCCGAGAAAGAAAACGCCATAAGGAGGTCAGCGCCTATCTGATCAAACAAAAAACTGCCATCGCGGATGGCAGCCGGGCGATCGTATACGATGAGGAGGGAACCGTGATTCCCCAAAAATAGGCGCCGTGTCCGGCAAAAACAATCGAGTTATGCGCTCGCGCGAACGGATCCAGAGGTAGCGGAACCCCCTCCAAACGTGTGATCGCTTACGTCCCGTGGGGCGTCGTCCGAGAACGAATCCGCTGGTTCGCTATCCAGAGGCGCCTGGTCCGCAAGGTCCGCAGGGACGACGTCGATGGCATGTAATCCTTTCGGCCCATCACTCAGCTCGAACTCTACGACCTGGCCGGTGCGCAACGTCTTGAAGCGTCTTTCCGTTTCAATAGCCGAGTAATGCACGAAGATGTCGCTGCCCCCTTCCGGATGCACGATGAAGCCATAACCTTTCTTAGCGTCAAACCACTTAACAACGCTTCGACGAGTACTCATCGGATGCCTCCTTCGAATCTGCCTGAGGTACGTAACGGTGGTGGCGGCGTAGAATGACCGACATGGCGTCAATCATGGTGGTCTCAAGAATAAGTGGGCGAAGGACCGGAACCCTTCACCTTATCCCACAATACGGGCCACTACTAGCAACACACGCTAAGCCCAGATAGTCAAAAATATAGATGCAAATTTATCCCCTGTCAACCTGGTATTCTACTCGTCAGAAATATAGCCGCGTTCATGACCCGGTCGGTGGCGCTTCACCGCGGGCAGTACCTTCGTACAGTCTACGGAATTCTTCAGGGCTCTGTCGATAGGACGAATCCTCAAGCACGTCCGCGATGCGATGACTGAATGCCGAAGCCTCCTCGAATGCGCCCAAATCGAGGTAAGAGGCACGAAGTATCTGTATAAATTGTGAGGCATACCGAAGATCTTGATCAGACTGCACATTGGCAAGTCGGTGCAGAACGATCGGCTCCGCCTGCTGCATCAGCGAGATGGCGCGATCGTGTTCGCCTGCGGATTCATACGCTCGCGCCAGAAGCAGGTACGAACGCTCGTCCCCAGGGATCGTCTCGAAAGGCACCTTTACCATGAGGGTGTCGAGCAGGGACCTGGCCTCCTCCGCCCTGCCCATGTCCGCAAGTGACTGCGCCGTGTGGCCGAAGACATTGCGATAGTTGTCGATCATTCGGCGGACGTTCTCATCATAATATACGTCCGGATCGGCCAAATTCCTGAAGCGGAAGTTCCTCAGCCTTTTTGGCGTAATCTCCGGAACGACTCTTCCAAGCCGCTCGTCATGTTTGATCGGCACGATTCGGAACGCCTGCCCCTCAAGCTGGAAGAAGTTCTGGAGATCCAGCTGGCCGTCGGGACTAACGGTTACAGCGAAATAAATAGGACGCTCCCACGCCCGCTGGGCATTCGTCGCGATTATGTCGAGTGCCGCCTAGTCCGCCGCGTATAGGATATTGAATTCCTCATTGTAGGGTCGACCTTCCAGCTGCCAGCGCATCGGACTCATAATCGCCACCGAATCCGCGGTGGATACGAACATCTCGGTTTGCCGGAGGATTTGATCGAGATCCACGGGTAGATCCACTTCCCTCGGTTCCCACCGTACGACCGTCAAATTGTCGATCTGCGAATCCGACATGGAGATCGGAAGCGGCGCCGACTCGCGCGACCATTGGTTCTTGAGTTGCCGGACATACCATGATGTATTCAGAAGGGATAGATTGACGACCCGGACGTCCCGGCGCACGCCTTCAACCTCTTGCATATACCAAAGCGGAAAGGTGTCGTTGTCCCCGTTCGTGAAGACGATCGCGTCGTCATCAAGGCTCATCAACATGTTGTACGCATAATCCGGAGCGACATAATTGCCGGACCGATCGTGGTCGTCGTAGTTCTCGATGGTCATCCAGAAGGGGACGGCCAGAAATATCGCGCCGGCCAATCCGAGGAGCACACCTCGCTGGGCCGTAGGCTTCAGCGTGTCGCGCAGGGATTCGTAGGAAAGCTGCAGCAGTCCCGTTGCTCCGATGCCGATCCAGAGACTGAATGCGAAGAAGCTCGCTACATACGAATAGTCGCGCTCGCGCGGCTGCATTGGAGTCTGGTTCAGATAGATGATGATCCCGATCCCGGAGACCAGGAACAGCGTCAGTACACTGAACGCTCGTCGCCAGTCGCGACTGAAATGAAATCCGGCGCCGATCAATCCCAGCAAGAGCGGCAGCAGGTAATATTCGTTCCGCGGCGCTTCCTCACTGGGTGTTCGATAATGATAGTCGTTCGCGCGTGACCGGTCGTCTACGAACGCGAATCCTGTCGCCGGCGGCGCATCTTGCTCATCGCTTGCTCGGCCGACGAATTGCCACAGGAAGTACCGAACGTACATGTGGCCGACCTGGTATTTCAAAAAGAACTCGAAGTCCGAGTCGTATTGGCTATACACGCGGGTGTGGCCGGGGTCGGGCGAGTAGCGTCGAGGGAACAGCGTCTCGTTGTCGTAATCGACACGCCCGGCTCTCGGATCGTATGTCGGACCCTTCAGCAGCGGCGTCTGTCCGTACTGCTCGCGTTTGAGATACGAAACAATGGCTTCGGTTGTCTCGGGGTCGTTTTCGTCGATCGGTGGATCGGCGGCACTGCGAATAAAGATGACTGCATACGTCGAATAGCCGATCAACACGACGGCAAGTGATACCATCACCAGGTTTGCCACCGCCATTCCACGTCGATGGGTATAGTAGACGCCGAATGTGATCAAGCCGACTACGAGAAAGACGAATAGTACCAACGAGCCGATTTCGCCGGCTAGCGTGGGGAGATATTGCACGACACCCGGGTAAATCACCAGGAAAGCGGCTGCGGACACCAATCCCGTGATGACGATCCCCTTCCAGCGCTGAAGCGCATCCCACTCGGGCTTATCGATCTCCGTAAAGAAAAAGATGAGCGCGATGAAGAAGATGGCGAGCAGGTTCAGGAGATGGATGCCGATGGCAAGCCCGAAGAGGTACGCGATCAGCACCACGTATCGATTGGCGGCAAGCCCGAATGGATGTTGCCCTCCTGCCAACACCGCCTCCTCCTTCCGTGCCTGGTCGCTCCACTTCATAATGAGCCACACGACGACGGCCGTGAAAAGCATCGAGATGGCGTAGACTTCTGCTTCAACGGCGTTGAACCAGAACGAATCCGTAGCAGCGAACGTCAGGGCACCGATCGCACCGCCTGCCTGCGCGGTAATGTTCTCGACCGAGGTCCTCGTTTCGCCCTGCCATTCACGCACGAGGCGCACAATGATCAGGTGTGTAAGCAGGACCGTGAAAGCACTCGACAGGACCGAAATCAGGTTGATGGATAGCGCGACGTACTCCGTCGGCACGAACATCGAAAATAACCGGCCTACCAGCATGTAGAACGGAGCGCCGGGCGGATGCGATACCTCCAGCTTGTTGGCGATGGCGATAAACTCGCCGGCATCCCAGAATGAAGCGGTGGGAGCGACGGTCATCACGTACAGGACGAAGGCCCATACGAAGACCGCCCCTGCTATAATGCGATCAACAACTTTCCAATTCATTAATTACGTCCTGGCCATTCTAGTCATGGTGGTTTGCAACGCTCGGGTTATGCGGTCGTTTCAATC
>CAZART010000085.1:13434-22978 GCA_964487555.1 uncultured Rhodothermales bacterium
GGACGTCATTCGACACTCCAGATCTCGGTCGTTATACCGGTGCCGCCGACCACGATCACGAGTTCGCCGCGTACTTTGGACTGTTCGCCAAAGTACGAGTGCAATTCGGAGAGCGTTCCTCGACGAATTTCCTCGAACATCTTCGTGATCTCTCGTGCGACCGCGGCCGGCCGCTCGCCTCCGAAGACGCCTGCGAGATCGGTAAGTGTTCGTACAAGTCGATACGGCGATTCGTAGATGATCATCGTCCGAGATTCCGCCTGAAGCGCGTCGAGGCGCGTCTTACGCCCCTTTTTGGATGGAAGGAAACCTTCAAAAGCAAATCGATCGGCGGGAAGCGCAGACGCGACGAGGGCCGGCACGAAGGCGGTGGGACCGGGCAAAGGTACGACTGAGATCTCGTTGCGCATGCACTCTCGGACGAGATAGAAGCCGGGATCGGAGATGCCGGGCGAACCG
The DNA here is from genome assembly GCA_964487555.1 of uncultured Rhodothermales bacterium. Classification (GTDB taxonomy): domain Bacteria; phylum Bacteroidota; class Rhodothermia; order Rhodothermales; family VXPQ01; genus CAZART01. The sequence goes on from CAZART010000085.1 coordinate 13,894, forward strand.
GCGTCGCTGATGAGCGCGATCGACTGTCCGGAGCGCATTCGATCGATCAGTTGCGGCGCCTTCTTCGTCTCGTTATGCTCGTGATAACTCGTGCGCGGCGTCTCTATGTCGTAATGGGAAAGGAGAATGCCGGATGTCCGCGTGTCTTCGCATGCGACGAGATCGACCTCACGCAGAATCCGCAGCGCCCGCAGGGTAATGTCTTCGAGGTTGCCGATCGGAGTGGGGACCAGATACAGCATGAACTAGCGGCGGAATGCGCGGTGGAATCGTCGATGCATCACGTTGAACTCAGATTCACGTTTCCGACGGGCGCGGTGATGGGGACACTCGTCGGAAAAAATCGAAAAGTCTCTTTCTGAGCGGTGAAGTCGCGCGAAAGTCTTTCATGACGTAGAGCATGAGCCACAGGCCCAGTGCCATCATGACCAGATTCGCCGCCCACATCCCAATCCAGGGGGTCAGAAATCCGCGATCGGCCAGTTTTTCGCCCTGTACGAGGGTAACCCAGTAGAACAGAAAAATGCCGGTAGCCAGCCCGCCGACCGTTCCAAGCCCGCCTCGTCTGACGCTGAGTCCGAGCGGTGCGGCTATCAACATAAAAATAAGGCACGCCAGTGCGATCGAAAACTTCTTGTGTATCTCGACGCGGAAACGGTCAGCACGTTGCTTCTCCCAATCCGTGGTGCGGTGCGCCTCCTCGATCACGGCGCGGGAGGAACGCGCGTGATTCACGGCGGCGTCGTAGATCAGCCGGTGCAAGGCGGCATCAGCCGAGCGAAGCGCGGTCCGGGTGGAAGGCTCGGCAGTGGCGGCCCGGGCGGGCGTCGGCAAGTCAGATTCAGAACCAAGGCCCTGGTGCGGTCGGACGAGTGTAAGGCCGCTCTGGACGATCTTACGCTCCGACTCCTCTACGCTCCGGACCAGCGAATCCACCAGCCCGATCATGTCCCTTGTGCGCATCGTACGATCCGATCGATAGCCTTCGCGAGGATCGCTTCGCTCGAAGGCGAAGTCGGAAAGGTCCAGCGTCATCTCGTACCGGTCGAAGGCGAGACGTTCATAGCGTTCGTCTACGCCGGGTTTCTGATTTTTCAGGAGTCGGTGGACCTCGCCGTCCTCGAGCGTTAAGATGAGCTCGGTGCTTCCTTCGCGCGGGCGAATGAAGCCTTCCCGCGCTTTTATCGCGGCCTGCGCTCGATTGTCGTCGGTGTAGTCATAGATGAGCACGTCGTGCAGGCGATTCGTGCTTTCAGACATCTCCTGAACGAGGATACTGTACTTGTTCAGCCCATCATAGAAGACACCCGCCCGCAATTCGAAGCCGGGTCGTTTCTGACGGATGTCGTGCCACAGATTGCGAGCACTAAAATTGGCCTCGGGAAGGACTATGTTGTTGAAATAGGTCATCCCAATCGTAAGGAACAGTCCCACCACCATAGTAGGCCACATGAGCTGGAGAGGGGAGATGCCCGCGGATTTGATAACCACATATGCCCGCGTTTCCGCGATGCGGCCAAACACCATCATCGTGCCGATCAGGATCGACATGGGCACGGCCAACACCACCATGTAGGCCAGGTTATAGGCAATTAGTTCGACGATGACGAAGAAGGGGAGACCTTTTCCGGCAATATCGGGAAGGTACTTGATCAAGAACTGCATCAGCAGCAGAAACATCAGGGTGCCGAGCCAGCCCAATATGGGGCCGGGCAGCATCCGGAGAATCATGCCGTGAAGTCGTTTCATGCTTGCTCGGCGGGTGGGAGAGGAAATCGGGGCGCAGCGCCCGCGTGCTCGCGCCATTAACGTCGGTCGTCCTACGCTTGTTCAAGCGGAGCCGCATGGATCTGTGTACGTACAAACGGCGCCGCTTGTGACCCCCGGCGTCCGTCGGCGCACCCGTCCGGGCGGATTGGAGTCGATGATCGTGTCGCCACGTTTGGTTTGGAGGCGGCCATCCTCGCGGCATAAGGCGACCGTAAAAAATTCGGACTCGGTATAATGCGCATGCACGTTCAGCGCTTTACATTCAATCCGTTCCAAACGAATTGCTTCGTGTGTTCGAGCGAGGGTGAAGCCGTCCTCATTGATCCGAGCAGTATGACACCCGAGGAACTCCGCGCGGTGGACGATTACGTGGGCGATCACGATCTGGTCGTGCAACACCTGCTCCTCACGCACGCTCACATCGATCACATCTTCGGGTGCGCCTACTTCGCGAAGAGATTCGACATGAGCTTCCAGATGCACCGAGAGGACGTCCCACTTCTGGCCAATGCAGAGGAGCAGGCACGGATGTTCAGAGTCTCGATCGATCCTCCGCCCAGGACCTCAAATTTTCTCAAAGAAGGGGACGTGGTTCAGTTCGGTGGCGTGAGCCTGGGAGTTCTGCACACGCCGGGGCATTCTCCCGGCTCGATCTGCTTCTATGACGAGCCGTCACGCGCCGTCATCTCCGGAGACGTACTGTTTCAGGGATCGATCGGCCGCACGGATCTATGGAGGGGCTCACTGCCGGAGTTGATGCGCTCAATTTTTGAAAAGCTGATGCCCCTGGGGGACGAGGTGCGCATATATCCGGGACACGGCCCTGAAACAACGATCGGCCGCGAACGGACATCTAATCCGTTCTTGACGGGCGGTTTTGCGGAGTAGATCTTAAGGTCTACTTGATTCTGGTGAGGCGGGCACCCTGCACCGGTTTCACCATGACGACGAGCAGCTTCGTGCCCTCCGATTCGACGAGGCGCGGTACCGCGCTGCTGATGGTCCAACCATCAGCTAAAAACGCGGCGAGATCCGGGTGCTTGCTCACCGCTTCGCCATTTCGAAAGGGAACGAGCATGATCTTCGTAAGCGCCTTGTCCGGGCGAGCCGTCAGCTTTGCGAGCGTGGGTGTTACCGGGGCGGTAGTCGCCTCCTGACTTACCTTCTGCATCTCCTAATTCCGTCCAAACTGCCTGGGTGGGGCGTGGCCGACGTGCCCATATCTTTCATACTTCGGCTGGACGGTTCTGGTGTCGCCAAATTTGATGCCGTCACAGCAGAGTTACATTCTCCCGGCATTCTCGTCGTGCTCGAGCATGGATGATCCTTCCAGACCGCTTCTCGGACGGCCTACACCGGCGTACTCGCCGGGTGCAGAGCTCCTTCAAGAATGCGCTCGTAGTACGATTCATACATCGGCACGATGCGATTTTGATCGAACTCGTCAATGGCGCGGCGCCGGGCCGCTTCTGCCATCCTGCGATGCAGGTCATCATCCAGAAGGATCTGTCTCGTACGATCAGTCAAGCCGTCGATGTCGCCGAGGCGGCAAAGAAAGCCTGTCTCGCCGTCGATGTTGAGTTCAGGCAGACCTCCGATGTCGCTTGATACGACCGGTACGGAGCATGCCATGGCTTCGAGTGCCGCGAGCCCGAAAGTTTCAGACCCGCTAGGCATGAGGAAAACGTCGGCGATCGAAAGAATCTCCTCAATGGGCTCCTGCTTACCGAGGAATCGGATATCGTCATACACGCCCAGCTCACGCGCGAGGCGCTGCGTCGGCATGCGATCAGGCCCGTCGCCGACGAGGAGGAGTTTCACGGGCATCCCTTCCTCACGCAGTCGGTGAAACACGTGAACGACGTCGCCCGCCCGCTTCACGGGTCGAAAATTTGAGATGTGCACGAGCACTCGCTCTCCATCTGGGCAGAGGGCTTGTTTGAAGTGGCCCTTGTTCATTCGAACGAAGCGCTCCGTATCGATGAAGTTTGGGATCACCTCAATGTCGTCCTCTATGTCGAAGTGCTCTAGGGTCTCCTTTCGCAGATAACTCGAGACGGCCGTCACCCCGTCCGACTGGTTGATGGAATAGTTCACGACAGGCGCAAACGACGAGTCCTGGCCGACAATGGTGATGTCGGTGCCGTGAAGCGTGGTGACCACCGGCACGTGGATATTCTGCTTGTTCAGGATGTCGCGGGCAAGCACGGCGCTCGTTGCATGCGGCACCGCATAATGCACGTGCAGGAGGTCGAGTTTTTCGAAACGCGCCACGTCCACCATCTTGCTCGTCAGGGCAAGGGAATAGGGCGGATATTCGAAGAGGGGATACACGTTAACATTGACTTCATGGAAAAAAATATTCTCGGTCACGTGGCCGAGACGAAAAGGCATGGAGTACGCAATGAAGTGTATCTGATGGCCCCGCTGAGCGAGCGCTTTGCCGAGTTCCGTGGCTACAACTCCACTGCCTCCGTAGACAGGGTAGCAGGTGATGCCGATTTTCATGTAGGTCGCCGTTCTTTCAGGTTACTTTTTCATGCGATAGTCTGAAACGGAAATTGTTACGGGTTGGTTCGGGTATCGCCGTGCCAGAAACTCGTCTATCCAGCGCATGTTGCAGGGCCCATCGAAGGCCCTGCCTCACGCAATCCCTCCAATCCAATCGAGCAAAACAGCCATGCCGCGACGAGTTACCGTACCTGCATTCTCACTGCTCCTATTCATCTGCCTCACCGGCGCCGAAGCGGCGCGTGCGCAGGGAGTGGGAATTTCGGTAGGTGCTAACTTCACCGCGCTGAGCGACATCGAAACCAGCAGCGGTGAAGCGACCTTCGACAACGCATCCGGCTGGCATATTCATCTCTGGTTCGATCTGCCGCTTGGCCCGATCGCTGTACGTCCCGGTCTACGGTATATGGACTTGGGCGAACTGTTTGAACTGGGTTCGGTTGAGAACCGCGCCGTTGGCGGCACCGCTGATCAGGTGGTCACGTTGCTTGAAATTCCGATAGACGTGCGATTCCGTCTCGGATTGCCCATGATTACCCCGTACGTTATGGCCGGCCCGGTCTTGCGCTTTCCGGCGGGATCGGACGATGATGATCGCCTTGAATCGTTCAGCCTGGCGGGCGGAGCCGGCATCGGGCTCGAGCTCGGCCTGGCCGGCCTGAAGCTCTATCCGGAGCTGAAATATACGTTTGGGATCACCCGCTTCACGCAGGACTCCTACGAGATAGGCGGCGTGACGATTTCGCCCGATGAGGACCAGCGCCTGAACGCCGTGATGCTGTCGATCGGCCTCGGACTGTAACGTGCACGAGGGAAAGAAGAAGGTCAGAATCTTTCCCTACCCATTTATCGCGGCGCAGGATGCTCCGTCTCTTCCTCTTCCCCTTCGCGCTCCCTCAGGCCCACCCGCGCCTTTTCCAACAGCTCGGCAACGGCAATGGGAGTCCGATTGATCGTGAAGGCGACCTCCGGCAAAGACATCTCGAATTCATCGTGCAGCGTCAGTACGTGACGCCTTTCCGTTTCCTGTTCGACAAAATCGCGATCGCTCGGCTGCTCGACGTCAAGGCGGAGACGTTCCTGGTCATCTTCCAGCGGCACTTCCACCTCATCCGGCTCCTGTGATGGGATGACGTCTTCCCAGAGGAGTTCTTGATCCGGCTGATACCAGTCCCAGAACCATTCTTCCGTGTCGTGGGCGGCCGGGTTATCGGGCACAGGCTCGTCAAGCGATATACTTTTTTCGAGCCGATACTCACGGAGATTGTTGACCAGGCCCCGCATTACGCGGTACTGAGTACCAAGCAGCCAGCTCCGTAGACTCATCTGCCGAGGCTTCACGTTCCGATGCTCCCACGCGTGAATGAGAGCTTCTCCGGCAATCTCCTCCGGTGTGAAGTCCTCTTCGTGGAGATAGCCGCGCTCGACGTAAAATTCGAGGTCGCTTCGAGCGGCCCGTATCATCTCTTGGGCGATGGGCTCGACGAGCTGCCGATATGCCTCCTCGTCAGATCCTTCGAGGATTTCGTGCCAATCTTCCACTGCTCGCTGCTCACTCACGTCGGATCCCTCGCTGTGTTGGTGCTCTGGTTTGTAGGCGCGTCTTTCTTCTATAAACGTGTGCAAATAACGGGAGTTTAGGCGCAGCGGTAACGAAAAAGACACGTGGGGAGATCGATGCACCCTTCACCGGACCCGGTGTAGCTTTCTCCGTCCGTGGTGATCACGGCAGGCGTTCGAGAGGATTGGATTTGGCGGATATGCCGGACCTCGCGAAACGAAGGTGTGGCATGCGTGTCCGCCGGAAGCTGTACTCGCATCGACGTGGACCGATCGCGCCGTCAGTCGCCTGCGCCGTTCACCTGAAAGTGGGCCTCATAAAGGAGCGCCGTCTCCACCGATTCATGCTCCCTGAGGCCGGCAAGAAAAGCTTTCACGCGTTCTCGAAGACGCGGAAGATGGACATCGCTCGGCAGGCTGTACGATTTCACCATCCGAATGATATCAGAAAGATCCGATAACATCCGGCTGTGCGCCACCTTTAGATGGTTGATGGAGTTCGACGATTCAGGCGCCAGGCGCAGGAGATCGTCGATAAACCCGCCTTCTTCTTCGAGATCGAAATGCTTCGCCAGCTGATTTTGAAAATCCCGCAGATGCGAAAGAGCCGTCAACTTCCAGGGGAAAAATTCCAGCGAGTCCATGTCGTCGTCCACGAACGTGGTCAACTCTGCGCCAAGGCGGCGGAGGCGCTTATGAGCGGCCTCGACACGCAAGCCGATATCGGTGTTCGGAGTAAGCATCTCTCGTACCTCCGAATAGATGTAGAATCTCTAGCGAAGATCACGCAGGGGCAGCGTGGATGATTCATAGTACGACAAACGACGCCGGATATCCCGAATTCTGCTTGTGCTTTCAAGTCAAAATCGAAACGGCGTCTCTGCTAAGACACGTCGTCGTAGAAGCGGAAACGGCGCTGATCCAGCGCGAAGCTACGCTCGGGAAGAACAGGCGTTTTGCCGAGCGCCCACTCCGGATGACTGCCTCCGACCATAGAACGCTCACTGTAGAAGTGGCGTGTTGTTTTTGAGAACGGGCGATACGAGGCCCCTGCCTGCCGCACAGAACGGGCAACGGCCAGGGCATGCTGCCAGCTGCGAATTTGCGACGAGGGGTCCAGGTCCGAATAGAACCACCGCTTGCGGCTACCCGGGTTAAAGGCGCTGAATTGATAGGGATCGAGCACGACGTCGCGGTAGGATGCCCGGCCGCGATACTTTGTCTCGACGCGATTGCGAACAACCCAGGCGACGAGCTCCATCTCATTCGGACGCTTGGTCTCGGAATAGATGCAACGCGCCAGCCAGAGCGTCTCCGAATCGATCTCGTCCGGTGCTAGCGGCTTGATCTTTTGCGGATTATCCCGAATCGTGGCAACGAACTCCTCGAACTTCACATCGGTCGTTCGAATGTCGTGAAGCGTAATCTTGGGATCGGCCGTGCCTTTTACGGGTACGAAACTGCTCGAGAGAGTCTTGCCAAGGAGATTGTCATGAAGGGCAAAAGACCCAATGAAAAGAAGCAGGAGCGCAACTAGGAGATATCCTGGTAAATGCGTTTTGCTCATGGTAACCACGCTGTGGGTGAAACGATGACCGCTATCCGTGTCTCGTTGGAGATCGAAGGCGCAGTTACGACCTGCCCCGGATCGTAACAACCACGCAGCTTGTGTTAAAGGCGATCAACGATGCGTTCGAAGGGAGGTTTCCAAGAACGGAACAATTGTTAATCTCTTTATACATACTGACTTACACGCTGTCGTGGGCGGTTTCATGCGGCCTTCATCGTATGCCTATTTTGAGACTCAATCGTGTCAATATCGGCGACAACTTGGCAACCACTCTATCCCGAAACATCATAAAAGCTGATTCTGAGCGGTTTGCAGGACACGCGGATCACCTTAGTACGATGGCAAACGAGCCACCGGCGTTCGCCAATTTGTCGAGTTTGGCCAGATCTTTACGATTGAGCCTCTACGCGAAGCGAGAAACAGGCCTTCCGCAACTCTCGTGCCGAAGATGATCGTTCTTGCCGACGAGAACATCCTCCGGGCGCAGGAGATTTTCAGGGGAACAGGTGAAGTACGGTCTTTTCAAGGGCCGGACCCGCATCCGCTCGATCTCAAAGACGCGACGGTTCTCCTGGTGAGGAGTGTTACGCGCGTAGATGAAATCCTTCTTCGGGGAAGTCGCATCCGTTTTGTCGGATCTGCCACGATTGGTACGGATCACGTGGATACGGCATTTCTCGAGAAGGCGGGTATCGCGTTCGCCCACGCACCCGCGTCGAATGCGGATTCGGTTGCGGAATACGTCGTTTCAGCCCTCCTTCGCCTCTGCGTACGCAACGGCCGGCGGCTCCGCGGTCTGCGCGTGGGCGTCGTCGGTTGTGGCCAGATTGGCGGAAGGCTGTTACAGCGACTGCCTCACCTGGGAGCAGAGATTCTACTAAACGATCCACCACTTGCCCTGGAAATGGAGCGGCAGGGTCGTGCGCACCCATTTCAACCGTTGGAGGAGGTTCTCTCGAAGGCCGACGTCGTGACGGTACACGTTCCGCTCGAACGACAGGGGCCATTTCCGACGGTCCACCTGATTGGAGAGGAGAAACTCCGGAAAATGAAACCGGGCTCCTGGCTCGTAAACACGTCCCGCGGACCCGTTGTCGATAATGAGGCGCTCAAGCATGCCCTTTCTGAGCGCGGAACGCCTGCAGGTGCCGTACTGGATGTATGGGAGGGAGAGCCCGAGCCTGACGCTCAACTCATTCGGCTTGTAGATCTCGCAACGCCCCACATCGCCGGCTATGCCTATGACGCAAAGCTTCGCGGTACGTGGATGATCTATCGGGCGCTTCGAGGTTTCCTCGGGGAGGAAGATCCGGGCGAAATGCCTTCGGACGTCGGGGGTTTGCCGTCCACGCTTCTGATGGGGGCTCCCGACCCGCTGCTCCCAGACGTGGAATGGCAAGACATGCTAGTCCGCGGCATGTACGACATCGAAGTGGACGACGATGCTCTACGACGTCTAGCCTCGAAAGACCGAATTGACGGCTGCCGATTCGGCGCATTGCGGCGCGACTATCCGATTCGCCGTGAGTTCGGCGTCCACTCCCTGCCGATCTCCAGCGTTCCTCGCCAGCGCCTCGATGCGGTCGCGCTCGGCCTCGGCGTCTCTTTGCGCTGACCACTACGGCCGGAATCCGTAAGATCGGAGGAAGGACGATTTGTTTCTCCAGTCGTCCC
>CAZART010000086.1:0-15301 GCA_964487555.1 uncultured Rhodothermales bacterium
TGATCGAATCGGCGTGCTTCTTTACGAGCCGATTCGGGTTGAATTCGGGGGCCAGGATGCGGCTGATCTCGTCGAGATGCAGCAGAGCCTTCCCGAGCATGGTGAGCTCCGGCGCGGGACGGATCCCGGCATCTCCCGAGATGCGTGCGATCTCGACGACAATCCGACCCACTTTGATGTCCTCCATCGAAGCATGCTGATAGCGCATCACCATATCGGCGACGTCACGCTCGAAACCGGCCTCATCAAAATGTTCGCGAACGACGCCGATACTTCGGGCGATTTCCGCGGCCGTTCTTCCCTCGCCTTCGACGACGGCCAGAAGCAGGCGTAGCAGCCGCTCCTGCATCGACGGCTCGATACGTGCCACCATGCCGAGGTCCAGCAGCGCGAGCCGGTGATCATCCATCACGAAAACGTTCCCCGGATGCGGATCCGCGTGGAAGAAGCCGTCGACCAGGATCTGATCCAGATAGGATTTCGATAGCTGTTCTGCCAGTGTCCGGCCGTCGATCTCCGTGAGGACCACCGGATTGATCGTCGTCACTTTCCGCCCCCGTACGAAATCCATCGTGAGTACCCGCGACGACGTGTAGTCGTCGACCGGCTGCGGCACGTAAATCCGATCATATTTCCGAAGGATGTGCCCGAGCGTGACCAGGTTCTGCGCCTCCAGGCGATAGTCGAGCTCGCGGATCAGTGTCCGCTTGAACTGCTCTACCATCATCCCGAACCCGTACTTGCGTCCGGCCTCCGTGTGTTCGTCTAGAAACGCCGCGATTTCCTCGAGCGATTCGAGATCTTCGAAGATCTGCTGCCTGATGTCCGGCCGCTGCACCTTCACCGCCACGTGGAGGCCGCTGCGCAATACGGCGTGATGCACCTGCCCGAGCGATGCCGCCGCCACCGGCTCGGCGTCGAATTGCCGGAAGGACTTGGAGATTCGGATACCGAGTTCCGACTGAACGATCTCTTCGACTCGTTCGTACGAAAACGGCGCTACCCTGTCCTGGAGCCTCGAAAGAGCGTCCAAATACGGAAGCGGAAGCAAGTCCGCTCGCGTCGACAGAATCTGACCCAGCTTCACGTACGTCGGACCTAGACGCTCGAGATCTTTCGCGAGCGCCTCGGGCTTCTTGCTTGCGGGGACGTCGACCTCATTCTCCCGCCTCAACGCCATCTCCTCATAGCCCGTCCCCCGCACGACGTCGACGCTGCCGTACTTCGCCAGAAGATGGACGATGTCCTTGTATCGTTTGAGATGAGCCGGCTTGATGCTAAGCGCCATGCGTGTACCGTTCGTTCGTCGTTCGCGGCTGTGCCTGCTTGGATGCTGCTCTGAACCCTCGGGTCGCGGTGGGCCCTTCTTAAAGCGGCATCAACACAACCCTAGAACTTTCAGAACGGTTCACGGTATAGCTGTAACGATATTTCCGCAGTAATCTCTCAAGACTTCTGCCACACAAACCTAAATACGCTACCGTGATGCCTGTCCTTCTCACCCATTACCGCGATAACTGTTGCTGTTGTCCGTGCGGCGGGGAGACACGTGCGCTGGCGAAACATCCGATCCGGGATCGCTTCTGAACACCTGATTCATCATACAGCGTCCGCACCGTCACCCCTCCGGCCACGTTACCGCGAGGGGTTTTTTTATGGCCGCAACCCGCATGACGGACGGGCGTCATCACAACACCGACACATGAGCTTGAACTATAAAAGCAGTAACACCGCAAGCGATGCGGCGCTTCTCGAGCGACGATTTGAAAACGGCTCGGTGCCCGACCTTGTACGCCGGATCGGGAACACGCCGCTGATCCGTCTGGAACGCATCACGAGCCCGCTTCCGGATGCCGTGCAGGTCTACGCCAAGGCCGAGCATCTGAATCCGACCGGGTCGGTCAAGGATCGCGCCGCGAAGCGGATGATCTTCGAGGGCCTCGATCGTGGCGATCTGCGCGACGGTCAAACCATTATCGACGCGACGAGCGGAAATACGGGCATTGCCTACGCCGTCCTGGGCGCTCTTCTGGGCATCCCGGTCGTTCTCGCGATGCCGGGCAACGCGTCCCCGGAACGCCGAAAGATGCTCGAAGCGCACGGTGCCGAGCTGATTCTCACGGACCCGCTGGAGGGCACGGACGGCTCGCGCGAGTATGTTCGCCGTCTGGCCGCCGAACAACCCGATCGGTATTTCTATCCCGATCAGTACAACAACGACGCGAACTGGCGAGCACATTACGAGGGGACGGCCGTCGAAATCCTCAGCCAGACCGGCGGGGACGTGACGCATTTTGTCGCCGGCCTCGGCACCACAGGCACATTTACCGGCACGTCGCGGCGTCTAAAGGAATTCGACCCGTCGATCCGCTGCCTCGCCGTTGAACCGGACGCTCCTCTCCACGGTATCGAAGGACTCAAGCACCTCGAAAGTGCGGTGGTCCCCGGGATCTACGACGCCCGCCTCCCCGACGACACCCTGCGCGTCTCCACCGAGGATGCGTATGAGATGACGCGAAGACTCGCGCGCGAAGAAGGCCTCCTCGTCGGCGTTTCCTCAGGCGCGAACGTTTGCGCAGCGCTTGACGTTGCAGCTACGCTAAAAGGGGGCGTCATCGTGACCGTGCTGTGCGACACCGGCACGCGTTATCTGAGCGACGCCTTCTGGTCGGCAGACGACGCCGAGCAGGCGCGGACGCCCCGATGCGTCGATGACACAGGCCGATGACCGCATCCGAAGACGTGTTGAACCAGATTCGGCAGCACGGCGAGGCGACCTATCCGGAGGAGTGCTGCGGCTTCCTCCTCGGCGTCATGGGCGCCGACGGCAACGACGTGCATTCCGCCCGGCAGGCCGTGAACCGGAACGAGAACCGGCGCGGCGATCGCTACGTCATCAGTCCGGATGATTACCGATCGGCGGAGAAGTCGGCGGCCAGGTCGGGGCTGGATATCGTCGGCATCTATCACTCGCACCCGGATCATCCGGCCCGCCCGTCGCCGACCGACCTCGAAACGGCAACTTTTCCAGGGTACTCGTACGTTATCGTTTCGGTACGGCATGGCCGGGCCGCCGAGCTCACCGCGTGGACACTGGCTCCGGACCGGTCCGAATTCGTGAACGACGAGATTTTACAGGCACCGTAGAAACGTGCCGCTTACCTCCTAGAAAACCTCAGAACGACATAGGTCATGGCCAAGATTTTCATTCCAACGCCGCTGCGAATTTACGCGGACAATAGACCGTCCGTCGACGTTGACGGAGCGACGGTCGGCGAAGCGCTCGGCGACCTCCTCAAGCATCATCCTGCGCTGGAGCAGCACCTCTTCGACGACGGCGGCAAACTTCGATCATTCGTAAATATCTACCGCAACGACGACGACATCCGGTATCTCGATCACGAGAATACGGAGCTCGGCTCGGAGGACGAGCTGTCGATCGTCCCGTCGATCGCGGGGGGGGCCGAGGCGCCGCCCGAGACCGTCGAACGCCCCGGCCCGGCACGCGTCGCCGCTGCCGCCCACGGCGCCAGCCTGTCCTCCGAGGAAATTCGTCGCTACAGCCGGCATCTTACGTTGCCGGAATTCGGCGTCGAGGGACAGAAAAAGCTGAAATCCGCCTCCGTGCTGCTCGTCGGCGCCGGCGGCCTCGGATCACCGCTCGCCCTGTATCTGGCAGCGGCCGGCGTCGGTCGCATCGGGGTGGTCGACTTCGACGTCGTCGACGAAACCAACCTGCAGCGGCAGATCTTGCACGGCACCAAAGACGTCGGCCGCAAAAAGCTCGACTCCGCACGCGACCGCATCAAGGATGTGAACCCCCTCGTCGACGTCGCCACCTACGATGCCGCGCTTACGAGCGAGAATGCCCTCGCAATCCTGCAGGACTACGACGTGGTCGCCGACGGCACGGACAACTTCCCGACCCGCTACCTCGTGAACGATGCTTGCGTGCTATTGGGGATCCCGAACGTTTACGCCTCCATCTTCCGATTCGAAGGGCAGGTTTCCGTGTTCGGCACCGAGGACGGCCCCTGCTACCGCTGCGTCTACGAACAGCCGCCGCCGCCGGGGCTCGTCCCTTCCTGCGCCGAAGGCGGCGTGCTCGGCGTGCTTCCCGGCCTCGTCGGAACGCTACAGGCTACGGAGGTCATCAAAGTGCTTACCGGCATCGGCGAGCCGCTCGTCGGACGCCTGCTGATCGTCGACGCGCTCGACATGAAATTCCGCACCCTCAAAATCCGGAAGAACCCCGGTTGCCCGGTTTGCGGAGCCCAACCGACGCAGACGGAGTTAATCGACTATCAGGAATTCTGCGGCATCCCCCAGCAAACCAACGACCAGGAAGAAGTGAGCTCAACCCCCGAGATCAGTGTTCGCGAATTCAAAGAGATGCTCGACCGTGGCGAACGCCCCTTCGTGCTCGACGTCCGCCAACCCCACGAAGCCGACATTTGCAACCTGGGGGGCACGCTCATCCCGGTCAGCGAGCTGGAGAATCGCCTCGACGAGATCGAAACGCATCGCGACGAGGACATCGTCGTCTACTGCCGCTCCGGCGCCCGATCCGGCCGCGCCGTCGACATGATGCGCCAGTACGGGTTCAACAAAGCCGTCAACCTCGAGGGCGGCGTCCTGGCCTGGAGCGACGAAATCGATCCTTCTATGCCGAAGTACTAGGGTTAGCGATCGACGACACCCTTCCTCTTCCCCTTCCCCCTTCTCGAACGGTAAAGGGGAAGGGGAAGGGTTAGTCAAACGCTATGCCTGTTTCCTTCGCTATCGCCCTCAGGTCTTCCACCACCGGCATCAGCACGGGAATCCCGTCGCGGCGGCGTACTTCCTCGGCTTCGCGCTCCGGGTCTCCGTGGATGAGCGGCCCGTCCGTACCCGGAGCAGGCGTCGTGGCGCGGAACGTCCGTATCCATTCATCGATCTGGGTCTTGAATTCGTCGGGATCGATAAAGCCGGCGATGCGCATCGCACCGAAGAAGTGGCCGATGCCCTTGCCCACACTGCGTTCTGGAATCTCCTGGCCGAGCGCAAACGGCGGAGCGAACGGACCCCAGTTCGCCCCGCTCAAGACGCAGGTCAGAATGTCGACCATGGCCCCGAGCCCGTAGCCTTTATGGCCGCCCAGCTCGCGCGTCCAACCCAGCGGCAGCAGCGCGCCGCCTTCGACCATGTCGTCCGGAAGGATCGTCGCGTTGCCTTCGCTGTCGATCGCCCAACCCTCCGGAATCGTCTCCTGCTTCCGCTTCGCGATCTCAATCTTGCCGTAAGCCACCGCGCTGGTGGACATATCGATCACGATCGGGGGCTCCTCCTTTCCCGGAAACGCGATGGCGAGCGGATTCGTCCCCAGCATCCGGTCCTTGCCCCAGAGCGGCGCAACGATACTCGTCGTATTCGTCATCGCGATGCCGATCACGTCGTGCGCGAGCGCCTCGAGCACGTAAAAACCGGCGATGCCGAAGTGATTTGTATTGCGCACCGAAACCCAGCCCGATCCGGACTGCTCCGCCTTAGCGATCGCGATGCGGTTCGCTTTGGGGCCGACCACGAGGCCGAGTCCGTTGTCCCCGTCAACCGTCGCCGTGCTCAGCGTATGCCGCACGACCTTTACCATCGGCTTCGGATTGATGCGGCCCTTACGAAGCAAATCGTAGTACGTCTTCAGCCGCGCGACCCCGTGCGAATCGATCCCGCGAAGATCCGCCGAAGCAAGCACGTCGGCCGCCAGCCGCGCATCCGCGGCCGGCACACCGAAATGCTCAAATACCCGCCGGCAGAATTCGTGAAGGCGCTCCGTCGAAAATGTTTTGATGAACGGTTCAGGCATCTGCTGTTTACTCTTGGTGCGGCCCCGAGCGGGGTTTCCCTTCCGGGTGCCGGCGGTCGAGGCAGCCGCTCAGGCCGTCGCCAGTTGCGGTGAAAGGCGGCCGACGATCTCTTCTCCGATCTTTAAACACGACGTCGCAGCCGGCGACGGCGCATTGCATACGTTCAGAACGCGGCCGGATGCCTTGATCACGAAATCATCGGCCAGGTCGCCGTTGGGTAAAACGGCCTGTGCCCGCACCCCGGAGGGCGCGTCTACGAGATCGTCGGCGGTGATTTCCGGTATCAGACGCTGCAGCGTTTTCACGAAGGCACGCTTGCTCAGCGACCGCCAGATCTCGAACAGCTCTTTCTTCCAGTGGCGCCGCGCCAGGCGTCGAAATCCCGGATACGTCAGCGTCTCCATAAGCTCGCGTGGGTCGATCGTTCCGAACGTATAGCCTTCGCGAGCGAACGCGAGAACCGCATTCGGACCGCACTCGATTCGACCATCGATCATCCGCGTGAAATGCACCCCGAGGAACGGAAAAGCGGGGTCCGGTACCGGATAGATCAGATGGCTGCAGAGATGGCGAACGCTGGGTTTGAGCTCGTAATACTCACCGCGAAACGGCACGATCTGCATGTCCGGATCTTCACCGCTGAGCTCTGCGACACGGTCCGCGTACAGTCCGGCACAGCTCACGACGTGACTCGCCTCGATCTCGCCGGCGGCAGTTTGCAAAATAACTCGATCCGTTCGGAGGTCCATTCCGAGCACTTCGGCGTTCGTCCGGACGGCATGGCCGCGCTCCTGCACGATACCGGCGAGCCTGCGTGCAACGCCTTTATAATCGGCGATTCCGGCCTCCGGGACGTGGATAGCTTCTACACCCACCGCGTGCGGCTCAAGCTCCTTTAACCGCGATTCATCGATCAATTCACACGTAATGCCGTTCTCGCGCCCGCGCTGTAGAATGGCGTGCAGTCCGGCCCGTTCCTCCTCCGAAACCGCGACGATCACCTTTCCACACATGTCGTAGGCCACGCCTTCGCGATCGCAGAACTCCACGAGCGCCCGCTTTCCTTCACGGCAGTTGCGCGCCTTTAGCGATCCCGGCCGATAGTAGATCCCGGAGTGTATGACGCCCGAATTTCGGCCCGTCTGGTGGAGGGCGATCGCAGCCTCTTTCTCAAGAACGACCATGGATAGCCTGGGATACGTCTCGGTCAGGCGGTGTGCCGTCGCCAGGCCGACGATTCCGGCCCCGATAATCGCGATGTCGTATTTCATGCTGTTTGGTTGGATGGAATCAATCTGACGGAAGCCCGTGATGTGCAACGTGCTCCATCGTTTCACAGAAGCGGTCGAGCTCTTCCAGCGTCGTGTACACGCTCGACGAGACGCGGATGCCTTCGAATTCGACGTGTTTGATGGGGGTGACGATGATGTGTTCTCGCGCCCACAGATGACGCGCGAGATCCTCACAGTCGATGCCGTCAATCTGGACGGTGCCGAAGGCGCATGAGAAATCCGGCTCGAGGCTGGTGTGCAGTCGCATGCGATCGTGCTCGACGAGGCGACGCGCCCAATAGTCCTTCAAATAGCGCAGCCTGGCCTCCTTGCGTTCCGTGCCGATCCCTTCCGTAAACGTAATCGCTTCGGCGACGGCAATGTAGTTCGCGGCCGGATGCGTGCCGATTTCTTCGAACTTTCGGATGTCGTCGTCCATCGTGTCCGGTGCGGGCGTCAGCGGCCAGAGATCGGCGATCCTATCGCGCCGAACGTACAGCATGCCCGTACCATGCGGCGCGAATAGCCACTTGTGAAGACTCGTGGCAAAATAATCGCAGTCCAGATCGGCACGGGAAAACGCAAAATGGCTGAAGGAGTGGGCGCCGTCGACGATTACGGGAATTCCCCGATGCCGCGCCATCTGCACGACCGGCTTCACCGGCATGGTCTGACCGGTAAGATTGATCGTATGGCACATCAGGATGAGCCTCGTGCGCGGCGTGATCCGCTCTTCGAAGCGCCGCACGATCTCGTCCGGATCCTCGGCCGGCACGGGAATGGAAAACTGCACGAGCTTGATGCCTTCCCGCCGCTCCCGCTGCTGAAACGTCGTAATCATCCGGGGATAGTCCTGATTCGTCGTCAGCACCTCGTCGCCGGGCGCCAGATCGAAGCCCATCTGGCAGATCTGAAGGCCTTCGGAAGCATTTCGGGTGAGGGCGATTTCTTCCGCATCACAACCGAACATCCGCGCGAGGCGTTTGCGAACACCTTCTCGCTGGGGCTCCAGTATCCTCCACATCGAGTAGGCCGGGGCCTCGTTCGAGTAATCAAGATGCCGCTTCATCGCCTCCTGCACGAATGCAGGCGACGGACTCACGCCGCCGTTATTCAGGTTGACGAGGCTTCGGTCGACCGTGAAGGCCTGCTGAATTTCGCTCCAGAAGAGCTCGTCCCCGGCCGCCTCCGACGACGAGGAGTGTACCGTGGATGCAAGGTCACCGAGGCGCTCGAAGGCTCCTCGGCCGAGTCCGATCGCCAGCACGCCGGCTGCGGCGGGACGACCGATGGCTCCAAGAAACCCTCGCCTGCTGTACATGATTGAATTCGTACTATTCGTTCAAGCATCTGCCGCCGCGCCGCCTTGACGCTTCATGGACCGATTGCCGCCAATCTAATGCGCCCGCACGTCAGTGTCACGTCGCGTGAAGGGGGCCTTGCCGCCGCGCGCCTCCTGGCGGCGGCGACGTTCGCCACCCTCATCCTCGTCACATCCGGTTGCCGTCCGTCCGACAATCGATCCGGCAGATCTGCGGAGGCCCTCCCCACGAATCCGTCTGCCGAAACGCGACGCGGCCCCGTCGTCGACGCTGCGCACGACCGAATCAAAGCCGTCGTACTCGATGCACGCGAAGAGTTCGGCGACTCGACCCTCGCCGCTATTCGCGATCTCGGCGCCACCCACGTCAGTCTGGTTTCTTTCGGATTCCAGGAAGCCGCGTCGAACCCGGGAATCCGATTTTCGCCCGACGTCCGATGGTATTCCGAGAGCGCCGCGGGGGCTCTGGCTATTGCCGATCGTACGGAATCATTCGGATTACGGATCATTCTCAAGCCGCAGCTCTGGCTGCGCGGCGGCGCCTGGACCGCAGACATCGGCTTCGCGTCGGAGGGCGACTGGAAGGCATGGGAATCGGACTACCGCAAGTTCCTCCTCCATACCGCGCATCTGGCGGCAGAGATCGACGCCGACATGCTCATCGTGGGCACCGAGCTTTCGAATCCCGTTCGTGAGCGCCCGGCGTTCTGGCGTTCGCTCATCGCAGAGATTCGTGCGGTCTACAAGGGAAAGCTTACGTACGGCGCGAATTGGCACGACGATTTCGAACACGTGTCGTTCTGGGATGCGCTCGATTATATCGGGGTCAATGCGTACTTCCCTATTAACGACGGGCCCGATCCCTCCCTCTCCGATCTCCGTGCGGGATGGACGCAACACAGCCGGACCCTCGAAGAGCTCGCCTATCGTGAAAACCGCCCGGTGCTATTCACCGAGCTCGGCTACCGAAGCGTGGCGTCCGCCGCAGCCGAACCGTGGCGCTGGCCCTCACGCGAGGAGGCGGGCATAGTGGAGCCGGATTTCCGGATACAGTCCGACCTTTTCCGCGCCTTCTTCGACACCATCTGGACCTCGCCCTGGTTCGCAGGCGCCATCATCTGGAAAATGTACCCCTATCCAACCCACCGCGGCGGGGCGGAGCGATACGCCCTCGATTTCACGCCTCAAAACAAGCCCGCCGAAACCGTTATCCGAGACGCTTTCAACGGTGACTAGCCCCGCCCCGGCTCACGAAGCGACTCACCGGGTTCGAACGAGACCACGAAGCAAATCTCTGGGTTCGATCGAGAGAACGAGACGAATCACCCGGTTCGAACGAGGCAGCCGATTCCTGTCGGATGGTCCCGCACGACGTCGTCTCCGTCCAGACGCTGGATCAGCTGAATGACGGCGAGATCCCCTACCGCCGAAACAAGCATGACGTACCCATACAGCACGATCCACGCTATTCCGGCGACCGTACCGTAAACAATCGGGAGCACGCCCTGCACGAGTGCCGGCAACAAGAGGACCGCCCGGTACGCCAGCGCCGACATCGGCCGATCGGTGTGCACGTAGAGGATGCCGTCCCGGGGGCGAAAACCGAAGCGGATGCTCGACGGCGATGCGCGCGCGAAAATGAACATCGCGATCACGTGGATACCCTCATGGAGCAGTGCACTGAGCCCGTATACCACGATCCCCAGAGCCACCCACTTCAACGCACTCCAGACGGTCCCCCACAAATTCTCCGGTAGGTTCACTTCCGGAAAGCCGTGCAATATGAAGTAGGGCAGAAACGAGAACGCCGTCAACGCGGGCAGCCAGCGAATACCTGCCCGCACCACCTGATCGATCGTCATCGTCAATTCTCGCCAAGAGACGTCTTCGTGACGTTCGTCCATGGGTCCCCGGTTCGCATTCAAAACGTCCTGATGAACAGCCTGTGCCTGCCTGCGACCTGATCCGAGCCGTTCAGTGTCAAAGCCAGCAGTTGGACGCCTAATGACGAATGCTGATTCGTCCACCCTCCGTATACCGGCTTCCGCCGAGTCGCTCCACCTAAATTTTATTTCGGAAGCGCTTTTGATTATTTATATAGTTTGACAATAGACGATCAATACCTTAAAATATTCGGCATCTAACCGAATTAGCTAAGGATCTTAAAGCAAACCCCCTCTTCTGCTATGCGCCGCATACTCCTACTCGTGGCATTCACGTTCGCCGCCGCCCACCCTGCGCTCGCGCAGGACGCGGCCGAGGCGGCTATCTCCGGGGCCGATACGGCCTGGATGCTCATCTCCACCGCGTTGGTGCTTTTAATGACACCGGCTCTCGCCTTCTTCTACGGAGGCCTCGTTCGCTCGAAAAACGCCCTGAACACGATGATGATGAGCTTCGTTGCGCTGGGCATCGCCGGCGTGACCTGGGCTCTCCTCGGCTACTCGTTCGCCTTCGGGGAAGGATCGACCTGGATCGGCGACTTCTCGATGGCCTTTTTGAACGGGGTGGGGCTTGAGGCCAACGGAACGATCCCGCATCTGCTCTTCATGGCCTTCCAGGGCACCTTCTTTATCATCACGGCGGCGCTCATCTCCGGGGCCATCGTCGAGCGCATGAAGTTTACGGCCTACGTGCTGTTCATCGCGCTTTGGGGCCTGTTCGTCTATGCGCCGATCTGCCACTGGGTGTGGGGCGGAGGATGGCTTGCGGAACTCGGCGCGCTCGACTTCGCCGGGGGCGCGGTCGTCCACGTCAATGCGGGTGCCGCCGCCGTCGTGGCAGCCCTGCTGCTCGGCACGCGAAAAGACTACGGCCGACAGGCGCTCCTTCCCCACAACGTCCCGTTCGTCCTCCTTGGCGCGGGCCTGCTCTGGTTCGGGTGGTTCGGATTTAACGGAGGCAGTGCGCTTGCGTCCGGCGAGCTCGCGGCGCTCGCCTTCGTCAACACCATGCTGGCCCCCGCGGCAACACTTGCTGCCTGGACCGCCGTCGATCTCATTCGGACCGGAAAGGTCACGGCCGTCGGGGCGGCGACCGCCATCGTCGTCGGCCTCGTTGCCGTCACCCCGGCCGCCGGCTTCATCTCACCGATGTCGTCTCTGCTGCTCGGAGCCATAGCCGCCATACCGAGCTATTTCATCATTGTGTGGCGCGCCCGCACAAAGCTCGATGATTCACTCGACGTCTTCGCCGCCCATGGCATCGGCGGCATGACCGGAGCACTCCTCACCGGTGTCTTCGCGAATTCGGCCTGGAGTGGCGCCGCGGACGGGCTGCTATTCGGAAACGCGGGGCAGCTGGGCATTCAGGCCATCTCGATCGTCGCCGTCTTGCTGTACAGCGGCGTCATGACGTTCGTCATATTAAAGGCCATGAGCTTTGTGATGGTCATCCGTTCGGCCACGACGGAGGAAGGTCTCGGCCTCGACATTGCCAACCATGGCGAAGAAGCGTACACCGACGGCGAGGGCGCCGTCCTCCTCCTCGATGATGAGATCCAGCCGTCTCCCGTACCATCGAAGGTGGGGAAGTTGCAGCCGTCCATGGCCTGATCACCAGACCTCCAACCCGCGACGCGTTAATGCGCCCGCCATCCAACTAGAGAATCTGTCATGAAGCTCGTAAAAGCCATCATCCGATCCGAAAAGCTTAATTCCGTGCTTACGGCTCTTTTCCAGGCCGATATACACGGGCTCACCGTCACCCGCGTCCGTGGTCACGGCGGCGAACGAGAACACGTGGAGACCTACCGCGGCACGACCGTCAAAATGGAGCTCACCGAAAAAGTGATGCTCGACATCGGCGTCTCCGAACCGTTCGTCGAGGCGACCGTAGATGCGATTCTCGGCGCCGCCCGCACCGGCGACGTCGGCGACGGCAAGATCTTCGTGCTTCCGGTCGAGAAGATCTACCGCATCCGAACCGGCGAAGAAGACACCGCAGCGGTGACGCCCGTTGATGAACGCGAACCGGCCGCCTCGTTCTAGTCTACGCCCACAGCGTCTGTTAAGTCGGCACCGAGCCGCGACCTCTAGCACAGGGTCGCGGCTCGTGTTGTTGACACGGACGCCGTCCTACGTCGTTTCCAGCTTACGCATCACCCATTTCATTCCGTAGACGAGCGAAGCCCGCTCATACTGCCGCTCCCAATACGCCGGATTTTCGCGACCCAGGCGACGGATGATCAGAGTGTCCGGCGCCTCTTCCACCAACCATTCAAAAGGCTCCTCAAATGCCTCTTCAACCCGTTTCGGACGCGCATAGTGGATCACGGCGAGATCGTTTTCGACCGTCGGATCAGCCCCGAGCACGGCGGAACCGGCGCGGCTCGCGAAAATTCTACGGCCATACGGCGTGAAGAGCGCAGGGTCCCACCTCGCGATGAGATGAAGCACGTCGATGAGACGATCTTCCAGATCATGACGCCGCACCCGAAAAATGACGTCGACGTTGCCGGATCCCAGGGCAAGGGCGTCGTTGTCCTCAACCAGCGCCGTGTGCACGTGCTCCGGCGTGTCCGTATAGTCCAGGGCGACGCGGCGCGTCCCCAGATCGATCAGAAAATCGAACCGGCACCGCATCCACGGCGTCCATACGGTCGCTTTGTATTGAAGCGATGCGGCCGGCGCCAGATACGCTACGAGGTGCTGCGCAAGCCGGTCGTCAAGCTCGCATTCATAGGGTGGATCGTAAAACAGCGCCGTCTGCAAAGATGCGCGGCGGACCGCCGGCCGATCTCCGTCGAAAAAAGTAGACCCGACGCCTGAGGCATTTGCGCCGGATTCAGCCTGTCTCGTCGGTGTCGTTATAGCCGTTGAAGACGTAGCAGCGTGTATCATGATATCCCTCGTGCCGTTTGCTTTGTACAGTGCCCATGACTATTTGTCAACCTGCTTTCAAGCTAGCCACGAGGTATGACACCTTTTTGTCATACCCCCTCAAAAAAATCTTTCGGTCCCCCTCGCCCTGAGTTACTCGCGCCCATACCCGTCACCTGGTACCACGATCCACGACCGGCCCTCTCCGAGCGTCAATACGTCAAAATGTCACGAGATTCCAACATTAGCCTCACGCCCCCTCGGAACTTCAGCGTGTCGACAGACCCATCCATTGCGACCTCACCCCGTCCCCTCATCGATACCTCAACACGTCGGCACGACCGGCATATTCTTCGTGCTCGTCGTCCTCCTCCTCTCACCGAGCGCTCCCGCCGACGCACAAGGATTCCAAATTTTGAGCGGTCGGAATCACCCTGAGCTTCGATGGCGCGTCGCCGAAACCGAGCATTTCCGGATCATGTATCCGCAGCACCTCGAAGGCATCGAGACGGAAGCGGCGCCCATCGCCGAGCGCAGCTACGAAGCCCTGTCGCACAATCTGAACGTCACATTCAACCGCCGCATCGACATCTTCCTCTCAGACGAGGATGAAATTGCCAACGGATTCGCCGTCCCCATCGGCAACGGCCACACGAACATCTGGGTGCACGTCAGTGACTACGCGGACATGATGACCGGCCGCGCGTCGTGGCTCCGCTCGGTCATCGCCCACGAGGTCGCCCACATCTTCCACTACAGGGCCGTGCTTTCGCGACCGCGATGGATCAACTTTCTGCTCGCCGATCCGCTGCCGCGATTCTGGGCGGAGGGAATCGCGCAGTATCAGACGGAGTACTGGACGGCCCTGCGCGGCGACCGGTGGCTGCGAACGGCCGTTCTGGATGACCAGCTCTCTTATTCGGACGGACGCTCCCTCTGGAACGGCCGCCTCCTCTATTCCATCGGCAACGCTCAGGTTCGCTACCTCGCGGATCGATACGGCGACTCCACGCTCGTCAACATTCTCAAGCACCGCAGGCCCGTGTTGTTAGGCCTCACCCGCGTCCACGACTTCAACACGGCCTTCCGAAAGGTCACCGGCTCCTCCTACCGCGACTTCTACGACGAGTGGCGCCGCCACGTCAACGTCTTCTACAACACGATGGCCGGCCGGATGGAGCTGCCCGACTCGCTCGGCGCCAAACCCATGGGCCTTCCCGGCCAGTATTATTTCGACGTCGCGTACAGCCCCGACACCACCCACATCGCCGTGCTCGCATTGACCTCATTGCAGCGGCCCGTAACGCGGCTTTTTGCAAAAGAACGGTCCGGAACCGAGGTGAAGATCGTGGCCGAGGGCGCCATCAGGCCGCCGCTGGCCTGGTCGCCCGACGGCTCCCGCATCGTCTACGGCCGACTCCACCGGGGGCGGTACGGATCCATCCTCAGAGATCTCTACATCGTCGAGCGCGACGGATCCAATCGCCGCCGCCTGAGCGACAACCGCCGCGCCGGCTCGCCCACCTTCTCGCCGGACGGCACTCGGCTCGCCTATTCGGCCTCCGATGGCGACACGGACAACCTCTACGTGCTCGACCTATCGACAGGGCAAGAGGAACCGATCACCGACTTTGAGAAGGACATCCGGCTTAGCGGCCTCAAGTGGCACCCTGAACGGGACGAAATCGCCTTCACCCGCCTCGTTCAGGACGGGCGCCGCGACATCGCTATCGTCGACCTCGCCACGCGCCGCGTCCAGCCGATCACCGAAGGCGAACACGATGACCGCAATCCCGTCTGGAGCCCCGACGGCGCCGAGATCGCCTACACGTCGCTCCGCGACCACGTCCCCAACGTGTTCGTATACGACAGCCGCACCAACACCCACGATCGCGTCACTGCCCTGGTCACCGGCGCCGAAGCCAGCGACTGGATCCCCTCCCCCGACACCGCCAAAGCCGGCGCCGACGGATCAGAAACCGCCTCTTCCTCTTCCCCTTCCCCTTCCTCCTCTCTCCTCATCACCGTCCCGGTGAAAAAAACCGC
>CAZART010000086.1:15401-22961 GCA_964487555.1 uncultured Rhodothermales bacterium
CTTCCCCTTCCCCTTCCTCCTCTCTCCTCATCACCGTCCCGGTGAAAAAAACCGCCGACAGCGCCTATCTCATCGACGCCTCCCGCCGCGCACCGGAGCCCGACCTCAATATCCCCCGGGAATACCAGACCTGGACCACCACGCAGCCGCCCGACACGATCGCCGCCGACATCCCGCCCGACCCGGATCTCATCACCTCGCGATACGCCTACAGCTCCTGGCGCAACCTCCGCCACGTCGCCACCGGCGCCCTGCCGTACGCCTGGCTCGATGGCGACGTCGGGCTGGCGGCGTTCACGACGTGGATGGAGCCGCTCGGGAAGCACGCCCTGCTCGCACTCGGAAATCTGTCCCTACGCGATCCGGCCGGCTCGAGCTTCGGCGCAGCATCCTATCTGAACAACCAGTGGGTTCCGAGCATCGGCCTGAATGCGTACCGACTGCCGGGGTCGGCCCAATTCTACGGGGATGATCTTCTCGTGGAAGCGTATACCGGCGGCGACGTCACCGTTCTCTGGCCGCTGGACTGGTCCGATCGTCCGTACGTCAGCGAGGAATTCACAGTCAGGCTTCGATGGGTGGACATCGATCCACTCACGCCGGACGAGTTCGATGCGGCCACCGGAATCGCACCTCCACAAGCCGGGCAGCAGCTCGACCTGCGCGCGGGGCTGGCATTTACGAAACAGCGGCCCTATTTCAACAACCTCATCCATCCGCTCGACGGCCTCGGCCTGCGGCTGCAGGTGACCGGCGCGGCGAGCGTGCTCGGCTCCGACAGCGAGTTCATCCGGGGTGATCTCTCGTCATTCGGCATTTTCAACGGCCCGGGGCTGCACCGCATCTATATATATGGACGCGCGCAGGCGCAGGAAGGCGAGTCCTTTCCGCAGGATTTCGTCGGCCTAAGCCGCCACGACGGCCTCCAGATCGACCTCCCGATTCCGCTTCCGTTCTCCTTCGGCGACGCCGAGCGGGTGCGCGGCTACCGCAGCTACGCGCTGGGCGACCGGATGCTGTTCGGAACGCTCGAATACCGCGTGCCGCTGCTCTCGAGCCTCCAGACGCGGCTGCTCGGCATCGTGAACCTCGGCGGCGTCGCGGCTGCCGCATTCGCAGATGCCGGCATCGTCTGGTCCGGCGCCGAACTCGATGACGCCGTCCGCCGCACCGGCGTCGGCCTGGAGCTGAAAAACGCGCTCCGCGTCGGCGGCTTCTTCAGCGTGGCGCACGCCGTCGGCATCGCACAGCAGGCCGATGATCTCGGCCTGCATGGCGACTACGAAATCTACTACCGCATCCGCACCGCCGTGCCGTTTTGAAGGAATTAACAGTCGCCTGTTGCTTGTGCGGAATACTTCACGCTCGCAGAAAGTCGTCCGGATGGATAGCCGTGTCCGGATAGGCGGCCGGCACCTCTCCGTCATGCGTAACAAGTAGGATTTGTAGCTGGAGCGCGAGCGCGACGTACTGGCAGTCGTAAGCGGAGCACCCGGACTCGGCGCCCAGACGGAGGGCATCCGAGGCGGACACAGCGAACGTGCGCTCAGCCAGGAGGTCGCGACCGACATCCAGGCGGCGAAGTGCGCCCTCCAGGCTGAAAACGCCCCCCCGAACATACCTCAAAAGTACGTTTGCGAATTCAGACTCCCACAAAGCCGGTGCTGCCCACAGGGGATCCTTCGCACGAACGGCCAAGGCGGCCTCCGTGAATTCGCCTTCGATCGTAAGGTAGGCGATTAGGGTTGTGTCGGCGACGATCACGAACTACGACCCTCTCTGACAACCTCCTTCCTCTCGCTTTCCGTAAGGTAAGCGGAGGATTCCTCACGCAGGCGCTGCGCGCGGGACATAAGTTTGTCCTCAGAAATCACGCGCTCGCCAAGTGCGCGCTCCAGAATCACGGTCGTTTCACCGGCAATCGAGCGGCGATGTGCTCGCGCGCGCGCCTTCAACTTCTGGTACAGGTCGTCCGGCAAGTCCTTTACGGTCAAGTTTGCCATGCCACCGGGTGATCTTCTGTGCATGCGTTTTGCATGCAGAACGCATGCAGCGGCAGATCGGTTTCAGACGACGCAGTCACCGAGATAGTACCGCCGTCACTGCTGCGCGGCGTCATCATTCTTCTCAGGTACCGCCTAGCTCGACACGTCGACTCAGCCTTCAGTGGCCCGAGACCCGGCACCGCAGTCCGTCAAGAACATCGGCAACGAGTGGGCGCGCGAGGCGCGCTCCCTCGCACTAGAGGTCCCCACGTCAGTCGTTCCCTCCGAATCCAACTATCTGGTACACCCGAACCCCCCCGATTTCAAGCGGTTGCACATCACAGGCCCGATTGAGCCTTTGATGGATCCGCGTCTGACGTAAACACGCGGAGGCCGTCGACGTGGTGGACGCCGCATGACTCCGCAACCGAAGAACGTATGCCCTCCTCCGTAGGCCACATCCTGGCCGGCCTCGCCATCTCCAGACTGACGGGCCGCTCGCTGCAACGCGACTGGCCGATCGTCGCCGTCGCCGCCGCGCCCGATCTCGACGTCGTAGTCGACGCCCTCCGCGACCGGCCGACTGATTACCGCAACCGTCCCTCACATACGGCCGGTGCCGCTCTATTCGCCGCCGCCTCCATCGGAACGATCTCCAAGCTCTCCGGAGGCCCCTTCTTCTCGACCGCCGCCCGCGCCGGCGCCTCCTACGCCTCCCACCTCGTCCTCGACTACTTTGGAAAGGAGTCACAAGACGGCCTCCCCCTCCTCCGCCCCTTCTCAACCCGCCGATTCGCCGCACGCCGCCCCGTCTTCCGGACCATCTACAGCCGCCACGGCCGCTTCTTCACAGGCCTGCTGACCCGCCGCAACCTCCGCAAAATAGCCCGCGAGACGGCCATCCTCGCCCCATACGTCGTCGCGGCCGACGTCATCGGCCGCCTTCGCCGTTAAGCCGATACCGTTCATTTACCCGCTGACCGTCTGTCGCACGCCCTACGGGCTGTTCACCCGGCTTCACAAGTCAATAACGGAGAATATCGTATAGGTTAGAAGAAGCGGCGCCAGTCTCGCCGTCCAAATCTCCCAGCGGTCAGGGCAACCATTTCCCGCTTGACGGATTTGCTCTCGAATCTTTTACTGGTTCCGGCCGGCCCTGCCATCAGTATTCCGTTGATGATCGCATGATGCAACTCACGTTCTATCGCTCTTTGCTTGTCGGCGTAGTAGTCTTCCTTGCCATTCAATCCTCCGCGCAGGCGCAGCCCTGTGCTAATGACGATTTCATCCTAACCTCGCAGCACGAGATTGAGGCCTTTCCAAATGGATGTACGGAAGTCTCCGGCGATCTTACCGTCGGTCCTTCCTCCGACATTACCGACCTTTCGCCCCTATCGGAATTACGCCAGGTGATGGGATGGATGAGGATTCATAGCAACGCCAACTTGAAGCATCTCGGTGGACTTGACCGACTCGCAACGGTAGGCAGGGGTTTAAGGATCGATAGTAATGTGGTCCTTGTCAGCTTCGAGGCGCTCTCTGCCCTCGATTCCGTTGGCGCTGCACTGGAAATTGTTGACAATGACGCGATCACCAGTCTCAGCGGCCTCGAGGGACTTCGATCTGTGGGTCCCATAGCCATCAAAGGCAACGATTCCCTGGTCGATCTCCAAGCTTTTCGAGGCATCGAGTCTGAATCGGGATCCCTGATTATTCTTGATAACGGCGCGCTCGAGGACCTCGTTGGGCTAGAAGGTATCATCACGGTCAACGGGATACTGAGTATCGGAGGCAATACGTCGATGAGGAGCCTGGAAGGCTTGTCCGGGCTCATCTCCGCCTCTGGTTCGGTAATGATTGGCGGTAACCCTATGCTGACGGATCTGAAGGGTCTTTCATCGCTTGAAGCGGCTGGTGCCGTCTTTCTCTCTCGCAATTCGAATCTCGTCGATATCGGCGCACTCTACAGGCTTACTCAGACACAGTGGCTCTCAGTACAAGGAAACGAATCGCTGCGAAGTCTAACCGGCCTAAACAACATTGCAGTAACGACCGGTCCGCTTTTCATCAGAGATAATCTGGCTCTCACGTCGCTTGATGGTCTTTCCGGATTAAATGAGGCCCGCGCGACCCTTCTCGTTACCGACAACCCACGATTGGAATCCCTTGACGGACTCGATAGTCTCGATTTGATTGGCGGACGCCTGATTGTTAATCGGAATGCGATGCTAAGAGACATCGGAGGACTCGCGAACGTCCAAAGTATAGGCGAATATGTAGAGATTAGAGAGAACCCGTCGCTCTTGGATCTCGACGCGTTATCCTCACTCAATTACATCGGAGGCGATCTAACGGTTCAAGACAACGAGTCTTTGGTGGCGTGTAGTTGTGGACTCAACGAGGTCGTGAGCACAGGAGTCGTGCAGGGAAAAATCGTAATGCATGGCAATGATGCGGAGGGCGACTGCAACAATGACGGCTCGGACCTGGCCACTGAGATGTGCGGTGTCGGTGTCGGCGAGATTAGCGAGGAGTCTGTTCCCTCCGGAACATTCAGCTTCTCGGTCCACCCGAATCCAGCGGACCACACGGTCACGATCACCGTCGAGATCGTGGAGCCGAATCTGCTGCGTTCGGCTGTTATCGACCTGCTCGGCCGAAAGGTCCAGACGATCGCCGGCGGCTTGTATTACCCGGGCCGTCACGCGGTCACCGTTGACGCTTCGTCGCTGCCCGCAGGCGTGTACTTCGTCCGGATGAGGGCTGGGGATAGGGTCGATACGAGAAGTCTCGTGGTGGCGCGCTAGTTCGGGCTTGAGTATGCCGGCATGCGGCCGGCAAAAAGGGCCAATCCGGCCGCGGATTTAACGAAGGAGCGTCGATCCATCAGCGTTGCGCGTCGCGTTCGAGGCACGATTCAATTCTTCGAACTACGAAGGCGGAACGCGAAAGGCGGAATGCAACATGCGAATGTGCGGCGCCGCGGCATCGAGCAGCCGCTCCCGCTCCTGCTCGGATAGGTGCTTGAATCCTGCGATCGTACCGAAGCATCCCGCGCTGCCGCAGTGGCATTCGAAGGGAGTCGCCATATCCCATTCCGTGGTGAGATAGTTGAAGGTCAACTCCTCAGCGGCCGCGATCGAGCGACGAGCCACGAAGCGGCGCGAATCCAGATCGATCTCGAGATTCGGCTCGCAGCTGTGGTTCAGAAATTTCCACGGGGACGGCTCCGCGCTATCTCCGCCGGCTGCTTCGTTGGGTTCGAGGTGCCGATCGACGGCCACCTGGATCGAGTAGCGAGACGGCCTCTCAATGATGTGTCCTTCGAGAGACAGAAGCTGTTCGCCCGGTCTGTAATCCCGCACGGCAACTACGCCCGCATACCCGTTATTCGATCGAACGCGTACGACTTCTTCCGACGTCTTCTCTTTCTCCCCTCTCATCGTTCAACACGCTCCTCTTCACACGGACGTAGTCAGAGACGTGATCGCCGTAGCGCTCCACGAACGGGTGCAGGTGATCCGTCCCGCGAATGACTTTTCTACAATCTGGCGATCCGCAGGTACATTCAAAAGGGTCCATCAATTCGTTACAGAAAGTCGCATAGTCGACAGTAATCTCTTCGTCTTTGCGGATGTCGCGGCGGGCCGCGAGGTCAAGCCCTTCCAGCCACGCATTCGGATCGCAAGAATGATTGATCGGCTTCCATTCGTCCGGATCGTCGTTCCACATAACATAAATCTCGTCGGTGATCGGATAGGCGAACCTCACGAACCACCCCTTCCGCCGCTCGTCCCAGTGCTCCTCGACGTGCGATCGGCTCACGAGCACGTGCGGTCGCTCCTCGAATGGCTCGATGAGCTCACCCTCGTCGATGTTGCGGCTAGCGAACATCCCGTATGATTCGTCGCCGTCGCGCCGCAACGTCCACTTGGATGGAGGGGCAACGCGATTGAATGCCGCCTGGAGGATCGCATCTATAAATCGGCCGTGCCCGCGCGGATCGAACTGCAGGATGAAATCCGCGCTACCCGGATCCTCGGGACCGTAGAAGACCCCGCAGTTCGGATTGATTTCGAGTATGTATAGATTCCCTTCGCGGTCCATCCGGATGTCGCACCGGCCGTAGCCGGTCCCTCGCAGGCCGACAAAGAAGTCCTTCGACATCTGCTTCAGCCGGTCGGTGAGGCCATCTCGCTCCTCCAGTGGCTCGCCCCACATGTCGTGATAGGTCTTCCACTTCATGTCGAAGTGCTTGAACGTCTCGCCCTCCGGAAAGCGAAATTCCAGCGGCTCGAACGCGATGGGGTCGTTCGGGTCGTCCACATTTTCAGCGATCAGCACCGTGAACTCACGGCCGTCGATGAACTCCTCGATGAGTGCGGATCCAAACTCCTCAAAAGCGATCGCGGCCTGCTGCCGAAGCTGACTGGCCGTTTCGACTCGAGAGGCGGGCGTGAGCCCGATGCTGCTGTAGCTGTTTGGATGCTTGACGATGAGCGGGAATCGGAGGCTTCGCGCGGCCCGCTCGATATCATCGGAGTCGTGAGCGAATACGCCGCGCGGGGTGGAGATGCCGTAGTAGTGCGCGACGCGCTTCATCGTCTCCCGCGCCGGGTCGTAAAATGTCGAGTCGGCGCCCGTGAACGGAACGTTCAGCTTCTCGAGCGTCTGGACAATTTCAATGCCGGGCCGGTCTTCTTCCCAGGCCCCATCGCACAGATTGACGAAGACGTCGAAGCCGTGCCGGGCGAGTTCCATCACACGCCCGACGCCGTTCGCCTTCGTGACGTAATGCCGCTCCCACGTGTGCGCACTGAAGTAGTACGCGGGATGCGACTGAGGATCGTAGTCCGCCATCGGCGAGGAGCTTCCGTCGTAGCGGTCTTCGAGAATGCAGAGCTTCATGCTGACGGTAGGTAGGGGGTAGGAGGTGGTGGATGGTACGGCAAAACATGCGACACTATCCTCCACTTCCTACATCCCACCTCCCACCAAAAAAGGCACGCCCCGAATGATGGGACGTGCCTTTAATAACGTTTACAAGCCGCAAATCAGCCAATATGCATCTGGAGCTCTTCGCGACGATGCTTCTGGCGGAGCTTGCGGAGCGCTTTCTCCTTGATCTGCCGCACGCGCTCGCGCGTGAGGCCGAAGCGCTGCCCGATCTCCTCGAGCGTCAGCGGATGCTCTCGGCCGATACCGAAGTAGAGGCGGGTGATCTCGGCTTCCCGGGGATGCAGCAAGCTCAGCGCGCGCTCGATGTCGATCTTCACCGACTCGTCGAGGAGCGTCTCGTCCGGCTGGGTGTCTTCGTCATCCGGAAGCACGTCGAGGAGACTGTTGTCGTCGTCCTCGTTGAAGGGTGCATCCATCGAAAGATGCCGCCCCGTGTGCTGCATCGCCTCGCGCACCTTCTCGACGTCGATCTCGAGCTCCTTCGCGAGTTCCTCGATGTTCGGGGCGCGTTCGTGCTCCTGTGCGAGCTTCGCGCTCGTCTTTCGGATCTTCGAGATGGTGCCGATTCGGTTCAGCGGGAGGCGAACGACGCGGCTCTGCTCGGCCAGCGCCTGCA
>CAZART010000087.1:0-7449 GCA_964487555.1 uncultured Rhodothermales bacterium
CACCGTCAATCGCGTCAATGCGCGAAGTAGGAGGCATAGGCCCCGCCGGCGATGTACGACGCGCCCGCCCACGGAACGTCAACACGTCAACACGTCCCGTACGTCAATCCCGTTTCATCCAGAACACCAGAATATCGTCGCCGAACTCAGGGGGGTCGCTGTTGCGTAGGATATTGCCCAGGAGGTCTTCGACCGGCTCACGCGAGCCGATGACCGACGAAGCGTAATCCATGATGCCCTGTTCGCCGACCATCTGCCCGGTCTCCAGGCGCTGCTCGATCAAGCCGTCCGTGTAGACGATCAATGAGCCGCCGCGGGGAATTTCGACGGTGGTGTCCTTGAATTCGGCCTCCGGATCGAGGCCGAGTATAATGTCGCTGTAGGTGACCACATTGGCCCCCTCAGACGTGAGCAGGATCGGCCGGCAGTGACCGGCATTCGAATAGGTGATCGTGTGTTCGAGGGCGTTCCACTCGAACAGCAAGAGCGATGCAAAGGTCTCGTCCATGAACTCGTCCTGCATCAGGACTTGATTTACGCGCTGCATCAGCTTGGCCGGGGATTTCTCGCCCTGGAGCATCACGTGCAGCGTACCGCGAACGTACGAAAGGAAGCTGAAGGCGTAGAACTTTGCCTGCAACCCCTTGCCCATCACGTCGCCGATGGTGAAGAAGTAGCTGCCGGGCCGCGACTCCGTCCAGTCGAACAGGTCGCCGCCACCGTGCTCGCGCGGGCTGTTGTGGAAATAGAGCCGGTAGCCTTCCACCGACGGCAGTTTCTTCGGCATGAGCTTCTGCGAGAAGTCCTTGCCGATCTTGGCGTCGAGCTGCGTCTGATAGATCTTCGTGCGCTCCAGAAGCCGCTCGATCCGCGAGAGGAGTTGCTCGATGTCGAAAGGCTTCGTGATGTAGTCGTCGACGCCGGTCCGCATGCCCTTGGTCCGGCTCTGCTCGTCGGCCTTGGCCGTCAAGAAGATGAAGGGTACCGCTCGCGTATTCTTCTGCTTCTGGAGGGCGGCCTGCAACGCGAAGCCGTCCATCTTCGGCATCATGATGTCCGAGATGATGAGATCGGGGACGCTCTCCTGCACCTTTTGGAGCGCTTCCTCGCCGTTGGCGGCGGTGCGTACGTCGTACTGCTTGCCGAGCCGGTACTCCAGAAGACGGCGCAGCGTATGCTCGTCCTCTACAACTAAAATGGAATGTTCAGCCATGGATCCCGGTCCGATGTAACGGTGAATTGAAGGCGATGACGCGAGCTGTCCAGTTCTTCGTAGGAAAGCTCTTCGGTGCAGGCCTTGATCATCAACAGGCCCATACCACGCTCCGGAAATGCATCGATGACGCCGGGCTTCGCTGTTAGATGACCGTTGAGGTCAAATCCTTCTGAATTATCATCAATCACACACTCCACGCCTCTTGGAACAGATCGGATGGTGATGGCGATGTCGGGTCGCCGGTCCAGGAAATCCGCATGCTGGACCAGATTCGCCAACCATTCGTGGATGGCCAGCTTCAATCGGTGCACGAGATCGGCGTCGATGCCGTTGGGTAGAGTATCGTTCTCTCCCCAGTCATCGAAGACCGAGTGCACCCGGTCGATCAGGGTATCCGGATCGCTGAAGCGATGCGTAATAGTGTCCATGAAAGGAGGCGTTGGCGAATTGACGCCGGTCAACATGCAAAGGCCGTGATGTCGCGTGAGCACAGTGCGCACATGCACGGCTCGTGCTAGCCGAGAGAAGCAGATACCGAGCTAGACTAAGGAAGCGCCTCGCGGGCCGCGTCGACGGACGGGAACTGACGGAAGACCTTATAGGTCCGCGTCAGCTGGACGACGACCTGTACCGGCCGCGACACCGAGGCAAATACGACCTGCCCGTTCAGCGGCGACACCTGCCGGTAGAGGGAAAAGATGGATCCCAGACCCGTAGAGTCGAGAATCCCCGTCTCCGAGAAGTCCAGAATGAAATTCCGCGCCCCGGACTGTACCTGCTCCTGGCACGTCGTCTTAAAATCCGCTGCATTGCGGAAGTCAAGCGCCTTGCCAATCTTGACAGTTACCGTCTCCTGGGTAACGGGCTCAATCGAAAAATTCATAGCAGCGTTGGTCATAATGGTATACTCGGTCTAGCGCATCGTGACGTACCTGACTGTCGGTATCGGCCCTTTCCGGCGTGAATTAAGAATTTGGCCGATTTGCTTGACCGTGAGTGATACGACGATAAGCGTCGCGCATGCCCAGCCATAATATTGCAAATTACGCAGCAAAGATCCGCTTCACATGATATCCGTCCGCCATGCCGTTCCTCGCGAAAACGTTCTGCTGGGAATTGTCCGCGCCGAGTCCGTCCAAATCGGGCGCTACCCGAAGGGATTCGACGAGCTTCTCAGCGAACTTCTCGAGCGCCGAACGGCCGTGCTCTCGCCGGACGAAGAAGCCCGCCGCCTGGCGGCTCGCGACATCCTCCGTAACGGCGGCTACAAACCGACCGGCCGCGGCAAGCCGGCCAGTGAGTATCTGATTCGCGCGGCCGCTACCACCGAGAACTACCGGTTTCCACGCATCAACGCCGCCGTCGACGTCTGTAATTACCTGAGCCTCAAGCATGTTATTCCGATTTCTCTGTGGGATGTGGATCTCGCAGGGACGGATCATTTCGTATTCCGTCTCGGGCATGCGGGTGAGCAGTTCGTCTTCAACGAGGGGGGACAATCCATTGACCTCGAGGATCTGCTCGTAGGGTGCCGCGTACGCGAGGACGACGTCCCCACCGAAGAGCCGATCGTAAATCCAGTTAAAGACAGCCTCCTGACGAAGACGACGGTGTCTACAAAACGGATCGCCTCGTGCATCTACGCTCCTGCGAACGCGGTCTCCCGGCTTGATCTCGAATCGATGTGCCGGGAGGTTTCCGAGCTGCTCCAGCAATGCGGCAAGGACGTCACCGCCGGCTATGGCCTCCTCCAACCGGGTGAATTCGCCGACGTTTAGCCGGCTTCTTTCTCACTCATTGCCAGAGGCGGCCTGAATGCGTCCTTATTTCCTCACATGCCTGATTGCAGCACTGGGTCTCGCGACGGCCGCCTGCTCGGAAGAAGCCGCACCGCCCTCGTTGGACGACGTGCGATCTGAGATCGAGCCCACGCAGCAAAGTTGGGACGTTCATTACGTGGTTTCGGAGGCGGGCGGTCGGATCGATGCGAGCCGCCCGCGCATCGAGATTTTTGCCGACTACATGGCTATCTACGAGACGGAGGACAGCACCTACACCGTCATGCACGGTGATACGACCGGGCGGCGCGTCCTTTCTTATCTATATGATGAGGAAGGGGACACGTCGGCAACGGTGCAGGCGAACCGTCTCATCCTCCATGAGAAGGATCGGCGCTTCGAGGCTCGAGGCAATGTCGTCGTCAACACGCCCGATGATAAAACACTAGAGAGCGAGCACCTGGTATGGTTGGAGGATGACCGCTCCATACGAACCCCCGGCTTCGCACGCATCAACACGCCGAAGGAACGCATTCAGGGCTATAATCTCGTGGCGGATGAGGATTTGGAAACGTATTCACTGACGCGCGTGACGGGGCAGGTTCAGGTGGAGGAAGAGGAAGAAGGGGAAGGGGAAGGGGAAGGGGATTCGAGGATCGAGGATCGATGATCGAGGATCGATCCTGGAGGGTGGAGGATGGATGGTTTACGACGGAGTTAGATGGCAGCGAGGGTTGATATATTGGCGTGGAGAGCGGTTTTCATAGCGGTGTGCATCGTTCTCCTCGTCGGGGACGTCGTGGGGCAGGAGCGCCCCGATACCACGCAGACCGATGCGGCGCGCAACGATACGACTCGCACGCGGGAAGTATCGATCAGCGCCGATATGGGCGAGGGCGACGTCGTCGACGGAGAGCGCGTCCGGCGGCTCATTGGCAACGTTGAGCTGCGCCAGGAGGACACGCGCCTTTGGGCGAGACGCGCCACACAGTACATCGACCGCCGCGAAATCCTCTTCACCGGCGACGTGCTCGTCGTCGAACGAGGCGACTCGCTTCGGGCCGACTCCGTACTCTACAATAGCCGCACAAAAACGGGGCGCGGGCGGGGCAGCGTTCGGCTCTCGGACGGCGACGTCGTCGTCTACGCACCTTCCGGACTGTACTTCACACGCGAGAAGCGGGCGCAGTTCACCGAAGGCGTCACGCTCATCGACAGCTCGGCGACGCTGCGAAGTCGCGAGGGGGAGTATTGGTCGGATGAAAAGCGAGCGGAGTTCTATCACGACGTGGTGCTCGACGAAGACCACACGCACCTCGAGGCCGATTCGGTAACCTACCTGCGCGATACGGACGTGTCGATAGGCCGGGGGAATGTCTTTATCGAACGCACCGGCGACGACGGCGCGGAGGAAGCTGACTCGCTGACACGAACCCTGCTGTTCGGCGATCGTGTTTTCAATGATGAGCAAAGTTCCTTCAGCCGCATCGAGGGCACGCCGCTTCTCGTACAGCTTCGGTACGACTCCACAAGCGCGGACGTCGACACGCTCCTTATTCGCGCAACGATCCTCGAGTCCTCTCGACAAGATTCGCTGCGGAGGCTCGTCGCCCTCGATTCCGTGCGGATCTGGCAGCGTGATCTCGCTTCTGTGGCCGACTCGGTGGTGTACGATCGCATCGCGCTGGCGGATGATAGCCTCTTCGAGGAGGTGCGGCTCTTTCGAAACCCCGCAGCCTGGTTCAAAGACAACCAGGTCACCGGCGACACACTGCGTATCAGAGCGCGCGGGGGATCTGTCGATACGCTCTGGGTGCGCAGCGATGCGTTTGTCGCACGGTTGGACTCCGCGCTCCAGCGGATCCAACAGCTCAAGGGCCGTCATCTTGTGGCTAGCTTCGATTCGGATACGCTGCGCACGCTCTCGATCGGACCCCAGGCGGAAGCGATTAACTATAGAGGCAACGAGAATGACGAGCCGGCGGGCGCCGTTCAAATGTCGGCTGACCGCATCATCTTCTATTTTGAGAACGACGAGATTTCTCGGCTTTCTGCCATTAGAGGAACCGAAGGGACGTATTATTCCGAAAATCTCATTCCTGAAAACTTCCGTCTGGAGGGCTTTCGGTGGATTCCGGATCGCCGCCCAAGCCGCGCCGACCTTCTCGGCACCGTCGCCCTTCGTGGATTAGATCAGGGCGAGGAGGGACGGCCGTTATCCATTGGCCTCGCCCCGGAGGCGACGGAGCTCGCCGCGGAAGATCAGGCTAGAGGCGGCCCCGCGAAAACGGCTTCCGATGCAGACGATGCAGGCGTTGATGAATAGCCGGCCGTTCCCGACGAACAGCACACGAGAAGACGGTATCCAGATGGCCGAAATGACCCGAAAGCGGCTCGTGCTTGAGGCGCGGAATCTGACGAAGCGCTATAAGAAGCGCGCCGTCGTGGAGGACGTCAGCATCAGCGTCTCGCAAGGCGAGATTGTCGGTCTATTGGGCCCCAACGGGGCCGGGAAGACGACCACGTTCTATATGATTGTGGGTATGATCCGCCCAAACGCGGGCAGCATCCACCTCGACGATCACGAAATCACGAACCTGCCGATGTACAAGCGTGCGCGCCGCGGCATCGGATATCTAGCGCAGGAAGCCTCCATCTTCCAGCACCTTACCGTGGAGGACAACCTGCACGCGGTCCTCGAATTCCAGGCACTGGCGCGGGACGAAAGATATCATCGCGTAGAGGATCTCATCGAGGAATTCGGTCTCGGAAAGGTCCGAAAGTCCAAAGGCTTTGCGCTCTCCGGTGGTGAGCGCCGCCGCACCGAAATTGCGCGGGCGATGGCTAGCGACCCTCAGTTTTTTCTGCTGGATGAGCCTTTTGCGGGCGTTGATCCCATCGCCGTGGAAGACATCCAGTCGATCGTGGCCGGTTTGAAATCTCGCGAAATCGGCGTGTTGATCACGGATCACAACGTTCACGAGACGCTGGCCATCACCGACCGCGCTTACCTGCTGTACGAAGGACACATCCTCATGCAAGGCACGTCCGAAATGCTGGCCGAGGACGAGGAGGTGCGGAGAAGATATTTGGGAGAGAAGTTTACGTTGGAACGATATCGCTGAATCGGGCCTAGGTGGGAGATAGGTAACGGGGGATTGAATCTCTTCCAGCCGGCACGGCGTTCAGACAGCACACGCCATCACCAATTTCCGATTCCCTATCCCCGGCTCGCACGTAGCATAATTCCGATTGAAACTATGGTAGTGGTAATGAACCCCGGCGCAGACGAGAAAGACGTTCAGGCCGTCATTGAACGGCTGAACGACTTCGGATTCGACGTGCACCGTTCGAGCGGCGTGAGCCAGACCGTACTCGGC
Organism: uncultured Rhodothermales bacterium; assembly: GCA_964487555.1. Lineage (GTDB taxonomy): Bacteria > Bacteroidota > Rhodothermia > Rhodothermales > VXPQ01 > CAZART01. Next base: position 6,375 of record CAZART010000087.1, read on the forward strand.
GCCATCGGCGTCAAGCCTGAATTCGACACGCGCCACATCAAGGTGCTGGACGGCGTTGCGGACGTCTACCGCGTAACCGAGCCTTACAAATTCGCGAGCCGATCTTGGAAGAAAGAGAACACGATACTCGAAGTGAACGGCGTGCGCATCGGCGGAGAGGAGGTCGTGGTCATGGCAGGTCCGTGTTCGGTCGAGGATGAGGATCAAATGGAGAAGTCGGCCGCGCACGTGGCGGAGCAGGGCGCTACGTTCCTTCGAGGGGGTGCATTCAAGCCGCGCACGTCGCCGTATTCATTCCAGGGTCTCGGTGAAGAGGGCCTCAGAATCATGCGGGAGGCGGCCGATCGGCACGGCCTCAACGTGATCACCGAGGTAATGGATATCGGCCAGATCGATCTGATTCACCGGTACACGGACGTCTTTCAGATCGGCGCCCGCAATATGCAGAATTTCCCGCTGCTCAAAGAAGTAGGTAAATCGGATAAGCCGGTGTTTCTGAAGCGCGGTCCGTCTGCGACCATCGACGAATGGCTCATGAGCGCCGAGTACGTGTTGTCCAACGGCAACTCGAACGTCATGCTCTGCGAGCGCGGCATCCGCACGTTCGAAACCTATACGCGCAATACGCTGGATCTGTCTGCGGTTCCAGTGATCAAGAAGATCAGCCACCTGCCGATCATCGTGGATCCGAGCCACGGCACGGGAATCCGCGGCAAGGTCATTCCGATGGCGCGTGCCGCTGTGGCTGCCGGCGCCGACGGGATCATGGTCGAAACGCACCCCGATCCGGACTCGGCCAAGAGCGACGGTCCGCAGTCCCTTTACTTCGATCAGTTCGTCGATCTGATGAAGCAGATCCGCATCATCGCCGAAGCACTCGGGCGAACCGTCCGTCAGCCCCAGATGTCGGCATAGATGCATGCACCCGCGTTGGAAGCGATCCGCTCGCCCGCGTCGGCAGTGATGCGCTCGCCCACGTCGGCAGTGATGCGCTCGTTCGCATTGGCGGTGATGCGCTCGCGCGTTGGCGGGTGCGCTCGCGCGCTTTGGCGGGTGCGCTCGCGCGCTTTGGCGG
>CAZART010000087.1:7549-22898 GCA_964487555.1 uncultured Rhodothermales bacterium
TTGGCGGGTGCGCTCGCGCGCTTTGGCGGGTGCGCTCGCGCGCTTTGGCGGTGTTGCGATCGCCTGAGTTGGCGGCGTTGCGCTCGCGCGCGTGGGCGGTGTTGAATGCGGCGCGGTGACGGTGTTGCATGCGCCGCGGTGACGGTGACGCATGCGCCCGCCGCGGCAGCGAACGGACCGGTGCGGGAAGATGAAGGCGGCGCGCGCGGCGGCTGTCGTGAGCGCGATTCCTGCCGGCAAAAGCTTCTGTAATAATCCGGAGAGGTATCACTCCGGCACGACAACATGCCGTGCTTTCCCAGTACTATGGTCTTGCGTGCGCGGCGGCGGATAGAACATGTCTTTGCGACGGCCGCATTGCGTATCCCGGCAACATCTCCTTCCAAATCTGAAATCATATGTGTGGAATCGTCGGCTACATCGGAGAACAGGAAGCACCGGAGATCCTCGTAACCGGACTGCAGCGTCTGGAATATCGAGGCTACGATTCGGCCGGCGTCGCCATTGTCAATGACGACGGACTCGTCGTTTGTAAGCAAAAGGGCAAAGTGAGCGAGCTCGTCGCGGCACTCGGAGAGCGGCCGATAAAGGGGACGGTCGGCATCGGCCACACGAGATGGGCGACGCACGGCGTTCCGAATGACGTCAATGCACATCCGCACACGGACGATTTTGAGGCCTTCGCCCTCGTCCATAACGGCATTATCGAAAACTATGCGACCCTCCGCGAGCGCCTGAAGAAGAAGGGCATCACCTTTCAGAGCCAGACGGATACGGAGGTGCTGGTGGAGCTCATCGCCGAGGTCAAGCGGTCGACCGGCCTGCCACTCGAGGAGGCGGTCCGGCAGGCGCTCACACAGGTCGTCGGGACCTATGGCATCGCGATCGTCTCCGGCGACGACCCTGATCTGCTCATCGCCGCCCGGAAGGGAAGCCCTTTGATTCTCGGTGTCGGCGAAGGCGAGTATTTCATTGCCTCCGACGCCGCCCCACTCGTGGAGCATACGCGCCAGGTCGTGTACCTGAACGATGGGGAGATGGTGATCGTACGGCGCGCCGGCTACGAGGTGAAGACGATCGATAACACGCCGCTTGAAAAGGAGGTCCACGAATTGGAGTGGGATCTCGAACAGATCGAGAAGAGCGGCTACGATCACTTCATGCTGAAAGAGATTATGGAGCAGCCGGAATCTCTCGAGAACTGCATCCGAGGGCGCGTTCGGCTCGATGAAAACACCATCAAGCTGGGAGGCTTGATCGACGTGCTTGACAGGCTTCGCAAGGCCGAGCGCATCATTATCGCTGCATGCGGAACGTCGTGGCACTCAGCGCTCGTCGGCGAATACCTGATCGAGGAGTTCGCACGCATTCCGGTGGAGGTAGAATACGCCAGCGAGTTTCGCTATCGCAATCCGATTCTCCGCGAAGGCGACGTCGTGCTCGTACTCTCCCAGAGCGGTGAGACGGCCGACACGCTGGCGGCGGTCCGGGAGGCGCAGCAGAAGGGTATCCTCTGCCTGGGGATATGCAACGTAGTCGGCTCGACGATCGCGCGGGAGACGGACGCAGGGGTTTACCTGCATGCCGGACCCGAGATCGGCGTCGCCTCCACGAAAGCGTTTACGGCGCAAGTGATGGTGCTCGCCATGATCGCGCTGAAGCTGGCCGAAGGGCGAACCCTGACGGATGCCGAGCTGGCGCAGCACTACGAATCTCTGAATGCGATTCCGGAGAAAATCCGGCAGACACTCGAACTGGACGAACCGATCCGCGAGATGGCGCGGTCGTACCGCTACGCATCGAACTTCCTGTACCTGGGAAGAGGCTACAACTTCCCCGTAGCCCTCGAGGGTGCCCTCAAGCTTAAAGAAATCTCCTATATTCATGCGGAGGGATACCCTGCTGCGGAGATGAAACATGGCCCCATCGCCCTGATCGACCGCTTCATGCCCGTCGTTTTTATTGCCATGCGCGACCGGACCTACGACAAAGTGGTTTCGAACATCGAAGAGGTCGCAGCGCGAGAGGGATCCGTCATTGCCATCACGGATGACGGCAACGGCGAACTCGACGCGCTCTGCGAATACGTCTTACGCATCCCGAAGACCGAAGAATTCCTGTCTCCCTTGCTCACGGTGATTCCACTTCAACTCCTGTCGTATCACATCGCGGTGATGCGCGGCTGCCACGTGGACCAGCCGAGAAACCTCGCCAAAAGCGTGACGGTGGAGTAGAATTCCCCTTTAAACCTACTATGCATCGAGGTGTGCACTCGTGCGCTCGGCTGCCCGGCGGGTCCCTCGCGTATATGAAGGGCGAACGAATCGTACTCGAGGGATTCGAGCGGATATTCGCGGGCGGTGTTGGCATCGCCGGCCCAGGAACCGGCGCCGTTGCGGCCTTGAACGGCCGAAATAGGAGCGCCCTTCACCTCCCGATTAAGGCATCCGAGAACCTCCTTGAACGGCAGATATAGGAGCGCCGAGCGTCGTTCATTCCCAAGGTGAGACGCGACGTGGTATTCGGACGGCCGTATAGGATCGAACATCATAAACGCATCCGCGTTCTTGTTGCCCACTCCTTCCGTACCCATTCCATGCGATGATCAAGCTCGAGACACTGACCGATATCAAGGAGCGATTTGATGAGATCAACCAGCTCATGTCGCAGCCTGAGGTCGCGACCGATCCACAGAAAATGAAGGAGCTCGGTCGTGAGCACACGGGCATGAAGGACGTCGTGAAGTCCATCGAGCGGTACGAACGGCTCCTCCACGAGCGCGATCAGCTGCGTCAGATGGTACGGGAGGAATCGGATGACGAGCTGGCGGAAATGGCGCGTACCGAGCTCGAAGAGGTCGAAAAGAAGCTTCCGGTGATTGAGGAAGAGCTGCGTTTTCAGCTCGTCCCAAAAGATCCGGAGGACGTCAAGGATGCCATCATCGAAATTCGTGCGGGCACCGGGGGAGATGAGGCGGCGCTGTTCGTGGGCGATCTATTCCGGCTCTACCAGAAGTACGCGGAGACCAACGGCTGGAGGGTCGAAGTCATAGAGGCGTCACCGGGCACGCAGGGCGGATTCAAGGAGATAATCGCCGGCGTGCAGGGGCACGAAGCATTCGGCAAGCTGAAATATGAAAGCGGTGTGCACCGCGTACAGCGCGTACCGGCTACCGAATCCAGCGGGCGGCTGCACACGTCCGCCGCTACGGTTGCCGTGCTGCCGGAGGCGGAGGAGGTTGACGTGGCGGTAAACCAGAACGACTTGAAAATCGACGTCTTCCGATCCAGCGGTCCGGGGGGGCAGTCGGTCAATACGACGGACTCCGCCGTTCGCATCACGCACATCCCTACCGGGCTGGTCGTAACCTGTCAGGACGAAAAGAGCCAGCACAAAAATAAAGACAAAGCGCTGCGGGTGCTTCGATCCAGGCTCTACGAACAGGAGCTGGAGCGGCGCAATGCCGAGCGCAGCGAGGCCAGGAAATCAATGGTCGGTAGCGGCGACCGCTCCGCCAAGATCCGCACGTACAACTTTCCGCAGGACCGCGTGACGGATCACCGCCTCGAAGGTGACGATAAAAACTATCCGCTTCATAAGGTGATCGAGGGCGAACTCGACGGCATCATCGGGGCGCTGCGGACGATGGAGCATGCCGAGAAGCTCGCCGGTTTAGGGGAATCGTAGGACATTGGTCGATCGACTCCACCGGTCCCGTTTCCAGCACCTTTCAATCTCCCTTTTCTCTCCTCTCTTCCCCTTCTCTCCCTTTTTCCGCGCTGGAAGCGTTTCCGCGGTGCTTTGGACGGATCATTGCCCGGCATTCCGATGTACCTGTCGTTCTTTTTCAAGGCAGAATTCCCCAGAAATGCCCAGAACCGACGTCATTCCCGTCGAAAGTGTCGACGTGATCGAAGAAGCCGAAATTCTCGTCGCCGGGACCGAGCATTACCGGTATGCGGCGGAAATCTGCAGTCTCATCGAAGAGGCCGCAATGGCGCGTGGCACGGGGATCGCGAAGCGTAAGCCCGAGTACGTTCAGTCCAAAATGGAGGAGGGCAAAGCCGTCATCGCGCTCGTCGGCGGACGTCTCGCCGGGTTCTGTTACATCGAAACGTGGAGTCACGGCAAGTACGTGGCGAACTCCGGTCTCATCGTTTCGCCCGACTTCCGCAAGATGGGCCTCGCCAAGAAGATCAAGCGGCGCATCTTCGAGCTGTCGCGCGAGAACTATCCCGGGGCCAAGATCTTCGGCATCACGACGAGCCTGGCCGTGATGAAGATCAACTCGGAACTCGGATATAAGCCCGTCACCTTCTCCGAGCTGACTACCGACGACGTGTTCTGGTCGGGCTGCCAGAGCTGCCCGAACTACGACGTGCTCAGCCGCACGGACCGGAAAATGTGCCTCTGCACGGGCATGCTGTACGATCCGCAAGAAGAGGAGAAGAAAAAGGTGGACCGTCCGGACAAACACCCGTAGGCCTGGAACGTAGCGCCGGCGCTCACGTAGATAGGGCCGGTCTCGCGAATTCGCGCTCTATTCGGGCCGTTCCACGGCATGCCGCGCCGCCGCCGGACCAAGACATACAATCCCTGCTCTCCGACATGAGCGGAGGGCGTAATCCGCCATCGATTATCCCACGGGGAACCATGCCCAAGCAGACGTACGAGCTTACGTACATCATCAACGCCGTTCTCAGCGACGACCAGATCAAGGGTCTCGTAAAGCGCGTCCACAAATTCATTGAAGAGAACGGCGGCAACATCCTCGAGGTCGACGAATGGGGATCCCGTCGTCTTTCTTTTCCGATCAAGAAGAAGCGCAACGGCTACTACGTCAACCTCTACTTCGAGGCAGAGGGTGATCTAATCGTCCGCCTGGAGCGCGCGTTGACGATTGAAGACGACATTCTTCGGTATCTCACGCTGAAGATGGATTCGAAAATGCTTCGGAGCTGGGAAGAGGCGAAAGCCGCCGGGAAGAAGCGTCTTGCCGATGAGGCTGAGGCAAAAGCGAAAGCCCTTGCCGAGGAAGAGGAAGACGACGACGAAGAATTGGAAGAAGAATTGGAAGAAGAAGAGGAAGAGGAAATCGAGGGTTAACCCACCCCCAACCCTCGATCCCCAACCCTCGATCCTCGACCCTCGATCCCCCCCCCCCAACAATCTACCTGACACCTACCCATGGCCGACAACCGCTTCGATACCGAGTCTATCGAGTACGTTGACTACAAGGATGTGGAACTGCTGAAGCGCTACCTGAACGAGCAGGGCAAGATTCTGCCACGACGCATCACGAACGTCCCCGCGAAATTTCAGCGTCAGCTGACGCGCGCCGTGAAGCGAGCCCGTCATCTTTCGCTGCTTCCGTTTGTGGCCGACAATATCCGATAGGTCGGGTCACGCCTAAGCACGTACGCACCAGAACCACACGACGATGAAACTGATACTGCTCAAAGACGTCGAGAATCTCGGCGAAGAAGGAGAAATCGTGACGGTCAAGGACGGTTACGGACGCAACTTCTTGATTCCGCAGCGTCTGGGCCGCGTGGCCTCCCAGGGTGCTGTTCGCCATCAGGAGGAGATCCGGCGCCAGCGCTCCCGCAAACTTGCGAAAGTGCGGGAAGATGCAGCCGCCATCAAGGAGCAGCTGGAGGGCGCCCAGGTCGTTATCGCCGCCAAGACCGGCGAAGAAAATCGAATTTTCGGCACGGTGACGTCCCAGCAAGTGTCCCTCGAACTCAACAAGCAGGGGTTTGAGGTCGACCGCCGCGATATTGAACTGGACGAGGACATTCGCATGATCGGCGTCTACACGGCCACCGTGAAGATCCACCGCGAGATCAACGCTAAGGTCAAAATCCAGGTGATCTCCGAATCGGGAGAAACGGCATCATAGAGGCGGCCTCCCGCCGGGCATCGAAGCGGTTAGCGCACCCTCTCCCCGGCCTATTGGGTTGCCCCAGGCGCTACTCGTGCTCCTCCGACGACTCTTCGACAGGAACAACGATCGTCGGTCGCGTCGATTTCTTGATCACATCCTGGGCCGTGCTGCCCACAAGGAGTTGCTCAAGGCGTCCGTGTCGGCGCTTGCCGACTACGATGTAACTTACGTCATGCTCGTCCGCGTCCTCCAGGATGACGGGCGCCGGATCGCCCTTGCGGAGGCCTGCGTGTACGGGAACGCTGAAGCGGTCGATCAGAAATGCCTTAAAGGCGTGTTCCTCCGCTTCTTCGATATTCGCTTCGATTTGCGGATCGTAGAGCGTGTAGGGTGCGAACCCGCTCAGGCCGGTCATGGGATCGATCGGCGCGACCGATGCGGCGGGCGCCGGCGACATCACATGAAGCACGAAAAGCTCGGCGTCGAGTAGACGCGCGAGCTCTTCGACTTTATCCGTAAGCGAGACGGGTTCCGTGAGATTCGTAGCAAAAAGGACGCGCATCAGGTCGCATCTCTGTTGCCGTCTTCGCCGGCGTAGCGATCCCACGCCGCCTGGACGTCATCTTCCAGCTCGTCCATCTCGCGTTCGATGTCCGCGCGCACGTCTTCGAAGCTCTCCTCCGCGGCCATTCCGAGTTGCTGAATGTTTTGCTGCACGGCGTCGCGCTGTTCACGTAGACTTGCGAGCGTGCTGTCCACTTCGTCTCCTGCATCTTCTCCGGCCGTTTCAGCCCATGCCTGCAGAGAATCAAGCTTCATATCGACCTCCATGAGCGTCTCGTCGACTTCTGCTCGGAATTCAGCCATCTCCTGTTCGGTCACCACTCCAAGCGTATCGACATCACCTTCCAGCCCGTCTTCGTCGGCGGGGGCGCAGGCGAATAAAAGCAGGAGTGGAGTCAGGACCAGCACAAGTATATTGCGTTTCATATGCTTTCGTTACGGGTTGTTTAAATGGGCGGTGTTCGCAGTAGCCGGCGTCGAAATCGCGGTCTTTTGTAAACCGTCCAACCCGACGCCGCCTGCAATCCATAAATTGCGAACCGGGATGATAAGGCAGAGTGATGATTCTGTAACATATAGTTGGGCAAAATCGTCACAGAATCCGCCAAGAGATAGTGGGAGATGGGGCAGGGTGGGCCGCCCTTAGGTCGCCGCACACCTCGGGCGAGGTCTCCGAAACCGTTCTTAAATGCGAAGTATTATCCACATAGATATGGACGCCTTTTTTGCGTCGGTCGAGCAGCGGGACCGGCCGGAGCTGCGCGGAAAGCCGGTGGCCGTAGGCGGTTCGAGCCGTCGTGGGGTCGTCGCGGCAGCGAGTTACGAGGCACGCGAATTCGGCGTTCGCTCGGCGATGCCGTCGGTCACCGCGAAGAGGCGGTGTCCCGAACTACTGTTCGTCAAGCCGCGATTCGAGGTATACAAGGACGTATCCCGCCGGATACGCGACGTGTTCCGATCCTACACGGATCTCGTGGAACCCCTCTCGCTCGACGAAGCCTATCTCGACGTTACACAACCCAGAGAAGGCAGCTCGGACGAGGAGATTGCCCGCCGCATCAAGGAGGATATTCGCGCCGAAACGAGCCTCACGGCCTCGGCGGGCGTATCATTCAACAAGTTTCTGGCGAAGATGGCGTCGGACGTCGACAAGCCGGACGGACTCTACGTGATTCGGCCCGGCGATGCAGCGGCTTTTATCGAGCGGCTTCCGATCGAGAACTTCCACGGCGTTGGGCGTGCCACGGCGGCAAAGATGAAGGAGCTCGGCATCTATACAGGCGCCGATCTTCTCGCGCGCTCCGAAGAAGATCTCGTTTCCCGCTTCGGGAAAACCGGCCGGTTCTTCTATCGCATCGTACGGGGTGACGATCACCGAGAGGTGCAGCCGAACCGCGTGAGAAAATCCGTCGGGGCCGAACGCACCTTCTCGCAGGATCTGAGGAGGCTCGATGATATGGAGAAGCGCATCGCCGATATTGCCGCACACGTATCGGAGCGAATGTCTGCGGCCGGTGTCGCGGGGCGTACGATCACGCTCAAGATCAAGTATCACGACTTCGAGCAGACGACGAGGAGCACCACCGTTCATCACGATATCCACGAGGCCGGCGAACTCCGCTCGATCGCCTTCCGACTTCTTCGGCAGCCGATACCGCCGCGCCCCGTACGTCTGCTCGGTCTCAGCGTATCGAACTTGATCCATGTGGAAGGCGAGCGGGCGGCCCGGCAGCTTCGCCTCGGACTTTCATAAACGATGCCTCCACTATGCGGCCACGCGCGCTATCTTTTGTCGCCCTGATCGTCCTCGTCGTATCGGCAACGTCCGCCTGTACGTCCGAATCGCAGCGGTCCGTGAGTGTGGAGGAGGCCCGCGCCTTCATCGGAAACTGGCGGGCCGAAGATACGACCCGATTCGTCTTCGGAGAGGAAGGCGAGGCGTTGTGGATATTCGGTGATGATGCCGACGAGGACACGTTCCAGATCCAGTATGACTACACACCGAATGTGGAACCGGCGCATCTGGATCTTTCCGGATTCGACCGCGGATTCCTTCGAGGGCGGACGCTCTACTGTATCGTTGCGTTTGATTCCGTTTCGGTGTTCCGGCTGGATTGCGAACCCGGCAAGGCCGCCGACGAAGACGTGCGTCCGGATACGTTTACTCAGAAGACGATGACCTATCGCGCGATTTCAACAGAATGATGTCTCTTTTTCCAACGATGCACGTTTCCCGCTCTGCGATGCTGATCGTCTCCGCGATGCTGATCGTGGCGGTATCGCTCGCCTGGGCGGCCTGCTCCTCCGATCAAACCGAACCGGAACAGGCCGCAGCGGATGCGAAGCCCGCCGTGGCGTTGATTATGAAATCGCTGGCGAACGAGTTCTTCGTCACGATGGCGGAGGGTGCCGAGGCGCACCAGGTCGAGCACTCGGAACGCTACGACCTCATCGTCAACGGCATCCGGAACGAGAGCGATCTCGGGCAGCAAGTCTCGCTCGTCGAGCAGATGATCGCTCGAGGCGTGGACGCGATCGTCATTGCTCCGGCGGATTCGCGGGCTCTGGTGCCGGTGCTGAGGAGGGCCCGCGCGGCCGGCATCGTCGTTATCAACATCGACAACAAGCTGGATGACGAGACGCTTGAGCGCGAGGGCATCGAGATACCGTTCGTCGGTCCCGACAACCGGGCCGGTGCGCGAATGGTCGGCGAAGCGCTCGCCGGCGAGCTGGACACCGCTGCTACCGTGGCGATCCTCGAGGGGATACCCACCGCATACAACGCGCAGCAGCGCCGACTCGGGTTCGAGGACGCCATGCGTGAAGCCCGAATCGAAGTCGTTGACGTGCAGAGTGCGCAGTGGGAGCAGGCAGCCGCGAATACGGTGAGCGCCGCCCTCATCAGCGAACATCCCGATCTCGACGCCATCCTCGCATCGAACGACAATATGGCGCTGGGCGCAGCGGCCGCCGTACGCCAGGCCGGGAAAGCCGGCGCGGTGAAAATCGTCGGCTTCGACAACATCGAGGCTATACGCGAAATGGTGCGGGATGGACGGATCCTCGCCACGGCGGACCAGCACGCCGACCGCCTTGCCGTTTACGGCATCGAATTCGCGCTGCAAATCCTAAATGGCGATACCATGCCGGAAGACCGCCAAACCCCTGTCGATCTCGTAACGGCAAGCACGCTGAAGCCGTGAGCGCTCTCGTACTTGAGATCCGCCGACTTTGCAAGAATTACGCCGCGCCGGTTCTCATCGACGTCGATATCACGGTGGAGGAGGGCGAGGTTCACGCGCTGGTTGGTGCCAACGGCGCCGGCAAGTCCACGCTAAACCGCATCGTCAGCGGCCTCACGCGTCCCGACGCGGGCACGCTGCGTCTCCACGGCGTGCCTTTCCGGCCGGCCACCAGATCCGACGCCGAAGCAGCGGGCGTGCAAATCGTGATGCAGGAGTTTAACCTCCTCGACACGCTGAGCGTCGCCGAGAACCTGTACTTCAATCGCCTGCCTCGCCGATTCGGCTTCGTGAGTCGATCGAAGCTTCACGCCGATGCAGCGCAGGCCCTGAACGCCGTGGGACTGACCGGCGTCGATCCGACGATGCCCGTCGCCCGTCTCGGCGTCGGCAAGAAGCAGCTGGTCGAAATCGCGGCGGCGCTGGCTCGTGAATGCCGGCTCCTGATACTCGACGAGCCCACGGCAGCGCTGACCGATCCCGAAATCGAAATCCTGTTCGCGCATATTCGACGGCTGCAATCGGCGGGGGTGGGGATCCTCTACGTCAGCCATCGCATGGAAGAGGTCCGGCGCATCGCCGACCGGGTCACGATTCTCCGCGACGGCCGGGTCATGAAGACCGCACAGGTGAACCGGATCGCGCTCGATGAAATTATTCGTTGTATGGTCGGAACGGCGGCCGTGGAGAAGCACGACTTCGAGGCGCGAGCGATCGGCGAGGTGGCCCTCGTTGTGGAACGGTTGGGACGGGGAGACGAGGTGATCGACGTCGGCTTCGAGATTCGTCGCGGCGAGATTTTCGGGATCGCCGGACTCGTCGGTTCCGGGCGAACGGAGACGCTTCGTGCCATCTTCGGCGCCGATCAGGCGGACCGCGGTGGGGTTCGCATCGGCATGGATGGTTCTCTTGTGCGGTTCACGCATCCGCGAGAGGCTGTACGATCCGGACTGGGGATGATTCCCGAAGACCGAAAGGAGCAGGGTTTGCTGCTTCCGAGATCCGTTCGGCTCAATACGTCCCTCGCTAATCTCAAGGACGTGCAGAGGGTCCGCGGATGGATCGACCGCCATCGAGAGAAGCGGACGACGGATACCATTGCGCGCCGCTTAGGAATACACATGCATACCACGGAGCAGCCCGTCGGCGAGCTCAGCGGCGGTAACCAGCAGAAGGTGATTATCGGTCGGTGGATGCTCCGGGAAAGCGACATCCTCCTGTTCGACGAACCAACGCGCGGGATCGACGTCGACGCGAAAGCAACCGTGTACTCCGTGCTCGGCGAGATGGCGGCAAAGGGCAAGGCACTAGTGGTCGTATCGAGCGAGCTGCGCGAGCTGATGGCGATATGTGACCGGATTGGCGTGATGTCGGCAGGGCGAATGGTGGCGACATTTGGCCGGGGCGAGTGGACGGAGGATGCCATCATGTCGGCCGCAATCAGCGCATATCTGCATCCTTCGGAAAGACGCGGGCTCTCCGAGAAAATGGAGGGCAGAGGGGATGATGGTTGATCGAGCACCGAGCGGCCGACTCGACTGGATGAAGCGATTCGTGGAGTACCTCGGCATGCTGGCCGTGCTCGCGCTGCTTGTCACATTCTTCAGCAGTCTGAGCGATCATTTCTTTACCGCTGTCACCTTCTCAACGCTGGCGAATCAGATACCGGCGCTCACCGTCATCTCGGTGGGGATGACGTTTGTTCTCGTGATCGCCGGGATCGATCTCTCCGTAGGATCGGTTCTGGCGCTAAGCGGCGCCACGATCGGCGTTGTGATGATGTACTGGGGTCTGCCGCTCTGGGTAGCCGCGTCGGCAGCGATGGGCGTGGGGCTGGCCGCAGGGTGTTTGAACGGCGCGGTGACGGTACGATGGGGCGTTCCTTCCTTCATCGTGACGCTCGGGATGCTGGAGATCGCGCGCGGAGCCGCGTACCTCGTCACAGGCTCGCGCACCGTGTATATCGGCGGTGCCGTGGAAGCCGTGGGTGCACCTATCGAGGGGATCGGCCTCTCTCCGGCATTCTTCGTGGCCCTGATGGTCGTGGGGGCAGGACAGCTCGTCCTGAGTCGCTCCGTATTTGGCCGGTATTGCATCGCCATCGGAACGAATCGCGAGGCCGTCCGCCTCTCGGGGATCGATCCGAGGCCGATCGAGCTGGCCGTGTTCGCCCTCGCCGGCCTGCTTTCGGGCCTCGGTGGATTATTTTACGTCGGCCACCTGGGCTCCGCCGATCCGAATGCCGGCGGCGGCCTTGAGCTGGCGGCGATTGCGGCGGTGGTCGTCGGCGGGACGAGTCTGATGGGCGGTCGCGGATCCGTCGTAAACTCGTTCTTCGGCGTACTCATTATCGCCGTGCTGCAGCTCGGACTCGCTCAAATTGGCGCGACTGAACCCGTGAAGCGAGTGGTCACCGGCGCCGTTATCGTAGCAGCCGTCATCCTCGACGTCTACCGGCATCGGCTCTCGCGGCGCCGCGAAACGTCCTTCTGAACGGCACGCATCGAGGTCAAACGCGTGAGGTCCTGTGCATTTCTTACGATGGAAGATCTAACCGGATACATATCCGACGACCGGCTGGCCGTAGCGGAGTTCCGTAAGCGAGGCTGGAGCGTCGACCTCGTACCCTGGACCGCCGACGTGAACTGGTCCCACTACGACGCCGTCCTCGTTCGGTCGACGTGGGACTATCACAAACACGCAGAACGCTTTCTGGCGGCACTTGAACGCATCGATTCAGAGACGCATCTGCTCAACCCTTTCCACCTGGTTCGTTGGAACGCCTCGAAGACCTATCTGATCGATCTGGAGGATCGCGGGGTCGCAATCGTTCCCACGAAGTTCGGCCGCGGGCTGGAGAAGCAGCACGTCGAGAGCTTTTTCTTACATTTCGGAACGGATCGGATCATCATCAAGCCGGTGGTCGGTGCCGGTGCCGATCTGACGTTCCTGCTTGTCCGCGACGCTTCTGCAGCGGATCGAGAGCTCGTTGCGGCGACGTTCCAGGACACTGCGTTCATGGTGCAGCCGTTCGTTCCATCAGTCCTCGACGAAGGCGAATATTCCCTCTTCTACTTCGAAGGAGTATTTAGCCACGCCGTCGTGAAAACTCCGAAGCAGCTGGATTTCCGCGTCCAGGAAGAGCACGGCGGCACGATCCGTCGCACGGAGGCCAAACCGGATCTGGAAGCCGCCGCCCGGTTGGCGGTCGACGCGGTCGAGCCGCCTCCGCTCTACGCGCGCGTCGACCTCGTTCGCGGTCCGACGGGCGTGTGGTTGATCATGGAGCTGGAACTCATCGAGCCTTCGCTGTACCTGCGCACGAATCCCGAGGCCGCGGTGCGATTTGCGGAAGCCTTCGACGTGCGGATGACACGCGCAGGATTTTGACCGCGTCGGAACGGAGACGAGGCGGTCAGCCGGCCAGGTATGCAGATGGGGCGGTCCGGTAGAATGCGATCCCGAGCAGGAGACGACCCGTGCCGTTGATCCGGTGATCCGGATAAAAAGACTCGACGAGTTCACGTCGTTCCACTACATTACGGCTCTCGAAGCCGGACAGCGGCTCTGTGCGATGCGCCAAAGGTCGATGCTCCCGGTCGGCGTTTTAGATATCTTTTCGATCCTCCTTCCCCCTCTTCGGAACACTACGCTATCTCACCCTGGCGGGCATGTTCGCCCTTCCGTCCTACGGCGGAAACAGGGACAAGGCAGGCTGGCACTTGATCGGATTCGACGATCGCCATTTCTGGCAGCCTCCGTTCGGATACTACGACGAGCACGAGGGCCGTGATTGATGCGACATCATGACGAACATGGCCTATCGTCAGCTCCATCGCCCGCGATGGGCGCTCCACGCTTCGCCACGCGCAGGCCGGTCGATTTCGTCGTGATCGGATCCGGCGCGGCCGGCGGGGTTATGGCGAAGGAGCTGGCAACAGCCGGCTTCGACGTCGTCGTGCTGGAGCAGGGCCCCTATCTCCGCGCGAACGATTTTAAGCACGACGAGCTGGCGTACCTCTTCAATCAGGAACTGATTGGCGGCGCAGCGGGCGAGTATCCACAAACCTTCCGGCGTACCGAAGAAGAGGAAGCCGAACCGAAGGATTTCCTCCCTCCTCTTCTGTACGCGCGGCTGGTGGGCGGCAGCAGCGTTCACTTTACGGCCAATTACTGGCGGTTCCGGCCGATCGATTTCATAGAGAGAAGCACGATCGGCTCCATCGAGGGAACGGGATTCGATGACTGGCCGATCACCTATGACGATCTGGAGCCGTATTACACGAAAGTCGATTGGGAAATCGGCGTATCCGGCGCGTCGGGCTCCTTGGAACCTCCTCGTTCCAAACCGTATCCGATGCCGCCGCTTCCGAATAAGTCGGGCGGCGTTCTGTTCGAGAAAGGCGCCCGCAAGCTGGGATTGAATCCCCAGCCGGCTCCGATGGCGATCCTCTCTCAGCCGTACAACGGCCGATCGGCGTGCGGGCACTGCGGATTCTGCATGCTCTTCGGATGCGAGTTCGGCGCCAAGTCTTCCACACTCGCCGGCATGATTCCTCTTGCCGAGGCAACGGGACGCTGTGAGATCCGGCCGGAGAGCACCGTCGTTCGGCTGGACACGGACGCCGAAGGCCGAATCCGCGACGTCGTCTACCTCGATCGAGCAGGAACGGAGCACGCGCAGCAGGCGAAGGCCGTCGTCCTATGCGGCAATGGCGCAGAGACGCCGCGCTTGCTGCTGATGTCCGAATCCGGCCGCCATCCCGACGGCCTCGCTAATTCGAGCGGGAAGGTCGGCAAGTACCTGATGTTCAACTGCCAGACGCTGGCCTACGGATTGTTCGAGCATCCGCTGAACGAATACAAGAGCGCGCAGGTAACGCGCATCCTCATGGACTACTACGACGCGGATCCTGCACGCGGATACTACGGCGGAGGAGGAATGAATGCGCGGCCGTTTCTCAGCGCTTACCCGCTTGGGTTTGCGCTGACCGGCTTGCCTCCGGATGCGCCGACGTGGGGTCGGGAATTCAAACAGATGCTTCACGAGTATTTTACGCGCACCGTGACCGTCAACGGCCACACGACGTCGCTGCCAGTGGAGACGAACAACATTTCATTGGATCCGAACGTGAAGGACAGGTGGGACCGTCCCGCGATCCGCGTGACGTACAAGGATCATCCCGACGACCTCGCGATCAGCCAATTTTTTCTGGATAGAAGTGTCGAGATTCTCGAGGCGGCGGGCGCCGGGAAGGTGTGGACGGTGCCTGTGCAGGAAACGACGGTCGCTGCCCATCTTCTCGGTACGTGCCGCATGGGAAACGACCCTTCGGCGTCGGTCGTGGATCGCTATCATCGAAGCCACGACGTACGCAATCTTTTCATCGTTGACGGCAGCAGCTTTGTAACCTCTGGCCGTGGACAGCCGACCATGACCATTCAGGCGTTGGCGTTCCGCGCGGCCGATCATATTATTGAGTTCGGTCGGATCGGGGACCTGTAGTGCACGTGGATAATTAGCGAGCAGCGACATCTCGTCAGACGTGTCGCTGGTGTGAAGGAGCGGCGACATGGCGTACCGGAAGGATCTTACCTTTGACGTTCGGATCGGCCGAGCCTACGGCGACTTTGACCTTTACGAGGGCGTGGCGGC
>CAZART010000088.1:0-22581 GCA_964487555.1 uncultured Rhodothermales bacterium
AGATGCAGCGTACGCTGCGCGTGCGTATAGCTTTCGCCGGGCGCCAGCTGCAGGGCCGGAGAGCTGCTTTCGAGTTCGTAGAACCCCCCCAGCGGCGGAACGCCGGGTTCGGGAGCTCCGTCGTTGTAGCTGTTCACGACGTCCCCCCCGTACGGCTCCTCCTGGATTTCCCACATGCTGTTGACGTAGTCGTCCGCGTCGTCGGGTTTGTTGTATTGCACCAGCGTCAGCAGGCGCTCCGCATCGTTGTAGCTGCCCATCACCGAGGGGGCGTGCTCCGGCCCGAGCCCTATCTTGCTTCGATAATCGCCGTCGCATTTGAACAGGATATAGCCGTCCCGCACCTCCAGACGATCCGCCGGCACTTTCCCGAAATACTCATCATTGACGACCTGATCGCCGGCCTCGCCTTCGAAGGGAATCACGACGTAGGTCGTGCCAAACGGCTCATACATGCCCAGAATCCAGATGCTGGGCAATCCGTCGTCTCTTTCCCACGGCTGGTCGCCTGTGTTCGTCACCTGGTTCACCGTCTCAAATCCAACCCACGCGACACCCTGGGGTATCTCCACGCCTATATGCTCAGCCACGTCGCCTTCGGAGAGGAGACGGACCGTGCGCTCGACCTGGAGATCGAATGTGGTGCCGCTGTAGTTCGTCGGGCGCATGGAGCGTGTGAACGTTACGCTCGTTTCCGACTGATCCATAATCGTCCAGTCGCCTTCGTTGAGGGCCTCGGGCACCTGCCAGTTTGAGAATTCGAAGGCACTATCCGGCGGAAAGTACAGGCCGTACTGGCCGGCCTCGGGTCCGAGCCAGAAGCGATCCTCGCCGCCGTAGTTATCGAACGGGGTACCGGTCTCGCCGGACTGTATAAATTCACGATTGATCCAGCCGAAGCTGCGCCCATCGTGCCGGGCGCCGCTCGTCATGACGCGGCCCTGGTACGCCGCGGAGAGCGCAACGCGCGCCCCGTCGTTCCCCTGGAGCACCTGCACCGGAGCATGCTCCTCGAGGAAGGCCAGATCGTCGGCGAACGTGCGCGAGGACGCATCGGAGACCGCGGCGGTGTCGGCGTCCGCATCGGATGATTCGGCGTCGGGATCGGACTGTCCGCATGCGGTGAGCATCATCGCGATGGCAAGAAGAACAAGGGGACCGTACACATCCATGAGATCGGACCTAAGGCTGGTAAGTGAAGCGGAAATAGTGGGCTGCAGCATCCTGGTGATGTCGGAATGGTCTACTCGGTGACGGGTTCGACGAGAACGTTTTCCGGATCGGCGCTCATTCTCTGCATCTCCTGCTCGCGGCGTTCGAGAAATTCGTCGAGATTGTCTCGGGTTACGACGATACTTCCGCTGTCGATTCGCTTCCGCACTTCTTCGCCTTCGAGCACGGCGACGGCCTGCATCACGCCTTCGTAGCCCATTTGATACGGGTCCTGGACGATGAGCCCTTCGATGACACCACTGCGAACCCCCTCGATCTCCTGCGGCGAAGCATCGAATCCGACGAGGGTGATCCGGTCGGTAAGGCCGCGCGATTTGATGGCCTGGGCTGCGCCGAGGACGCTGGGTTCATTGGCGCCGAAGATGGCGTCCAGATCCGGGTGCGCCGTCAGGAGATCTTCGGTGACCGACATCGCACGGCCATAGTCGCTCTGCGAGTACTGCGTCGCAACGAGGATCAATCCTTCATGCTCCGCAAGTCCCTCCTTGAATCCTCGCTCGCGGTCGTTCGAGGTCGACGCGCCGGCGATGTAGGGGATCAGCGCAATCCGTCCTTCGCCGTTGAGCAATTCCGCGACGAGGTCCGCCGCCTTTCTGGCGGCTTCGACGTTGTCCGTAGCAATGAACGACTCGGAGATCTGCGGATCGGTGTTCGAGTCGATCGTAATGACCACGACGCCGCTCTCCCTGGCACGGCGCAGCACCGGTACGAGGCCTCTGGTGTCGGATGCAGCGATGACGATGGCGTCGATGCCCTGATTGATGAACGACTCGACGATCTGAACTTGCCCGGCGATGTCGGTTTCGTCACTCGTGCCCTTCCACGTGACGTCCACGCTGTCCAGCTCGGCGGCGGCCGCCACTGCACCGGCGTGCACGGTATTCCAGAAGTCGAAACTGACGCTCTTCGGTATCACGGCGATCTCGTACTTCGTACCCGCGTCATCCCCTCGGTTGCCGCAAGCAGAAACGAAAAGGGCCAGAATCATCGACAAGATGAGGATCAGGTTACGCATTGTGTTTCGCGCTTATTGTCTCACGGTGCTCAAATAAACTCAGGGTTCTCAAATAAAATGGAGCCGAACTTTCTCTCCGGCCGCGACCTCATGCGGCGCGGCGGCGGTACTGATCCCAGGCTACGGCGATGGCGATGATGATACCGATGACGATCTGCTGCCAGAAGGCCGAGACGTTCAACAGGTTGGCGCCGTTGCGGATCAAGCCCATCAAACCTGCGCCGATTACCGCGCCCGCCACCGTTCCCACCCCGCCGAAGAGGCTCGTCCCTCCGATCACGCAGGCGGCGATGGCATCCAGCTCGTACATCTGTCCGGCTGTCGGCTGCCCCGTTACGATGCGGGAGGACAGGATGATGCCTCCAAATCCGGCCAGCGCACCGCAGATCGTGTACACCTTTACCAGTTCCTTCGAAACGCTTACACCCGACATGCGAGCCGTCTCAAGATTGCTGCCGATGGCGAAAGCATGGCGCCCCAGCGTGGTCTTGTTCAGCACCAGGCCGAAGATGACGGCCACCAGCACCAGAAAAAGCACCGGCACCGGGATCTGAAGAATTTTTCCGTTGCCGAGCCAGGCATAGCTCTCAGGAAGGTTATAAACGGCTACGCCGCCGGTGATGACCAGCGCCGTGCCGCGTGCCACGCTCATGGTGGCCAGCGTCGCAATGAAAGGCGGGATCCGGACACTGGTCACAAGCACACCATTGATGACGCCGCAAAGCGCACCGGCGCCGATGCCCGCCACGAGGGCAGGCAAAAGCGGTAGGCCGAAGCTGGCGATCAGAAGCGACGCCACCACCCCGCTGAGCGCGACGACGCTGCCGACGGAAAGGTCGATGCCCGCCGTGATCATCACCATCGTTTGCCCGATCGCCACGATGCCAATCACGGATATCTGGAGCAGGACGGTGAGAATATTCTGAACGGTCAGAAAATTATCGGACGCAATGGTTAAAAAGACGGAGATCAGAACCAGAAAGAGCAGCGGTGCGAGGCGCTCTAAAACAGCTTTGAGGGAGCTCAGCCCGTAGGCGGCGGGCCTATCGGCCGTACCGGCCAGTCTCTCTTTTGTCTGTTGGAAGGGTCGCACCATTATGCGTGCTCTTCTTCTTCGAACGATTCGGGCTTCACCGAGGCGTGATAAATAATGCTTTCGGGCGTCGCTTCCTCCCGCGAGAGCTCGCGCACGAGGCGGCCTTCGGATAGCACGATGAAGCGGTCGCTCATCGCCATCAGCTCGGGCAGCTCGGACGTGGCGAGAAGCACGGCCTTTCCGGCATTCGTGAGCTCGCCGATCAGGGCATAGATATCCATCTTCGTACCGACGTCGATTCCGCGCGTGGGTTCGTCCATGAGGAAGATGTCGGCACCGGTCGCGAGCCACTTCGCCAGGACGACCTTCTGCTGGTTGCCGCCCGAGAGCTTCTCGGCCGTGCGTGCCGTCCGCGCGTCGATTTTCAGTTTGTCGGTGTATTGGGTACTGATGCGGCGGAGCTGCCTGTCATCCACCCAGCCGAAGCGCGCGTGCTGACGTGTCTTCGTGAGCGCCACGTTGTCCTTGATGCTCAGGTCCATTGCCAGACCGTTTGCCTTGCGATCCTCCGTCACATAGGCGATCCCGCAGCGAATGGCATCCTGCGGATTTCGAATCGACACGGGCTCGCCGCGGATGAATACGCTTCCTTCCGAGCGTGGGACGGCACCGAAGAGGGCATCAAAGAGCGACGTACGCCCCGCGCCCATCAGGCCTCCGACGCCGAGGACCTCGCCCGCATAGACGGAAAACGAGACATCCCGCATCTTTTTCTGCGTCGATAGACCCTCGACGCGAAGAAGCGGCTCGCCAGGATCGGCGCCGTTTCGAACGGGACGATCGGGAAAGATGTCGTCGACTTCGCGACCGACCATGTGGCGGACGAGGTCCTTCGGCCGCACGTCCGGCACGTCCACATCGGCCACCATTTCCCCGTCGCGAAGCACGGTCACCCGGTCGGCGAGCTCAAAGATCTCGTCCAGCTTGTGCGTGATCATGATGAACGTCTTGCCTTCACGCTTTAGTTCGCGGAGGAGTTCGAAAAGGCGTTCGGTTTCGTGATCGGTGAGCGCGGTGGTCGCCTCGTCGAGGATGACGATCTCGGCGCCCGTAGCAATCGCTTTGGCGATGGCAACGATCTGCCGTTCGGCGACGCTGAGCGTGCGCATCGGTTGACTCGGATCGATACGGATGGGGAACGGCTCGAGCATCTCGGCCGCCTCCCGGTTCTGTCGCGCCTTATCGACGAAGCCCAGCGGCCTTTTGCGGTGCTCCCGGCCCAGGAAGATGTTCTCCGCGGTGGACAGGTGCAAAGCGAACGGCAATTCCTGATGGATCATCGCCACGCCCCTTTCGAGCGCGTCATGCGGATTTCGGATGTCTACCACTTCCCCGCGCAGCCGTATCCGCCCTTCCGCCTTTTCGTACAGCCCGAAAAGCACTTTCATCAACGAAGACTTGCCTGCGCCGTTCTCGCCGAGAAGCGCGTGGATCTCGCCGCGGCGCACGTGCAGCGCGGCACCGTCCAGGATGCGGACAGCGCCAAACTCGACGACGATACCTTCCATCTCCAAGAGCACGTCGCCGGCCTCTTTCACGTCACGCATCCCCATATTGAGCTTTCTATCTGCTTGTCGTTACGCGAGGTCGTCTGCCAGGCCGCACAGGAACGTCTCGATGCCCATTTCCTCGAGCATGGCTGCCTTGGCGACCAGGGCACGCTCGGCGGCTTTGGCATCGGGAGCATACGCAACCTGGATATGGTTGGCCTTGTGGCGCCCCATTATCTGGTCGCGGCTCACGCCCTCGAGGACCGCGTGCATAATGGGCCACTCCGGCGTCGTTGCCTCTGAACGACGTTGAGCCTCCTCTTCGGGCAGTTTGACGGCACGGCCTCGTCCTACATCGGCCTTGATCCGATCGCCCTCAACAAATATGCGGCTCCAAACGATCTCTCCCGGCTTCGCGTGGCCCTTAATCGTACCTCCACCGGCGGGAAAGTACATCGGCGGCTGCCGAAAGCTCTCGGCGTTCTCATACCCGCCCAGATGCGCCGGCGGAACGGCCCCCGAAATTTCAAAAACCCAGACGTACTCACCGTCGAAGGGCTCGCCCCACCGAATGTCGTGCAACGTGTTCTCAGGGGGATAACCCAGTGCCTCCCAGACGCGATAAGTTACCAGTGCGTCCAGTCCGGCTGCTTCGTCCACCTCGTTAAAATGCGGCAGGGCCTGGCCTTCGAAAAGCTCGCGTTTCCCGTCTCGCGAGTAGGCCGGGGGGCGATCTCTGTTGTTCAGGAGCCCTTCAACGAGATCCGAGGCCGGAAGAAGATCCTTCAATCCCTGCTGGTACTGAATGCCGATCAGATCGCAGCCGAAGTCGTCGGCCAGGCGCAACGCGGCGACGTACATCTTCAGCTGCAGCAAAACCTGCTCTTCCGTGAGTTCCGTTCTCGGATCGGACCCGAAATGAAACGTCATCCCACGACGCCTGAGCCAGGTCAGACAGCGTTGAGCTTCTTCATCGGCGACCTGCATCGTTTCGTGATACAGGACGCTCTGAGAAAGACGCTCTTTGAAAACGCCGGTCCGGTTAAGGAGATGGTCCGGTATGATGGCATTATACATCCCCATGCATCCTTCATCGAAGACGCCCATAATCGCCTTCTCACGCAGGAGCTCCCCGGCGAGGGTTCGTCCTTTCTCCGCGGCATCATGCGGCAGATCCAGGTCCGCTACGGACCGAACGTGGCTTGCATCGTGCGCCACGCGGCCGGTCTGCAGCCACTCGCGCAGGCCGGCGGCAAACAGATCGTCGGTAAAATCTTCGCTCCAGAGTGTGCTGTATTCCTTGCCGGCTTTCGTAAGGCATCCGTTCATATTGAGCATTCCCACCAGTCCGGGCCATTGTCCGCTCCAGTTCGCAACGGTAAGGATCGGAGCGCGGTGAGAAAGGAGCCCCGGCAACAGGTGCTGGGAATACTGCCACGCTGCGAACGCGATCACAATCGGCTCGTCAGGGTCTATTTTGCTGAATACCTCGATGCCGTGGCGCTGGCTATCAATGAACCCATGGCCTTTTTCCGCATCGTACCTGTGGCCACGATGGATGCGAAACCCTTCCGCCTGAACCGCCCGCGTGACCGCTTTTTCGACGGCCGCCTGCGCCGGCCAGCACGTCTGATTTGCTGAGAGGCGCAAATCACCATTCGCAACGAGAGCGATACTCTTCCCGTTCGTGGTTGAAGCCATCTATTCGCGTATTCCGTGATGTCTGTCGATTAATGTTATCCTTAACAATCTATAAAACAGCCCCAGCGGTGTCAAGATGGACGCATGGAGGTGCGGCGGGGGTGCCCGCCGGCGAGCGCTCAGTCGTTTTGCCCGATTCGCTTGTCCAGCTGGCTTTCAACCGGCTCCACGTTCGCCTTGTGCTGCCGGACCATTTCGACGATGTCCGCGACGACATCCGGATGTGCATCCGCTATGTCGAAGCGCTCGGACGGATCGCGCTGAAGGTCAAAGAGAGGGTAGGTCGCCAGCTCTTCGATCTCTTCAGGATATCCCATCGGATTGTTCTTGTAGAAATACAGCTTGTAATCGCCTTTCCTGGCACCGAAAACCCGCAAGCCGTGATAATAAATCATCTCCTCTCGAGCGCTGTCGGCGGTGCCGCTCAACACCGGAGAAAGATCATATCCGTCATAGATTCTGTCGTCGGGCAGGGGCACGCCCGCTAGCGCAGTGATGGTCGGCAGCAGGTCGAGGGTGCTTCCGATGTCTGTGACTACCTCCGGCTCGATGTGACCGGGTCGCCAGAAAATGGCGGGAACGCGCGTGCCGCCTTCGTAGCTCGTACCCTTCGCACCGTACAACAGCCCGGCCGTTCCGCCGTGCTGCCGGAGCACCATCCAGGGACCGTTATCGGATGTAAACACGACCAGGGTGTTATCCTCCAGTCCCTCCTCCTCAAGCGTCCGGATGATTTCGCCGACGCCCCAGTCGATCTCTTCCACGACGTCCCCGTAGATGCCTCGTTCGCTGGTGCCCAGAAAATCATCGGAAGCAAAAAGCGGAACGTGCGGCATCGTATGAGCGAGGTACACAAAGAACGGACGTTCCTTGTTTTCAGTAATAAAGCGCACGGCCTCTTCCGTGTACCGCTTCGTGATCGTCGTTTGATCGGCAGGACGTTCGATGATTTCCGTGTTCCTCATGAGAGGCACGTTGAAGTACTCCAATTTGGGATTCGTCGTCGCCTGAAAGTGCCCCAGCGTGTCGGTTCTATCCATATCATTGCTGTAGGGGATTCCGTAATAATAATCGAAGCCATGATTGGTGGGAAGGTATTCGGGCAGGTGACCCAGATGCCATTTTCCAATGGCTGCCGTCCTGTAATCCTTCTCTTTCAACAATTTGGCGATCGTTATCTCGCTGGGCGGAAGGCCGCCGTCCGAATCGGGGAAAAAGACGCGCCGGCCATTTGTCGTCATGCCGTTTCGGGCAGGATAGCGTCCGGTTAAGAGCGCCGCGCGGGAGGGAGAGCAGACGTTATCCGCAACATAGAAATTGGTCCACTTCTGTCCTTCAGCGGCCATTCTATCCAGGTTTGGCGTCTTTATCGTAGGATGGCCATAGCTGCCTAAGTCGCCATAACCCAGATCATCCGCGAATATGATGACGACATTCAGATTTTCTGCTTGATTCTGACCGTACGTAACGTGCCCAGACAGCATCCATCCTATCAAGCACAACGTTATTCCGCAAACCTTAGCACACATGTTCATATCGCATCCTTGCGTGTTGTAGTTGATAAGTACATACCACGGCTCGCTTCGCGTTCGATGAGGTGTACCCTGCGACCGCGAATTTCCCGTCCATGATCGTACGACCCCGTGAGGCGGAGGCTACGCGGAGCGACTCGAGCAGCGAATCGAAGAGCGCCGGACAATAAGGTCGACCGGAAATACGCGCTCTTGCGGCGGACCCACATGGCCTTCCATCCGCCCGATGAGCATTTCCATAGCCGCGCAACCCATCTCGTAGGCGGGCTGCTCGGCCACCGTCAGAAAAGGATCCATGGAGGCGGCGATCTCGAGATCTTCGAAGCAAGCGAGCGCGACGTCCTCGGGTACACGCAGGGCGTGCCGGCGCAGCGCCACAAGGACCCCTACGGCAACGAGATTGTTGGCGGCGACGATCGCCTCCGGCACTTCGTTCTCCTCTACGAGCATGTCCGTAATCTGCTCGCCGCTGGAGCGATCGTACTTTCCGAGATGGACGCGCACGTCGAGTCCGGCACCCTCCATGGCATTTCGATATCCGGACAGCCGGTCTTCCAGGGAGGAAATTCCCGGTTGTCCTCCGACGAAGGCGATGTCTCGGAATCCTTGCTCCAGGAAGTGGTCGACCAGTCGGCGGGCACCGACATAGGAATCGCCACGGACGACGTCGGCGTGCACGTCTTTCAATCTACGGTCGATCAATACGATCGGAATTCCCCGCCGTCCGACCCGTTCGAGGTGGTGGCTCTCTCCAGGGGAAGGTGACAGGAGGACCCCGTCGACGCGACGGGAAACGAGAGCGTCCAGATAGTGCTGCTCTTTCTGTAAAGATTCGTCCGTGTTACCGACGAAGAGCGTGTATCCGTGCCGCTGCGCGGTGTCTTCGATGCCGCGGGCCAGCGTCGTAAAGAACGGATTGGTGAGATCGGAGAGAATGGCGGCGACCGTGTGGGTCTTGCCCTGAACGAGGCTGCGCGCTGCCGCGTTGGGGACGTATTGAAGTGCCGTTATCGCCTCTTCGACCCGTTTTCTCGTCGAGGGCGCCACCTTGCTCGGCTGGTTAAAGTAGCGCGAGACGGTCATGGCGCTGACGCCGGCCTTCTTAGCGACGTCGATGATATTGCTCACAGGTATGTACCGGCGTGACGGATTTCTCCACGGATGACGGGAGGCAGCAGCCCACGACTCTCGTGAAGTAGTTCTCCGAAGGAGATGGTGGGAGGGTTTCGGACGTTTCCTGGCGGCCCGACGGCGGCGTGCCGACCCCGTACAAGGAAAGGTAACGGATGATGATAAGGTTATCAAGTGCATGAATTCGGCGTAGCAAAATGCTACTCGGATCCCTTCGATTCTTCGAGTTGCTCCCAAACCGCATCGATACGTCCCGGCTCACCCTCATTCGCGCCTTCGACGCCCGTTTCGCTGTCCCCAAGGTCGGCGCGGGCCTGCTCGATGAAGATCATGAGCTGCTCGACGATCTCCGGGTTCTCGTCGGCGATATTCTGCGTTTCGCCCGGATCGTTCTCCAGATGATACAGCGAGAGATCGATGTGTCTGATCTGCTGGGTGCCGACGTCGCCCCCCTGGCCCGGAACGTCGGGTGCAAGATAGTCGTGCGGAACGTGCAGCTTCCAGGGACCGCTCCGCACCGCCTGCAGCCGCCTATCCAGATAATAATAGATCGGCCGCTCGCGATAAGGGCTTACGGCCCCTGTCCGCCCGGCAAGGAGTGGTCCGATATCATGACCGTCGATCATTCGGTCGTCGGGGAGCCGCGCTCCCGCCATCCGGGCGATGGTCGGAAACAGGTCCATGGACGTTACGACTTCATCGGACACCCGGTCGGATGGGATCTGATCCGGCCAGCTTACTATCGCGGGCACGCGGTGGCCGCCTTCGAACGTGGTGATCTTCCCTTCGCGCAGGTTGCCCGCCGATCCACCGTGATCTCCGAAAACAAGCCACGGGCCGTTGTCGGAGGTAAAGACGATGAGCGTCCGGCGACGAAGGTCTCGCTCTTCCAGGGCCTGAACGATCTGTCCGACCGACCAGTCGATTTCACGAATCACGTCGCCGTAGAGACCGCTTTCCGTACTTCCGCGGAACCGGTCCGATGCGTACAGAGGGACGTGAGGAAACGGATGTGCCATGTACAGGAAGAAAGGTCTTTCGCGGTTTTCGGCGATGAATTCGACGGCCCTTTCGGTAAAGCGGCGAGTCAGGGTCGCCTGATCCGGCTCCCGCTCGATCACGGTTGAATCCTCAATGAGCGGAAGGGGAGGAAACCGATCGCGAACGTCTTCCCGTGGATTGTTTTGCGGATCGGGACTCATGTCGTTGGAATAGGGCAGGCCGAGGAAGTGGTCGAAACCATGGTTCCGGGGCAGAAATTTGGGATGGGCGCCGAGATGCCATTTGCCGAATACCGCCGTTGCATATCCTTGCTCCTTGAGCACTTCCGCGAGCGTCACTTCCTCCGGATTAAGCCCCAGCTTTTCGCGTGGGAAGAGTACGCTCGGCAAACCGGCCCGGACCGGATACCGGCCGGTAAGCAGAGCCGCTCGCGACGGCGTGCAAATACTCGCCGGCACGTAGAAGGACGTGAATCGCGTGCCCTCCCGGGCGAGCCCGTCCAGATGCGGCGTCTCAAATCCCTCAGCCCCATATACCCCGACGTCGGCATAGCCCTGATCGTCCGTCAGGATCACGATTACGTTGGGCGGATCCTCCGTCGGATCGACGGTGGAACGGTCTGCACGCGAACACGAAACCATCCCCGCCATCACCAGAACCAAAATGATTCTATACGTCATCTCTGAGAATCTGACGCTGGCAATGGATTGAAATGAATATCCGAACCGGCCAGGTATCGTTGCATCTCCTGATTCCTCGAAGGGCCACCGGTGAGAGCGCCCGACAGTGCCGCGAAATTCGATGGGCTCAATCGCCGTCTCGATGATGTTCGCGTGAACATCCTTCCCCAGCAAACGTACTTACAGCAGATTTCAAACTGCAACTATGGGCGGTATCCATCACACGTATTTCACAGCGGCATCCCAATTTCCCGCCTGCGAAGGCCCGTTCTCATGCGAGGTGATTCACACGCCGAAACTCCGTACGATCGCGGTCCGCGGAAGGCGACGCTCTACGACGTCGCCAAGCGAGCGGGCGTCAGCCACATCACCGTTTCCCGATACTTTCGCCAGCCCGATAAGCTCGCCGCGCACACGAAAAAACGGGTGCAGAAGGCCGTCGAAGCGCTGCAATACGTTCCCAACGCGGCCGCCCGTAGCCTGGTAAGCGGTCAGACCGAAATGGTCGCACTGATCGTCCCGGATATTACGAACACGTTCTATACGCGCCTGGCACGCGGCGTAGAAGATGAAGCCCGGAAACAGGGCTTTACGCTCGTGCTCGGCAACACGGACGAATCGCTGGATGAACAGCGGAAACATCTTGACACGCTCGTCTCGCACCGCGTCCTCGGCGTTCTCCTCGCTCCGGCGGTCGGCACGGATAAGCACTTGTCACAGATCCTCGACCACAAAATCCCCGTCGTGCTGATCGACCGCTCCGTCCAGGGGGCCGCGGCCGACGTCGTGCGCTGCGACACCGGCGGCGGCACGCGGCAGCTTGTGCATCATCTGATTGACCGCGGACATAGAGACATCGTCTTTGTCGGCGGGAATGCCGACGTCACCTCGCTTCGAGATCGCCTCACCGGATACCGGCAGGCCATCAAAGAAGCCGGGCTCCAGGAGCGCATCTTTCTCGGCCGTTTCGATCGCGAAAGCGGCCGCGAAATCGCCGAGCACCTCGTCAATGGACAGGCGGCTGAACTTCCGGATGCCATCATAGCCGCAAACAACAAGGTGCTCGTAGGCGTGCTCGACGTACTCCGGCAGCATCAACTACACGTCCCGTCCGACATCGCAGTGGCATGCATCGACGACATCGAGCCCGCCGCAGCCATTGATCCGTTTCTAACCGTCGTCAATCAGCCCGCCTATGAGATGGGACGCGAGGCTATGCAACTGCTCAAGTCGCGCATCGACGGCGTTCAGTCGTCTCCGTGCGAGCGCATCCTTCCGTCGGAACTGATTATCCGCAAGTCGTCGCTCTGACGCAATTTGAAGCGGAGGTGCCGGCTTCGCGCCTGCAGCGCGTGACGTCCCACACACGCCGGGCGAATAATCCGAATCCCCTTTCGCTGTTCCCCGTGTTGAGATTCGAAAAGCCCACGCGCAACCGGCGTCCTAGACTAGGAGGCCGGTCTTTTTCGACGTCTTTCGCTTTGGTTTCTTAATAGCTACGATCTGTTTCGTGTGAAACGTATCTTTGGTAGGCCGGCCCGGCGCCGAATATGATAGTTCGTTAGACCGTTCGTCGCCGCGGTTATTGAAGTAAACGGTCCGAACAATGCCCGCGCAACTGTCAGTCTCGTCAGAAGAGGATCTCACGAACGCCCTATCGGAGCCGTACCCGGAGGACATAGAATTCGCGAGTCAGCTGGATGGAGACGTCATCGTCCTCGGGGCCGGCGGCAAGATGGGCCCCACGCTTGTGAGACGCATGAAGGCAGCCGTGGATCGAGCAGGAACCCGCAGCCGCATCTTCGCCGCATCTCGATTCTCCGACGAGAGCAGTCGCAAAGAGATCGTGGACGCGGGGGCCGATGTGATCAGCGCCGATCTTCTCGATGACAAAGCGCTATACGCCCTTCCCGAATGTCGAAACGTGATCCACCTCGTCGGCATGAAATTCGGATCGAGCGGAAAGCAGCCGCTCACATGGGCTCTCAACTCATACCTCCCTGGCCGCGTCGCCGTTCGATACAAGAACGCGCGTATCCTGGTTCTTTCCACCGGAAACGTGTATGCGCAAGTGCCCTCAGATTCCGGCGGCTCGAAGGAGGAGGATCCGCCCGAACCGGTGGGCGAATACGCCCAATCATGCCTGGGACGTGAACGCATCTTCGAGCATTTCTCGAGCCGGAATGGGACACCCGTGTGCATTGTGCGCCTCAACTACGCCGTGGAAGCGCGCTACGGTGTCTTTCTCGACGTCGCGACAAAGGTCTACAACGGTGAGCCGGTGTCGCTATCGATGGGATACGTGAACACAATCTGGCAGGGAGATGCCAATTCCGTCTGCATGCGAGCATTGGATCTTTGCGACACGCCGGCGGAGATCCTCAACCTGACCGGCCCCGAAGTGATCTCGGTTCGCAAAATAGCCGAGACCTTCGGCAAACGCTTCGGCGTCGAACCGGTTATCGAGGGAACGGAACGGCCGACCGCCTTCCTCAGCGACGCGTCCCGCTGTCACGAGCTGTTCGGCAAGCCCCATGTTAAGCCCGACGAAGTCATCGATCTCGTCGCCGGCTGGGTCGAGGCCGGCAGAGCGATCCACGGCAAGCCGACCAAGTTTGAAGTGCATGACGGCCGATTCTAATCCGCATCTCACCAGCTCTCGATCCTCGCTGTGAACGTACGCGAACGCCTCTTCGAGGGTGCGGTTATTCCGGCCCACCCGCTCGCTCTCAATCAGGAGCTTCGGCTCGACGAAATACATCAGCGAGCACTATCGCGCTACTACATCGCGGCACGCGCAGGCGGACTCGCCGTGGGCGTGCACACGACGCAATTCGAGATTCACGACGAAAAGGTCGGGCTTTACCGTCCCGTCCTCGAGCTGGCCGCCGAAGAAGCATCGAACTCGACCGCTGATCCGATCATGGTCGCGGGCTTGGTGGGTCCGACATCGCAGGCCATTAGCGAGGCCCGGCTTGCACGAGATTTGGGATATCACTGTGGGCTCCTCAGCCTTGCGGCCCTGTCCGACGCCGACGACGACGCTCTCGTCGAGCATGCACGTGCGGTGGCAGACGTGCTTCCGATCTTCGGGTTTTACCTGCAGCCCGCCGTCGGCGGCCGTATCCTGTCAGCCAGTTTCTGGCGCGAACTCGTGGAAATAGAGAACCTCGTTGCGATTAAGATAGCGCCCTTTAATCGCTACCAGACGCTCGACGTCGTTCGGGCCGTTGCGGAATCGGGGCGTGGCAGGGAGGTCGCTCTGTATACCGGAAATGATGACAATATCGTCGTCGACCTGCTCACCACATTCCCATACGACGGTATCCGGATTCGCGGAGGACTCCTGGGCCACTGGGCCGTATGGACGCGGAAGGCCGTTGAGCTGCTACAGGAGATTAAGGCTATCCGCGAAACGGACGTCATTCCTGCCGAGATGCTCACCCGGAATGCGGAGGTGACGGACGCAAACGCGGCCATTTTCGATCCAGCGCACAATTTCGCCGGCTGCCTCCCAGGAATTCACCAGGTACTCCGACGACAGGGATTGCTTCGCGGCTTATGGACCCTGGATCCGGATGAACGGCTTTCGCCCGGACAAGACGAGGAAATCGACCGGATCTATCGTGATTATCCGCATCTCACCGACGACGACTTCGTGCGCGACCATCTTGACGAATGGCTGAGATAACCTCCAAACCCGCTTCTGACGAGAACGTCTCCGAACACGCTGCCGATGGGAAATCGGGGCTCTTCCGTCGCATTCGCGAGCTGTTCCGGCATATCGGACCGGCTCTCGTTCTCGCTACCGTCGTCATCGGACCGGGCAGTCTCACTCTGAACACCGTCGCCGGGAGCTCCTACGGATATCGACTCCTGTGGGTACCGATCGCCGCCACGGTTCTGATGATTATCTATACCTGGCTCTCGGCGCGAATCAGCCTGGTGACCGGCGAGACACTATTCGGGGTAACGCGCGCCAAGTTTGGACCGTGGCTGGCGGTGGTCGGCGGCGTGTTCGGCTACCTCGCCGTCCTCGCATTCCAGGCGGGCAACAACGCGGCGGTCGGATTCGCGGCCAACGCCCTTTTCGGACTTGACGTCCGGCTGTGGGCCGTCCTATTATTCCTTCCTGCTCTTGGGCTGATTTTCCTGCCGAATCTCTATGCCAAGCTTGAGCTGCTCGTCAAGATCGTCGTCGGATTGATGCTGCTTACGTTCATCGGCACCATCGCAATCGTCGGCGTCGATGCCGGTCAGGCGGCGCGGGGGCTCGTCCCCTCCTTACCAGACGCCGAAGCCATCTTTCTGACGTTGGGAATGGCGGCGACGACGTTCTCGATCGTGGCGGCCGTATACCAGGGCTATCTCATGAGAGAGAAAAGATGGGGACCCGAAGAGCTTGGTTCCGAAGGAGCAGACAGCCTCGTCGGAATCGGAATTCTCGGAGCGATCTCCACTGTCGTCCTGCTTACTAGCGCAGGCGCCATTTATGGAACCGGTGAACCCGTCTTTTCCGCACAGGGGATGGCGACGCAGCTTGAACCGCTGGTCGGAGCGGCCGCCTTCTATTTGTTTACGATCGGATTTTTCTTTGCGAGCCTATCCTCGCTCATCGTGAATCCCCTTATTGGCGCCACGCTTCTGGCCGACGCACTTGGGAAGAATGCCTCGATGGACCGCATGCCCGTCAAGATTTGGACGACGGTTGCCATGGTGGCAGGCCTTCTCGTCGTGCTCCTCTTCGAGGCTCCACCCGTCGAGCTGATTCGGTTCGCACAGGGTCTGGCCGTGATCGCCTTCCCCGTACTTGGATTTCTTGTACTCTCAATCGCCCGTGACCGCACCATTATGGGCGAATACGTCAGCAAGACCTGGGTCCAGGTGATTGCCATGATCGGTTACGTTACGATCATCGCCATTGTACTGAATTACGTACGATTGATTGTCGCCGCCATCTGAGACGCACATCAGCTTTCCGCAGGCCTCGTGCCCGTCGTTCATGAGGCACGTTCAGTGCACCATCGCTTCGAGCTCAGGATCCGTCCAGGGCATCTCGCGAGCGGCTGTCTCCAATCGAACGTCGGCAGCCTGGCCAGGTGTGACCGGAGAAGCCCGATTCCCCCACGCATTGCGGATGTAAGTCAGGATGCTCGCAATCTCCTCGTCCGTAAGGTTGTTCTGCGGCGGCATCAGACCGAGCTCACCCTCCTTGCCTTGAAGCAGAATGCGGGTAAGATTCTGGTGCGTGCCATGAACCCATTCCGATCCGACCAGTGGAACGGCCAAGCCTTCCTCCCCCTCGCCTTCCTTACCGTGGCAGAACGCGCAGTTTACCTGGTACATCTCTTGGCCGGCCTCGTACCGCTCTTTCGCTTCCGGGGTGAGGCGTTCGAACCAGGTCTCCGATCCCGGCTTTCCCGGCCAGCTGAGGCGCTCGGCCATCTTCCGCATCTTGTCTCTAATTTCGGCGTCCGCGGTCTGCAGCACCGCGTCCAGCGTAGTGGGTCGACGGGGAAGCTCGAGCGGCAGAATGACGCCCCCACCGGATGGGAACCGATTTTCGACGCCGTCCAGGAGAGCAAGCCGCTGCCACTGCGGAAGTGTTGTATCCGCTGCCGCGCCGAATACGCGGTCTATGCCGCCGGCGTCCTCTGCTTTAACGACAGCGGATGCAAGCGTGCTAATCGCGCGCCGGTATTCCAGAGTGTCTTCTTTCCAGTCGTCCCTTTGCAAGAGCTTTTCAAGGAGCGCAAGTTCGCGTAGGTACATTCCGCTTACCACCGTCTCAAGCACGTACTTTTGGCCGCCGTGGCGCGAGAGTATGTCGATCATTGTCGAATCGGACATCGCGGCCGGCGCCTCACCGAACGAGGCGGCGAGCTGAAGGCGGACAGGCGGCGACGGATCATCTATTCTTTCCCGGAGGGCGTGCAACATGGATTCGGTACCACGGCGGAGCCACGGTTCAGCCATTGCAACCGCTGCAACCCGCACGTGCGGCGAATCGTCATCCAGTGCAAGACGCACAGATTCGGCCTTCAGTCTTCCAAGACCTTCCAGAGTCCATAGCGCGTGTAAACGAATTCGCGGATCTTCCCGTGAAACGGCCATCGCTCGCAATGCGGATGCAACAGACGTGTCACCTCGCTCGACCAGCAGGCGCTGCGCCGTGTCGCGCCACCATCCGTTGGGATGACCCAGATATTCGACGAGCCTCTCGGCACGAGCCTCTGTCAGGCGAGGTAACTCGCTTTCGGACGGCGAATCTTCGTAAACAACACGGTAGATCCGGCCCATGCCGAGCGGCTCTTCCAGGTTTCTTTCCTGGATGTGCTTCATCAGATGGGTCGTGATAAAGTCACGGTGCTCAATGATGCCGCGGTACATGTCCACCAGGTAAAGACTTCCGTCGGGACCGGAATACGTGTTTACGGGGCGGAAGCGCTCGTCCGTCGATGCGACGAAGGAGGCGCCGTCGTAGCCATGCACAGCGGCGACCGTGCCGTCGTCGCTCTCCTCTAAAACATACCGGTGCACGAGATTCCCTACCGGCTCGGCCACGAAGATGTTTACCCGATCCGTGAATTCGGATGGATACGTATGGCCTCGATAGACGCCCGGACCGCAGGCCGCGGTGAAGGTGCGAAGTCTACCGTCCTCGCGCAGCGTCGCTGTCTGATAGCCCCGGTTTGCGCCGGGCGTTGTGCGGATCGGCCAGACCTCGCTGTCATTTGCGATGTCTTCTTCAATGCCCGTCGTGCTCGGCAGGTTGGGATTGCGAGCAAAATAATGTGGAGGAACGTAATCGAAGAATACGGGACGCGAATTATCGTTACGATACATCCGGCCGTAGTCGTCCATTGCGAGGCCGAACTGACCGACCGCGAGGGTCGAGTCTTCCACCCACCGTCCGTTGAGGATGCGGTAGCGGCGGTCATGGTCCGTCGTATGGATCCAGTTGTCCAGCCCCCAGACGAAGCCATTTGCGTTGGCCTCCATATTCGCTTTTCTGATGCCGAACCGATCTGATACAAGCACCTTCTCGTCGGCGACAAGGTCGCCGTCCAGATCGCGAGCAAACCACAAATTGTTTGGTTCGCTTACGAGCACGCCGTCGGAAAGGACTTTGACGGCGTTGGGCGATACGAGGCTGTCTAGAAACACCGTGCGTCGGTCCATTCTGCCGTCGCCGTCTGTATCCTCGACGACAGCGATTTTGCCGACCGGCTCCAACGCACCCTCTCCATCGATGCTGGTCATCCATCCCCTCATTTCGGCCGCATAGAGGCGACCATCCGGATCGATGTCCATCGCAACCGGATCTTCAACGAGAGGCTCGGCGGCCACGAGCTCGACACGGAAGCCTGGAGGGACCATGATCGAGCGAAGTGCCTCGTCCGGGGATAGGACCGGCGAGGACTCCGGATCAGCAACCGTGGGTGGCCAACCCGGACCGTCGCATCCAACGGCGCAAAGAACCAGGCCGACGAAAAGCGTAAGCGCGCGAGTGCTGTTCATTGTGATCGTTGAAATCCAATAATCGAGAAGAGACTCGATGATGCGGCGACATGGACGCTCTACGATGTCGCCGAGCAAGCGGGCGTCAACCACATTACCGTTTCGCTACACTTCCGCCATCCGGAAAAGCTCGCCGCTGCTACCCAATGAGCGTGTGGGAGCGGCCGTCGAAGCGCGGCAGTACGTGCCAATCAGTGGCCGCGCGTAGCTTGGTCCTCCGTCAGACTGAAATGGTCGCTCTGATCTCACCATTCGGCAAGTGGTTTTAGCGGTTCAACGCCGGCGGCATCCGTGTCGTTTTCGGCACCGGCTTCGCCGACATCTGCCGCACCTG
The DNA here is from genome assembly GCA_964487555.1 of uncultured Rhodothermales bacterium. Lineage (GTDB taxonomy): Bacteria > Bacteroidota > Rhodothermia > Rhodothermales > VXPQ01 > CAZART01. The sequence continues at coordinate 18,736 of CAZART010000088.1, forward strand.
GCGTAAAAAGCACGGCCATCCGGACATCGGTTACCCCATCAAATTTCACGGCCAGCTTGCAGATTCCCGTGTTGGCGGCCTGGCCCGAAGCCTCCGCGGTTCCGGGCAGCGGCTCTGCGTCCATGACGGTAAATGCAGCCTCCGCCGGACCGGAGAGCTTCGCCCGAAGTGTTCGGCCGTCCTGCGTCAATACGGCGGTTCGGCCGCCCGCCTCGATCTCGACCTCCGCCTCGGTGTGCATGAACCACCAGACCTCCGACGGGTCGCCGGTCTCCACCTCATCCTGCACGAGTACCTCTCGGCGGCCGTTCAGCAGCGCAACGCCGCGCCGGACCGAACGTGCGTCCTCCCGGTATGCTTCCGATAAATTCGCCACCGCATGGGCGTACTCCGGCGTGGATTCGAAATCGATGATTTCCGCCACGGCGTCCGGGTCCTGATCGGCCCGGTCGTCCGGATCGATCACAAGCGTGTTCTGGCCCTCCGCCCGCATCCGATAGAACGTCCATCGGGTCGCATCATACCCGTCCCGGTTCCAGTAGCCGGCCAGGTTGTAGTCGTCCTTCCCCAGCTCCGTGGCCCAGCGAACGCCGTCCGCATCGAGCAGAAACGTACCGAGATCGAGATTCGAGTGATTCGCTTTGTTATCGCCGGCCTTGAAGCCGACAAAGATGGCGTCAGGATCGTCCCACGCGCTCCGCATCGCAACCACTTCAGCCTCGCGAAAATGACGATCCAGCGGAAGATCGCCGAACGCCGCGCCACGCAGCACGGGCTCGTACCAGCCGAGATTGAACGGATTTGCGCGATTCTCATCCAGTACCGGCACGTGGCGGATCTGGTGCGCGGCGAAAGCGGGCTCGTCGAAACGCTGCGCAAGCCAGAGCAGCTCCGCGCCTTTTGTCGGACCCAGATCGCGGGGCACGTCTGCAAACGCGAACGAATGCCCCGAGGGACTCGTCATGTAAATGGGAAACCAGCCCGCCTCCGAGAAGCCCGGGATCTCCGCCAGGCCGAAGTCTTGACCTACCGCCGTTTGCAGCGCCGAGAGGAGGAGCACGTTATAGAACGTCGCGTAGTGCCAGTAGCCCGGCCCCTCATTCCAGGCCCCGTCGGGAGCGTAGTGCTGCATGGCGAGCGGAAGGCGCGAGAGGCCCTCGTGTAGCACCTCCGAGGCGATGTCCGGCCGCGCATCCAGAACGGCAAGCGCCCCGATCGCCACCCCGCCGTTGGCCACCTGGTTCCAGTTGTGATCGGCCTCCGTCCACCACTGTTCCGCTTCGGGCGCATCACCGCGATAGGCCCGAAGAGCAGGTCGAAGGCCGTGCTGAACGATGGCCTTCTCCATCGTCTCACGCTGCGTGGGCGTCCACTGGTCGTGAAACCAATCATAGCCGACCGCGAAGGCGGTCGTCATCTCACCCACGTCGAGAAAGTGCTTCGGATTCCAGTCTGGGAATGCAGCGGCCGCTTCGAGCTCCGTCCACGCCCGCTCGCGGTAACGCGCATCCTTCTCCACCCTGCCGACCAATCCGAGCGTCGCAACCCGCTCCAGCACCCGCCGGCTCACAAACAGAAGACGCAGCCCGTCGGGAATCTCGTAACGCGGCAGATCGGCGTCCGTCAGATATCCGTCGGCCGTTGCCTTGAGCTGCTCGTACCAGGAACGCGCCAGCGAGTCGGTCGCGATCTGGTCCCGAAGCGTTGCAACCCGGTCGGCCGTCAGGTACAGGCGAGGATGCGCACGAAGCGGCACCTCCAGCAGCGCCTCCGCGGCGGGAATCTCGGCCTCGATGGTATCCGTCGCCGCGACACCAGGAATCCGAAAGGAAGTAGCGCTCGCCACCGCGGTGGACATCGGGCCCGAGCTTGCGGGCTGGGCCGGAACGGCCGCCGCCAGGACGAGTGCCAAAAACAATGAAGCCATTTGCATTGGAGATCTCGTTAAACGGTCGTGGCCCCGCCGCCTCGAGCGGCGCGCCCTGCATCGGGCACCGCGGCTACGAACGTCGATTCTTCACATCCGCGTCAGCAGGACCACCCGGTTGTCCTCGCCGGTCGCGTCGAGCGGCACCTCACGGCCGCCTTGCACCGCTTCGGCCTCCGACCACCGGCACCGTTCTACATCCAGCCACTGCACCGACCACGATCCCGGCGTATCTGACAGATCGAGCCCGACGGCGCCCCCGGCGGGGAAATACACGGCGTACTGCGAATCCGCCACCACGGACAGATACGCCTCATCCGGCGAACGGTCCGTCAGGCGGCGGCTTTCGACGTCCGGTTCGGCACGAAACACGTCGAACGCATCCGCAAACATCCGGGCGCTCTTCAAGTGGGCCTGCGCTTTCGCGCTCAGTCCGATACCTGACGGCGGCCGGTGAAACCGCGTCGACGCCGCCCCGCCCAGGATATTGCGCCAGAAGCGCTCGATGCCGTGCGCGTCGCCGTCCGTCCATTCCACGGCGTCGCCGCCGTAGGTCTTCGTGTGGTTGATCGGCCGCGGATGCTCGGCTGTATACTGCCTCACCCACTGAAGCCTGTCCCAATGCTCCTGGTCCAGCTTCCGGCTGTTTTGCGAGATGTCGATAAAATCGAAGAGCTCCGGATGGTCGAGCGTGGCGCGGTGCTGCTCGTGATCCACATCGTGGTTCTGATACATCTCCGCGACCGCGACCGTCATGTTCTTGTTTGCCTCCTCCGCCCTCCGCCTGACGTACCGGCCCCAGTACCATCCCCACTCCGGCGAGTACTGCGTAAAGATCTCGTTCGTCATGCAATACAGCACGTTTCCGTGTTCCAGCGAGATCGAAAGTAGCTTATCGACAAAACGCTGCTGATAGGCCAGCACCTTTCGATCGTCGTGCAGCGCCGGTACCGTATAGAAAAAGTCGTGGCGGACGGTCCAGTAATCGCCGTAATCGTGCTCCTCGAGGTGGGTCTCTTCCGCCGAATAGGACACGTTGTTCATTGGATTCCACGGATTCGCCAGCCAATCCTCCCGCGTAAAATCATGAAAAGCCCAGATCTCGATCTGTACGATGATGCCGCGCTTTTCGGTCTCCTCCAGGAGCGCCGCGAAACGATTCCAATACCCCTCGTTCCACGCGTCCAGGTCGTAGCCGCCGCCCTCGCGCCTTCGAAACGGCTGCACGTTGCCGCTGTCTCGCGCACTCATCGTATTGCGGATGTAATTCCCACCCGAAGCCACGAGTAGATCGAGCTGGTCCGTCAGCCGCCGCCCCGTCCACTGAAATAAATTGTCGTCGTCCGTTCCCCCGAGCAGCAGGACAGGCTGGCCGCGGACCTGCCAGAAACGGGGGTTCTCCGCGTACGGCTGGATTCGCGCGGCGTCGTCGGCGGAGGGCTCGGAAACACCCGCGCCGTGACCACCGCGCACCCGTTCATGTCGCGCGCCGTCGTAGGCGGCGGACACGGGAAATCCGGCGCCATGACCGCCGGTCTGCATTCCACTTCGCGTGGCATCATGGGCGGCCGGCCGGGACTTCATCCACTCCGCAATAGCGTGCTCGCCGAGCATCCATCCACCCGCCGACACGGCGGCCAGGAGCAGCATCACAGCCGGTAAGGAATGAAATCGTTTCATGTCCTAATATAGGCATGCTGATAGTTAGGCCCGAAACCGACCGACCGATCACCGGCCGATCAACCGCATTCACCGTCCGGCTACGAACGAGATGAGTAGACGCCGCCGTTTTCGTTGAGCGCATTACTAGCTCAGTACATCATTTCGTAAGTACGGTAACACAGTAGGCCGGTCGATGCGCGCGCTCCGCTAGGCGCGTTGACGAGTAAAAGCGGAGCTATTGCGAGGAAACGGCACGA
>CAZART010000089.1:0-22310 GCA_964487555.1 uncultured Rhodothermales bacterium
ACACAGATCACGTGTAGAAAAAATAGAGCACGAAGGCGGAGACGGCTACGAATAGGAGGGAGAGGATGCTGCCGGCGCGGAGGTAATCCGGGATGCGGTATCCGCCGGGGGTCATGAGCAGGGCGTTCACGTGGTGCGTGGGAATGAGGAACGAATTGGCGGCGCACACCCCCACTTGCAGTACCAGGACCTGGGGACCCAGGCCGCCAATGCCGGATAACTCCAGGACGAGGGGCACCATAAGGACGGTAGCGGCGACATTGGACATGATCAGGGAGAAGACGGTCGTTAGAATGCCCAGCACGAACAGAATCAGAAAGGGATGAATTCCCCGGATCGCCTCCCCAAGGTTCTGAGCGATCAACGATGCGGCACCCGACGTCTCCATGGCGATTCCAATCGGGATCAGGCCGGCAATCAGGAAGATCACTTTCCACTCGATGGCCCGGTATGCATCCTCGATGGTCAGAACGCCGCCCAGGATCATAGCCACCGCGCCGGTCAGGAATCCCACGGAGATTGGGAGGTTCAGTATCAGCACGACGCCGATGGCGCCGATGAAACTGCTCACCGCAAGCCACGCCTTCTCCGGACGCTTGGGTTCGGGGTTCTTGAATGGGGTGACGCTGATGAAGTCTTCACTATCCTCAAAAAACTGCAAGTTCTCCCATTTTCCGTGCAAGACCAGGGTGTCCCCGGCTTTGATTTTTCGGCGCGGTAGGCCCTTTTCGATCACCTTACTACCGCTGAAAAAAACAACCACTTGCGTGTTGTGTGTTTCGCGCAGTCGAACCTCGCTGATGGTCTTCCCAACGATCTGGGATCGGGCCGGGATGACGACTTCGACGTATCCTCTCTCTGAATCCCGGGTTGATTTTTCCGCCTTGTGAAATTCGAGGTCGTATTCATCCGCAAATGATTGTACATCCTCTTCGCGCCCCTGGATGACGATATTTTGTCCCGGCTCAAAGCGAATGTCCTCCCAGATATCGTAGTCCGACCCGTCGTCATACACCCTCAGCAGATGGATATGGTGGACTGCCCCGATCTCGGACACGCTCACGAGTTTGCCGATGATCGGACTTTTCGGCGGAATCCGAAACGTAAAGGTGGAGTCGGACAGGCCCCATACATTGAGCAGCGTCTGCGTCGGAGAGGCCGCCGCCGGATCGTCGGGTTCGGAGGGAAGAACGAAGGATCCGAACGCGTAGAAATACCCGATACCGACCAGCAGAAGGAGGGCTCCGATCGGCGTGACGCTGAAAAGTCCGAAGGGATCGAGCCCCCGAGTCGTCAGCAGGTCGTTCAGTATGATCAATGAGCTGGTGCCCACCATCGTTAGCGTTCCCCCAAGCAGGGCGGCATACCCCATCGGCATCAGCAGGCTGGAGATGGACATTTTCTCCCGCTTTGAAATAACCATCAGGACCGGCAGGAAGAGGGCGGCCGCGCCGATGTTTTGCATGAAGCCCGACATAACCCCGACGGTAAGGGAGACCGTGGAGATGATCCGCCGCTTCCCCTTTCCGGCAACCCGGAGGATGAAGCCGGCGATCGTGTCGGTGATGCCCGATTTGTGCAGTCCGCGGCCCATAATCATAACGCCCATGACGGCCACCACTGCATTGCTGGCAAATCCCGAGCGCGCCTGTTCGGGAGTGATGCTACCGGTCCAGACGAGCGTAAGCATGGCCAGTACGGCAACGAGATCGATCCGGACCCACTCCGTGACGATGAGAAAGACCGTGACGGCCAGGATGCACAGGAAGATGATTAGCTGCAGGTCCATTTCGCGGTCTCTCGACAGTCGGATTCGACGTGTCTACGACGCGGGGGGGTGGGGTCGATGGAGATGGTCGAAAGACGAGCGTGCTGAAAAGGCGGGTCTCCATGCCTCACGGGCGCGCCCCACTCCGAACCTCCCCCGGTTGGGTGGACACTCCGAGAAACTATGCGCTGACGAGCAAGGAATAAAGGACGTCGGTCGTTGCCCATGGGCGTTCTCGTATGCGATCAATACGGCGAGATCCCGATGCAGGGCAGGTCGCATGAGGCGGCGGGGCCGCGACCGTTTTTTCCGCATGTAATAGATATCACGGCAGGCTACCGCCCAGGCCGCGATCACCGCGGAGGGCGAGCCACCCAAAAGGAAGGAGACATGAAATCCAAAGAGATCACGATCGAGCCTATCGCAGACGACGGGACGTTTCCGAACAATGAGGAGCTGCCGGTACTGATCTACCGTCGGGCGATCGAGCTCGCGGGAAGTGATCCGGCCGGCCGTCTCGAGGAGATCTTTCGTGGGAATGCGTGGGGCGATTCGTGGCGCAATGGGATCTACACGTATCATCACTACCACAGCACGTGTCACGAGGTGCTGGGCGTGGCCGCCGGCACGGCGCGTGTACAGCTGGGCGGGGAGAAAGGAGGCGTCCTTGACCTCGAGCCCGGCGATGTTATCGTCATTCCCGCCGGCGTGGCGCATAAGAATCTGGGCTCGAGCCGCGAGTTTCTCGTGGTCGGCGCCTATCCGCCCGGTCAGCGGCTCGACATGAACTACGGCCGGCCGGAGGAGCGGCCTCAGGCCGACCGAAACATCGCGGCGACGCCGCTTCCCGAGACGGATCCCGTACACGGCCACAAGGGTCCGCTGGTCGAACAGTGGATGGCCCGTTAGATGCATTCGTCTGTCGCCGACGTGGGTTTGAGCGGCAGCGAATCCCATCGAGGGTGCCGGGCCATAATCCAGGCCGACATCGTGCGAATGTTACCTTTCAGCAGCCCCGATGTACGTCGAGATTCCTATGTTTGCTGGACCACGGCAGGTTTTTGCCATCCTTGTTCTCACCCAGTTGGAGGTTCGTCATGCTTGAGGTCATCATCGTTCTCGCCGTCATTGCCCTGGTCGCATCTCTGCTCGGCTTTCGCGGAATAGCGGGACTGACGGCCGGAGTTGCCAAGATATTGCTCGTCGTCTTCCTGATTCTCGTAGTGATCGCCTTCTTACTGTAGATTGTATTTCATCGCTGAACAGATCGTATTCCATCGCTGAACAGTTCCCACGGCCGCCAGGCGCCGGGATCGGCGAAGGATCGTCGTCATCCCGATGTGACGCGATACAGCCGTCGAAGCAATTCTTCCTTTCCCGGGCGCTTTCTCTGGGAGGCCGGCCCAGGCGGTAGGTGCGGCGATACGTCCCGCGCTGCTCGTCCGACTCATCTCATCCGGTGACGAACAAAGCGATCGTTGTATGAAGCGCTCGCCATCGAATCAGGCGGCCAAATAATTTCAGAAGATTTCGCTATCTTTCGATATCGGCCTTAATGATGTTCGAAGAGTTGCTTTTCGAGCTTCGAAGCCTTACATATAGATCTTTCTGAGGGGAGACGCCCCCCTTGTTTAGCTTTCGTTTAAAACATACACCGAGACGGGATTGCGCAGGATGGAGCTATTCACAACCGAAGTGAGATGCAGGACGCGCGGAGATCACCACGTCGCTAACGACCGTCCGTCGTCACCGCGCCGTTGCACCGCTTCCGCGCATCGATTCTCATGGGCCCTCAACGCCACATGATGGAGCGACCTGAACGCGAAGTGCCGGTTTTGGTGGTCGTGGGCGAGCTTAACGTCGATCTGATCCTCGAGCGTGCGAATGCATTGCCCGAACTTGGAAAGGAGCGCGTCGTCGAGGGCTTGACACTGACACTGGGATCCTCCTCTGCGATTCTCGCCGCTAACGCAAGCGCGATCGGACTGGACGTAGGATTTGTCGGCCGCGTAGGTTCCGACCTCTTCGGACACCTCGTAATCGAACGACTGGAATCCAGGCGCGTGGACACGCGACACGTGATAGAGACGCCGGAGGTCGCCACCGGACTGACCGCGATTTTCACACACGGTACGGAGCGCGGCGCTTTGACTTATCCGGGGGCTATGGAGCGACTGACGGTTGACGACATGCCCTGGGCCTATTTGGCGGAGGCTAGGCATCTACACGTATCGTCGTACTATTTGCAAACCGGACTTCGGCCGGGATGCCGGGAGCTATTTCGCTGGGCCAAGGAATCCGGCCTTTCCACGTCGTTCGACACCAACTGGGATCCTGACGAAGCGTGGGGAGACGACGTGCTCGACATCCTCGAGTACGTGGACGTGTTCCTGCCGAACGACGACGAAGCTCGGCTCATAAGCGGTGAAAACGACCTTGACCGCTCCATGGACGTGCTTGCGCGTCGAGCAGGGACGGTAGTCGTGACGTGCGGCGCCGGTGGAGTTCGTGCGCGGCGGGGTGGCGAGACATATTCTCTGGCGGCTCTATCGGTCGAGCCGGTGGACGCCGTCGGTGCGGGGGATACCTTCAATGCAGGCTTTCTATATCAGTACACGCAAGGGCGGCCCCTGGAGAGCTGTCTCCGGTTCGGCCTGCTCACGGGTGCCTACTCGACGTTGGCCCCGGGAGGAACGGCCGCATTTGACGACATGGAGCGGTTTGGACAGTTCGCCGATGATGCGCTCGAAGGTTCTCCTTCCGGCCCTTAGTACCCTCGTTTTTGCCATCGAGTAACACGGATCCGATATGCTATCAGACCTGGGCCTTCCTCCGGGTATATATCGTCGCCTACGGCGCCTCAGCGATGAGGACGGGCGCTTTTCCATGCTCGCTATCGACCAGCGAGGCTCGCTCCGAAAGATGATCGGCGCGAGAAGGCAAACGTCGTCGAAAGACGTTACGGCGGAGGAGATGCGCCGTGTGAAGCGCATTGTGACAGCATCGATAGGACCTCTGGCGACGGCCGTATTGACCGACCCGATCTACGGCTACCCGGCCGGTGCGGACGGATTGCCGCCGTCTACCGGTCTACTTCTGGCGGCGGAAGTCACCGGGTATGAAGCCGCGAACGAGCAGGAGCGCCGATCGCGTCTTCTGGAGGAATGGTCGGTCGAGGACGCGCTCCGAACGGGTGCCGACGGCGTCAAGCTCCTGGTCTGGCACCATCCCGACGCCTCTTCCGAGACCCACCGGCACCAGCAGGACGTCGTGCAGGCTCTCGGCGAGCAGTGTGCTGCATCTGAAATGCCATTCGTGCTGGAAGCCGTGACGTACGCGCTGGATGGAGAGGACCCGAAAGGAGAATCTTTCGCCCGCCTGAAGCCGGATCTCGTGGTAGATGCAGCGCGCACCTATTCAGACCCTCGATTCCAGGTCACCCTTCTGAAGCTCGAGTTTCCGGCCAACCTCAAGAATGTCGAGGAATTCCAGTCCAGCAGCTTTGCGGCGGACGGAGTCGTTTACGGACTTTCGGAAGTGCGATCGGCCTGTCAGCGGCTCAATGCGGCGGCAGGTGTGCCATGGGTCATTCTGAGCGCCGGTGTCGATCCCGACGAATTCCTCGAGAACGTGCGCCTCGCCAACGAGGCCGGAAGTAGCGGCTTTCTCTGCGGCCGCGTCGTTTGGAAACATGTCCTCGACGCATTTCCCGACGAGTCACGCATGCGCGCATTGAGCGAAACGCAAGGCCGCCGGCATTTTGAAAGGATTCGAAACGCAAACGACACGGCGAAGCCCTGGCATCAACATGCCCGCTTCGCCCGCGTACACGTTGAGCAGGAGATAACCCATGTATAATAAAGGTGCCTTGATGGGCCACGCAGGTGAGAACGTCGCATTAAGGACGTATCTCGATGTATGCGCGGCAGGTGATCACATCCTGTCAAGCTTGCTACGGGAGCCGAACCCGGGGCGCGGAGTCGTCCACACGCCACGAGAAATCGTGCAGCAGCCGTTCCTCTGGCGCGAGACGGCGCGCCGGATGAAGCGGCTCGGGCCCGATTTAATGACGTTCCTGGAATCGGCAGGCCTCTACGACGCGGCGGACCGGGCCCACGTGCTTCTTACCGGCGCGGGCACGTCGAATTTCGTCGGTCTTTCGCTGATCGATCTTCTTCGCACTCGCCTACGGACGTCGTGCTCCGCGTTTCCCACGACGCGGATTACGGCCGCACCGTCGCTTTTTTTCCTGCCCGGGCAACGATTAGTACTCATTCACTTTGCCCGGTCGGGCAACAGCCCGGAGAGCACGAACGTCCTGGACGTGGCCCTGCAACATCACGCGGATTCCATCCGGCACGTTGTAATTACGTGTAATGAAAAGGGTGAGCTTGCGCGCCGCGCTCGCGCTCATCCGGAGCAGGTCTTCCTGATCGTTCTCGATCAGGCGTGTAACGACCGCGGCCTGGCTATGACGAGCTCATTCAGCAATATGGTCGTTGCAGGGCAAGCGATCGCCCATCTCGACGACATAGAATGGTTCAACAGCCTGATTGAACGAACGGCGAAAGCGGCCGAACACTTGATCGCGACCTACGCGGACGAGATTTACGAACTCGCCGAGCCCGGCGTCGCACGCGTTTTTTATCTGGGAAATGGCGACCTGTTCGGCGCCGCCGCCGAATCCGCACTGAAAGTGCAGGAGCTCAGTGTCGGACAGGTCATAGCGATCGGCGAAGATCCTCTTAGCTTTCGTCACGGCCCGATCTCTGCCGTCGACGGCAATACAATGGTCGTCTTCCTTCTTTCGGAAGATCCCTATACCCGTCGCTATGAACTCGACGTTCTTCTTCAATATCAGGAGGCATTCAAAGAAATAGGCGCTCGCGTGGTCGTGCTCGGCAGCAGTGTGGCCGTGCCCGGGCTGGACAGCAGCATCACCGTTCTCGAGTACGATCCGCATGGAGCATGGAGCGTTCCCCCGCTCTATCAGGTAAATATCGCCACTCTCTTTGGGCAGTTATTCGGCTTATTGGCCTCCTATAAGCGCAATCTCAACGTCGACGATCCATCCGTCGCGAAGGAATTCTACAGCCGCACCGTGCAGGGTGTCCGAATTTACGAATATCGAGACGGGCAGACGGGGGATGGGCATGCTTTAGGCGGGCATGTTGGAGATGGACATGCCGCGGATGGGCCGGCTTAGACAACCCTACGGAAATCGCCGAAAACGCACGTCAATTACGCCAAATAAATGAGCATCCTGGATGCATCTCGGGCGGATCAGACGGTCATCAACAAGGGGCCCGTGGTCCGGGAGCTTGTCGGCCATCTTACGGATCGTTTCGAAAACGAAAAAACCCTGCTGGCGATCTGCCCGAACTCCGAGCTCGTCACAAGGGCGGGGCTTCACGCGGCGAAGGAGGCCGACGCGCCCTTGCTGCTGGCCGCCACGCTCAATCAGGTCGACATCGACGGGGGGTACACCGGCTGGACCCCCCAAACGCTCGTCGATTTCATCGCGGAGGAAAGCGAGCGCATCGGGCTGAACGGGCTGATTCTCCCCTGTCTCGATCACGGCGGCCCGTGGCTGAAGGACGAGCATGCCAGCAAAGGGTATTCCTATGCGGAAACGATGGAAGCGGTCAAGCGCTCTCTCGAAGCGTGCATCGAGGCCGGCTATGCTCTTCTGCACATCGATCCGACCGTCGACCGCACGCTGCCGCCGGGGACGCCGATGCCGATCGAACTCGTCGTAGAACGGACGCTTGAGCTGATTCAGCATTCCGAAGCGTACAGGAGTCGCCGGGGCCTTCCGGCCATCAGTTATGAGGTCGGAACGGAAGAAGTGCACGGAGGGCTCGCCGATATGCATAACTTCGACGCCTTTCTTTCGGCTCTTGACGAAGGATTACGGTCTCTCGGGCTCGAGCACGCCTGGCCTGCATTCGTCGTCGGCAAGGTCGGAACGGATCTCCATACCACGTATTTCGAGCCGACGGTCGCCCAGGAATTGACGCGACGAGTCAAGCCGTACGGCGCTCTTATTAAGGGGCATTACACTGATTACGTCGATAACCCCGAGGATTATCCCACCAGCGGCATGGGCGGTGCGAACGTCGGGCCGGAATACACCGAAGAGGAGTACGGCGCGCTCATGGACCTCGTTGCACTCGAGCGTAAGCTGGGGTTCAACTCCGGGCTGACGGAAGCTCTCCACGAGGCGGTCGTTCGAACGGGTCGGTGGAAGAAATGGCTCCAGGACGACGAGCCCGGAGCCTTTGAGGCACTGGAACCGTCCCGCCAGTCGTGGCTGATCCGGACAGGGAGCCGGTACATCTGGACCGACGCCGGCGTCGTCGAGGCGCGCGGCCACCTGTACCACAATCTTCGGAATCACCGCGACGCAGATGCCTACGTCCTCTGGCGCGTGAAGATTTCGATCATGAAATATTATCACGCCTTCAATCTCGTTGGATGGAACAGAGAGCTGTTATGACATTTGTGCTCCGAAGACTACTTGGTATTGCCCTTCTTTTTGCGATCGCCACGTTCCCGGAAAATGCCTCGGCACAGACGGTCCGGACGACGTATCAACCGACGGATGAGATCTTCGTCAACCCGGAACGTGGGTTCTACAAGCATCGTGAGGTGCAAGCCGAAGGGTCGCCTCTGACGGTAAACGATCTCCGCAGCATACGCGACGATGAAGGCATCACGCTGATTCTCCGCCTTTATTATTTGAAGTCCTTCCGGGACGAGCCGCTCAGCGAGCGCCAACTCGATCTCATGCAGCAGGACTTCGCGAGGATGCGAGAGGCGGGCGTGAAGGCCGTGCTGCGCTTTGCCTACAGCCAGTCGGAGAACCAGTCCGACGCTCCTCTGGAGACGATCATCGAGCATCTGGATCAGCTTCGGCCCATTTTCCACGCGAACAGCGACGTGATCGCGACCGTCCAGGCCGGCTTCATCGGCGCGTGGGGCGAATGGTATTACTCTTCGAACAATTTGAATACGACGTCTGCACGACGGGCCGTCACCGAGAAGATCCTGTCCGTGCTTCCCGAGAGCCGCACGGTTCAGATACGCACTCCATACTACAAGAAGGCCATCTTCAATCGGTTCACGCCGCTTCGCGCGGACGAGGCTTTCCGTCCTGATTTCTTCGCGCGGACCGGCCATCACAACGACTGCTTTCTGGCCAGTGATACGGACTACGGAACGTATGAGAATCTGAATGCCGACAAGGCATACCTGGAGGATGATACGCGTTTCACCCCGATGGGCGGTGAGACGTGCAACCCGAACCCTCCGCGCTCGGCGTGCGGCACCGCCCTCGAGGAGCTCGCCCGCTTCCACTGGTCGTATCTGAACCGGGATTACAACAGGACGGTTCTGGGGTCGTGGACGAGCGGCGGTTGCATGGAGGACGTGCAGCGCCGTCTGGGATACCGGCTGGCGCTTCTCGAGAGCGACCTGACCTCAAGGGTTCATCCGGGCGGTGCCTTCTCGGTGGATATCGAGATCGTCAACGACGGTTGGGCTGCGCCCTTCAATGCGCGCGGCGTGGAGCTCATACTCCGGGAACGGGGGTCCGGCCACCGATACGCGGCGGCACTCGACGAGGATGTTCGATTCTGGTCGGCGGGAGATACGACGAGCATAAACGCCGTGCTGGGTATACCGAAAGACGCCGTGTCCGGCACGTACGACGTGCTGCTCTACCTGCCGGATGCCTCCGGAACGCTCAGAGAACGTCCGGAATATGCCATCCGCCTGGCCAATGAAGACATATGGGAGCCGAATTCCGGATACAACGATTTGAAAGCGGCCGTCACGATCGATGCCGACGCGGAAGGTGAAGCTTTCGAGGGTGAGCGCTGGTTTCAACCATATGAAATACACATCGGGGTGAGGAGCGAAAATCCCGTGGACGCGGTCGTCGGACTTTCCTCGGCGTACCCCAATCCCTTCAGAACGAGCACGAGCTTTGATATGAGCGTGACTCGCACTCAGTACGTTCAGATCGAGGCGTTCGACATTGCGGGCCGGCGCGTCTCGACGCTGCATGAGGGCGTTCTCACGCAGGACCGTCGCCACCTTTTTCATTTTGACGGGGAGCGCCTCGCCGGCGGCGTGTACATCGTGCGTGCATCGGGAGCGGACTTCGCAGAGACCCTGTCCGTGATTCTTTCGAAGTAGGGTCCGGTCGGCTTTCCGGCTTGATTTGCCCCCGCCAATAGGCGTTCTTCAAGCGCAACAGTGCCTGTGCGCTCGTAATGAAACAAGGCCTGTACGTTAAACAGAAGCCGCATTCGTAAGAAGCCGCATTCGCTCGATCCACGGGTGATTGTCTTCGTGCCCTGAATAATATCCGACGAGGATCCATAGATATGGCGGAAAAGGCGACGGTCATTAACGCTGCTGAGCGAAGGCGGCAGTCTATTGAGTTTCTTAAAGAACGGGGCCACGTTTCCGTGGCCGAGCTCAGTGAATCCTTCGACGTATCCGAAGTCACTATTCGCAAGGACCTTCAGTATCTGGAGGAGCGGAATCTGGTTACGCGTACGCACGGGGGAGCGATGCGTACTGATTACCTCGTCCAGGATCAGACGCTCGAGGAAAAGGGTCAGAAGTATCAGGCCGAGAAGGAACGGATCGGGAAGGCGGCATCGGAGCTCATCGCGGACGGCGACAGCTTGATTCTCGATGCCGGCACCACGGTTCTACAGGTGGCACGCTTTCTGCGCGGCAAGCGGGGACTCACGGTGATGACGTCCTCCGTCACGATAGCTGCGGAAATCCTGCGTCTTCCGTCCATCGAACTGATCATGCTCGGCGGAATCGTGCGCTCAACCTCGGCAGCCGTGGTCGGCCATTATGCCGAGGACATGGTTCGGGACCACGCCTTCCGCAAGTTCGTAATGGGCGTTGATGGATTTGACATCGAGCGGGGGCTGACCACAACCCATACGCTCGAGGCCCATTTGAACCGCGTGATGATCGAGGCTGCTATGGAGACCGTTGCCGTTCTTGACTCTTCGAAGTTCGGTCGGCGAGGACTGTGCAGCATCTGCCCCACCGACCGCGTCGACGTCGTCGTAACCGATCGAAATGCACCCGAATCCGTGGTGCGCCAGCTGCAAGAGCGTGAGATAAAGGTCATCCTGGCGTAGACCGCGGGCACCGTTCTCTCTTACGATCCGCGAGTTTTCCTGCCGTGGAGCCCAGGACTCCCATCCCATGTCCCGCGCCCACGGACGCCCGAACCTCGAGGGGCCGTAACCCACGGCACATCGGGCGAACCGTCCCGGCTTCCGAATCGCCTCCATCAGGCGCATTTTGGCCCCAGACGTTTCGTTTACTTTCTTTCGTTTATGCTTGACATTTCGCTCTCTTTCATTAACTTGACATTGCACACCGTCGAGGCAGCTCTCTACGATCGGTGAAGCCGCCTCTCAACACCCGGTTCTTTTCGAAAACCATATCCTTCATGCAGTCGAAGCTCTGGCTCATATTTGCCGTCACCACGACGTTGTTCTGGGGGCTGTGGGGCGCGCTGATCGAGATTCCGGAGCAGGCCGGATTTCCGGCGACGCTCGGGTACTCGGTCTGGGCGCTGACGATGATACCGCCGGCCATTATCGCGCTCAAGCTGATCGGCTGGAAGCTTCAGTATGATCCGAAGTCGATTCTCATGGGGGCAGCCATCGGATTTCTAGGAGCCGGTGGCCAATTGATCCTGTTCCATGGACTTACGCTCGGTCCTGCGTACATCGTCTTCCCGATCATCTCGCTCTCTCCACTCGTCACCATTCTCCTCGCGCTCCTCATCCTTAAGGAGAAGACAACGGCTCGGGGATGGCTGGGCATCGGGATGGCGGTTGTGGCCATTCCGCTTCTTGCTTATCAGCCACCGGGTAATGGTGGCATGGAAGGACTCCTCTGGCTCGTGCTCGCTCTTGGCGTATTCCTTTTCTGGGGCGCTCAAGGGTTCATCATCAGACTGGCGAACCAGACGATGAAGGCCGAGAGCATCTTCTTCTACATGATGGCGACGGCGGTCGTACTCATTCCGGTGGCCGTCGGCATGACCGACTTCTCACAGGAGATTAACTGGGGACTTAACGGCCCGTACCTGGCCGGCGCGATTCAAGTGCTCAATTCAATCGGTGCCCTGTGCCTCGTGTTCGCCTTTCGCTACGGCAAGGCGATTATCGTCGCGCCCATGACCAATGCGCTGGCGCCGGTGATTACCGTCGCCATATCGCTGGCGATCTACGCCGTCATTCCACATGCCGTTACCACGATCGGAATGGGGCTGGCCATCGCGGCGGCCTTCCTGATGGCCATCGAAGAAGAAACCGAGCCGGCGGCCGAGGCCGTATCGGCGGCAGGCTGAATTCGACGACGGCAGATGACGCGGATTACCTAAACGAATCGACTTATGAGAACGTCACGAATTGCATGGTCCTCCTCGGCCCTTCTCGTCGTGTGCATGCTGCTCCAATCGAGCGTCTATGCGCAGCGGACGGGCACGGTCACGGGACGTGTCACGGAAGCCGAAACTGAGGAGCCGCTCGTGGGAGCCAACGTCGTCCTCAAAGGGACCACGATAGGTGCCGTTACGGACGAAGAGGGCTTCTACTATATCGTCAACATCTCTCCGGGTACCTACGATGTCGCGGCCTCCATGATCGGGTTTGCGACGCGAATCGTGGAGAACGTGGACGTCCACCTGAATGAGAGCCGCACGATCCATTTCGAGATGCAAGAGCAAACGATCGAGGGCGAAGAGATCGTGGTGACAGCCTCGCCCGAAACGGTGAAACTCGACGTCTCCTCCAGCCGCACCCTGATTACGGCAAAGAACCTCGAATCGGCGCCCGTCTCCAACTTCGAGGAGGTCATGTCCATCTATCCCGGCATCAGCCTCACGGCGGGGGCCGAGGGCACAGGGCTCGTCATTCGCGGCGGCAATATCAATGAAACGAACATCGTCGTCGACGGCCTTTCCACCCGCGACATGCGCACGCAGCAGCCCAACACGACCCTCAATCTGACGGCCATTCGTGAGCTCGAGCTGCTCAGCGGCGGATTTACGGCGGAGCACGGCGGCATTCGATCCGGGATGGTGAATATTGTAACCCGCGACGGAAGCATGGACCGTTACGATGCGATCGTCGACTTTCGCCTCTCTCCGCCGCAGCAGAAGCATTTCGGCCCGAGCCCTTACAGTACGGAGGGACCCTTCTGGCAGGTCTATGCCGGCCCGGATGCGATGACAGGCGTCACACAGGATATGGTCGACGACGGGAAATATCCCTTCGAATTCATCGGATGGAACGAATTCGCACGCCAGCGTCTCGCGGACGGCAATGAGGAGACGGACATGACGCCGCAGGAAGCGCTCGAGGTCTGGAAGTGGCAGCACCGGCCGCGCGAGTATGCAAAACGTCCGGACTACATCCTGGACATGACCGTAAGCGGTCCCGCACCGATACTGCCGAAAACGACCTTCATGGCCTCACAGCGCATCGATGATCTGCAGCTCGCCTATCCACTTAGCCGGGACAATTCAGTGTCCTCGTCGACCTTGCTGAAGCTGACGACACAGCTGGGCGGGGGGCGAAAGCTCAGTATCAACGGTGGCTATCTGGAGAAGCACGGCGTCGGGGCCAATATGTACAGCACCAGCATCGGCATCATCGACGGGACGCGGCAGGGGACGTCCTACGCAAGGAATGCCCTCGGCTGGACGAATCTCTGGCAGGATGCCGCCCTCAATCCGATCTCCGTCAAACATATCCGATCGGGCGTCCAGTACAATCACGCCCTCAGCTCGCACACCTTCTACGAGATTGGTGCCGAGTTCACCAAGTACCGGACGCGCCAGGAGCCACAGGGCGTGCGAGACACGACGTGCATAAAGGAGATCGGGGGCCGGTGCTTCGACGAAGCACCCTTCGGCTACGTCTCGAGTGAGATCGGCAGAATTTCTGAAACGTACGACATCCTGAACGAATTTCTGATGTCGGGCGGCGGCCGAGGGCGGGATAATTCATCCTACTGGACGCTCGGAGGGGCGTTCAGCATCACCTCCCAGCTGAACCGCATGAGCCAGGTGAAGGCGGGCCTCGACGTCGAGTTCGCCAAGTATCGGGAGCGCCGCGAAATCAATCATGAGGCGTCGACGCATTCGTTCGAGGAACGGCCGCATTACTGGACGTTCTTCAATGCCGCCCCGATCAATGCCTCGGCGTTCGTGCAAAACCGGCTGGATTTTCGCGGCATGATCGCCAATGTCGGGCTGCGGGCCGATTACATGTGGTACGGAGAACGGGCCTACGACCTGGACTCCGACCTGATCTTCAACGAGCTGCCGTACTCACTCGCCGAATTCCGGGAGAACGATCTCTCGTTCGAGCACCTGCAGACCGGGCCTATGGTCGCAAAGCTCTACCTGAGCCCGCGCCTGGGCATCTCCCATCCGATCACGACGAGCAGCAAGGTTTACTTCAATTACGGCCATTTCTACCAGCCGCCGGTGCTCGATCACCTCTACACCGTACGGCCGCAATCCCGCGGTGCGATTGTGCCAAATTTAGAGGCGGCCTGGCCGCGGACCATTTCCTACGAGCTCGGCTTCGAGGTGGGCGTGCGCCAAAATCTACTCGTCACGTTCTCGGGCTATTATAAGGACGTCCAGAACCAGCTCAGCCGCCAAAACATCGTCTCCCGAGACGGCGACAACGACATTGCCACGTTTGAGAACAACAGCTATGCCGATATCCGCGGCATCGAGATGCGGATTCAGAAGGTCGCCGGGCGATGGTTTCAGGGTTGGGGGGCGCTCGAGTACAGCACGCGGAGCACCGGTTTTACCGGCTTCCGCTACGTCTTCGAGGATCCACTGCGCGCGCGCGATCAACGGGAGACCATCAATCAGCAGCGGCAGGATCCACGGCCTTCGATTACCGCCAACCTCACCTTTACTACGCCCGACGATTTCGGCCCCCGCGTGCTCGGAGCCCGCCTCATCGGCGGTTGGCGATTGAACGTCAACCAATCGTGGAGCGACGGCGGAGAGCATCTCATGAACCCCGACGCCCGAGTAGGCGACCGGCGCTACGTTCCCGTGATCGACTACTGGAACACCGACGTGCAGCTTAGCAAGACGATTCGTCTGGCGGGCTCGTCCGTCGGCGTCTTCGCGCAGGTCACGAATCTCACCAACTACCGGGGCTTTCCGAATGCTCAGAACTCAATCCGCTATCAGGAATCGCTGCGGTTCCCCTGGCATCAGGGAGATCGAAAGGGCGACGATCGCTGGGGAGACTGGGATAAGGATCACATCGATCTGGGATACCACACGTGGAACCAATTCATCAACCCCCGGCGGATCACGCTCGGAATGCGAACGAATCTGTGAGACCGATAATCGTAAAGATTCAAGAGACCGTGCAGGAAATGCATAACTCCCCGATGAGAAGACTGCTGCTACTTGGCTCGCTGACAGTCGTTTGTGTCATGACGGCGGCCGAACCGGCACTCGGGCAGCGGCGCAGCCACACCATGGGTGCCTTCGAGTACAGCATCGATGCGCAGGATATGTACAACACGAGCAGCCAGCCGGAATTTTCGTTTACCGGCACGTGGCCGCAGGACTTTCACCGCTACGGCACGATCTCGTACCACTGGAACGCCTACGCGATCGGCCGCTACACGAACGCCGACGGAGTGGAGGTCCTTCGCGAGTCGCAGCGCTGGCCGTCCAATGCCGGTTACCGCGAGCCGCCGGAATATGGTCTGAAAGAATTCCGGCGCGTGCGCCCGCCGACGACCGTCCTCGAGAAATCCGACGGTGCGATCGAGGCCGTTTCCCAGGAATTCAGCGGCGAGGTCGATCCGGACTTGCCTTCGGACGCGATGATCGAGCTGAAGTACAAGTCGCCCCCCGCGTTCGAAGTCACCAAGCGTTCGTATTCGTTCGCCAACGCAGCGCATGACGACTACGTCATCCAGCATAATCAGTACGTAGTCACCTTCGACGCGGATGAGGACGTCGGTCCGGACCTCGGAATGGACACGACGCAAGTTCTGGAAGACATCTATTTCCTCATCGCCTACGCCTTCACGAACGTCGTGGCGACGAACATCAATCAGACTCGCTGGTACGGCGCGGCCGAGGGCGATTGGGGGGATTATGCGATGTATCCTTCAAGTCTCGTTCCGAATTCGCGTGAATTGCTCATCGGGTACGGATTTGACGGGCAGCACCCGGACATCGACCTTTTCGAGGAGGGCGGCCGCCGGTTCGATAATCGGGGAACTCCAAGGCACGCGGTCGGCATTGTGCCGGGAACGTCCGTTTTGCCGACGGCCGAGTTTACCGCCTCAACCTACGCCGGATACGCGACGATCCATGCGGATGTGGATGGCAGCTCGGGAACGGATGATCCGGCACAACCTCGCACGATACTAACCAACGCAGGCATCAGTAACGTGTGGGAGAGTAGGTTTGAGGGTTATGCCACCTGGTGGGACTGGGCGGAGTCGGGTACCCGGGAGCATGCCGAGAACGTACCGGGTTGGCCCGAAGACCCTTCACAGCGACCGGGCAGCATGATTTTCAAAGCGTATGGCCCATACGACCTGGTCATGGGCGATACGGTCAATATCGTCTATGCCGTCGGCGCCGGCGGAATTTCGCGGGATGTGGCCGAGGAGAAGGGTAAAGAATGGCTGGCATGGTACCGCGGCGAAGCAGGCGCTAATTTCGACGACGCGGCCAAGAACGATCTCGTCGCGAGTGGACTCGATTCTCTGAGCCAAACCCTCGATCGGGCGAACTGGGCCTGGCATAACGACTTGAACGTGGGCAATCCGCCCACCTCACCCGACCTCATCATCACCGAGGGCCCGAATCGAATTGCCCTCGAGTGGACGGATCTCGCGGGCCGCTTTCCCGAAGTCGCCAAATACCGCATCTATCGCAAGCGAGGCACTTTCCTGAACGACACGGACGAAGAGCTCGAGTCGGTCATCCGCATTCGAGATGACGGTCTCAAGTGGCCCGACGGCGAGCGGCGTCGATGGGAAATGATTGCCGAGGTCCCAAGTACGGAGAATACGTACCTCGACACGGAGGTCATCCGCGGCGAGCCGTACTACTACGGTGTCACGGCGGTCGACGACGGCACGACGAATAACGGCCTATTCCCCGGTCCTCTCGAGAGTTCGAAGTACACGAACCGGAGTCGTCAGCCGGCCTTCTCGTTCCAGCCCGGCGAAGGATCGACCGACGAGATACGAATCGTTCCGAATCCCTTCTTCGCCTCGGGCGGCGATTTTAACTTTTCCGACGAGACGAACAAGCTGCTGTTCGTCAATCTTCCGCCGTTCTGCACCATCCGCATCTTCACGGTCAGCGGAAACCTGGTGAAGATCATCGAGCATACGAGCGGCAGCGCCGACGAATCGTGGGATCAGGTCACCGACTTCAATCAGCTCGCAGCAAGTGGCGTCTACATCATGCACGTCTCGAATGCGACCGATGCGGAGGGAAATCCGCTCCCGGAATCCATTAACAAGTTCTCGATCGTGCGGTAGTCGACGCAAGAAACGACCTCCATAACGTATTTCAGAAAAATGCACGCTGCTTCCAGACTCACACGATGCCGCCGGATGATTTGGCTACTGCTGCCCGTGCTGGCGCTGAGCGCCGTGCCGGCCCACGCTCAAGCGCCGAAGGTGGCGCAGTCCGGTATGACGTGGCTCGAGATTCCGGTCGGCGCCCGCGGCGCCGCGATGGGGTATGCGCAAGCCGCGGTGGCCAACGATGCAGGTTCCTTCTACTGGAATCCCTCCGGCTATGCGTTCACCGAGGGCACCTCCCTCGTGGTGAACCGGACCAACTGGATTGCCGACATTAATCTTAGTGCGGTGGCCGTCTCCCACAATGCGGGACGATGGGGGACGTTCGGTCTGAATGTGACCTCCGTAGAATGGGGGGATTTTCACGGAACGCAGCGGGCCGACAATGACGCCGGCTATGTGGATACGGGTACGTTCTCTCCGGCGAGCGCCGCATTCGGCTTCAGCTACGCGTACCGCATCTCCAGCGACTTCGGCGTGGGCACAAACATCAAGTACCTCTACGAGCGCCTCGGCTCCAGCCTCGTCGGCAGCTTCGAAGATCCCGAACAGGTTACGGCAGAGATGCGCCTGCTGGCTGTTGACTTCGGGACCACCTATTACGTCGGGTTCCATGACATGCGGATCGCCGTCGCACTTCGCAATTTCTCCAATGAAAAGGCGTACCGCGTCGAGACCTTTCCGCTGCCGATGACTTTCACCATCGGGACGGCGATGAACGTGATGAACCTCGTCAACCCGGGCTCGGGACATGAACTCATCGTCTCGTCCGATTTCATGCACTCTCGAGACTTCAGCGAACGCGTCACGGTCGGGGCAGAGTACGGGTTCCAGGATGTATTCTTTCTTCGAGGCGGATACAAAGTCAACTACGACCTGGAGAATCTTTCGCTCGGAGCCGGAATCAAGGTCAATATCAGCGGCATCCGAACGGGAATCGACTATGCCTACATGGATACGGATCTGTTCTCCGGTGTGAACATGCTCAGCCTCGATCTCAAATTTTAACCATACGCGCACAGCTCCTGGAAGACGCGCGAGACCGAATACATGGACCTTTCGATGCACAACACTCGCAGAATCGCTGTACTCGTTCTGCTGCCCCTGTATCTCGTGGCGTGTGATGGACCGACCCATCCGACGTATTACGGCGACAATGACCGTGACCCGTTTCCGACCGGGGAGCAGCCGCCCGAAATAACAGCCGTCGAGCCGGACGGGGGATTCCCCGGTGACGAGATCATCATTCGCGGCGAAGGATTTCCGGATAATCCGGAGGCCCTGATGGTCAATATCGGTACGAAAGTGGCGGAGATTCTCGAGCTATCCTCGACGGAGATGCGCGTCCGCGTTCCGTCGAACGAGCCGGGTCCGAACCGGCTCCGTGTGTCCGCCTGGGGCGCTGAACGCTGGAGTAACGAGCTGACCTTCAGCTATCTGGCGGATTTTCTTGAATTCGAATACGATATCGGGAGTCCAAGAGGCGTCGCTGTCGACGACGCGGGAAATTTGTACATCAATTCGGCGAGCGCGCAGGCGGTCTACCGAATCGACGTCATCGACAGTCTCCAGACGACGTTTGCTCAACTACCCGTGGCCGGGCCGATGGAATTCGGCCCCAACGGCGATCTATACGTCGTCACCGAGTCGGGCCTCTCACGCATCTCACCGGACGGAGGAACCGTTACCCCCGTCGTCGAACTTTCGGGAGCGCAAGATTTTGACTGGGATGAGGCAGGCCGGCTCTATGTGCTTGACGGGGGCACCATACATCGGGCTGCAAATGGCAGCCTCAAAGAAGTGGCCTCCGTTACACGTGCCCACCGGATGCGCGTCTTCGACGGCCACGTGTACGTAACGGAGCTGACGAGGGCCAGGGTGGTCCGCTTCGAGATCACGGCCGACGGTCTGGGCGACAGGGAAGTGTACTTCAACGCGGGCACCCCGATCGCAGGACTCGATATCGATGCGGGCGGGAACGTCTTCGCCGGCGGCTTCGCGCGTGACTACGTCCTCGTGGCCGCCCCAAACCGGATGGATGACTCCGACGTGCTCGAGATCCCGAACGAGGACGACCGCGACAACCCGTTCCGAAAGGTCACCAATCGGCTGGGCATCATCTATCTGCACGGGTCGACTATGTATCTCATCCAGGAGGATGATCAGGGAAGGGTATGGCGCATCTTCACAGGCGAACAGACGGGCGAACAGCATGCACCCAGGTACGGGCGTGACTGACGACGTCCGGCCCAGGGGGGACTTTCGTTCTCTTTCGCGTCGATCTATAGCCGCCCCTTAGGAGCGCAAAGCCGTATATCTCACGCTTTTCCGCCGAAATCTACCGGCTCCAGCTATCTTTTCCGCCCCTAAACGGAATAAACCGTAACGATGAATTGACTTCGAAGCGTATGTGTCGTATATCTTATTCGACCCAAGCAAAAGAAAATTGTGCATTATCGAAAATAAACGAAACTTCCGCCACTCGCGAGCACCCCGATAGCTCGGGCGCCGGGCGGCGGGAAATCCCACAACGTACTGGAGGAAGAAACTATGCTTACTAGAGCTACCGTATGCTGCGTACTTGCCGGGGTGTTGCTGTTCCTACCCGGGACGCCCGTGCTGGCGCAGACGACGATCGAAATCGACGGCGATTTGGACGACTGGTCCGGCGAGATGCAGATCGACGTTCCGCCGAACCGGGAAATCGTCACCTGGCACGAAGATCCCGACGGTCCGTGGTCGCCCGCCGATCCTGACGATCTTGATTACATGGTCGATCTAAACTTCTCCGACCTATACGCGACGGACGACGAAGATTTTCTCTATCTGCGCATCGACATGAACGAGCGCGCAGACATTCGACGCGTCTGGGAGGATGAGGAGATGTATCCGCGCAACCAGGGAATCAATCTATACCTGTCGACCGATCCCGATCTTTTCCAGGACTTTGCCGACACGACGGGCAATACGTGGGGATGGTACGAGAACGGGTACGATTTCCTCATTTCCCTCTACCCCTTCGACGAGGCCTATGAGGACACGACGGGATTCCAGATGCCGATCCGCGAGCATACCCAGGAGACGAATGAGTGGGCCTACGGCATTTATGAGCGGCGTCCCGACATCGGGGCCCGGATCGCCTGGAACGAAGACTTCAACATTGTGGAAGTCGCCGTTCCCAAGTCGGTCATTCTCCAGCCTCAGAAACTTCCTGATTTTGAAGGCAGTGAGTACGTAGCCATCATGCTGTTTGCGCAGGCCGAGAACACGCGCGAGGAAAACCCCTGGTGGAGCCAGCGCGTCGCCAGCAATGACCAGGTCAGGGGCTTTTTCTACACCTATGAGGCCGAATGGTCGGGCGAGGATCCCGTCATCACCAGTGCCGAAGGTGATGAGTTGGCCCGAGCCTTCAAGCTCGAGCAGAACTTTCCAAATCCGTTCAACCCGTCTACGAATATCCGTTTTTCGCTAGAGTCCGCCTCACACGTTCGGATCGAAGTTTTCGACGTAACAGGTCGGCACGTCGCGACCGTGAAGGACGGCACGTTAGCTCCCGGATCACACACCGTTGCGTTTGACGCAGAGAACCTGACGAGTGGGGCCTACCTCTACCGGCTCACAGCCGGTGATCAGACGGAGATCCGCCTGATGACGCTCCTTAAATGATGAATCCCTCCGGCAGAATGGACCGGAACTGCTCCTCGGAACGTGAACCGGGGAGTGGTTTCGGTTCTCTGCTAAGCGTCGGCGTCGGATAACGTTCTATCGATTGGTCGCACAGGCTACATGTTCAGCAGCTGTATTCGTGCCGTTCTAAAGGCGGCGTCCCTTCCCCTCCTACTGATCACATTCCTGGTGCCGGGGCTCGTCGTCAGCCAACCTCTGGTAACCGTGGAATACGATGAAAGCGATGAGATCTTCCCGAACCCGGAGCGCGGCTTCTATACGTTCACCGAATACCGGCCGGGGGGAGCGGCCCTGACGGTCAATCAGCTCGTAGCCGCCCGGGAGGAACACAACCGATCTCTGGTCAAGAGAAATTATACACTGTCCGAATTCCGTGATAGCGACATTTCCGAGAGCTGGCTCGACGTAATGAGCCGGGACTTCGGAACCATGCGCGAAGCCGGCGTCAAGGGCGTCATCCGATTTCGATACTCCAAAGCCATCGGAGAGCCCGACGCACCCATCCACATCATCAAACGTCATCTCGAACAGGTCGGACCGATTTTACGCGAGAACTATGACGTGATTTCGTCGATGGACGCAGGCTTTATCGGGGCGTGGGGGGAGTGGCATAATTCCACGAACAACCTCGACAACGCCGACAGCATGCGCGTCGTGCTGCTCGAGATACTGGACGTATTGCCCGAGGAGCGAATGGTGGCGGTCCGCTCGCCCAGGTACAAGATGCAGATCTACGGCACGACCGACGGTTTATCGCGTGAAGAGGCGTTCGACCAATCTAATTTTGCCCGTACGGGCCATCACAACGACGGATTTCTTGGAAGCTCGTCCGATCTCGGTACGTATCGCAATCCTAGCGTGGAGAGGCCCTTCATGGAGCAGGATACGCGATTCGTACCTATGGGCGGGGAAACCGGTGGCGTCAGCTCGGGAGAATTCTTTCGCTGCGACTACGCGCTGGAAGAAATGGAGAGGATGCACTGGACGTACCTGAACAGTGGGTGGTACGGACCGACCTTAGACACCTGGCGCACGGAAGGATGCATGCCGGAGGTGGAAAGAAGGCTCGGCTACCGGTTCGTGCTCACTCGAGGGCGATTCTCCGAGGAAGTCAGACCGGGTGCGACTCTGAGGTTCGAGGTTGATCTTGTAAATCGGGGGTGGGCTTCCCCGTTCAATCCGCGCCGCGTTCAGGTCG
>CAZART010000090.1:0-4865 GCA_964487555.1 uncultured Rhodothermales bacterium
AATGGTGATGCCGCGCTCTTTCTCCTGCTCCATCCAGTCCATCGTCGCACCGCCCTCATGGACTTCGCCCATGCGGTGGAGACGCCCCGTGTAGAAGAGAATTCGCTCGGTCGTCGTCGTCTTACCGGCATCGATGTGCGCCATGATGCCGATGTTGCGCGTTTTCTCGAGCGGAATATTCTGGTTGGCCATGATCTATTTTCGTGTAATCGTCCGTCACAAAATATCTGCTGCCGGATTTCTGCCGTTCATTAGAAACGGAAATGGGCGAATGCCTTGTTGGATTCAGCCATCCGGTGCGTGTCGTCTTTCTTTTTTACCGATCCGCCTTCGCCTTTCGCCGCGGCCTGAAGCTCGTTGGCAAGGCGAAGCGCCATACTCTTGTCGTTACGGGCGCGGGCGTACTGAATGATCCATCGGAATGCCAGCGCTACCCGCCGTTCCGGCCGTACCTCAATGGGCACCTGGTACGTCGCACCGCCGACGCGGCGGCTTCGCACCTCTACCAGGGGCGCCACGTTGTTGACGGCCTTCTTGAACACGTCCAGCCCGTTCTCTTCTTCGCGGTCCTCGATCATGTCGAGGGCACTGTAGACGAGGCCTTGAGCGGTGCTCTTTTTGCCGTCCTCCATCACACTGTTGATAAAGCGTGCGATGAGTTCGTCGCTGTATACGGGATCGGGTGCGACCCGATTCTTATCTGCCTGCTTCCTGCGCATATTGCAATCCGAAAATTCTCGGAGGGCCCGGAGCGGCGTGCGGCGGACATCTGCTGCCGGACGCGCTACGAACGTGCTACCGTTTTTCTCTACTGTCAAAAAAATACGCCGTGCACGATGCACAGCGTTGTTCGGTCGCCGGTTTATCTGCGGGCGGCCCGGATATAATTAGCGTCTCGGCTTCTTCGTGCCGTACTTCGATCGGCCCTGCATACGTTCTTCAACGCCGGCCGCATCGAGGGCACCGCGGACGATGTGGTACTTCACACCCGGTAGATCCTTTACTCGTCCGCCGCGGACGAGGACAATGGAGTGCTCCTGTAGATTGTGGCCTTCGCCCGGAATGTAGGCAATCACCTCGATCCCATTGGTCAGGCGAACCTTGGCGACCTTTCGGAGAGCCGAGTTCGGCTTCTTCGGCGTCGTCGTATACACACGCGTACAGACGCCGCGCTTCTGCGGGCTTCCCTTAAGGGCCGCAGACTTGGTTTTTCTCGGCTTGTTCGAACGTCCTTTGCGGACGAGCTGTTGAATTGTTGGCACGATCTACTTCAGTTTATCCGACGGGTACAAGCGATTTCACGGGTACAAGCGATTTCTTCGTTCGGCGGCATCGAGCCGCCTGCCCCTCATGCTAGACCGGCTCCAACGAATCGGCTGTCGGTGCATGCGGCCGCGGCATGTTCAGCAGGCGGACGCGCTTGGTTCCACCTCGTATGAGAATACCGCTTTCGAGATTTACCGGAGGCTGCTGCCGGGCAGCCGATGATGGGTTCTTCAATCACGCTCGACCCGGCACGCAAGTTAAGCATTAGCTTCACAATATAAGATAGAGAGACTCCTTTGTTCAACTCGGTCCGTTAAGAAAGAGTAAAAAGGAAGCACGACGGCCCTCATTTGGGCGGGCGGGCCGATTTTACTAGATATACTGATATATATCACTATATCTATATTCGGATCGTAGGGCCAAAAAGAAAGGGCGCCGCGCGCCCTTTGCGTGATGTAGGTCGAGAAGGTGTGTCTAGCAGGCCATTCCGCTTTCGTGACGTTTACTGCTTGACAGAACGAAAGGCGTTTAGAGAGGCAATATCCTCTGAAGGATCGCCTACAACGCGAACATCTTGGACGGGTTCGGTCTCCACGGCATCTTCATTCGGGCCCGTTTCGACGCCGTCGACGAGCTCTTTAGTGGACTCACCTTTTCCATTGTACGAAACGTACTCGCCATAGGGCCGCGGCCCGAGAATTTCAACGAGATCCTTCGGGCCCAGCACTTCCTTCTTTAGGAGAGATTGGGCCATCTGCTCGAGCTGGTCCCGCTTGTCCCGGAGAAGGACGCGCGCTCGTTCGCGGATCTCTTCGATAATTACCTTGACCTCAAGATCGATCAAGTGGGCGGTTTGGTCGGAGTACGGCTTGTCGAAGACAGGATTCTCGCTCTGGTTCGACAAATTGAAGCTAACGTATCCCACTTTTTCGCTCATTCCATAATCCACGACCATGGCGTACGCCAGTTTCGTGATGCGCTCGAGGTCGTTCTGCGCACCCGTCGAGATCCGGCCGAAGATGATCTCCTCGGCCACACGACCGCCGACGGCCATCGTCATGCGATCGAGCAGCGCCTCTTTCGTATAAAGATAGCGTTCCTCGGGCAGGTACTGGGCGTAGCCGAGCGCCGCCAGACCACGAGGGACAATCGAGACCTTCACGACCGGATCCGTGTATTCGAGGAACCACCCTGTAATCGCGTGACCGGCCTCATGATAAGCCACGATTTTACGTTCTTCCGGAGAGATGATCTTGTTCTTTTTCTCGAGCCCGGCGATGACGCGGTCGATGGCGTGCTCAAAATCATCCATTTCAATGGATTCCTTGTCGCGCCGGGCTGCAAGAAGAGCCGCCTCGTTGCAGACATTCGCAATTTCGGCACCGGCGAAACCGGGGGTTTGGCTGGCCAGGACCTCATGATTGACGTCGTCGCTTAGCAGCAGATGGCGCGTGTGCACTTTGAAAATCTCTTCGCGCTCACGGCGATCGGGCTTGTCGATCAGAATCTGTCGATCAAAGCGGCCGGGGCGGAGCAGGGCCGTATCGAGGACGTCCGGACGATTCGTGGCCGCCATAATGATGACGCCCTTGTCCGTATTGAATCCATCCATCTCGACGAGGAGCTGGTTGAGCGTGTTTTCGCGCTCGTCGTTAGCGCCCATCATCATACCCTTGCCACGCGATCGACCGATGGCGTCGATCTCGTCGATAAAGATGATGCAGGGCGCCTTTTCCTTGGCCTGGCGAAACAGGTCACGCACGCGCGCAGCGCCGACTCCGACGAACATCTCGACGAAATCGGATCCGGAGAGCGAGAAGAACGGTGTGCCGGCCTCGCCCGCGACCGCTTTCGCCAGCAGCGTCTTTCCGGTACCGGGAGGGCCGACGAGCAGCACGCCCTTCGGCAGCTTGCCACCGAGCTTGGTAAACTTCTTCGGATTCTTGAGAAACTCGACGACTTCGACGACCTCTTCCTTCGCCTCGTCGAGCCCGGCCACGTCCTTAAAGGTGAGCTGCTGATCCCCCATCGCGTCAAAGAGGACAGCCTTGTTCTTCCCTATGTTGAGGACCTGGGACCCAGGATTCATCCGACGGATCAGGAAGATCCAGAGGCCGATGATGATCAGGATGGGAAAGACCCACGTAAGCATCCCGCCGAGCCAGTTCTCTTCCGTCTTGGACGTAAACTCTACGGCACTGCGGGCTTCGTCCTCCTTCACGCTCCCGTTATAGTCGCGGAGAAACGCCGTCAGCTCGTGATCCTCAGGCTTGGTGGTTGTAAAGCCCGTAGGCGTCTCAGGCTGTGAGCTATTGAGGAGATCTTGCCGCGGCTTTGCGACTTTTACCTCGCCCGACTCGATGGCTGCCTGGGTATAGGTGCCCTCGATTCGTTTGTCATTGATGACGACGACTTTTTCGACGTGGCCCTGCTCCACATATTCGAGAAAGGTGCTATAGTCGATCGTATTCGGATCTTCGCCGCCCCAAAAAATGAAAAAGTGGACGAGCAGCGCCAGGAAGATGGCCAGGTAGATCCAGAGGGAGAATTTGGGCTTGCGCTCGGGCAGCCGCGTGCCTCCGGAATCGTTATCGCGCCCGATCTTTATATTTTCGCGCTCTTTCTGAGCCATGTTAGGAACGTCAAGTTTTCGGGTAGGGCGCAGAGCCTATTGATGATGGGCGAATGTGATATCGGAATGCGCCGGTGGGGCTTAGTCAATGCGCCGGTGGGCTAGGATGTCGGCCTAGATCTTGATTCTGCGCAGCCTGGAGGCCGGCAGGCGGGGCCATTCAGGAAGCCGACGTAGAGAATCGACTGTGCGTTGCCCGTTACAAATCACTATTCCTGCTGGAATTACGGGTTCTTCTGCCCGCAGGTTACGAATCTGCCGAACCCCTCAGAGGCACGGTTGGTTCCGTCACTCAACCAGGCGGGCGTGGACGATCCCGCCGAGTACCGACGTGGTGAATCGGCCCTTGCACCCGCTGCGTGTGAGCCGCGGGACGTTAGTCAAAGTCGCTAAGCGGCGCCAGGTGGACGGATTCTTCGACCTGGGTCAGATATTTCTGCAGGAGAACCCCCGCTTCCTGCTGCGAGGCGAAGTGGCCGAGAGCGGCGCGGTGGATGGTTTGATCGGCGACACGTTCGCTGATAACGTCCGTCCGAAAACCTCGGTCGGCGTATTTCCGGGCCAGAGCGCGTATGGTAGCTTCGTTCGTATCCCTGCCGAGAACAAGCGTGTAGCCGCCCAGTTCTTTTCGAATGCCTCCCTCACCTAGAATGGCGTCCTCACCCGTCGGGATCTCCCCTTTCGGATCCGCCGCCGCCCCGTCGGACGGCGCCGTTTCCACGATCGCATCCTCGGCGACGGCAGCCGTATCAAGCTGTGGAGCGACGCTCTCTGCTGCGCCGGGAGAATCCGCCGCGTCGGCCGTGTCGGCGGCAGCGTTTGTGTCGGCGCCGGCAGTCGTATCGGCGGCGGTGGCTAGCCTGTCGGCGGCGACAGTCGTATCGGCGGCCGCAGCGAGTCCGTCGTCGGCAAGGGTCGAATCGGCGGCGCTTCCGAGTCCGTCGGCCGCAACGGTCGAATCGGCGGC
>CAZART010000090.1:4965-21872 GCA_964487555.1 uncultured Rhodothermales bacterium
CGGCCGCGAGTTCGGATTCCCGATCCTGAAGGGCCTTCAGGAGTCGCTCCGCCTGCTCGGCGTAGGCCGTCTCGGGGTAGTGCTTTCTTACGCCTGCGTAGAGCGTCTTCAGATAGATGTCGTCATCCTCGATTGCAGCCGCCATCAATCCGGAGGCTGTCGTGTCGGCCGTCGCGACGGCGGTAGAGTCACCGGAAAATAGCGCGGTATCGTCGGCATCTCGCGCCGCAGAATCGGCGGCAGCAGTAGCACCGGCGGCGGCGGGTGCCTCATCGGCTAAGAGCGAGTCGGCGTGAGCAGGCTGGCCCGAGCCGGCGAGCGAATCGGCGAGCAGGCCGGTGTCGGATGCAGCGGGCTCGCGGGGGGAATCCGGCGGGAGGCTCTGGCCGGCGCTGTCGGCAGGCATGGACTTCGGCGAAGCATCGGGCATTTCTTGGAGGGGCGTCAGGACGTCGGGCGGCTGTTGCAGAGACGTGGAGTCGGCGGCACGCATTTCGCCGTGCGGCGGGATGTCGGAAGCAGGACGATCTTCACCCGAAATGTCTCCAGTGCCGCCCTTCCGGGGGACTTCCGTGCCACGGCCTTTGCTCGGCGGCCTGTCTGGCTCATCCACGACTGGCAGAACATCAGAACGATCCTTTGCCGGGGTGGCCGAACGCTTCGCATCGAGTTCGGCCGATCCGGCGCCGGAAGACGGGTCTTGCGGCGAGGTTTGCTCCGTGGCCATATTGCCGGGAGTCGTGGGCACTGTGGTCGAATCGCCGGCAGGCGACAACTCCGCATCCGGTGATACGTCGTCGGAAATGCCGAGGAGGCCGGCGCTTCCTAGGACGGAGTCCGGCACCGAAAGCGGAATCGGCCCGAAGACATCCATCGAATCTCGCTGCGCCCATTCCATATAGATGTGGCCGGCGGCGAGCAGCGCGCGGGGCGCAACTTCCATGCGGGGATAGGAGGCGGCAACCTCGACCATATGATCAAGCGCGTCCTGGTAGGATCCGCGCCGCCAGCGATGATAAGCGCGATTGTAATCCTCCTCAGCGAGGGCCAGTGTGTCTGAGGGTACGTCGTCGCGGATGCCAAGCCGTTCGCGAACGCGGCCCGCGAAATCTGAGGAGGGATAGTCTT
The DNA here is from genome assembly GCA_964487555.1 of uncultured Rhodothermales bacterium. Classification (GTDB taxonomy): domain Bacteria; phylum Bacteroidota; class Rhodothermia; order Rhodothermales; family VXPQ01; genus CAZART01. The sequence goes on from CAZART010000090.1 coordinate 6,094, forward strand.
CCAGCACCTGCTCATACAGCCTTCGCGCCGCGAGCGTATCGCCGAGTGAGCTGTGCACCTCGGCAAGCGCATAGAAGGCACGCTGTGCCACGGGGAACTCGGCATCTTCTTCAATGACGGTTCGGTACCACGTTGCGGCCGAATCCGGCCGGTTCATCAGCAAGAAGAGGACGTTCGCAAGCTCATAGCGCGCCGCAGCGCGTCTGGCGCGCATAGCGGCCTGGCTTAGCGAGTCGCGGGGCACATTCGAGTAATCGACGGGCGGAAGCGGATTCTCTCCGACGGAGGGATCCAGGTCGGTCAATTTCCGACCCCGCAGGAGCCCGACCGAATCCGCGATGCTTGCCACATTCTGGATGGCGTCGATGCGGCGCCAGTTGGGCGCGAGGGGGCGGTCACCCCACCGGGCCAGAAAATTCATTCGTCCCTCCTGCACACGGACCGGATCACGATGAAACAGGAAACCCGCGCTGCCGGAGGCCGCGGCCGCGGCGTTCGATGCCCCCGCATTTCGATCTGCACCCCCGGAAACCGCTGCGTTCTGGAAGCCCCGCTCGGCCTGACGGCGCGCCGCACGCCGCTCCTCCTCTGCCATTTCATCGGCGAGCTGCTTGCGGATCTCGAGGATCTTAGCCGTGAACTGCTCATCGTCCAGGCCCCCGAGATACAGGAGGGAGTCCATCTCGGCAAGTTGAGCCCGCACGTCGGCAAAACTGCCGAATATCTCGGACTGGTCTTCCGCGTCGGTGATCGCCTCCGGTGCATAATCAATGTCCGAGGACCGCCCCGAGCCTGAGCCTGAGCCTGGCGGCGCCGTTTGCAGCGCGGTGCGCGCCGTGTCGAAATGTGCCGACGCCGTCTCGTAGTCCTGGTACGAATCCCGGAAGAGTTCGGCTAACGCATAATGTACGCGGCCGCGAAGGTCCGTAATCTGACCATCGCTGTCGTATAGAATCTCGTGGTAAAGAGATCGCGCGTCGTCGGCGTACTCTTGCGACTGATATATCCGACCGCGGAGATAGGCGAGTTCGAACCGGTTGCTGTAGTTCTTATCGTCGCGCTCCATCCGGCGCAGTTTTCGCAGCGCCTCGTCAGCGTTCACGTGCAGACCCTGGACGCGGACGGCGCTGTAGAGCGCGGCATACGACTGCTCGTAGCGTGGATGCGCATCCAAGACGTGTTCGTAGGCTGCGACGGCATCTTCATACCGGCCGACCGTCTCATAAACCTGCCCAAGCAGGAAGGACGCACGCGCCCGGTACTGGTTATCGCGCACGCTTTCCAGGCCCTCAACAAGCTCTTCAATGGCCGCATCGAAGTCCGCTCGCTTCACGTTCAGTTCGCCGAGCGCGAGATGCAGGCTCGGCTCCCATCGTTTCGACAGCTCCTCGCGGTTCAGACTGACGAGAAGGTGCTCGCGAGCCTCGTCGTGCGCACCCGCCGCGATCAACGTGCGCGCCAACCACAGTCGCGCCTCATCCTCAAGCGGGGAGGCCATCTCGATCACCTCGCGGAATTTCTGTTCCGCACCCACAAAATTCTGCTGGTAGAAGTAGCTTTTGCCGATCAGCAGGAGTGCGTCGTCCACCCACTTCGAATCGGGGTGATCGCGAAGCACGTCGGCGCTCTTGTCGATGGCCGCCTGAAATCTCTGATCGTTGGTACTCTGCCCCGGCGCTTCGAAAATCGAGACGTAAACCTGGCGATTGACGGGTTGTACGGTTTGCTCGAGCGCATCGATGCCTTCAGTATAGGCCTTCTCAGCATTGTAAAAGGTGTTGTAGTAGGCGGTGAAGTTGTCGTACCGGTCGCTGAAGAACGCAATCCGCCCGCACCCGGCGAAGGCGACCAGCAGAAATAGCAGCGCCAGGCGCCGCAGTCTGAATAGCGTCGGTTGAGGCATAGGAGGGAATGGGATCGGACCGAAAACGGACCGAACGGCAGCGTGTGGTTCGACTTCATCGAGAACGGCAGGCTTCGGTCGCCTGTCGTCGAATTCCTCGTATCAGTGCTGCATGCGCCTCACAGTCGAAATGAAAAGAATTGAACCGACGTTATAGCCACGGTGCTCCGAGCAAAATCTTGGTGCCGAGAGCGTACACACGCCGGTGGTCGAGTACTTGAGCTCAAATACGGCTCACGTGGACCATGTTGGTTCGGCCTTTTGCCGGTAGCGGCATTCCAGCCGTAATCACGATGAGATCATCCTTCTTGACGAGCCCTTTCTCCATCAGGATCCGGTGGACGAGATCGACCCCTTCATCTGTATCACGCTGAAAAGGGATCGAGAAAGCTTTTGTTCCCCATAGAAGGCCAAGCTGGCGCACCACGCGCTCGTCGTCCGTGAAGGCATAGAGCGGCATGCTAGGCCGGTGCCGCGCGATAGCTCTCGCCGTCGCTCCCGACGCCGTGAGACACGCGACGGCGACGGCTCCGACCTGCTCGGCAAGATCATACGCGGTGTAACTCACGGATTCGGTGAGGTCCTCGGAACGGAATCGGCGGAGCGTCGGCGTCGTCAACGGGTTTTGGTACTGTCTCGTATGCTGCTCGGCTTCCACGATGATCTTCGACATCACCTCTACGACGCGTTCGGGATGTTTGCCCACGGCCGTCTCGCCGGAAAGCATGAGCGCATCGCTTCCATCCAGCACGGCATTGGCGACGTCGCTCGCCTCCGCGCGAGTTGGGCGCGGGTTGTCGATCATGCTTTCCAGCATTTGCGTGGCGGTGATCACCGGCTTGGCCGCTGCCATGCATTTGTGGATGATCATCTTCTGCGTGCTGGGCACCTGCGATATCGGCATTTCGATGCCCAGATCCCCGCGCGCCACCATGATCGCATCGGCTTCCCCCAGGATCAGGTCGATCTTGCGAACGGCCTCAGGTTTTTCGATTTTTGCGATGACGGAGACACGCTTGCCGGATTCCCGAACGCGGTTCACGAGGTTCATCACGTCTGCGACGTCGCGCACAAAGGATAGCGCGATGAGATCCACGTCCACGGACAATCCGAACTCCAGATCGTCGATGTCTTTCGAAGTAAGCGAGGGCGTCGACGTGCGGATGTCGGGAAGATTCACGCCTTTGCGTGACCGGAGGGGTCCGCCGACCACGACCTCCGTCACGATTTCACCGTCCAGAATCTTCTCGACTTCGAGTTCGAGCAGTCCGTCGTCGATGAGGATCCGGCCTCCTGGAGAGACGTCTTGCGGCAGCGTCGCATAACTGACGTAGACGCGTTCGCGGGTGCTGAATTCCATCGGCTGCGTCGTGAGCACCAGTTTCTGGCCCTTGTGGATGAGAACACCACCGTTCCTGACCGGGCCGATCCGAATTTTCGGACCCTGAAGATCTTGGAGAATGGGTACCACCCTACCCTCCTCGTCGGCAACGTCTCGGATGAATTCGATGAGACGCTGGTGGTCGTCGTGGGACCCGTGCGAAAAATTCAGCCTGGCGACGTCCATTCCCGTCTGGATGAGCCGCCGAATGGTTTCGCGGTCCGACGATGCCGGTCCCAGGGTGCAGACGATCTTGGTGCGTCGCGTCATAGAGACGATTCGGGTTGTGAAATGAGGAGATAAACTACGCCAGTTCCCGGCTTCGTTCAAACATTGCAGAAGCCGGCCATTCGACAATTTCGGCACGATCGGCCGGTGCTTATATTCGCGTGTTCCTCTAACCACCCCGAAGATCAATGAAATACGTCACGCTGTCACTCGTTCTCTCCCTCCTTCTCATTCTTCGCGCGTCGGCCCAGGATACGGCTGACGTCGACTGGTCGACAGTCGCTCCGGATCCCGCAACGCCGCAAGGCGAAAATCTCGCCGTCCCCGAGGGCTGGAACTTTCGCCTCGATCGGCCCAATCCCGACACACGTCTCGTTACCGGCGAGGATGTCGGCCACGCGAACATACGTTTCGTCAACATGACGCCTGGGTGGCACATCACGACAGGTCCGGCCGTGATCCTCTATCATCCCGCCCTTACCGCCACGGACGCCTTCCGCGCCGAGGCCGAATTCCACCTTTTTCCGCCCGGTGACCGTAACGAAGCCTTCGGCATCTTTATCGGCGGGACCGATCTCGATGCCGATGATCAGTCCTACCTTTATTTCCTGATCCGGAAGACGGGTGAGTTTCTGATCAAGCGCCGTGCAGGCGAATCGACGTCCGTCGTGCGGGACTGGGCGGCGCACTCGGCGATCGTACCCTCCACCGCGGAGACGACAGGATCCGTGGCGAACGTCCTGGCCATCGAAGTGGAGTCGGATGCGCTGACGTTTTTCGTAAACGGTGAAGAGGTGGCCTCGATGCCGCGTGAAGATCTGCCGGTCGAAGGGCACGTGGGGCTGCGGGTGAATCACGCACTGAACGTGCACGTGTCGGATTTGACGGTCGTGCCGCTCGATTGAATCGTGTTCAGCCCTCCAGCTTGATCTGCACCCACTTTACGGCGTGCTGCATCAATTCAGCCGCATTCTTGAGACTGAGCTTTTCCTTGATATTCGCACGATACGATTCGATGGTCTTGATGCTCAGGTGCAGCATCTCGGCGATTTCTCGGGTGCTATAGCCCTGCCCGATAAGCTGGAATACTTCGAGCTCGCGATCGGACAGGCGTTCGATCTCGGGTTCATCGTGCCCGTTACCGGCGACGATTCGGAAGAGCATTTTTTCTGCGACATCCTCGCTCACGTACAGATCGCCGCGGCGGACCTTTCGAATAGCATCGATCACGTGCTCGATCGCCTCCTGCTTCATCACGTAGCCCCGAGCGCCGGCACGCAGCGCACGCTCGGCGTAGAACTGCTCGTCGTGCATGGAGAGGACGAGCACCGGGATCTTGGGAAACTCGTCACGAATCATCCGGATCAGCTCGATGCCGCTGAGCCCGGGGAGCGACAGATCGACAATCGCCACGTCGATCTGCTCGGAGCGAAGAACATCGAGCGCTCCGTCGGCATCGTCGGCCGCGGCAACGACCTTCACATCCATCTCGCGGTTGATGAGCTCGCTAAGCCCTTCGCGTACAATGGGATGATCATCGACGATGAGGAGGCGGGTGATGGAAGCGTCTTTAGACACGATCTTCTCCGTCTTCAACAGCCGCGTAAGCGGTGGATGTATCACACGATACGTTCCGTTACGCTTCAGACACGCGGGTAGTCGACCTGGGGTGGATCTGGCCGGCGGCTTTGGAATCAATGGTCGGAGGCGGTGTGACGCCGGCAGCTAGGGCGTAAATCATACGGGTTTATGCCTTGCGAAGAAAGAGCTTACGCGAAAAGATTCGCGCGGCATCAGCCTGGGAGCGGATTCATTGATCCGTGGAGATCAGCGCCGTGGGATCCTGCCGCGAACCGGCCTTTTTCAGTGCAGAGGAGATCATCATAAGCTCGCCGACGTTTTCGAGGGTCAGGACGCCGACGAGGTGTCCGCGGCGCACTACGGGCACGGTGGTGCACTTCGATTCGGACATCCGCTGAAAGGCCTCTTGCAGCATGGCTGTGTCTTCAATCGAGAAACAATTCGCATCTACGAACTGGCTGACCGGCGCATCGCGGCCGTGTTCGGCGATCGCTTTCAGAAGATTTCGACGTGTCAGAACGCCGACGATCTCACCGCCCTCTACCACGGGAAAATCCTGATCGGAGCCTGCGATGAGCTCGTCCACTGCGTTAGCCAGCGTGTCCGAGGGTGAAAGCGTGGCAAACCGGGTCATCATGGCCTGACGAACCGGCACGCCCTCGGTCACCGTGCGCATCATGGCTTGCTGCGCCTCTTGCTGGGCGCCTACGTAGACGAACAGGGCTATGAAGAGGAGGATGGGGTTGAAGCCGACGAGTCCGACGACGCCGAAAAGAATCGCCATTCCTTGCCCTACGCTCGCGGCGATCTGAGTAGCGCGGGCATAATCCATTCGAGCCGCGAGGAGCGCACGCAGCACACGTCCGCCGTCCATCGGAAAAGCAGGAAGAAGGTTGAACCCAACGAGCACGATGTTGAGCCACATTAGCGTGCCGAGAAAGTTGCTCGTCGGATCGATGAACACCGCAGGTGAGAACGACGCACCGGCGATCCAGATCACGGCAAACAGAGCGACGGCGATGACGACGTTCACGGCGGGGCCGGCAACGGCAATCCAGAACTCTTTCATCGGTTCCTCGGGAATCCGCTGCAGGCGAGCGACGCCCCCGATCGGGTACAGCGTGATGTCGCGCGTGGGCACGTCGAAGCGCCTCGCCGTGAGAGCATGTCCGAGTTCATGAAGAACGACGCAGGCGAAGACGGCGGCGATAAGCCCGACGCCGACCAGCGCCGCCGCCACGCTGTTGCCCTGGAAGAGATAGAACGCGAAAATGCCTGCAATCAGCAGCAAAAAGGTCCAGTGCAGAAAGATACCGATCCCGGCGATGGAGCCTATTTTGATCGAGCTTTTCATGGATGCGGTTTAGGCCTGGTGGTGACGTATTCAGATCCGGATAGAGATCCTCGCGACGATGAGCGCGCGTGCGGCAGAGATGAGCAAGGCATCGACGATCTGCGCCGCCCTATGGCCCGTGAGTGGCGTGTGCACTGATCCGGGGGCCGCGTTCAGGAGCCGTACACGTGCTGCGGATCGAAGACGCGGTCGCCCTCGACGACCAGCTTCCCGTCTGCTAGGCGGCGGTAAAAGCACGACTTGTAGCCTGTGTGGCAAGCGGCGCCTCCATGCTGTTTGACTTTGAAGAGCAACGCGTCTCCGTCGCAGTCAATGCGAATTTCGATCACTTTCTGGATGTTGCCGCTGCTCTGCCCTTTGATCCAGATCTCCTGACGCGAGCGGCTCCAATAGGTCATCACGTTGGTTTCGAGGGTGCGACGTAATGTGGCGGCATTCATGTAGGCGACCATCAGGACGTCACCCGTTTCGTGGTCCTGCGCGACGGCGGTCACGAGCCCGCCGGCATTGTACTTCACATTGTTGAGCAGTTCCTGTGACATGGCTAGGTGCTGGCTTGAGTGCGTGAGAGGGGTCGTCAGGCGACATCTGGGTCTTTCCTAACCATACGCCTGTGAGAGGTGGGGGTTTTATTCCAATCGGCGACGGACATTCTTTCCGCTGAAAGTCGATTGAGTTACCGTCGTGGACTACTTCTTCGGGGCGATTCGGGTGAAAGGGCGGGGACATCCGTTTCGGTTCGGATGCGGAACGTCGTTTGCACCCATTGCGGCGGTAGCTGGGATCGAAATGCGATTGGGTTTCTATGCATGCACTATTGAGACAGGCCTGCAGCGTTTGCGTGTGGGCTCTCGTCGGCACGGCCGCCCCTTTGGCGATGCCGGCGCGGGCGGGAGGCCCCGCTACGGTGCCGGCTTCGCTGGTGGAATACGCCGAAGGCGCTTCGATGGCGACATTTTCCGCCGCTAACTCGAGCGCTTTGGACGACGTGGAATCACGCCTGGCGCGTCTTTCGCCGATCGAACGGGACGAGGTGGTCTGGCTCGCTCGGTGCGTGTATTCAGAGACCGACCGGCCGCACGAGCAGGAGTTGGTCGCGTGGGTGATCCGCAATCGCGTCGAGACGGAGTATCGCGGCCGAACTTATCGCGAGGTGGTGCTTGAGGCCAAGCAGTTCAGCGCCTTCAACGACCCGACGAAACGGCGTGACCACCTCCTCCAGCTCTCTTCGAACACCCCGCTTCGTTCCTGGCAACGGACACTCGAAATAGCACTCGACGTCTATCATGCGCCGGCATCTGCGCGACCATTTTCGCAGACGGTTCGTCACTTCTACAGTCCGATTTCGATGGCGGGTGGACGCACGCCCCACTGGGCTGAAAGCGACAAGGCGCTCTCGTCAGCCCGCCTGGGCGTCGATCGGCGCCGGTTCATTTTCTTTGACAATGTGGATGCCCATCTCGCGGGGGCCGAGACGCTTGGGCCGTCGCAAAGTGGCGGATCGAATGAGGGCAACGGCGAGAAGAGCGGCGGTTTCCGGATTAAACTTCTGAAGCCGAGCGGGAAGGTGAGCCGGCCGCGTCGTCCGTCGGTGGAGCTGCCGCGCAGCGGTCGCGGGCTTTGACGCCTTGAGTGAGCATGCCGGTCCCGTGTCGGGTTGGGATTCGCTGAGGTCCTACCGAAGCAGCACTTTCGGCGTGCTTGGTTAACGCCGAGTACTTTTGCGTTTTTGCATTACCATCTGCAGATGTAACACCTGACGGCAAGTGTTTTGATAGCCTATGTACAAAGTAGCTCGATTTCGCAATATAAAAATGCGACTGAGGCGGCGCGTGCGGATGGAGTGTTGAGGGGTCCCGCGCGTTGGGATTTCATCGCGCTCCATGGATTGAGCATCCTTTTTTTGGGCTGTGCAAATTTTTTGGGCTGTGCAAAAGCTCTTCGGCTACGCTCGGCAGTATCCGACCTCCATCGGAGGTGCGCATCATGGTCCCCGTGGCCCACTGTCCTTCGACCGCGATACCGACGCTCGCATCCGCCAAGGCATTACTCGATCCACACCCCCCTTGGACGCACCTGATGAGGAACCGCTCTACGCCGGCCCGTATAAGTCGGAGTCGCCGAATTTGAAGCTTCGACCCGGTAACGTGACGCACCCATCGACTCACCTGCCACGCAGCATCGCCAAGGGCCTCGTGCGCGGTTATCAGCTGGTCATCTCTCCCTTCTTCCCGTCCAGTTGCCGGTATACGCCGACCTGCTCGGAATACGCGATCCAGGCGGTCGAAAAGTACGGCGCCGTGAAAGGAACGGTGCTGGCGCTCCATCGGATAGCCCGATGTCAACCGTGGGGCGGCCACGGCTACGACCCGCCGCGGTGGTATGGTGAGGAAGCATCCCCCACCTCCACGCGCGGAATTGACGCCTCTGAACCCGTGAGGATGACGGACGCGCCATGAGTTATCAAGAGCATCGCGAACTTTCGAAGGATACGCCGGTGCGCTGCGGCATCCTCACCGTCAGCGACACGCGGACCGCCGACACCGACACCAGTGGCGCACTGATACGTGAGCGGCTGGAGGGCACCGGATTCGACGTCGTCGCCTATCGTATCGTCCGCGATGAAAAGGACGACATCGGAGCGGCTGTCGATGACTATTGCAAGGAGTGTGAGGCGGTGCTTATCAGTGGCGGTACCGGCATAAGCCGACGCGACACAACGATCGAAGTGGTGAGCGCGCGACTCGAGAAAACCCTCCCCGGCTTCGGCGAGATCTTTCGGATGCTCTCCTATGAGGAGATCGGTGCCGGGGCCATGCTCTCGCGGGCGACGGCGGGACTCTACCGCGATACGCTCGTCTTTTCGATGCCGGGCTCCACGAATGCCGTCCGGCTCGCACTGGAGAAGCTGATCGTGCCGGAGCTGCATCACCTCGTCTGGGAAATTGTTCGCCAGGCGAGGTGAAGTCGTAGCGAGTGGCACTTCACCCCCGAGATCCGGTATAATTCGGCGGGAAATATCATGACACGATGCAACCTTTCATGTCCGATAAGTCATTCCGGATCTACAACACGCTTGCGCGCGGCGTTGAGTCGATCGAACCTCTCGAAGAGGAGCACCTGCGCTTCTACGCATGCGGCCCGACGGTCTACTCCTATGCCCATATCGGTAATTTTCGATCTTTCCTTACGGCGGATCTGATCCTTCGGACGGCCAAAGCGATCGGCTGGAAGACGACGTACGTGACCAACGTCACGGACGTCGGCCATCTCACGGAGGATGACCTCGCAGATGCATCCGGAGAAGACCGGATGGAGAAAGCGATGAAGTCGAGCGAGGGCCGGCGGTTTGCAAACATCTGGGATCTGGCCCGCTTCTACACGGACGAGATGCTGCGCGATTGGAAGGCGTTGAATCTGCGTGAGCCGGACGTGCGTCCTCGCGCCACGGAGCACGTGACGCAGCAGATCCAGGCCATCGAACAGATTCTTGCGAAAGGTCACGCCTACGAGACCGAGAAGGGCGTGTATTTTTCGGTTGAGTCGTTCCCCGAGTATGGAAAGCTGTCGGGCAACACGTTGGACGAACAGCTCGATCAGTCTGTCCGGGAGGTCGTGGAGGATCAGGAGAAGAGGAATCCGCGAGACTTCGCGCTTTGGAAGAAGGATCCACACCACCTCATGCTGTGGCATAGTCCGTGGGGGTGGGGTTTTCCGGGATGGCATATCGAATGCTCGGCGATGTCGCAGACGTATCTGGGTGAGTCGTTCGACCTACACACGGGCGGTGAGGATAACAAATTTCCCCACCATGAGTGCGAGATTGCCCAGGCTGAAAGCATTACGGAGAAAACGTTCGTCAAATATTGGGTTCACACGCGGTTTCTGCAGGTAGAGGGCGAGAAGATGTCCAAGAGCAAGGGCAATTTTCTCACGGTCCGCAGTCTCATTGCGCCCGAAGACGAGGGCGGCCGTGGCGTGAATCCGCTGGCGCTCCGCCTCGCACTGATTTCCGGGCAGTACCGCAAGCCCTTCAACTTTACATTCGACCAGCTTCGGGCCAGCGCCAGGCACGTGCAGCGTTTTGAGGAGGCGTCCGCGTTCGTGGAGGATGCGTTGACGGGCGAAACCGACGGCGAAGACCGCATCGGCCAACGGCTGGATGCGATCTATGACCGGGCGTTGGACGCCATGCTGGACGACCTCAACACGCCCGAGGCCGTCGCGGCCGTACTCGAAGGCGTAAGGCTGATCCACGGCATGGCCGCGAATCTAAATACGGCCTCGGCCGCATCGGGGAAGGCGTGGCTGGAACGGGTGAACGCCCTGCTGGGTATCGTGGCGTCGGATGAGGAAAGCGAAGGGCAAAGGGAGGGGGAAGACGCGTTCACGATGGAGGTGGAGCGGTTGTTGGTAGAACGCGAAGAAGCGCGGGCAGCGCGGGATTTTGGGCGGGCGGATGCGATTCGCCACCGGTTGGAGGAGATGGATGTGGAAGTCATGGACACGGCGTCCGGTCCAAAGTGGAAACGGCAGCTCACGATTTGAATCTGAACGAGCAGGTGGTCGGACACGCGGACCTGTTGGCGCCCGCACATGGCATCAGCCGGTCACCTGCCCGGAGCGCTCACCCATGCTGGACCCACCAGAACGCTCGCACTCATCGGTTCATCGCTTTCGAAGACAGGCAAGTAGGTGCGTCCGGCATCGAACCGCTCAGGCAACGGAGCCACTCTAGAACAGGTCGCGTACCGCGCGTGAGCAAGACAGGTTGCGTGCCGCGGGTAACTGGGAAAAGGTCCGCCGCAGGTAGCCGGGAGAACGTCGTCCGCCGCAGGTGACCGGGAGAAGGTCCGCCGCAGGTGGCCGAGAGAACGTCGGTCGCACGTGGCCGGGAGAAGGCTGCGAGATCACATCACATCGAGAGGGATTCGTCGGAGTATAATCCGTATTCAATCATCAGACGGCAGGGCTTATGCATTTACCCGACCTCTCGCTCCCCATCACCGACCCGGTGCTGATCTTTGCACTGGTGATGGTCCTGATTCTCATTCTACCCCTGTTATTTCAGCGGATTCGCGTGCCGGGTATTGTGGGGCTCATCATAGCGGGGGTTTTCATCGGGCCGCACGCGCTGAATGTGCTTGCGCGCGATCAAACGATGGAGCTGCTCGGCACCGTCGGACTGCTATACATCATGTTCATTGCCGGGCTAGAGGTAGACCTCAACGAGTTCAAAAGGCAGAAAAACCGGAGTATTCTGTTCGGAATCACGACGTTCGTACTGCCTCAGGTCCTCGGCGCGTTTATGGCTCGCTACATGCTCGGCTTTGACTGGACGAGCGCAATTCTGCTCGGTGCCGTTTTCGCCTCGCACACGCTGCTCGCCTACCCGATTGTCAGCCGATTAGGGCTGGCGAAGGGCGAGGCGGTTACAACGGCCGTGGGAGCAACGATCCTTACGGACACCGCCGCCCTCCTCGTACTCGCCGTAATCGTCCGGGCCGCGGAAGGTGCCCTAACGCCGCTCTTCTGGCTGCAGATGACGGTGCTGCTGACGCTCTACATGACCGGTGTGCTCTGGGGTGTACCGCGCCTCGGACGCTGGTTTTTCCAGAAAGTCAGCGGCGACGGAGTGTTCGAATTCGTCTTCGTGCTGGCGGTCGTTTTCGTGTGCGCCTTTCTCGCCGCCGTGGCGGGCGTCGAGCCGATCATCGGCGCATTTCTAGCAGGACTTGCGCTTAACCGCCTGGTACCCGAACACAGCACGCTCATGAACAGGACCCGGTTCGTGGGAGAATCCCTCTTTATTCCATTTTTTCTGATTTCGGTAGGGATGCTCGTTGACGTGCGCGTACTCGCCGGCGAGGCGGACGCCTGGACGGTTGCGGGAGCCATGCTGGGAACCGTAATCGTCACGAAGTTTCTCGCCGCACAAACGACTCGGCCACTGTTTAGCTACTCATCCGACCAGGCGTGGATGCTCTTTGGACTAACGATTCCCCAGGCAGCCGCGACGCTGGCAACGGTGCTTATCGGGTACAATGTTGGAATTTTCGGCGAAAGCGTGCTCAATGGAACGATCCTGATGATTCTCGTAACGTGCATGATCGGTCCGTGGTTTGCCGAGCGCTACGGCCGCCGTGTGGCCCTTCAGGCGGAGCGCGCCCCCTTCAAGCCGTCGCAAGCACCGCAGCGCATTCTCGTACCTCTGGCCAATCCGGAGACGGCTCCGCTGTTAATGGATTTGGCGTTCATGGTCTGGCAACCGAAGTCGGAGCAGCCGATCTACCCCCTGGCCATTGTGCGAAATCAGGAGAACGTGCAGAGCGGTGTTGGCGCGGCAGAGAAGCTGCTCGGGCACGCCGTCGTCCATGCCGCGGCCGCGGATGTACGCGTGGTTCCTGTTGTTCGCATCGACTACAACGTGGCCCATGGTGTGCTGCGCGCCATCCGGGAGCGTATGATCTCCACCGTCATTATCGGGTGGAACGGGAAGAGCTCCGGGCGCCAATACACCTTTGGAAGCATTCTGGATCAGCTGCTTCACGAAAGCCACGAACAGTTGCTCGTAAGTAAGATAGAGCAACCCGTAGCCACGGTGGAGCGCATAGTACTGGCCCTACCGCCGTACGCAGAACTCGATCCCGGTTTTGGCGACGTTGCGCGCACCGCAAAAACGTTGGCAAGCCAGATGAGTGCCAGTATCATGGTGCTCGCCTCGCATGACAGGATGCCGGACATTGAGCGGCGCATGGCTGCGATAAAGCCCGACGTACCTGTCGCCTATCAGCAGGTAGAGGCGTGGTCGCGCCTTATTTCGACGTACGAGGCCTACCATAAGCCTCACGATCTGCTGCTGCTCGTAGCGGCGCGGCAGGGTACGCTCGCCTGGAGGCCGGCTCTGACTCGGCTTCCACGCCTGATCGCTCGGCGCTTCCCTGAGACCACTCTCGTGGTATGCTATCCGTCCATCCTGCAAGAGGAAGCCTATCCGGCGTATAGCCTACCGTCGGGGGATCTGGTTCTCGGTGGTTTACTTTCGACCGACCGCATCCAGATCGGCCTCAAGGGACACAATGCCGACGAGGTGCTGGCCGAGATGCTGAGTGCGGCCTTCACCGACGAGCCGGAACTGATTCGAAATACCACCCAAGCGTTCCAGCTCATGGAAGCGGACTATGTGCCTGAGCTTATGCCGGGAGTGGTTTTCTATCACACCCATGTTTCGGGCGTCCGGGATCCGCTGCTGGTCGTCGGGATCAGCGCCGACGGTCTTCCTCTCCCACGTAGCTCCAGCCTCGTCCACGTAGTTTTGCTGCTGATGAGCCCCGAAGGCGGATCCCCGGAAGACCATCTGCGCAGCCTCGCCCTCGTCGCCCGCCTGGTTCATTCGGGCGACACGATCGATCAACTTCGGGCGGCCGCCACGCCGGAGGACGTGCGAGAGATCCTGGCAGGCAGCTTCCTCGCGCCCGGTTTCGGCTGGCAAGCCCCCTCGGGAAGAGCGCGGCTTCGCACGCGGCACGAGGTTCCCGGCGGCACGCTTTATGGAACCATCGGGGTGGTTGTCAAGCCGCAGTCTGAACTGGTTCCGCTGTTTTCAGAGGCGCTTCATCGCACCATTTCGTTCGGCAAACGCATGGACGTGCTGCACGTCGGCGCTTACTCGGCGCAACGCCATGAAGCATTGAAAGAGGCCCTAAAGGACGTTGGGCTTTCGACGGAGACTCCGGTATACTGGCTGGAAGGCGATGTGGAGAAGGCCGTCAGGGCAATGGCCCCGCAGTACGAGATCGAACTTCTGATGGCGGAAGCCTTCGAAGATCCCGGCCTGCTGGATACACAGCTTGGTCCGACAGCACGTGCCCTGGTGCGCCTCGATTCCATCTCGCTCTTACTCTTGACGCACCCCCGACCCCAGCCGGCGTCCTATAAACGCATTGTGATAGTGACAGAATACGACGACGAATCCCTGCTCGTCTTTCGAAAGGTATTGCGTCTCGCCGCACGCGAAAGGTCCGAGCACGTCTTCGTGGTTCGCGTACTCCCGAAGGTCGGGGAGTCAAGGATCCTGACTGCCGAGGATGAACACGAACCCCGGCGTATACGGCACTCCCTTTCCGAAGAGCAAGACATGCTCGAGGATTTCGTCCATGCAGGCGGCGAGAGCGACGTCCCTATACGGACATTTTACCTTGAGGGGCGGACCGGGACTGCGGCCGCTCAGTTCGCCCACCGCTACAAAGCGGACCTGCTGGTGATACCTGCGCTGGACCAGTTTGCGGACGCAGCTGACCGGCTCTTCCCCTCCGAACAAAGCTGGGGCCTGCAGCAGGCGCCGTGCGACGTGTGGATCGCCCGCGAAAGCAGTGGGGACATTTCTCTTTCAGCACGATCTAACCGCGATGCATGAAATCGGCCTTCTTCCTGCCGACGGATGAGTGCACCTGGCGCCCTCGTTCCGTGTGGTCCGGTTCACGAGCTCCGTGCGATCCGGTGTACGAGCTCAGTGCGCTGCCGTGTACGAGCTCAGTGCGCCTCCAGGGGTGTTCCCTCGGTTTTCACGAAAGCACGCACGAGTTCAACGGAATCGTTCTCATAAATCACGGTGCGGGCCTGATCATCTTTGAAAAGACGTGCGATCTGCCCCATGATCTGGATCTGCGCGGACATGTCCTGCTGCGGCGTGAGCAGTAAAAAAATCAACCGGGTCGGCTGACCGTCCGGACTGTCGAAGTCGACGCCCTGGCGGCTGTGCCCGACAACCAGGATAGGCTTTGTGACCTCCTCCAGGCGCGCGTGCGGAACGGCGATTTCCTGTCCCAGACTCGTCCCCATGATCCGTTCTCTTTCCAGAACGGCCGTAGCCACGTCGACTGCATCGATTCCTGCGACCTCAGCTGCAGGGCGCGACAGCTCCCAGATGGCTTCCTCCCGCGTTGTGGCCTCCATCTCCGGGATGAACAATCTTGTGTTCAGCAGATCCTCCAGCTTCCATTCTCTGGGCTGATCGATGAACTTGTTCATCAACGGACCGCTTATGATGGAGCTCAAGAGTGCCAGCACAACGAGCGCGACGAACATCTCGGACTGGATGACGCCAAATTGCAGCGCCAAGAGCCCGAGGATGATCTCCATGGCTCCACGCGCATTCATACCGAAGCTGATCGCCCAGCTATCCCGCCGAGAGAGGCCGCCCCAGTACGCACCCAGCATGCAGCCCCCCAGCTTCCCCAGAAACGCCACGGCCAGCACCCCCAGCACGAGCGGCAGGTTGAAATGCTGCAAGAAGTCGGCTTCCAGTCCAATGGAGACAAAGAAGATGGGCG
>CAZART010000091.1:0-21827 GCA_964487555.1 uncultured Rhodothermales bacterium
TCGGCCTTGATCTTCTGGAAGACCCCCTCGGCCTCGATGCCCTGAATTCGCGCTCTCCGCGTATTGAGATCCCCCATGACGTCGCCGACGAAATTCTCGGGCACGGTCACGGTGACGTTATAGATAGGTTCGAGTATGACGGGGCTCGCCGTACGGAAAGCGTCGCGGAAACACATCCGCGCGGCCGTCTTGAAGGCATTTTCGTTGGAATCGACCGCGTGCATGCCGCCGTCGAAGATCACGACGCGGCAATTTCCCACGGGGTAGCCGGCGATCGGACCGTCCTGCGTTGCTTCGAGCACGCCTTTCTGAATCGCACCGAAGAAGCGTCGCATGTCGATGACGCCGCCGACGATGGCATCGATGAAATGGATCTTTGCTCCCCAATCCGTTTCAACGACGGCCTCGTTCCGCACGCTGATGTCCGACGGAGGCTTAAATTCGCCGTTCAGCGGCTCGACCATGATCGATATGTCGGCGAACTGGCCGGCGCCGCCGGTCTGCTTCTTGTGCCGGTAGCTGGATCGCGCCTGGGAGGTGATCGTCTCGCGATAAGCTACGCGCGGCCGGAAGAATTCGACGCCCACCCCGAAACGATTCTTCAGCCGGTACCGGGCGACCTCGAGGTGCATCTCGCCTTGTCCGCCAAGCGTAATCTGCTTCAGATGTTGATCGTGCACGACGATGAGCGAGGGATCTTCCTCGATGAGTTGATGCAGCCCCTGTGCCAGCTTGTCCTCCTCCCCTTCGCGGGTGGCGCGGATGGCCATGCGATAGCGAGGCTCCGGGAACTCGATAGGTCGAACGATGATGCTTGAGCCTTTGGGACGGAGCGTGTTGTTCGTGTGGGTGTTCTTGAGCTTCACGAAAGCTCCGATGTCGCCCGCTACCAGCTTCTGAACCGGGTCGCGCTCGTGGCCGTTGATGGCGTAGGGCTGGCCGAGGCGTTCGCTGCTGCCCGTTTGCGCGTTTTCCAGATCCATTCCCTGCTCGAACGTGCCGGAGAAAATCCGCACGAAGGAATAGTCACCGACATGCTGCTCGGCCATCGTCTTGTAAATGAGCGCGATGGGCGGACCGGCCGGCCTGGCCTCGAACGGCTCGCCTTCAGCGACGTCGACCGGCGGCATCTCGACAGGTGACGGCAGCACGAAGTCGATGAAGCTCATAAGACGGGCCGAACCGATGTTTTCCGTGGCGCTGGTGACGAAGATCGGGAAGAGCTGCCGCCTCAGGATGGCCTCGTGAAGTCCCTTGCGCATTTCGTCTTCGCTGAGCTCACCTTTGTCGAAGTAGAGCTCCATGAGGTTTTCGTCGTTCTCGGCGATGTCCTCGATGAGGGTCGTGTGGAGTTGTTCGGCCTCTTCGCGAAACTCGCCGTCGATTTCGCCGATTTCGGGATCGCCTCCGCCGATCGGAAACGTAAGCTGCTGCATCAGCAGAACGTCGATGATGGCACGGCTGCCCGATTTACCCGGGAACTGAACGACTGTGGCGCCATGGCCGAATCGGTCTTTGAGCTGCGCGACGATGGCGCGGAAATCGGCATCCGACTTGTCGATGTGATTGATGACGAACATGGACGGCTTTTCGATCATCTCGCCGTAGGTCCAGGCGAGCTCCGTACCCACCTGGACACCCTCCACGGCATTCATTACGAAGATGGCCGTGTCGGCCACGCGAAGCGCGGAGATGACTTCACCCATGAAGTCCGGATAACCCGGGGTGTCGATGATGTTGATTTTGTGCCCCTTCCATTCAGTATGCAGCAGCGAGTTGAATACGGACATCTGCCGCTCGTGCTCGCTTGGATGGTAGTCGCTGACGGTGCTGTTCGCCTCGACCGAGCCCATCCTGCGGATGGCGCCGGAGGCGAACAGCATGGCTTCAGCCAGCATCGTCTTCCCACTCCCCTGGTGTCCGACCAGGGCTACATTACGGACGTGATCTGCATCGTAGACGTTCATAGAACTTCCTCCATGTTTGATATCCGCCACGCCGTCATCGAGCGCCGCGTGCGGTAATATTCGGATGCTACTGCAAAGATCGATGCACCGAAAGCGGCTCCAACCCCTAATGCATGGCCGGTGACAATCCTACGTGCAGGCCGAAGCCTTCGTGCATCATCCATTCTGATAGCCGGCCGGAGCCGGCGCGGATTTGTCCATAGACGCAGCGGGCGCGTCGCGTAGCACGCGGACGCGCCTGTAACGTTTGAAAACCGCTTCCAAATCACCTCTTAGTTCGGGCGGTGTTCCATGGAGGCGGCAATCGTTCCGGCCGGCGTGAACAGGGTCCCGATCTCCGTTTGACACGTCGTTTTCCACGGGATTGCTCTGCGTGAAAAGAACGGATGCAGAGATGGGCAAATGCGCAAAAACAGAACCCCTTCGGTACTGCCTCGTCTAAAATACACCTGCCTAAAAAATAATCAAGAACTCGTTTCGTGCTGAATCTGCTGGCCATCGAAACGGCGACGAGTGTCTGCAGCGTGGCGCTCTTGACGAGCGGTCTCGTTTCCGTCGAACTCACCCTCAACCGCCCCCGTGCGCACGCCGAGAACCTCGTTCCGCTTCTCGCTGATACGTTGCGCTACGGCGGGTTGAAGGCCTCAGACGTGGATGTGGTGGCGGTATCGGCGGGTCCTGGATCGTACACGGGCCTCCGAATCGGGGCCAGTACGGCCAAAGGTCTGGCGAGGGCCGTGGATGCCGCGCTCGTCGCGGTGCCCTCGCTGGAGGCGCTCGCCTATGGCTCAAGAAGCGCCGTGCCCGAAGGGGACGTTATCGTCGCCGCTTTCGATGCGCGCCGCGACGAGGTGTTTGCCGCCGCATTCAAGATCGCAGGATCGTCCGGGGATCTAATTCCGTGGCGGCCGACGAGTGCCGTGCGGGCGGACGAGGTGGCGGAATGGCTCGGCAAGCTCGACAGCCGTGCCGTTTGCGTCGGCGACGGCGGAGAGAGGGCGCAGATCGCGCTTTCCGGAGCCGGCCTTGCCGCAGATCGGCTCCCGGAAGCCGTACATCCTCGCGCCGGCTGGGTGGCCGTACTGGGTGCCGAGCGCTTTGCGCGTGGAGAGACGGTCGACCCCGCGCTGTTCGAACCCCATTATCTGAAGGAATTCGTGGCAAAGAAGCCGTCGGCAACCGCCTTCGAGAAACTTCAATTCTAGCGTCGCGGCATCTCTCGTGGCGAACGTCTATTATTGATGAAACGCGACCTAAGCGTCCACCCGAGCACGTGCAAGAGGCCGCCACGTGCGCTATGTTTCGAGGAATTGAAATGGAGACGAACGGAAGATCCGGCTCCGAGAAGTTAACCGATATTCAGCGAATGGCTTGGTTCAAGCGACAGAAGGCGGGCATTCTCACGGATCTGAAGGAGCAGAACGAAGCTCCCGAAGGCCAGTGGGTGAAATGTCCGCTTACCGGAGAGATCGTCAACCGCCGCGAGGTGGAGGAAAATCTCCTCGTCGTGCCGACTTCCGGCTATCATTTCTCCATGAGCAGCCTCGGTTATTTTCGATGCATCTTCGACGAGGGCCGTTTCGAGCTGTTCGATGAGGATCTCCTCTCGACGGACCCGCTCGACTTTAAAGATCGCAAGGACTATGGAAGTCGCCTCGAGGCCGCGCGTGAGAAGACCGGCCTGAATGACGCCGCTCGCGCGGCAATGGGAACTGTGGGTGGACGGCGCCTCTCCGCCGCCGCGATGGACTTTTCGTTCATCGGCGGGTCCATGGGCTCCGTCGTCGGAGAAATCATCTCCGGCGCCATTCGGCGAGCATACGGCGAAAAGACACCGTTGTTGATCATCTCGCAAAGCGGCGGCGCCCGCATGATGGAGGGCGCACTTAGCCTTATGCAAATGGCGAAGACGAGCGCGCATCTGAGCCGGCTTCACCAAGAAGGCCTACCATTCATCTCCCTTTTGACCAATCCAACGACGGGCGGCGTCACCGCCTCGTTCGCCATGCTGGGCGATTTCAATCTAGCCGAGCCGGGTGCGCTCATCGGATTCGCCGGTCCGCGCGTTATCCGCGAGACCATCGGTCAAGACTTGCCGGAAGACTTCCAGAGCGCCGAATTCCTCAAGGAACACGGCTTCATCGACTTCATCGTGGATCGCCGGGAGCTCCGGGAAACGCTGGTGAAGGTATTGGACCTGGTGATGGGATAGGGGGTTGGGCTGTGCGACATCATGCTAGCCGGAGGCCGCTTCGAGCGCGTGCAACGCCAACTGCGTGTGTTCTACCATTTCGTGATCATCGTCGTAGCGATTCCCGATTCGGATGCGATTTTCGCGCAGAATCGAACGTGCCGCCGCGATGCGCCCCCGTTCGCTTAGACTCACGGCCAGGTAGTGTCGGGCCAGCAGCACACGGCTGTCGTCGCGCGGAAGCTGCTCGCCGAGGATCTCCGCTGCTTCGCGAAGGTGGGTTTCCGCCTCACTACGGCGCCCGAGATCCAGGGAAACGCGGCCGAGCCGGTAGAGTGTGTAAGCGATCGACATACTTCCGGAAGGAAGCACCTCCCTTCTCGATTTCAGAATTTCGCGCAAAAGCGGGTCCGCTTCTTCAGGCAGACCACTGTCGTGCAGAAGGGCGGCAAGATTGTTCATCGCGAGCAGCGTGGCCGGATGATGTCGACCGAGGTTCTCACGGTAGAGCTGGATGGCCTCTTCGAGCAGCTCACGAGAACGATCCGGCTGGTCCTGTTCCAGTCGCAACCCGACATCGTTCAGCAGCTCGGCAATACGGGTGGCATTCTTCTCCGGGCGCAGCTTATAGATCGCGAGAGCCTGTTCAAAGAGCGTGTCGGCGTCCGCCGGATTCGGCTGGCCAAGCGCGAAAAACTGTAGCGCCGCCGCGACTTCGTCGCTCTGGGGCCCGTGAATGCGACGCAAGAGCGTCAGGCCTTCCATGAAAGCGGCATCCCGGTCGGGGGCGTCCGTCGGCATAGCCAGCGCTCGCCAGAGCATGCTGGCCGCGTAGTCGGGATCAGCGACGCCGAGCGAATTGCGCCGAATGTTCGACGCAGATTCGAAGTAAGAGACCGCTTCTTCGAGACGGCGCTGAGAATAGCGGATAGAACCCAACGCGTGCAGCGACGCTGCCACATCCGGGTGATCGTGGGAAAGATGCGCGCGCCGGAGCGCGAGCGATTTTGCGACGAGCGAATCCGCCTTACGAATGGCGGAGAGATCGTGGTAGATCGCACCGAGCGTCTCCAGCAGCTCGGCATAGATGAGCGGCTCCGAGGCAAGCTCATCGAGGGTGCGTGCTCCCTCGTCAACCAGAGATAATGCGGCCTCCGCAACGTTGGATCTATGCTCCAGGCCGGGACTCGCATCCTGAAACAGCCCCTTAAGGAACGTCGCCACACGCTGCACCTTGCGCGCTTCAAGCTCCGTCCGCGAACGCTCCGCCTCGATCTGCTGCCACTGAAACGTCACGGTGACGGCGTAGGCCAAGAGCAGAACGACGAAGGCCGTCGTGACCGCAACAGACACGCGATGGCGGCGGATAAACTTTCGCGCCTGATAGGCCGCGGATGGTGGACGGGCCGAGATTGGGGTTGAGCTGAGAAAGCGTTCGAGATCGTCGGCCAGATCATCTGCCGAGTCGTACCGGTCTTCCGGATCCTTTTCAAGGCACTTCAAGACAATGGTATCGAGATCTCCACGCAGCCTGCGATAGTGCCGCCCGCGAATCGACGCTCGAACGTCGCCTGAACGCTTCCGAAGGATGGCGCCGTCCGATGGAGGTTGCACTACCGCGTCGCAGATGCTCGCCTCGAGCCGTCCAGGTGAGGATCGGTCCACCGAATAGGGCCGACGGCCGGCGATGAGCTCATACAAAATGATCCCGAGGGAATACACGTCCGCCGCGGTGGAGATTGGCTCGCCGAGCACTTGCTCGGGAGCCGCGTATTCGGGCGTCATGTGCCGGAGTCCGTTCTGCGTCCTCGGGGTCACCGGGTTGTCCTCATCGAGCAGTTTCGCAATGCCAAAGTCGACGAGTTTCACGTTTCCGTCCGCATCCACCAATACGTTGTTCGGCTTGAGATCCCGATGAACGATGAGACGACGGTGCGCAAACGACACGGCTCGGGCGGCTTGGATAAATAGCCGGATGCGCGGCTCGAGACGCACGTCGTGGCGCTCGCAGTAGGCGTCGATAGGCTCGCCGTCCACGAGCTCCATGGCGAAATAGGGCCTCCCGTCTTCGGACCATCCTCCGTCGTAAAGTCGGGCAATGCTGGGATGCTCGAGCCCCGCCAGAATCTGACGTTCGGCCCAAAAACGCCGATTGAGATCCTCGCCCATGCCGGGTGGAACAACCTTCAGCGCGACCTCGCGCTCGTAATGGGCATCGCTTCGCACGGCGCGAAACACGGCGCCCATCCCCCCGCTCCCAATCTGCTCCCGAAGAATGTACGGGCCGATTCGCTGGATTTCTTCGGCGACGGCGTCGTCATCAGGTACGAGCGTCGCCGCGGCGCCTACTTCGAAAAGATCGTCGTCGAGGCCATGCAGATCGAGAAGCGACGACACCTCCGTTTTCAGCTTACGATCACTCCCGCACGCAGCATTCAGAAAAGCCTCCACTTCTTCCGGCGGCTTCTCGAGCGCTTCGTCGAGCAGCTTCTTTACGGTGTTCCAGTGAGCGTTCGCCGTCGCAGCGTCATTCATCGGCCTAATTCCTCATTTCGCGGCTCAGCCATAGCTTCGCCGTTCTCCAGTCTCTCTTTACGGTGGAAGGGGATATATCCAGCGCCGTCGCCGTCTCGTCGACGGTCGTTCCCCCAAAAAAGCGGCATTCGACAATCTGAGCCTGGCGCGCATCGATCTTCTCAAGCACCTCCAGTGCGTGATGTATGGTGAGAACGGTCTCCGCATGATTGACCGCGCCGGCGTCGACGTCATTTAACGACTTCGGCCTCAGCCGACCGCCTCGCTTGTCGGCATGGCGTCGCCTTGCCCGCTGCACGAGCACCTGGCGCATTGCTCGAGCGGCCACCGCGAAAAAGTGCGAGCGGCCTTCCCAGTCGGCATCATGGTGGTCTACGAGCCGGAAATACGCCTCGTGAACGAGCCCTGTCGTGCTGATTGTCGCGTGCCGTTCGCGGCGCAACTCCCGGTGCGCTCGTCGATGCAGATCTTCGTATACGATAGGAAGAAGTTCGTCCAGCGCCTCCCGATCTCCTCCTCTCAGTCGATGGAGAAGGAACGTCACGTTTTCCTTGGAGCGTGCCATCTACTACTGCATTTCGTTACTCCTGACGGTCCGTCACAATCCCGTCACAATCAAGATGACCTCTCGTGCGTGGACAGCGCACAACGAAAGGTAGGTCGCGCTGTATCCGAATCTCAAACGCCGTCACCCCCAGGAAGGCCTCTCAAGAAGAATTTAAAGCAAAAGCCCGGCTGTGTGCGGCAGCCGGGCTCGACGGAGCGTTGAGGCTCCGCGTAGCAACGTCTCATCGGAAATGTGTGACGATTGCTGTGTTGATACACGAAGAAACGCAAGGCGTGTTACGTTTCGAGTGTGAATTCGCGCGCCAGGCGATGGACGTGCGTGGCTGCCACACATCCAGTCTCTAGCGACGATCCTCTGAGCCCATGATCTGATCTCGCGGGACGCGGCCGATAAATTCAATCATAGCCGCCGTAGTCGTACATGACGTTGACGGCAATCTCGCCGTCCGCATCGGAATCGATGGCGGTGATCTTGTGGACTTTGACGCCCGTCTGCGTCACGATAGGTTTTCTGTGAAACGCGTCAACGATGGTTTCGACGCGCTTGCGAAGGCCGTCATCGCTTGGAACGCTTCCTTCTCCTTCCACAAAACTTACGTCGAGTTCGACCGGACCACTATGCTGAGATTCGAACTCTCTCACGGCGGTCTCCACTTGTTTTTCCAACTGCTCTTGCAGATGCCGAAGGGCGTATGCGTTCCCGTCGCTATCGGCCGGTTCCATGCCCGTTCCTCCTTGAAGTGAGTGTACGAAAAACACGTACCAGGGATAGCTCGCTCACCCGCTCGGAGTTTCAGGGAAACCGGCCCATGCTTGAAAAGATTACGAGACGTGCACAACGACCAGCCTGCACCCTCACACGTGCGCGGAGTTCATCCCCGGTCGCCGGTGCTCCGCTCATTCTGACGCTGCGCCCTCACGCGTGCGCGGTGTCACGCCTGCGCGGTGGTAGACGGATTCAGGTCAGCATCGCTTTGCGCTGCCACCCGTCGATGATCTGATCGATGACCTCGGCACGCTCTTGGGCCAGGTCGGCTTTCACATAGCGGACCGAAATTCCCGGACGAGCCCGAAACTCGCCGCTGCTTCGCTCTTTCGTGAGATAGAGCATCGTCGCCAGCACCGCATTACGCACTGTGACGGCCTCGACGTCCTCCCCCAAAAGCTTGTCCAGACGCTTCACGACCCCCTCGTGCTCGTACTTCGTCAAACGGTTGCGGATCTGGTCGGCGAAGATCCCGCTCGATGCATTCGGATCGCTGAGCGGCACGAGATCCACCGAAAACGGCGTCACGATGCCTGCCGTCCTGAGCGTGCACTTGCACCGTTCGCACTGCCCCTCCACAGTCACGACATATCCGGGTGATGCGGAAAGCAACCGCTGGCGGTGATCGCATTCCTCGCAGTCGTGATAGATGTTTTGAAGGATCATATTAACGTGCACCGGACCTGCGAAGGACCGACACCTTGCTTTCGTGCATCACTCGGCGTTTTTTTGGCGACGGCCCCGGACGCACAGCGTCTCTTGAAAACCGACCTATACGGTATCGGTGGAAATTATTGAATTTTAAGAACCCTCCACGCATGCGGCCCCCGGAGCGAATCCCCGGCCGGCCGACGCGAGCTGGATGAGTGTTGCGTAAATCCCACGTCTGCTCCAAATCTTGCCCACAATTCCGTAAACTCCGATCGCATCCAAATGGCTCGATTGGCGTAGGATCGCCCTCGAGTCATGCTACCAGAAACGACACAGAGCTTCGCACTCCTCCCCGCCATGGACGACCACCGCGCCTTATCGTCCTCATCCGAGCCCGGCGAACCGGACGCAGCCGCTAACAACGGGTCGCCCCGACATCTTCATGCGTTCTCACCGGAGAAGACGACGCAATGGATACACGCTGTAGCCAACGCCGCGGCCGGCCTTATCGGAGCGGATTCGTACGAAGCCATTCGCGACGTGCTCGAGCGCGCCTGCCGCGAGGTCATCTCCTTCGATTCGTTCTTTGTTTTGGCCTACGATCCCGCTATGCACACCTTTACCGGAGCGGGAGGATTCGACCGGGACGTCTACACTGCACCGTCTACCGTGCCGGCCTCCGGAACGCCTGCCGAACGCGTCGTAAAGGAGCGCCGATCGTTGCTGCTGTCAAGCGGGGACGACCCCAGGGGAAAGGGCGCGATTCCAGCAGGTACGGGGCGGCGTTCCGAATCCTCCATCCGCACGCCGATCGTATCGGAGGATGAAGTCTTCGGCGTTCTCTCCGTACAGAGCTACACGCCCGATCGTTATGGAGAAGACGACGTTGAGCTGCTCGAAATTATCGCCTCCCTCACAGCAACGGCGTGGCAAAATCTGAAGCTCGTCGAGGACCGGCTCGATGCGCAGAACGCGCTTCAGCGTGCAAGGGACGAGTTGGAACGACGGGTCGAGGAGCGGACTACCGAACTCGCCGAACGCTCCAAGGAACTGACGGAGGCCGAGCAGCGATTCCGCGCGATTGTGGAAGCGAGTCCTACGCCCCTTCTCCTCAGCTCCGTGGCCGACGGTACCGTCCTCTATGCCAACGATCGCCTCGATGCGTTGATCGGCGCCGAGCCGGGTAGTCTGATCGGAAAGAAAACACCGGATTTCTATTTCGATCCATCCGTGCGCTCCGACGTCATCGCTCTGGTGCAAAAGCAAGGATTTGTGCGCGACTTCGAACTCCGCATCAAAAAGGCCGACGGCACTCCGCTCTGGATCTTGCTCTCGACGCAGCGATTGGTCTACGATGGCGAACCCGCAGTCGCCTCGTCGCTGCTGGACATTACCGAGCGGAAATTGACGGAAGAGCGGCTGCGCGCGAGCGAAGAAAGCTACCGGAATCTCTTCGACAATCTCACGGAACTCGTCTACATCCAGGCACTCGACGGCCGGTTTCTCAACGTGAATGAGGCCGTGCTGAGCGCCTACGGCTATACTCGCGACGAGCTCATCGGCCAGGAGCCGGGCATGCTCGCCGCACCCGACCTCGTCGATATCGACGACACGATCCGGCGCTTTCGCCGCGCCGTTGAAGGAGAGCCGCAGCGGTTCGACTGGTGGGGACGACGGAAAGACGGTACGATCTTCCCAAAAGAGATCGTGTTGACCCCGGCGCGATATTTCGGGCAGGACGTCGTCATCGCCGTCGCACGCGACATTTCGGATCGCGTCGAAGCCGAGAAGGCGCTGCGCCAGAGCGAAGAGCACTTTCGCCGGCTGATCGAGAACGCCTCCGATCTCATCTCCATCCTCGATCATGAAGGGGTCATCCGGTATGAAAGCCCCGCGGTGACGCGGATGCTGGGCTATGCTCGGGAGGAGATGATCGGCAAGAATGTCTTTGATTTTCTTCCGCCGGAGGAAGTTGAGCCTACCCTTTCGCGGCTGCGGCAGGTCATCGAACAGCCGGGCACGAGCGTTTCGGCCGAATTCCAGTTCCGGCACAAGGACGGTTCGTACCGCCATATGGAGGCGACGGGAAGGACGCTGCGAGAGGACGACCCTACGGCCGGGGTCATCGTCAACTCGCGCGACGTGACGGAACGCGTCGAGGCCGACCGCAAGCTTCGGCTCCAGAAGACGCTGCTCGAGGCGCAGGGCGAGGCCTCGATCGACGGCATCCTGGTCGTCGGCGAAGAGGGCAGGATTCTCTCGTGCAACCATCGGTTCGTCGAGATGTGGGAGATTCCCGATGAGGTCATCGCATCGCAATCGGACGAAGCCGCGCTCGGCGCCGTTCTGGACCAGATCGAAGACTCGGAGAGATTTTTGGAGCGCGTCGAGCATCTGTACGAGCACCCCGACGAGGAGTCGCGGGATGAGATCCTGCTGCGTGACGGGCGTGTTTTCGACCGGTACAGCGCGCCGGTCGTGAGCACCGAAGGTGAAAATTACGGCCGCATCTGGTTCTTCCGGGACATGACGGCACAGAAAAGACACGCCGAAGAGCTCGAACTTGCCCGGCAGGAAGCGGAAACCGCAAAGCTCGAGGCCGAAGCGGCGAACCGTGCCAAGAGCCACTTCCTTGCCAATATGAGTCACGAGCTGCGCACGCCGCTCAATGCCATCATCGGCTATGCGGAGATGCTGAGCGAAGAAGCCGAGGACATAGGCTGCAAGGATTTTATTCCGGATCTGGAAAGAATCCAGACGGCCGGGCGGCATCTGCTGGGACTTATCAACGACGTTCTCGATCTGTCGAAGATCGAAGCCGGTCGGATGGACGTGTACGTAGAGGAATTCGACGTGTGCGCGCTCGTCGATGAGGTTCGCGCTACGATTCAGCCGCTCGTCGGCGAGAAAGACAATCAGCTGGTCGTTCGCGGCGCCGAAGGGCTGGGCACGATGAACTCCGATCCCACGAAGGTGCGCCAGATGCTTCTTAATTTGCTGTCGAACGCGGCCAAGTTTACCGAAAACGGCACCGTCACCCTCTCGGCCTCCCGCGAGCGAGATACGATTCTTTTTCAGGTTTCGGACACGGGGATCGGCATGACGAAGGAGCAACTTTCCAGGCTCTTCCAGCCGTTTATGCAGGCCGATACGTCGACCACCCGCCGCTACGGCGGTACGGGGCTCGGCCTCACCATTACGCGGCGGTTCGTGGACGTGCTTGGTGGGGCAATCGACGTGGAAAGCCGTCCCGGCGAGGGGACTACGTTCGTCCTTCGGCTTCCCGTAGACCTCGGCGACGCAGGGCGTCGTCCACCGTCATACGTGTAAACGACCTAATCTTCACACCCGTAAGGCGGTAACGTGGCGACGATTCTCTTAATCGAAGACAACGAGATGAGCCGGGACATGCTGTCGCGGCGGCTGGAACGACGCGGATACACGTTGATCACGGCTGCAGACGGCGAAGAAGGAATTCGCCTCGCACGTGAGCAGCAGCCGGATCTCGTTCTTATGGATCTGAGCCTCCCCGTTCTCGACGGCTGGGACGCCGCACGGCGCATGAAGAGCGATGAGACGACGAAGCGCATCCCGATCATTGCGCTGACGGCTCATGCCATGGCCGGCGACGACGCGCGTGCGCGGGAGGTCGGATGCGACGACTTCGATACCAAGCCGGTGGATCTGCCCCGACTGCTCGCGAAGATCAAGGCGGTGCTCTAACGTCATGGAACTCAACATCTATCTTCGTTCGCCGAAGGCCGAGCAAAGTCCTGGCTCTTTGCTAAATGGCGGGGCGGGACACATCCTCGTCGTTGACGACAACGAATCGAACCGAGACGTGCTGTCTCGCCGGCTGCGGCGCAGCGGCTACGACGTGGATGTCGCCGTCAATGGACGCGAGGCGCTGAAAATGATGGCCGAGAGCGCATTCGATCTCGTATTGCTCGACATCATGATGCCGGAGCTGAACGGGTACGAAGTGCTCGAACGCTTGAAATCGGACGAGCAGCTTCGGCACATCCCCGTGCTTATGATCTCCGCCGTCGACGACGTGGACAGCGTCGTACGGTGCATCGAACTCGGCGCCGACGACTATCTGCCGAAGCCGTTCAACCCGACGCTCCTGCGTGCCCGCGTGCAGTCGAGCCTCTCCAGGAAGCGTCTGTACGATACGGAGCGTCGGTACGCGGAAAACCTCGCCAGGGAGCTCGAGATCGGGCGTGAAATCCAACGTGGGTTCCTCCCGTCGATACTTCCGCAGCCCGACGGATGGGACATTGCCGCCCGGTTTGAACCGGCCCAGCAGGTAGCCGGCGACTTCTACGACGTCTTTGAAATGCCCGGCAACCGGATCGGCCTGATCGTCGCCGACGTGTGCGGTAAGGGTGTCGGCGCCGCGCTCTTTATGGCGCTGTTTCGCAGCCTGATTCGCGCGTATTCCGATCGCGCCGGCGTCTCGCCGACCTCGCCGGCTATCGGCATTCTCGTCGAGGCCATCAATGCAACGAACGGGTACATTCGTTCGGTGCATCATAGCGCTTACACGTTTGCATCTGTCTTCTTCGGTATTCTTGAGACGAGTACGGGACGCCTGCATTACGTCAATGCGGGTCACCTCCCCCCCGTCGTCATCAGCTCAAACGACGACCTGCGGCGGCTCCCACCCTCAGGGCCGGCCGTTGGGCTGATGTCGGACGCGGCATTTGACGTGCACCAGACGCGCCTTCAGGAGGGCGAGATGCTTCTCGGATTCACGGACGGCGTGACGGAAGCCCGCGACGTCAACGGCGGATTCTTCGACGAGGAACGCCTTCTCGAGTTGCTGGCCTTACCATCGCGAACCGCTGCCGACCTTCTCGACCGCATTGAGACGTCCGTCACCGCCTTCACAGGAGAGGCGTCTCCCGCCGACGACCTTACGCTGCTCGCCGTTCGACGTTGTTGACGCCGACCGTGTCGAGCATCGTTCGTGCGCCGCTTTCCGCCGGGCCGGTAACGTGACGATGCTATCGCGGCGGAACGTGGATGCGTCGATAGACGTGAAGGATGCTTCACAGTACGATAGGCGCGACCGACGATGGATCAGGCAAGATGGCTTCACGGCGGGAAGACGTAGATGCGGACGCCGCGGACGCGGCGAATGTGCCCGGCGGCATGGCGGACGAATCCGAGGCCGCGCCGGCGGCACGCGATGACGCAGCGCTGCCCGCAGGCGGACCCGGAACGGTCGGTGACGGATCCGGCACGCTCGATGATGGAATCGGCAGTACCCTACATCCGCGGAAGAAGCTTGGAACCTTCCGAGGTGTTTTTCGGCCTACGGTGCTGACGATCCTCGGCTTGATGATGTACGTCCGGGAAGGCTGGGTCGTCGGCGAGGCAGGCCTCCTCGGGGCTATCCTCATCATTCTCGCCACGTTCCTTATCACCGGCACCGCCGCCCTTTCGCTTTCGTCGATCACGACGAACATCCACATCGGTGCGGGGGGCGTTTTTTCCATTATCGCAAAGTCGCTGGGGCTTGAAACCGGCGGAAGCATCGGCGTCCCACTCTACCTCGGGCAGGCGCTCTCGGGCGCACTCTACATTTACGGCTTCACGGAAGGTTGGCTCTACATTTTTCCAACGCATTCGCAGTGGATCGTCGCCTACGTCGTGTTTGCCTTTGCCCTCGGCGTGACGTTCGTCTCCTCCAATTTCGCCTTTCGGCTCCAGGGCTTCGTGATGATCATCATTTTAATCTCGATGGGCTCCATCGTTCTCGGCCTGGCGAGCGCCGATGGACCGGCTCGCCCCCAGCTCTGGGGCACATTTGACGACGTTTCGTTCTGGATGCTCTTCGCGATCTTTTTCCCGGGCGGGACGGGCGTCAAGGTCGGCGCCAGCATGTCGGGAGCGCTCGCCAGTCCGCGGCGGAGCATCCCGCGCGGTACGCTTGCCGCTGTAGGGACGGCCCTTTTTGTGTACGTCGGGATGGCGATCTGGTACAGCATGGTCGCCACGCCCGCCGAGCTGCAGGCCGACCGTCTCATCGTGATTGAACGTGCGGCCGTCGGTGAGCTTGTGCTCGCCGGGCTGCTCGCCTCCACGTTCACGGCGACGATCAGCACGATGATCGCCGCACCGCACGTGCTCCACGCCCTTGCGGAGCAGAACATCGTGCCGCGTAGTGATTGGCTGGGGCGCGCTACCTCCGGTGGACACCCCCGAAATGCCTCGCTCGTGACGGGTGTCCTGGTAGCGGCCACGCTTCTGCTGGGAAGCCTTGACGCCGTCGCCGTCTTCATCACGATGTTCTTCCTCTTGATCTATCTGATGATCAACGTCGTCATCACGATCGAGCAGGGCCTCGGATTGCTATCGTTTCGTCCCACATTCCGCATTCCTTTCTGGGTGCCCATCCTCGGGCTGGTGAGCTGCACGATCGCCCTCTTCATCATCAGCCCGATCTTCGCCCTGCTGGCGCTCACTATTATCGTGGGGATTTATGTCTACCTGGTGAACCGGCGCCTCCGGACGCCGTGGGAGACCGTACGCAGCAGTATTTTTCTCTCACTGGCCGACTGGGCGGCCAAAAAATTTGCTCGTTCGATGCACGAGGCGAACGAGCGCTCGTGGAAGCCCGACCTGCTCGTGCCGGTCGTCTCTCGAGAGCAGCTCGACGGCATTTTTCGCTTTCTGCGCCTCCTTGCCGAGCCCAAGGGCTCCGTCAAAGTGATCGGCGTCGCGGTACATGGTGAAGATGAGCACGCGATCGAGGAGGTCGTTCGTCGCTCGGGGCTGGATCGATTAGAGTCCGTCACGCGGATATTCCAGGATGAAGAGCTGTTCGCCACGTCAACGGTGATTGAAGCGCCTTCCCTCGTGCAGGGCGTACGGATCAGCGCCTCCGTGATGCGGGGAAGTGCCTTCCGACCGAACATCCTCTTTGGACTGGCGCATCGCTACGACGCAGAGACGCTGCAGGGCTTCGTCGACATCGCGGCGAACCATGAAATGGGCGTTGCGCTCCTGTACGAACATCCCGAGGCTTCCCTCGGCGAGGAACGACGCATCAACGTATGGATTACGGACCAGAGTCCGGAATGGGCACTCGGGCTACGCCTCCCGAACCTCGATCTATCGATCCTGTTAGGTCTTCAAGTTCAACGCAAGTGGCAGGGTAGACTGCGCCTGCTCACCGTATGCCGCGAGCCGAACGAAACAGGAAACGCCCGTCGATATCATCATCGGTTGATCGAAGATGCACGTCTGCCATCATCTACCGAATCGGTCGTCATGGAAGGAAGCTTTCGGAAGCAGCTCGCCGCTGCGCCTGAAACCGACCTGAGTATCTTCGGACTGGCCCGCGAGGTGGACCGTGACTTCCTTAACGACCTGGTTCATCTCAGCCGAAGCAGCTGCCTGTTCATCCGCGATTCCGGGCGCGAAAGCGCGCTGGCGTGACCCGGTGTCGCGCACGCCGGGCTTCCTCAATAAAGAAACGTGTAATTGAGCTTGACGAGAAAGACGTTTTCCGGAAACACGTCGAGAACGTCGGAGATCTGCACATCGAAGGGCCGCGCATAGGGTGACGGGCCCCAGGGAGCGAACGGGTTTAGGACGCGCTCGGCGCTCCTGCCGTGCGTCCAGACAACGAAGAGGGCCGATCCCGGCCGGTATTCCCAGCGAAGAACAACGTTCGACTGCAAGTTGCTGAATGCGAACTCGTCGCGTTTCGGGAAGCCGTCGAAGCTCGCGAGCTCGTCGCGGTTCCGTAGAATCTGAAACCGGTCGTAGCGGCCCCGCGCCAGGAAGAGCTGGCTATAAAGCTGAAGGGACAGATGGGTCGTAAAGGTGACGGTGCTGCGAACCGTGAAATCCAGCGAACGCGTATCTCGTTCACCGAAAACGGGGACGAAGAAGGAGCCGGGGACTTCGGACGTGACTCCTGAGAGAATGCGGTCGAGGCCCGCGTCGTTTTCGATCGCCACGAAATCGTCTGGCTCGAGCTCTGCCGGCGGCGCCGCCGCCCGGCCGATCATCCAGCCGGTACCCGACCGACGGAATGTTTCGTTCGACATCCAGGCCGTGACACCGTCCTCCCATTCGGCCTCTAGATTCGCCCAGAGGGACAGCCGGCTGCCGGCATTCCACTGTACCCAGACTCCGGCTTCAAGCTCGCGCCCTCCCTCAGCGTCCACGCCGATGGCCGCCTCGGGGCTTACCTGCCAGATCTTCCTGCTGTCGGTCTCCATCTCCACGTCCACGCCGACGGAAAACGGCTGCGCCCGAGGACCCAGCCCGCGGGTCTCATAGAGATCGTATCCTCCGAACAGATTATCGAGCGACAGGCCGAGCTCGATGCTCTGGAACGTCCTAAGATCGGCCTCCGCCCCCACGTCCAGGCTCTGTCCCAGATTCAGTCCCTCGTCGTACGAAAATCGCTGTATGGTGAAGTATTCGAGACCGGCACGCTGGAAAGGTCCGAAAGGATGGCTGCCGTTGATGCCGTATTCACCACTGCTCAAAAGCGCAATGAAGTTATTCTCGTTGAGCTGTCCCAGATCGTTTACCTGAAAATGATCACTGAACACATCGAGGCCGGCAAATCCGGTTAAATCTCCCTGCCGCTTCCGAAGCCACACCTTCGTGGCGAAGCCTGTCTCGCTGTCTTCACGCGCCGTCCAACGCCGGTGGGATAAGGATGCGAACCCTTCCACGCCGTATCGATTCTCTTGAAAGCGAAGGTCGTAGTCGGCGCCGGCCGTGAGGCTGGATCGCCGGCCTACCTGTACGTCGGGTGCGTTAAACACGGTGACGATGCCTCCTGCAGACGAGAACGCGCCGACTTGCTGCGTGAGCCGGGTGACTCCGTAGTGGTGGACGTTATCGAAGCCGTTTCCGGTCGTGGCGGCAAGGATTCCCATCGAAAGTCCGCCTGCCGTGCGCCCAGAAAGCTTACCCGCACCCAGGATGGGTGATCGTGCCCCTATTCGGCGCGTATAAAGCAGTCGTCCAGGACCGACGAAGAACCGGAAGATCTGCGTTCCCTCGACAAAAAACGGTCGTCGCTCGTCGAAAAACGTCTCAAACGCGGAAAGATTCAGCACTGCGGGATCGGACTCAACCTGGCCGAAGTCCGGGTTCACTGTGGCGTCGAGCGTGACGTTGGAGCCGAGACCGACTTTCACGTCGCCGCCCATGTCGATGCTGCCGTCATGCACGGCCGAGCCGGGCACGTCCGCGTCCTCCGTCCGCTCCAGGCGGGAGACGGTATACGGCCGGATCTGCAGATTGCGCCGGGGCCGGATGCCCTCCATGCCCGTAAGCAAACCGAACCGCGCCACCAGATTGTCCCTTTCCGAACGCGGCACGAGCGGCCACTCTACCTGTTCACTGAGGCGCGGGATGAGCCGCACGAAATGGATGCCCCACGTCTGTTCGTGAACGTCGGAGAATCGTAGCATACTGTACGGTATGCGCATTTCCACAACCCAGCCTTCGGACGTCACGCGGGCATCCGAATACCACACCGCATCCCACGAGTCATCGGCGTCGAGTGGACCGGGCCCGCCGCCGCCTTCACTCTTAATTGCGTCGTGCTGCACACCGGCCGCATTCACCCCGAACACATACGCCGTGCGTCGATCGAAGTGAGAGTCAATCGAGACGAAGAACCAATCCGCCCGATTAACGTCGTCCCTGCGACCGAGCGCGTCATCGATCTGCGACGGCTGGTCGTCATAGTTTATCGCCCCGACGTACAGATTTGCATCACCGAAGAGAACGCGCACCTCGGTCCGCTGCGACGCGGCCGCACCCTCGGTTGGCTCGAATTGCGAAAAATCCGTGGCCACCTCGGCCAATTGCCATGCTTCTTCGTCAAGCCGCGCATCGATAGAAAGGGGAGATGAGATTTTCGACGCCGACAGAGATCGAGAAGAAACCGACTGCGCCGCGGCGGGCGTGTAGTCGAATGACGAAAAAGCGAGAACCAGGACCGCCAGATATGTCGTCAGCGACTCGATTCCACCCCTTTTTAGCGGCTTCCTGCGATCGCTATGATTTGATGCCGTACGGAATTCCCGCAAGTATCCTCTAGAATCTCGTTCTTGACGTGAAGCCTTCGTCGCCATTGGGCGGTATCGAGGCTGTACTTTGGCAACATACGGGAAGCGTCACAGATCCGACCGACATCAACGATCGGCTGCACCGCCGCGTCACGAAATGCATTCGGCTGTAGCGAATGCCGCAAGCCGGACGTCGCGCCGCGCCATCGCGGCATCGGAACTGTGCCGCAAAAAAAGGTATGCTCCGTTTTCGCATCGACCATATCCACTGAACACATGTCCCCACGTAAGCTGCGCATTGCGCTCTACATCGTCATTCCGCTCATCCTCGTCATCATCTCGACGGGCTGGATCTTCGAATGGCTCTGGATGGAAAATCTGGGGTATACAGGCATCTACTGGACGCTGAAAGGCACGAAAGCCGCCCTTCTCGTGGCCGCCTTCCTCGTCGCGGGAGCTTATCTCGTTCCGAACTTTAGATTGCTCACGGATCGACTCCGTTCGGCATCCTTCGTCGGAACGCCGCTGCAGGAACTGAACATCAACCTGGCGCGCGCCGATCACCACCGACAGGCGAAACGGTTCTTGACGGTGATTGCGCTCATTATTGCGCTGCTTTTCGCCTTCAGCGTTTCTGCCCGATGGGACGCCTCACTCCGATTTCTATGGCACTCGCCGTTCGGCAGCGACGATCCGGTGTTCGGCCACGATATCGGCTATTATCTCTTTCAGCTGCCGTTCTGGGAGTTGATTCAGACTTCTCTCACGGTCCTGGCCTTTCTCGTGATCGCACTGCTGACGGCGATGTACGTCTTCGGCGGACTCCTCCGGTTTGACGGGCGGGAGGGCGTCGTCGCACATCCGCTCGTAATGAATCAGCTCAAAACGAACGTGGTCGTATGGCTGCTTCTCCTCGCCTGGGGACTTTATCTCGACCGCTATCAACTATTATTCAAGAGCGACGGACTTATTTTCGGGGCAGGTTACACGGACATCCACATCGTGCTGCCGGCGATCTGGATCACCATCGTCCTGGTGCTCCTGCTTGCCGTACTCGTTGCCGCCAGCCGCTGGACCCGTCTCCGTAAACCGATCGCCATCGCCACCGCTGCCCTTGTCCTGGTCTGGCTCGGCGGCCGCTTGCTCGTGCCGGCGATGATCCAGCAGTTCTCCGTCGAGCCGAATGAGCTCGTGCTGGAGAGACCGTATCTGGAGTACAACATCGAGATGACGCGGCTGGCCTATGGCCTCGACAGGGTCCAGGAGATCGAATATGAGGCCGACGATACCCTCACCGTAGACGACATCCGCAATAATCAGGATGCCGTCGACAATATCCGCCTCTGGGACCCGCGCCTGCTGATTGAGACGTACAAACAGCTCCAGGAAATCCGCTCGTACTACGAGTTCTACTCGGTGGACAATGACCGGTATATGGTGGATGGCGACGTCACGCAGATGATGCTCGCGGCACGCGAGATTTCCCCCACGCTGCCGGGTCAGTCCGATTCCTGGGTGAATCGGCGCCTCCAGTTTACGCACGGCTACGGCCTCGTCATGAGTCCTGTGACGGAGACCAACCGGCAGGGCGAGCCGGTGCTGGTCATCCGCGACCTTCCACCCGTCTCCTCGAGCGATGATTTGCGTGTCGATAACGCGGCGATCTATTTCGGCGAGTCGAGTGAGGGCTATTACATCGTCAACAGCAACGCCGAAGAACTCGACTATCCGGCCGGGGACGCCAACGTCTACTCGAGCTATGAAGGCACCGGTGGAATCGCTTTCAGCAGCTGGTGGCGCAAACTGCTCTTCGCCTGGGAGCTCGGTGACATCAACATCCTGCTATCGGATTACATTCGGCCGGATAGCCGCCTGCAGATCTGGCGCGGCGTGCAGGACCGAATTCGCAGACTCACGCCGTTCCTGCGGTTGGATGCAGATCCGTACCTCGTACTGGATCAGGGCAGGCTCTTCTGGATTCAGGACGCCTACACGACCTCGGCGAAATTCCCATACGCACAGCCCTTCGCGAGCTTCAACTACATCAGAAACTCCGTAAAGATCGTCGTCGACGCCTACGAGGGTTCCGTGGATTATTACGTCGTAGATGAGGCAGACCCCGTGCTTCAGGTCTACAGCTCCATCTTCCCGAACGTCTTCAAATCGCGCGACCAGCTTCCGGAGGGCCTGGAGCGACAGTTCCGTTATCCCCAGGATCTCTTTGAGATTCAGATCGAGGTCTACAACCGCTATCACATGACGCGGCCTCAGGTTTTCTACAACAATGAAGATCTCTGGACACGGCCGAACGAGAAGTACGGCGGCCGGCAGCTCCTCATGGAGCCCTATTACGTGCTGGCGCGGCTGCCCGAGAGTGAGACGCTGGCTTTCATGCTCATCAGCCCGCTGACGCCTGCCAATCGAGATAATATGATTTCGTGGATCGCGGCAAAGTCGGATCCGGCGGAATACGGCGAGCTCGTCGTATACAAGCTGCCGAAACAACGCCTGATCTACGGTCCGGCCCAGATCGAGGCCCGGATCGACCAGGACCCGGACATCTCCCGGCAGATCGCCCTCTGGGATCAGCGCGGATCGCGCGTGATTCGCGGCAACCTGATGGTCATTCCCATTGAGAGCTCGTTCCTGTACGTCGAGCCTGTATTCCTGCTCGCCGAAGGCGTCGACATCCCACAGCTTCAGCGTGTGATCGTTGCGATCGGCGACGCCGTCGCGATGGAGCCGACAATGGGAGAAGCGCTGTTTCAACTCTTCGGCGACGTCGCCGCGCCGCTCATCGCGGATATTCCGGACGTGCTGCCGAGTCCGGGTGCTGCCGCGGATACGACGCAGGTGCGCGTTGTGGAGAGCGCGGACCTCCAGCGAGCTCGATCGCTCTGGCGCGACGTTCGTAACGCCCTGGAAGCCGGAAACTGGACGCGCTACGGTGAGCTTATGGATGAACTGGATGCGTTGATCGGGGAGGAATAGCGTCACACGGCCGGCGGAAACGCACACCTACGAGTTTGCCAACAGCATCGGCAGTGTCGCACTGGCCCTCATCCTGTTCGACGGCGGCCTTCGGACTTCGCTAG
>CAZART010000092.1:0-16865 GCA_964487555.1 uncultured Rhodothermales bacterium
AGCAACAGAGAGGCGGTCGCGGAGGCCGTGCGGTTCGCAAGAAGAACGTCATCGTCGAGTCGAATGGTCAGGCGCACGTCAAGGCGACGTTCAATAACGTCATCGTGACGCTTACCGATCAGTACGGCAATACGATCTCGTGGGCGAGTTCCGGCAAGATGGGCTTTAAAGGCAGCCGCAAGAATACACCGTATGCCGCCCAGGTAGCGGCGACGGCTGCCGCACGCGAAGCCCACGATCTCGGTCTCCGCCGCGTCGACGTGTACGTGAAGGGTCCGGGTTCCGGCCGCGAGTCGGCGATCCGTGCACTCGCCGGTGCAGGTCTCGAAATCGCTACAATCCGCGACACGACTCCTATTCCCCACAACGGCTGCCGGCCTCCGAAGCGCCGCCGGGTGTGATCCGTTCCTCGTTCTTGGTTCTGCGTTCGCAAGTACGAACGAAGAATGATGAACGACGAACGTCGCACTCACCGCGAGCTATTCGGTCTAAGACCGGTTACAGGCCCCAAACGTAGGCCTGTACGTTTGTTTTATGATTCAACAAACGAGAGGACAGAACAACTATGGCCCGATACAGAGGCCCCAAACAAAAGATAGCGCGGCGCTTCAAGGAGCCGATATTCGGTCCCAGCAAGGCGCTTGAGCGAAAGCCGTTTCCGCCGGGTCAGCACGGCCGTGGCCGTCGCTCGAAAGAGAGCGAATATTCCGTTCAGCTCAAGGAGAAGCAGAAAGCGAAGTACACGTACGGATTGTTAGAACGTCAATTCCGCAACCTCTTTGAAAAGGCTTCGCGCAAGAAAGGCGTAACAGGTGAGAACCTTCTGCGATTTCTGGAGGCGCGCCTTGACAACACCGTCTACCGGCTCGGATTTGCCCGTACCCGGCGCCAGGCTCGTCAGCTTGTGACGCACGGCCACATCATGGTAAATGATGCCGTCGTGGATATTCCATCGTACCAGCTTCGACCGGGGGAAACGATCGCGCTGCGTCCACGCAGCCGCAATCTCGATGTCGTTAATGATGCGGTGAAGCGTAATCGGCGAACGTTCGCATGGCTCGAAGTAGACCGCAGTGAGCTGCGTGGCAAGTTCCTCGACTACCCGGCCCGAGAGGATATCCCCGAGAATATTCGCGAGCAGCTCATCGTAGAGCTGTATTCGAAGTAAGTCCCCACGGCCGCTCCGGAAGTATTTGGGTGGCCATTCGGGCACCGCACCGGCGAGTCGCATTTACTGATACTGATTTTTGACATCCAGACGGATATGAGCAACCATGCAATTACAATGCCGGAAGGCATTCAGGTTGAGGACGCTTCAGAGTTTCATGGACGGTTCGTCGTTCAGCCTCTCGAGCGCGGATACGGAGTTACCATAGGAAACGCCTTGCGCCGCGTCCTCCTTTCCTCGTTGGAGGGCGTTGCCATTACGGCCCTCAAGATCGACGGCGTGCAACATGAGTTTTCAACGATACCTGGCATTTCCGAAGATGTAGCCGACATCATTCTCAATCTTAAAGGCGTTCGCTTTCGTGCCAGCGAAGGTGCAGACGCCAACATTCATCTAACGATGAGGGGTCCGGGCGAGTGGACCGCGAAAGACATTGGTGAGGCGACAAACGATTACGAGATTCTTAATCCGGAGCACGTCATTGCGACCCTTTCGGATGAGGCAAATCTCAGCGTTGAACTGCGGGTCGAGTATGGCCGCGGTTACGTTCCGGCCGACGAGAATAAAAAAGCGGACGACCCGATCGGGGTGATCGCCATCGACGCGATTTTTACGCCCATACAGAATGTCAAGTATTCCGTCAAGCCTACGCGCGTCGGTCAAAAGATCGACTACGAGAAGCTGATGATGGAGATCGACACGGACGGATCCGTTACGGCGGAGGACGCTCTCGCACAGGCGGCTGGCATTCTTCGCGACCACGTAAATCTGTTCATCTCCATGGAAGGCGAGCCTCAGCCGACCGAGGAGGAGAAGGAAGTCGATGCGGAAGTCCAGCGGATCCGCGAACTGCTTTCACAGCCAGTTGATGAGCTGGATCTTTCGGTGCGAGCTCACAATTGCCTGAAGGCCGCCAATATTAAGAATATCGGCGATCTGGTCCGGCGCGAAGAATCGGAGATGCTGAAGTTTCGCAACTTCGGGCGTAAGTCGCTCCAAGAGCTGATTCAGGTACTCGAGGAACGCGGCCTTCACTTCGGTATGGAAGTCGACAAGTATATGGAAGAAGCCTGATCCGTCTTCCACGTTCCGGGTTCCGGGTTCGTCGTCCGACCGCCCTTGAACCAGGAACCATGAAAATTTGAACCTTATAGACATGAGACATCAGAAGAAGCGACATAAGCTGGGCCGAACGGCAGCCCACCGCAAAGCGACCTTGGCGGCGCTCGGCAACGCCCTCATCCAGCACAAGCGGATCACGACGACGGAGCCCAAGGCGAAAGCGCTGCGCGGATTTATAGAACCGCTGATCACCCGGGCAAAGGAAGACTCGTCGCACAACCGCCGTCAAGTTTTTCGGCGACTTCAGGATAACGACGCCGTCAGCGAACTCTTTACGGATGTCTCCGCTCAGGTCGGTGACCGTCCCGGTGGTTATACGCGCGTCGTCAAGCTGGGCCGTCGTGCCGGTGATGGTGCGCCGCTAGCCGTCATAGAGCTCGTCGATTACAACGACGTACAGCCGGGTGAGGGCGCAACCGGCCGCGGTCGTACACGACGTGGGGGAGGTAGAGGCCGCCGAAGTCGATCGAAAGGCACCGAGACACAGCAGCCGGCTGCGATTGATACATCCACAGAAACCGTCAAGCAGGTTGAGACGGCCTCCAAGGATGTTGAGGCGGACGTCGTCGACGTGCCGGTCGCCGAAGAGCAGACCCAGCCCGTTCAGGCCCGCACCGAGGAGGATGCGACAACGGAACAGGTCGATGCGGCGCAGGAAGCC
The DNA here is from genome assembly GCA_964487555.1 of uncultured Rhodothermales bacterium. Taxonomy (GTDB): domain Bacteria; phylum Bacteroidota; class Rhodothermia; order Rhodothermales; family VXPQ01; genus CAZART01. Next base: position 2,952 of record CAZART010000092.1, read on the forward strand.
ATTGAAGAGCAGAAGGCCGAGGCGAATAGGACAGGCAAGGCCGCCGAAGAGGACGAGATGCCGCCGTCCGAAGGACGACCGGAAGCCGAAGGAGACTCCGCCGTTGAAGCACCTTCGAAGGCTGAACGCAAGTCGGAGCCTGAAGGCGAACCTAAGGCGGAGGGTGAATCGGAGCCTCCTGGAGAACTTAAGGAGGAAGGTGAGTCGGAGCCCGGAGAAGAACCTGAGGCTGAAGGAAGGTCGGCGGAGCAAAGGGAAGAGAAAGGCGACGCGGAAAAGGGGAAGTAGCACTTCCCTCCAAGCGTACTTATAATTGCATAGACGCCGGCACGGTATTCGTGGCGGCGTTTTTGCATCAGGCAGGCGGGTCGCAGGAATCGCCCGATCACCTTTACGTTACATTATTGATATAGCTTCAACGCCATGTGCTCCGACTCCTCATTTCCGTAGTTTTAATGCGCCTCGTGTTTACTATTCGAGCCAGAGTGTGCCCGGGCCACTATGACCCTCGCCGACCATACCGAATTCCTCGAAAGTCTGGGCGCTGTTTCCATTGAGGCCGAAATCGAGAGCTTCCGTATCATCCGGATCAGCTCGAACGTCGAGGAGGTTCTTGGGTATCCTATCGAACGGTGTAAAGAGCTCGGATTCTTTCTCGAAGAGCTCATTCATCCCGACGACGTAGAGCGCGTCCTTTCATCCATCACCCAGGCTTTCGAAAACGGACGCTCCGAAACCGACTTCAGGGCCGTTCACCGGAACGGCTCGCATGTGGTGTTCTACGCCATATTTGGATCCGATACCGACCCTGCGGAAACGCGCTTCGGTGGGCTTTTTCTGCGAAGCGACCGAAGTGCGCGGTCAACAAGGATAAGCGAGGATCGTCTGCAGCTGGCCCTTGAATCGGCTGAAATGGGCGTCTGGGAGTGGAGCGTGACGGAGGCAAACATCTACTGGTCGGAAGAGCTCTATCGCCTGCACGGGTGCACGCCGGATGAAGTGGGAGATCTTCTTGAGAACTATACGATGCTCGTAGAGCGCATCCATCCGGACGACTTCAATACCGTTCAGGCCATCGTCATCAACTCACTCAAAACTGGTGATGATTACGATGTTGAGTACCGGTTCCGCATGCCGGACGGTTCATATCGATGGCTCTATATCAAAGGTCGAATGTATGTCGACGACGATCAAAATCCGGTCAGGATCGCCGGAACGGCTCAGGATGTCACGGCCCGGAAACTGGCCGAGATTGCGGCGGCGCGCGAGCTTGAAGATCGAAAACGTGCAGAGGCGGAGCTGAAGAAATTGACCGAGACCCTCGAGCAGCGTGTGCGCGCGCGAACGGACGAGCTCGAAGTAGCGAATGCGAAGCTGCAGGCAGAGGTAACTGAACGTACGCGTGCCGAGCGCGAATTGGCCCGGGCAAATCGGCGGCTGACGCAAAGTAATCGGGAGCTTCAGGATTTCGCCTACGTAGCCTCGCACGATTTGAAAGAGCCGCTCCGCAAAATTGCCACTTTCGCCGATCTCATGCGGGTCGACTGCGACGCTGAGCTAGGCGAAGAAGGTCTTTTCTACATCGAGCGCATGCAGGAATCGGCGGGACGGATGACGAGCCTCATCAACGATCTACTCGACTTCTCCCGCGTCAAGACTAGTGGAGATCCGTTTTCCACCATAGAGCTGAACGACGTCGTAGATCAGGTCTTATCAGATCTCGACGTCAGGATTCGTGAGTCTGCAGCATCGATTCACGTGGACGATCTTCCTTCTATCGATGCCGACCCGACGCAGATGAGACAGCTCTTCCAGAATCTCATCAGCAATGCGCTTAAGTTTCGACGAGACGACACGCCGCCGGTCATCTCGGTTCGCTCCTTAACGACCCGCACGACAGGTCTCGACGAAGAGAAGACGTGCCGCCTGCTTGTGGAAGACAACGGGATAGGTTTCGAAGAACAGTACGCCGACCGCGTTTTCTCGCCTTTTCAGCGATTGCACAAGTCGTATGAAGGTACCGGTATGGGCCTGGCCATTTGCCGACGTATTGTGGAGCGCCACCACGGCATGATTTCGGTAAAGAGCAGAACGGGCCATGGAACGACGTTCACCATTGACCTTCCATTTTACCAGCCCAAGACGGACGAGGATGAAACAGAATAGGTCTCCTCGCCTCGAACCGGTCGACCGTGACAACGTTATGAAACTGTAACGCGCTGACGCATGTTTACGTAAAGCGTCTGTGCGTAACTATCTGTAAATGCAGTACGTACGGCTACTATATAGACCTTGTGAGATCGACATCGGGCATGCTCCACGCGTCCTCCATACTAAAGAATACCGATCTCAAGATAGAGCCTGAGTTCGAGAATCGTCTGGGCGACCTGCTCGAGCTGTGCCGAAAAACGCTGCCTTCCGTCGATGAAGACCTCATCCGGCGGGCGTTCAAGCTGGGATACTGGGCCCACCGAAATGACCGCCGCGTCTCCGGCGAGTGGTACATCACGCATCCGATAGAGGTCGCCACCATTGTAGCGGGCGACATCGGCTTTGACGACATCAGCGTAGCGGCCGCGCTGCTCCATGACACGGTCGAGGACACGGAATTCTCACTCGACTTCATCCGGGAGGAGTTCGGTGGGGCCATGGCCAACATCATCGATGGGCTCACGAAGATCAGTGACGTCTTTCAGAGCCGCGAGCTCGGGCAAGCGGAGAATGTCAGGAAGCTGATGCTCTCGATGGCAACGGACGTTCGTGTCATCCTCGTGAAGTTTGCCGATCGCCTGCACAACATGCGCACGATCGATTCGCTGCCGAAGCAAAAGCAACTAAAGATCGCCTCAGAGACCCTCGAACTCTTCGCTCCGCTAGCGCACCGTTTCGGGCTTCATGCCGTAAAGAGTGAGCTGGAGGATCTAACCCTTAAAGTGCTCAATCCGGACGACTATTATGGCATCGTGCGGGGACTGCGCGCCTCGAAGCAGGAGCGCGAATCGTATATCAAACGTTTCGTCGAGCCGGTGAGCGAGCGGCTGAAGAGCGACGAATTCGACTTCGACATCTACGGCCGGTCGAAGAATATCTATTCGGTTTTCCGAAAGATGAAGCGGCAGAACAAGCCGATCGACGAGATCTACGACCTTTTCGCGATTCGCATTGTTTTGAAAAGCAAGGGTAAGAAGGGCAAGGAGGACTGCTGGCGGGTCTACTCCATCATCACGGACCTCTACAAGCCGCTCCCTGAGCGATTCCGCGACTTCATATCGGTGCCCAAGTCCAACGGGTATCAGAGCCTTCATACAACGGTACTGGGGCCGGAAGGCCGCCGCGTCGAGGTGCAGATACGCACGCAGGAAATGCATGAAATCGCTGAACGAGGATTTGCCGCTCATTGGAAGTATAAGGAAGGCGTCAGCGAGCAAGATAAAGAGCTCGAGCAGTTTCTCTCCTGGGTCCGCGATCTCCTCGAAAACCCGAAACCCGAGCACGCCACCGAATTTGTCAAGGAATTTCAGCTGAACCTCTACGACGAGGAGATTTACGTCTTCACACCCAAAGGCGAACTCATGACGCTACCGTCAAACGCGACGCCGGTAGATTTCGCCTTTCAGGTCCATACGGAGATCGGTCTGCACTGCATCGGCGCCAAAGTGAACGGGAAAATGGTGCCGCTGTCATACAAGTTGAAGAGCGGCGACCAGGTCGAAGTAATCACGTCGAAAAAGCAGACGCCGAATCCGGACTGGATGAAGTTCGTCGTCACGCACAAGGCGAGGAGCCGGATACGCCACTGGATCAATGAAAAGCGGCGAAGAGCCGTTGATCTCGGCAGGGAGGTTTTTGAGAAGAAAACGGCGAAGGCAGGGATCGAGCTCGACGAGCAGGATCTGAACAAGCATGCCTCGAAGCTGAAATTTCCAAACCCGCAGCAGATGTTCTACGAGATCGGCGTCGGCCTGTACGACGCCCAGGACTTCGTGAACTACGTAAAGAACGGAGCGGGTGAGCGACGGAGCGACGGTCGTCCCGAGACAGCCGAAGAAGAAGAGGAAGCGCTTCGACTCGAGTACGAGAATTTCCTCGATACCGCCCAGTCATCGGCGCAGCCGGCCCTCAAGATCGACGGCGAACTGCACACCGATATCGTGACAAAGTATGCTTCGTGCTGCAACCCGATTCCGGGCGACGAAGTGTTCGGTTATGTGAGTCGCAGCGGCGGCATCAAAATCCACCGTGCCAACTGCAAAAATGCGCCCCACCTGCTCATCAATCATCCCGATCGCATCGTGCCGGTTGAGTGGAGCCGCCAGAAGGACGTTCAGTTCATCTCGGCCCTGCGCGTGATGGGTGAAGACCGCGTCGGCATCGTTAGCGACATCACGACCGTCATCTCGAAGAACCTGAAAACAAACATCCGGTCAATCACCGTGGATTCGGACGACGGCGTCTTTGAAGGCACCATTGTCTGCTACGTCACCGACCTCGAGCATCTTCGCCGCGTCATCGAGCGGATTAAGCGAATTGATGGGATACATGGCGTTTATAGATTTGAGGAGTAGTGTGGTGGACTCGAGGGGCAAGCTTTAACCGGGGCCGGAGATAGGTGCTTGGGGATGGATGATGGACCGCTATGAAGAGCGTCGATCTAGTGCCTCTTCGCCGCCTGGACGTGGAGGCCGTCGTAAACAGCGCCGCGGACCAACCCGAGACACCTCGAATTGCGGGAAAAGTCGTTCCGTATGTCGCTTTAAAGGGGTCGGGCCGACTCCTGAAAGACTTTCAAGCAATTAGACGTTGTCAATTACGAGGCATTTTTAGTATTATGATCGCTGTTTTTGCGGTAAAGCATTGATAATAGAGGGTTAGAGTTAGTAGCTTGGTATTGCAGTTTTCTCGGATTCGTAATGCGTCGACGCACGTGCTCGACGCACCGGCGTGTCTGGAGCCGAGCAGTTTCCTTCTCCCCGTCACATGAAAGGTTGCCACCTACACGGAACCATATTATGCCCAAACGCCCCGATACGCTGACAAAGAAGGATGTGGCCCGACGCGTTGCAGATCTTATGGATGAGCCGATCTATAAGAGCGAACCTTGGGTCAGCGCAGTAATCAGTGCGATCGGCGATCTGATGCTCGAGGCTGATCCTGAAGTGCGCATCGAATTGCGCGATTTTGGTGTCTTTGAAGTGAAGAAGACGAAAGCCAAACCAAAGGCGCGAAATCCGAAGACGAACGAAACGGTCTTCATCCCCAGCCGGCGGAAGACCCACTTTAAACCCAGTAAGCGCCTGAAGGAAGTACTGCAGACACCCCTCAAGGAACTCGACTATAAGGTTCCGACCGGGAGCGCTGATCAGCGTATCGTCGCCGAGCTCTCGACCAACGGCATCGAAGCGTAGAGGATGCGGGTTGGACTCACTTTTAGAGGATTACGACGGGACGGGAGACGATCTTCCGTCCCTTTTTTCAGTACGCCCCGTGGTCCCGGTAGCTGGGGAGAGGGAGTGACATGGACAAGACGCCGCGAATCGTAGGTATAGACTATGGCACAAAGCGAGTGGGCGTAGCCGTATCGGACCCGCTCAAACTGTTCGCCCAGCCTGTCCAGACGTGCGCCCCCCGCGAGGTTCTCGACCGCCTCGGCATCATTGAGGATCAGCTAGGCGTTGAAATCATTGTCGTTGGATGGCCGCTGTTTCTCGATGGTGACGAATCGACCGCGACAGCCATGGTCCAGCCGTTCATTGACCGACTTCGACGACGATTCCCCGAGGTTGAAATCGTTAAGTGGGACGAGCGATTCTCGTCCGAACGGGCAAAAAAAGCATTGTACGAGGCGGGCGTATCCCGCAAGGCGCGTCGCAGCAAGGATCGCGTGAATGCGGCGGCGGCGGCCGTCATCCTTCAGGAGTATCTGGACAATCTCAAGGACTCGCATTACGGGTCGAGCCTCCGTCAATAAGATCGCTCGCCTGGTATCGCAGTCCTATTTTTCCCTGGTATCGCAGTCCCATTCTTCCTTCAACGGGGCGCGTCGAGGAAGCGCACACACGGATCTCGGCTCCTCATGGCCGAGTTTATGAAAGCTTGGACGAATAGTTTTTCGGCGCGAAACCAGATTTGACGTCGGTAGGAGCGGTCCACCGGCGGCAGGATGTTTTATGGGCGGATTTGATTAGCAGCGTATGATTCTCCCCATTCGTGTGTACGGCGATCCCGTTCTTCGCCAGATGACAGTGGACGTCGAGGAGAACACGGTTGAGCTTCAGCGGCTTGTCGACGACATGATCGAAACGATGCGTGCAGCCGAAGGCGTAGGATTAGCCGCGCCGCAAGTCGGCCGCTCAGAACGCGTCTTTGTCGTCGACGTGACGCCCATGCTGGAGGATTTCGACGCACCGGAAGAATCCCTTCCCGAGCAGCCGATGGTCGTCATCAATCCGAGGATCACTTGGGAGAGCGGCGAGGAATGCGAGTTCGAGGAGGGCTGCCTTTCGATTCCGGATATTCGAGAGCTCGTGGTACGTCCAGACCGGATTCGGCTTCGGTATCTGGATCGCGATTTTAAACCGCGCAAGATCGAAATAGGAGAAGTTCTCGCACGCGTCATCCAGCACGAATTCGACCATTTGGAGGGCGTCCTTTTCGTCGACCACATAAGTGCTCTTCGGCGCAGGCTCCTTCGGCGGCGGTTGCGTGAAATGGCGAAGGGAGACGTGGAGGCCGATTATCTGCTGCACACCGGTTGATTGAAGCACCAAGCGCGGCTCACTATCTCTATAAGGCGCCAAACTAGGCCTGTGCCCCGACGCATTTCGTTCCTCATTGTCGCCATTCTCGTTTGCGCGACGTCGTGTCGCGATTCGGCTCCGTCATCGAAAGCCGGCAATTCCACAAACGGGACCACCTACGTAACGACAATTTATTCCTTCCGGGCCATTCTGACGCCGGTTGTGGGATCTAGCGGCGTCGTCCGGAATCTGCTGCCGGCCGGCGCATCCCCGCACACCTATGAGCCGCGACCGTCTGACGTACGGGCCGCATCAGACGCGAGGGCGCTCTTCTACGGTGCGCCCGAACTCGACGGCTGGGCGGCAGCTCTCGGCTCCGCCCCGAGCGTCGCACTCATAGATTTGCTGCCCGACTCGCTGCTGCTCGATTTTTCCGAGACCGGATACGATGATAGCCGCCACAAGCATTTGTCCGGACGGGACCCGCATTTTTGGATGGATCCGCTCCGGGTCGATGCACTGCTGCCTGCGCTCGTCGATACGCTCTGCGGCTTCGATGCCGGGGCATGCTCCAGCTATCGAAGAAACGCTGCGTCTTTTTCGAAGCAGCTTCGCGTTTTGCACGATTCCGTGCGCACCCTGATCGCACCGGTCCGGGGGAGCGCGGTGTTGCTCTCGCATCCGTTCATCCAGTACTTTGCCGAGCAATACGACCTTCGGATGGTCGGAGTAATCGAGGAGATGCCGGGCTCGGAGCCCACCACCCGGGACATTCAGCGCATCATTCAGGAAATGCGGCGCAGCAGAACGGCTGCCATTGTTACGCTGCCGCAGCTTCCGGACCGCGCCGCGCGGGTCGTGTCGGAAACCGTCGGCCTTCCTATTCTGGAGCTCGACCCAAACGGCGGCTCGAGAGATCGGGAGACCTATGAAATGCTGATTTTACACAATGCACACGTGCTTCGCCATGGCCTTGAAAGGACAGAGTAATTCTTAAGTGACCGATCCAGTCGTACACGTCTCCGATCTTACGGTCCGATACGGTGAGCGTGAAGCGCTAACGAACATCGACTTCAGCGTCGACGAGCGGAGCTTCGTAGCGATCATAGGACCGAACGGTTCCGGGAAAACCTCGCTAATCAAGACGTTGCTCGGCGTCTTGCCGGTTTCTCCCGGCACCGTTCAGATACTGGGAGCCCCGCCGCGTCGCATCAATCCGGAACGCGTCGGCTACGTGCCGCAGGTAAAGACGATGGAGCGGACATTTCCGGCTCTTGCTCTCGAGCTGGTCGTTTCGGGTGAGCGCCGGAAGTGGCCCGCGCGAGTCGGCGCCGCGGAGAGAGCGCGCGCCGTAGACATGTTGCGAGGTGTGGGTGCCGAACATCTGGCTGAGCGTCCTCTTCATGCCCTCTCCGGCGGTGAGCTGCAGCGCGTGTTTCTGGCCAGAAGCCTAATTCGTCGGCCCGAGCTGGTGATGCTTGACGAGCCTGCCGCCGGGATCGACGTAGTCGGTGCGTCCGATCTCTACGAGCTCCTTGAAGAGTATCAACACGATCGGAACGCGACCGTTTTGATGGTCACGCACGACTGGCACGTCGCCTATCATCATGCGACGCACGTGTTGTTGCTCAATCGGCGGCAGATCAGCTTTGGCCTTCCGGCCGCCGTACTGACGGAAGAGAATCTGCGACAGGCATTCGGCCACGTGGGGCATGCCCATGCCATGTCGTACGGTCGGGAGGGGCAGCGGGCATGAGCGACTGTAGGACGAGACGGCAGGATGTGCGGGAGGTGCCTTCATGATTGACTTGTTAGGCATGCCGTTCATGCAGCGTGCATTCGCTGCCGGATGTCTCGTAGGTTTCCTCGCGAGCTATTTCGGCGTGTTCGTCGTTCAGAGGCGCTTGAGCTTTCTGGGGACAGGCCTTGCGCACGCGGCATTCGGAGGCGTGGCGCTAGGGTTGCTGCTGCAGACCGAGCCGCTGTGGGTCGCGGTCCCATTCACCGTGATTGTGGCGATAGGCATTAATTGGATCCGCACCTCAACCGGACTTGCCGGAGATACGGCGGTCGGCATTTTCTTCGCCGTGGCCGTTGCACTCGGCGTCGTTTTCCTGTCGATGCGCCACGACTATTCTGCGGACGCTTACGCCTACCTGTTCGGGTCGATTCTTGCAGTCAGCAGGGTCGATATTTGGATGACTGGAGCCGTTGCCGTCGTGGCGGTGACGTTGCTCCCCATGTGGAGCCGCTGGGCATACGCCACGTTCGATCCGGAACTGGCTCGCGCGGATGGACTGCCTATCCTTCGGCACGACTACTTACTTTCCGTTTTTCTAGCCGTGACGGTTGTTGTGGCCGTTAAAGTGGTAGGAATCCTGCTTGTGGCGGCATTCCTGGTAATTCCGGCGGCAGCGGCCCGACTTTTGAGTAGCACGTTCTTCGCGATGACCCTCGTTTCGATTGCGCTCGGCGTTTCGAGTGCGGTGGCCGGACTTCTTCTCTCGTATTTACTCGACATCCCTAGCGGTGCGACGATCATTCTAGTGCAGGCGGCGACGTTCGGTGTCGCGATGATGGTCCGGCGCTAAACCGCTCAAACCTCGACCATCGATCGACTTATTCTTTCTTGACGATGCGTCCATCGGGCGTGATGCGCTCGTCCGCTGCGGGTTCCGTTCTCGGAAAACGGCCCATCGGAACGTTCGGATCTCGGTCTTCCGGCACGTAGTGGACGTGGTCACCGTGCGAGATTTCGATGTAGGGTTTATTGCCGAACGGATCCATGGCTTCACGCAATACCGCGAGGAAAAAGAGCAGGCCCACGACGAGAGCCGTCCACTTGAGGATGCGCTTTCCACGACGCGGACGGCCGATTTGGCCCATGTCCGGATCCGCAGGGCCCCTCTGACGTGTATGGTCGATCGTACCTTCAGAAACGTCGACCTCATTCTTGGCCGGCGAAAAACCAGCCTGGCCGGTTCGATGAATAGCTTCAGGTTCGCTGTGTTCTCGTTCGGACATCTCCCGCTTTACCCTTTTCTTTCTCGGCCGATTTCAGTAGTAATCCTTTTGCTGTCCAACATCCCTTCCATCATGCAGATCCGCCGAACGTATCTCGCGCTAGCGACCTTCGTCCTGCTCGCCGCCTCGCCGGTGCACAGCAAGCCGCTGGATTTGATCCTTCCGACAAGTAATGACGCGCTCATGCGGGGCGACGGTCCATCATTCTACCAGTATACCGACCGGTATTTCGACGGGGTCCGCTCGCGTCCATGGCAGGGCGGCCAGTATGGATTCGTTCGTAATCCCAAATACACCTCCAACGGGATCATCTACACGCGTTTTCATGAGGGCCTCGACATAAAGCCGCTGTACCGCGACCATAGGGGCGAGCCGCTCGACACGGTGCGAGCCATTGATGACGGATACGTCGTTTACGTCAACGAAGTGGAACACTCTTCAAGCTATGGAAAATACATCGTCGTGGAGCACTGGTGGAGCGGATCTCCGTTCTACAGTCTCTATGCTCATCTCGCGGACGTTCACGTCCGTAATGGCCAGCGAGTTTTTCAGGCTGAGCGTCTGGGCCGAATTGGCTACACAGGACGAGGTCTTGATCGTAGGAGAGCGCATCTACATTTCGAGATCAACATGATGCTCAATGAGAGTTTTCACGAGTGGCACGGCGAAAACTACCGATCGACGAATCGGCACGGTCTGCATAACGGTATCAACCTGGCCGGACTCAACGTAGGAGAGCTCTATGAGCGGCTGCGTCGAGAGCCGGATCTAACCATCGACCGGTTTATCCTAAGTCAGGAGGTCGCCTACAAGGTCGCGGTACCCAACCAGGGAGTCATTGACCTGACGTACAGGTATGATTGGCTGGAGTCGTCACCCTACGCCTTTAACGAAGATGCGGAAAGTTGGGAGATCTCCTTTACGGCAAGTGGACTACCTGTTCACGTGGAGGCCTCTTCCCGAAAGATCTCGTCGCCTACGGTGATAGACATCTCCCAGGACAGATTACCGTACGGCGATCTAACGAAAGGCATCGTGGCGGGCAGCCATGACAAGTACCATCTGAGCAAAGCCGGACAACGCTATGCCTCACTCATCATGCACGTGGGTCGCGAGCGAACGGTCGTCAAGACAAACGCTCCCACCTTTCGGGAAGTTAGCGACACCGAGAGCGAGCGGTTAAGAAGCTGGTAGTCGTTCGGCGCCCAGGAGAGCTGCCAGACGCTGGGCCGTATCGGCGAACGGGCGGAACGTGCAGCCCAGTTCTTCGACAGCTTTTCTGTTGGAGTACTGATAGAATCGTGACGCGTTGCGGGCGGTTTCGCGTGTGATTTGAGGCCGTGACCGCGTGAGTGCAGAGAACGCTTCGGAGGCATAGGCCAACATCATAGCGGGCGTGCGTGGGAGCGTCCTTCGCGGCGGCTGAACGCCGAAAGCCCTGCTAAGCGTTTGTATAATGTGTTTCCAGGAGAGATTCTCACTTCCAAGGAAGTAGCGCTCACCCGTGCGACCGCATTCCATGCTTCGCGTCATTCCCTCGACGACATCGAGCACGTCCACGACGTTCGTGCCTCCGCACGGTATCGCTGGCAAACGCTCTTCACGAACACGGTCGACGAGCCGGCGCGTGTTGTCCCCCGCTCGGCCGATCCCGAAGATCAGGGCAGGGTTGACGATTACGGCATCCAGGCCTTCGGCGATGCCGCGGTGTACCTGCAGCTCGGATAGATATTTCGAGCGGGCGTACACCGAGTTCGCGCGCGACCGGTGCCATTCCGATTGCTCATCGATTATTACGTCTGTACGCTCCGGGCGTCCGAATGCCGCCATGCTTGACGTGTGCACAAGGCGACGAATACCGGTTTCAAGCGCGGCATCCACGACCCGCGCCGTGCCGTCTACATTCACGCGCATGAGTGCGTCCCGATCGGAACGCCCACCCAACGAAATGTACGCTGCGGTGTGATAAACGAAATCGATGCCGGCCATGGCGTCTCGGAGGGCAACGCTGTCGCTCAGATCGCCGATCGCATACTCTACGCTTAGAACGACGTCCTCGATCGCATCGAGTCTTGAAGTCTCGCGCCGAAGGATGCGGACGTCCGCGCCGGACCGAACCAGGTGACGTGTAAGCGCCGAACCCAGCAGACCTGTCGCTCCGGTAACGAGGACCTTCGGCATTATGCTTCTATCTCTACCAGTAGATCATTTTTGCCTACGGCATCACCCATCGCGACGTGGACGGACTTTACGATGCCGGCTGTCGGTGCCCGCAGCTCGTTTTCCATTTTCATGGCTTCGAGCACAATAAGCGCATCGCCGGCGTGCACCGCAGCGCCTTCCTCGATCTGTAGCGCTAGCACGAGCCCCGGCATAGGCGCGCGAATCTGATGGTGACCTTCGCGCATCGTTTCAGCGAGGCCGAAGCGTTCCAGAAGAAGGTCTCTTTCCGATTTGAGGAAAACGTCGAATTCAATGCCCCCGACATAGACGACGTAACGCCCGTTTTCACCACGGTAGACGTTCGCCGTGAGGCTTCTCCCGTCGACGATAAGCGACACGGGCCCTTCCGAAAGTTTCGCGGACGAAAGGCTGCGAGGCTCACCGTTAATGAGGATGTCGTCTCGACCGAGCTCGAGCTCGATGGTGCGTTTGCCGACGGTCGCGCGATATTTCTTACGGTGGTTTGAGGTGAAGCTCATTTTCAACAGATGGGTGAAAGACGTCGCCTACAACGACGCTGCGGATCGAATGGTGCCGAACAAGATACAACGTAGCCGCAGCGAGAGGATTGATGAGTACGGAATGGAGCGTCTGACGCCGCACATGGTTCTTGCGGGATACGAGATGGGGGCATTCCCTATGGCGGATCCGCGGGAGGATAACGAGGTCTACTGGTACGCACCGGATCCACGTGCCGTTTTACCTCTCGACGAGTTTCATGTGCCGAAGAACTTGCAAAAGATAGTAGATCGGGAGCGGTTCGAAGTCGTGAACGACCGCGATTTCGAAGGCGTGATTCGGGCCTGCGCCGACCGCGATTCGACGTGGATCTCCGAAGAAATCATTCGAGTCTATTGCGCGTTGCATGAGTACGGCTTTGCGCACAGCGTGGAATGTCGCCTGGACGGACGCCTCGTCGGCGGGTTGTACGGCGTCGCCATGGGAGGTGCATTCTTCGGTGAGTCGATGTTTCATCGGGTGACGGATGCCTCGAAGGTGGCGCTCGTCCACCTCGTGCGAAAGCTTCGGCGCTGCGATTTTACGCTGCTGGACACGCAATATTCGACGCCCCATCTGGAGCAGTTCGGTGTCGTGGAGATTCCGCGAGAGGAATATGAAGAACTTCTCTCCTTCGCGTTGGCGCGCGGAGGAAAATGGACGTGATGACGTGACGTCTCAGCGAATCGCCATTCACAAAGGGAGGGATGATCGATTGGATTCGCGGGTCGTCGATGAGAAGCCACTTAGCACGAGAGATAAAGAATGAATAAGATCGCCGTTTTAATGGCACTCGCGTCGTTTCTGGTCGCCGGATGCAACGGTCAACAGACGGAGCGTCCTGATGATTTGTCCGCAACGGCCGATGCAGCGGCGCTTGAGCAGCGTATACCCGAGCCGGATGCAACGACGTCGCGCCTGTTCGAAGAGACGATGGCCTATGCCCGCGAAAACAATTTGCACGAACGGCCTGTCGGCGAAATCATGACGCGTCTCGGCGAACGGTTTGGGGAATCGCCCTACGCGGCCGGAATGCTCGACGAACCGGACAAGGAGAAGCTCATCTGCCGGCTGGACGCGTTTGATTGCGTGACGTTCGTGGAGGCGACGCTTGCCATGGCGCGTGCGGTCAAGCAGCAGGACTACGAATACGCAACGTTTGCCAATTACGTTCGAGACCAGCGCTATCGTGGTGGCCAGATGGAGGGGTACTGCAGCCGGCTTCACTACTTCTCCGACTGGATTTTGGATAACGAACGCCGCGGCAATGTCGAGAACATCACCCGCGAGATAGGTGGGGAGCCGTTTGAAAAGCAGTTATCGTTTATGTCGGAGCACCGCGACAGCTATCCGCGGTTCAGTACGAACGACAGCCTTTTCCAGTGTATTCAGAAAATGGAGGAGCGGCTCCGAGGGAGCGAATTATTTTACG
>CAZART010000092.1:16965-21316 GCA_964487555.1 uncultured Rhodothermales bacterium
TTCCAGTGTATTCAGAAAATGGAGGAGCGGCTCCGAGGGAGCGAATTATTTTACGTCCCGCAGGACGAGATCGCTGAAAAGTACGGACGCCTCAAGGCAGGTGATATCATCGCGACCGCAACACATATCAAAGGGCTTGATGTAACCCATACAGGCCTTGTGTACGACAACCGCGACGGGACGATGGGTCTACTCCACGCTTCCATCAGCGGCGGCGTCAAAGTTTCTCCGGATCTTCAAGCCTATCTGGAGGGTGTAGATAGCACGATCGGTATAATTGTGGCGCGGCCAAAAGAGCCGCACTCTTCCTGATGGCACGCATTTCTCCGCGGCTTCAGCCGCTTTCGAATCCCAACGAGTATGATGGTCAACCCCCGGAAAATAGGCGTGTTCACCAGCGGCGGCGACGCCCCGGGCATGAATGCGTGCGTCCGTGCGGTCGTTAGAACGGCCCTGGCCCATGACCTCGACGTGATCGGGATTCGTCGCGGTTATGCGGGGATGATCGACGCCGACTTTGTGGAAATGGACGGACAATCCGTCTCCAACATCGTACAAAAGGGCGGCACAATACTGAAGAGCGCGCGATCCGACCGCTTCCGCGCTGTAGAAGGTCGTGAAAAAGCGGCCGAGGAGCTCAAATCCGCAAAGATCGACGCGCTCGTAGGTATCGGCGGCGACGGCACGTTTCGTGGCGCGGCGCTCCTCTACGATGAACACGGGGTGACGACGGTCGGATGCCCGGGGACAATCGACAACGATCTCTTCGGCACCGACGAGACGATCGGTTATGATACGGCAATGAACACCGCAATCGAGAATATAGATCGCATTCGCGACACGGCGGATGCACACGATCGATTGTTCCTTGTCGAGGTTATGGGCCGAGATGCAGGGTTCATCGCGTTAAACTGCGGCATCGGCGGCGGGGCGGAGCTCGTCCTGGTTCCGGAGACCTTCACCGAAATGGACGACATAAAAATGCGCATACTCTCCTTGATGACGGCACAGTCCCGCTCGTCGATCGTCGTCGTGGCGGAAGGCGATGAGCACGGCGGTGCGCTGACGATCGAAGAGGCGCTTCGGCAGGACGAAGCCTTCCAGCAGATCGATCTCCGGGTGTGCATCCTCGGCCACACGCAGCGAGGCGGATCACCTACCGCACGAGACCGCGTGCTGGCTAGTCGACTGGGTGCCGCTGCCGTCGAGGCGCTTATCGACGGACATGAGAACGTGATGGTCGGGCTCGTCAACAATGAGACGAAGCTCACGCCGCTGCGCAATGTGTGGAGTCGAAAGAAAAATATCAATTATGAATTGCTTCGGCTCACTCAGTTGCTCAGCTGATTTTTCCTGAGAAGCGGATTAGAAGACTGAAGACGGATCTTCTGCTCAGGCGCCCCATTCCCGATTACCCATCTCCAATCTCCCATTCTCCCGAACGACGACGCTTTGCATGATGCCCCAGCCCCCTTCCCCCGGCGAGTCCCCCGGCAAGCGTGATGCGGTTGCGGCGATGTTCGACGACATCGCACCGCGGTACGATCTGCTGAATCGCATACTCAGCATGGGCATCGATCAGCGATGGCGAGACGCAGCAATTCGCAGACTCGAGGAGGATCACCCCGGACGCATCCTCGACGTCGCCACCGGGACGGCCGACGTGGCGGTGAAGGCGCTCAAGCTCAATCCCCAGAAGATAGTGGGCGTCGACATCTCGGAGGCCATGCTGGAGCTAGGCCGTGAGAAGGTGAGAACCTTGGGAGCGGACGACCGGATCGAACTTCGCAAGGGAGACGCCGAGAAGCTGCCCTTTTCAGACTCGCAGTTCGATGCCGCTCTCGTCGCGTTCGGGGTACGCAATTTTGAGAACCTGGACCGAGGACTTCGAGAGATCAGGCGCGTGCTCACGCCGGGTGGGCGCCTGGTCGTGTTAGAATTCAGCCACCCGGAAGCCTTTCCCGTCAAGCATGTGTACCAGTTTTATTCACACGTCATCCTCCCGTTTGTCGGTCGGGTCGTGTCGAAGAATGATGCTGCGTACCGCTATTTGCCGGCGTCGGTCGACGTCTTCCCCTCCGGCGAGGCTTTTCTGAAGCGGCTTCGTTCGGCGGGCTACGTAGATGCGGAATGGAAGTCGCTGACGTTCGGAATTGCCGCCCTGTATTCGGCACGAAATGGAAGTTCGAGGATCGAGGATCGAGGATCGGGAGATCGATAATACAGTCCCATCCTCTATCCCCGCTCCTCGATCCTTCGACCCTCTATCCTCGACCCTCGACCCTCGACTCTCTATCCTCGACCCCCCGACCCTCGACCCTCTACCCTCCCCTCAGTACCGTTCCGGTATTTCGTTAGCTTCACTTCGTTGATTTTGCCGCGGCTTTCGTATTCCACTTGATCCATGAGCTGGCGCATGATGTGAACACCAAAACCCCCGGCACGACGGCGCGTGGCTAGACTAAAGATGTCAGGCTCGGTGTAGGCCTGCGTCTCGAACGCGCGGCCATGATCGCGAATGCGGACGGTGAAGTACTTGTCGTCTACGATGACGGCCAGATCGATCTTCTGCGTCGTATCACCTTGATAGGCGTGTTTAATGATGTTCGTGCACGCTTCATCGACCGCAATCTTGAAGTCTTCAACCGTTTTTTCGCCGAATTCCGCCTGCCGCGCATGCGTCTCGATAAACCGACGCACCTTTTCGAGGTAGCGCGTCGAGCTTCGAATGCTCAGCTTATGTACGGATCGAGACACTGCCGGTAAGTGGCTGGATGGAAGACGATTGTGGGTTATGCCGCGCTACTCTCGAATTTGGCGACGGCTTCCTGTTCGGTGTCGACGATGTCGAACAACATGGGAAAGCCTAGCAGATCGAATACGTTGTATACCTTCGGCTGCAGTGCGGCGATCTTAATGTCGCCACCTCTTTCGCGCACCTCCTCGATGTAGGCCATGAACACGCCGAGACCTGCGCTCGAGATGTACTGAAGGTTTTCGCCGTTCACGACGATCTGATTCCGCTCGTCATCCTGACATTTCTGAAGGGCTGCTTCGAGCTCAGAGGCGGTGTGCGCGTCGAGCTCGCCCTTCAGATCCAGAATTTGGATCGGCTCGTTCGAGCGAAAACCAACGGAGAAGTTGCTCATGTTGCTGGAATGATTTAATCAGTTTGGACTTCCTCTTGTATGTGTTCGGCCGCGACGGAACGTTGCGCCGTTGTTCTAGACCGGTCCACGGCTATCTCGCCTACAGAGAGGCCGTGCCACTTAAGGACGACGAGCGTCATGTCGTCGTCGTAATCCGTCTCGCCCAGGAAACTATTTAAGTGAGATAATAATGAATTGTGCAGCTCCGGAGCGTCTTCGTGACGAAACTCACGGAGTGCTTCGAGCAGGCGATCGTATCCGTACTCGGTGCCGTCACCGTCGCGGCTTTCGACGACGCCGTCGGTGTAGAGCACAAACACATCTCCTGGCTGAAGGTCGATCTTTCGCTCGACGAGTGACTGCCGGAAGAGTGCGCTTCGGTCAAGGCCCAGCCCGAGGCCCTGAGTGCGGATGAACTGCGCCTCGCCGTTCAGATTGATCATAGCGGCCGGGCAATGTCCACCCCGAGCGATCGTGAGTTCCTCGCGCTGGATATCAAGGACGCCGTATATCACGGACACGAACACGTGGCGCTCGAGGGCGGATGCAAGGGCAACGTTCGCGTTGTCGAGGAAGTCGGACGGAGAGGAGGCCAGACGGCTTACCGATCGGAATATTCCCTGGAGCACGGCCATATAAAAGGCGGCGGACGTTCCTTTTCCGGATACGTCCGCAATGATGAAGGCCATGCGACTTTCATCGAGCTGGAGGAAGTCGTAATAGTCGCCTCCGACCTCGTGCGCGGAAACGCTGGAGGCGGCGATCGTCACGCCGGCGAGATCCGGAATGTGTTGTGGCAGCAGTTTGCGCTGTACTTCACGTGCGATGTCGAGCTCCCTCGACAGACGCTCCTTCTCGATCTGCTCTTCAAACAGCTGTGCGTTCTCGATGGCGATCGCGGCCTGCGCCGCATAGACGCTTATCGTCTCGACGTCGTCCTTTTCGAAGCCGTGCGTAACGTCTCGACCCACGAAAAGCGCTCCCAGCATCTCGTTGCGCGCGATCAGCGGCACCATCAATAAACTTCCCAGAACGCCACCCGGCCGCACGCTCACGCGGTGGTCACCGGCGGCCTCCTCGAGCAGGATGGGCTCTCGGCGGGCATCCAGGTCCTCGTAGAGCGCCGCCAGATCGACGATCTCTTCGATTTTAGAATTCGTGATGTTGTAGGCCGAGACGATGCGTGGCCGCAGCGATCCACT
>CAZART010000093.1:0-16037 GCA_964487555.1 uncultured Rhodothermales bacterium
CGCGCCTCCGGACGTGCTCGTGCAGGAGGAGCCGCTCCTGGCCGCCCTGACCGCCACTTCGATCCGGCGCACCGTGGCCATCGGTGAGCGGGCGGGGAAACGCGTTCGGCGGCGGCTCATCGATCTGCAAGAAGGCATTCAGAGCGGGCCGCTGTGCTTCTTTGGACGGTCATCCGTCCAAGTCTCGCGGATTCTCGCTGCACGCGGCCACGCGCGTCGAAGCCGCGGAGCGCGAGACGCTCGAACGGCTGTGCCGATACGCAGGCGATCGAAAATCGCCAGTGCGTCCCCCTCTGGCCGCAGGCCGGCTCCAAGTGGTGCACGACGATACGCTCGCCTTCACGCTGACTCCGCCGCTGCCGGCGGAGACGCCCTGGTCGGACGGGACCACCCACCTCCTTCTCTCGCCTCTGGAGCTTATCGAGAAGCTTGCCGCACTTGTACCACCTCCGGGCGGGAGCATATCGTGCCGGGACCGCGTCCGGATCAGGCCCCGCCGGCAGACGCCTCTTCCGACGCGCTCTGCGCCCACGCGGCCTCAACCCATACCCCCAAACCCGCCTACCGGCTCTCCTGGGCGCGTCTCCTCGCGCACGTCTTCCGCATCGACGTTACCGTCTGCCCGGACTGCGGCGGCACCATGAAGGTCATTGCCGTGCTCATAGATCCCCCTTCGATTCGCACCTACCTCGACGGAGTAGGGCTCACCTCACGTCCTCCGCCCGTCGCACCCCCGCGGCCGCGGCCTCAGACCTCCTTCGATTTCGAATACGACTACGCCTAGCGCGCCCCCGGTGCTGCCAGGACAGGCCCTGCAAAGGACCGCCGGACACGTCTGTCCTCCCGCCACTGAAGCGCCGCCTTGCCAGGGAAAAACACCCAATCCTTGCCCGGACCGTCCGCCGAATGCATCGCGGCGTCCGAGAACGTACCCTCCAGAGCCTCACCAATGCCACGAGACTCGCCCTGCGGGCCGCCGCATACCTTGCGCCGCTACTCAAGAGGCGTCTTATTCTTGTTATCCGTAGATCCCGACGTACTGGGCTACGACAAGGAACTCGTACAGAACGGCTACATCCAGCTCACCGACCGACCTGGGTTCGGCATTGAACTCGACGAGGTTCTGGTCAAGAGCTACCTTGTCGAAGGCGAGGCATGGTGGGATTGACGCGGGTAGGAAGAATAAACGGCTCCCTTAAGAGGAGCCGCTACTGGGGTATTTCCTTAGACTGAATGCATCGATCGCAACACGAATCTCGTTCGTGTCATCCACGAAGCCTCGGATCGCGAACAGCCCCACGTACGTGGGCTGCAGGTCGAACGCAGTGCTCACGGCGCGAACAACCCTGGTCCCCCCCCAACAGCATGGACGGAAACTGGTGGCGCATTGAGCCGCTAGAGCCGAATCGGTGAATGGTTTTCGTTCAATCGGGCCTACTTCGGCCGGTCCTGCCGGACTGTGTGATTAGATCGGCGATCATATCTCGTAGTTATCGATGAAAGCCCCGCGATCGACCTGCCGTCTTTGCTCATTCCGGTTAGGGTGAACGGATTCGGCGACTGGAACCGCGTTGATTTCGCAGGGGCGTCTCGATGCATTCACCTTCATGAGAGGAGCCAGGTGCCGCCTGCTGATTCGATTGGTTTCGGTCGCCGATTTCGCCGCTCCGCTAACGCTCCAACTCCGTGTGCAGTCCTTCGAGGTGCTGGAGCCACCCCACCGAGCGAAATTCACCCTTCCCACCGGCGAATCATCGATTCCTCCCGATTGGCGCCCGGCCTCTATATTGGTAGATCCATGCCCCGCCTTCTGCTCCAATTTACTGCACTCGCCCTCCTCCTCCTCGCCGTCCCGCTCCGGGCCCAGTCCTTCGAAGGTCTAGGCGACTTCCCCGGCGGCGTCTTCGCCAGCAACGCCCAGGGCGTCTCTGATGATGGCGCCGTCGTTGCCGGCTACTCCTCCCGGGACTTCGGGGGCGAAGCCTTCCGCTGGACCTCGGACGGCATGGTCGGGCTTGGCACTTTCGTCTCCGATGGCCCCAGCTATGCCTGGGCCGTGTCCGGAGACGGCTCCACCGTCGTCGGGAGCGCAAAGTGGAGCGTTGGGGACGTTGCGTTCCGCTGGACCGCCGGCGGCGGCATGCAGCGCGTAAACCTGGGCATCCTTCAGGCCGGCAAGGCGCTCGGCGTCTCGGCCTCCGGCGCCGTCGTCGTTGGGGGAGGAACTGGCTCGGGTACACGCCTGGCCTTCCGGTGGACCGAGTCTGGCGCCGAACAACTCCCATCGCTCAGCCAGGGCGCCTGGACCGAGGCACGCGCCGTCTCGGCCGATGGCAACGTGGTGGCAGGGACCAGCGGCGGGGAGATCGCGCTCTGGCAAAACGGCTCGCTGACCGCGCTGGGCCCCGGAAGTGCCCATGGCGTTTCGGCCGACGGCACCATTGTCGTTGGGTCCACCTCCGTCGAGGGGCAGCCCCACGCCTTCATCTGGACCGCCGCCGCCGGCCTCGTGCCGCTCGCCGGCTTCCCCGGCGGCCTCAACGTCCACGCCTACGACGTCTCCGACGCCGGAGAACTCGTCGTCGGGATCGCCGGTGCGACCGGGGCTCCCCAACTCGCCGCCGTTTGGACGCCCGACGGCAGAGCCCACCTGGTCAAGGACGTGCTGGAAGACCAGGGACTTGACCTAACCGGATGGACGCTCGTGAATGCTAACGGCGTCTCGGCCGATGGCCGCGTCATCGTCGGGAGCGGGTACAATCCCGACGGGCGCTTCGAGGGGTGGCGCGCCGAGATCCTCCCCATTACCACCAAGGAGATTGTGGTCACGACAACCGGCGACGAGCCCAATGATCCGGTCAGCCAGACCTCCAACTTCTGCGACGTCGACCGGGATGAGCCCGGCGACCAGTGCACGCTCCGCGCCGCCATCGAGCTGGCAAATGCCCGCCTCGGCGGGACCATCACCTTCGACATCGACGGCGACGGCGCGCCGACCATCCGGGTAACCGAATACGAGGATGGACCGAGCACCATGATCGGGCTCCCCACGATCGAGGCGCCCGTCACCCTCGACGGCACGACCCAGCCGGGCGGGTGGGTGGAAATCAGTGGCACCGGTGAGCTTGCAAGCCCGGGTTTCAGCGGAGTGCAAGCCGATGGGATCCGCATCGGGGCGGACGGGGCCGGTTCCACCATGCGCGGCCTCGTCATTAACAGGTTCTACGGCTCGGGCATCCACCTCCTGCCTGGCTCGGACGGCTGCATCATCGAGGGCAACCGGATCGGAACCGACGTCGCCGGGACCGCTCGCATGGGCATGCCGGCTCCGTTCTACCTCCTCTCTCAGAGCGCCGACGACAGGGACGCCACCTACCCGTGGGACATCGGCGGGTCGGCTGAGGCGGGCGTCCGCATCGAATCCGACAATAACATCGTCCAGGACAATGTTGTGGCTGGGAACGCACAGACCGACGAGGGGAGTGACACCCGCCGCCCCTGGTTCGAAGGCGGCATCGACATCTACCTCGGCCCCTCCACCCGGAACAATACGGTGCGCAGCAACAGCATCGGGCTGGGCCCCGGTGGCGAGGTCGTTGTGGACATACCGTCGTTGATTGCGCAGGGATACGACCGCATCGACAATTTTTCTACATACGAGTACGTGGGGATCCTGGCCCGAGGCAGCGGGCACCGCTTCGCGAGAAACCTCATCGGCGGGCACTCCATCGACGTGCTCGTGCTCTCTACAGCGGGCAACCGCCTCGCGGACAATACCATCGGGCACATCCCGGAGGCTCAATCTCCCCGTGGTCACACCGCGCTGCTCCTCGTTGGGCCGGGCTCAAGCCTCGCCGATCCGGACGGCCTCGCCGGGCAAGGTGTGGTCGAGCGCAACGACGTGCGGTCTACCGAAGTGGCTGCCTCGACCCAGGGCGGTTGGGTTCTGACAGGGAACGACTTCCATGGGTGGATTGGCGGCGACACGGAGCCGCCCAGCGTAGCTGGGAACAGCCTGTTCTACCACGAGGCGGCTGTGGTCATTGGCGACGACGACCATCTAGTTAGCAACAACATCCGCGCGGCAGGGGTGGCCGTTCGTGTTGAAGGACAGAGGGCACGCGTTGAGCTGAACGATATCCGAGAGGCCTGGGCGGGCATCCGCGTCCCTGACGCCCCCGACATTCCCAACGACCCCGGCCCAGCAGAGCCCGCCACCGTGCTGATCTCTCGGAACAGTATCGTAAGCCGCCATATCGGCATTGACCTCGGCGGCAGTTACGGGGCGTCCGCCGGCGTCGAGGTCACGCTGAACGACGTCTCAGATCTCGACCAGGGACCCAACGGCCTGCTCAACTTCCCCGTCCCGCTCATGGTGGCTCGCTCCGGCAGTCTTGTACACGTAGAGGGCATCCTCTGGGGAGCGTTCTCCGGCACCACCACCGTGGAGGTCTTCGCTAATACGAAGTGCGCGGCCGCGACATCGTTCGGCGTACCCTACGGCGCCGGCGAGCACTACCTCGGCGCGGTCGACGTGACGCCTGGCGTCGGCGACCTTGGCGAGTCGGCGTTCGAGTATATCGAGGGTGGGTTTGAGCCCGGCTATGAGTACGTCACACTGACCTCCACACGGGCGGACCTCGGCGTGACCAGCGAGTTTAGCCGGTGCGTTCGCGCCGTCGACCTCGACCAGACCGCCCGCGCCGATGTCGAGGCGGATCAGACTGGCGAGGTGCTCAATGCTCAGGACGCCGCAGTCTCCATCGAAGGTACCGCTGCCGGAAAAGGCGGTGCCTTCCGGGACGGTGGCAGCCGCTCCGAGGCAGGCACGCTCTACCTCACCCGCTACGAGGCTGCCCACGATTCCGACCTCTTCGCCGATACTTCCGCAACGGCCGCCGACGGCTCCGATGTCCGGCCTACGGCGCTCGCCTCGGCCTACTGGTGGCTGACGGATCGCGGCCTCACCGCCGCGGGCGGCGCCGACGAGGCCACGCTCACCCTCCGCGTCTGCATCCGCCCGGGCGGCCGCGTGCTCGACGGCGTGGACGAGCGCGTCGTGCTGGTGCAGCGCAACGCCGCCACCGAAGGTGCCTGGACCCCGCTCAACACGGAGGCCGAGAATCGCGGTGGCGAGACCTACCTTTGCGCCGGCAGCGTCACCGAACTGGGCGAGTTCGGGCTGGGTGGAGCGGAGGAGGCCTTTCCAGTAGCCCGCGCGTCTCGTCCCGAGGAAGGGCCCTTGTCGGAGTTTGCCCTGACGGTCTATCCCAACCCGGCCCAGGGCCCAGTCACGCTGGTGCTGGCGGTGCCCACGACGGGCGAGGTGCGGGTCGAGGTGTTCGACCTGCTGGGCCGGCGGGCGGTTGTACTTCACGACGGGCCGCTGGCGGCGGGCCCGCACACGCTCCGGTTCGACGCGATCGGACTCCCGAGTGGCGTCTATTTCGCCCGCGCAGCCGCTTCGAACGGTGCTGCCGCAAGCCGGGGTTTCGTGGTCGCGCAATAAAGGCACCTAACTTGTCAGCGGTAACTACGGTGCTGATGGCGGCGGTCCTGGCGTCAGCTGTGGTAAGCGGGCTCGCGCGCGCTCCGGATGAATAGGCGCGCAGGCGTGCGGTTGCCCGGCACGGTGGCGACGGGCTACGTTTTCCGACGTAGCCTATGCCATCGCCTCCGTCTCCTTCCGCATCTGATACTTCTTCCGCTCGTTCACATCGAGGTGTCGCTTCCTTAAACGAAAGGCCTTCGGCGTCACCTCGATCAGCTCGTCTTCGCGGATAAACTCGATCGCCTCCTCCAGCGACATCCGCCGCGGCGGCACCAACTTCTCGAACGAATCCGACGACGACGCGCGCATGTTCGTGAGCTTCTTCTCCTTCGTGATGTTCACGTCGAGATCGGCATCGCGGCTGTTTTCACCGACGATCATCCCGCTGTAGACTTCATCGGTCGGACCCAGAAACAGCTCGCCGCGCTCCTGCAGCGACACGATCGCGTACGACGTCGCCTTGCCCTGCCGATCCGCCACCAGCGCTCCCGTCCCGCGGTGCTTGATGTCGCCGGCCCACGGCCGGTAACCGTCGAACAGGTGCGTCAAAATGCCCGTACCCTTCGTGTCGGTTAGAAACTCGGTCCTGTATCCAATCAAACCGCGCGCCGGCAGCTCGAATTCGAGCCGCACGCGCCCGCTACCGTGATTCACCATCTTCGTCATCTGGCCCTTCCGCGATCCCATCTTCTCGATCACGATCCCCATAAACTCATCCGGCACGTCGATGAGCGTGCGCTCGTAGGGCTCGTGGGTCTTGCCCTCAACGTCCCGCGTGATTACCTGCGGCATACCGACGGCAAATTCGAAACCCTCACGCCGCATCTGCTCGATCAGAATGGCCATCTGCAGCTCGCCGCGGCCGTAAACCAGAAAGCGATCCGGCGACTCGGTGTGCTCGAGCTTCATCGACAGGTTCGCCTCCATCTCCTTCTCGAGGCGGTCCCGCAGATTCCGGGACGTCACGAACTGCCCCTCGCGCCCGCTGAACGGCGAGTTGTTGATCCGAAACTCCATCGACAGCGTCGGCTCGTCGACGTGCACCGGAGGAAGCGGCTTCGGCGACTCGGCATCCGAAATGCTCTCACCGAGTCCGATCCCGGACACACCCGCAATCGCGATGATGTCTCCCGGCCCAACCTCGTCCGTCTCGACACGCGACAACCCCTCGTATTCGAACAACGCCGTCACCTGCACCTTCGTCCGCGTGCCGTCGCGGTGGCACAGCGCCACGCGCTGCTTGTTGCGAATCGTCCCCTGCATCACGCGGCCGACCGCAATCGGACCCAGAAAATTATCGGGCTGCACGTTCGTAACCAGCATCTGCAGCGTCGCCGACGGATCGCCGACCGGCTGCTTCACCGTCGAGACAATCGCCTCAAAGAGCGGCTTCAGATCCACCAGCTCACCATCGGGGTCCGTCGTGCACTGCCCGTCCTTCGCCACCGCATACAGCACCGGAAACTCGATCTGCTCCTCGGTCGCATCCAGATCGATGAACAGGTCGTAAATCTCGTCGAGTACCTCGGAGGGCCGCGCATCCTGCCGGTCGATCTTGTTGATCACCACGATTGCGGGCAGCCCCAGCGACAACGCCTTCGACAGCACGAACCGCGTCTGCGGCAGCGGACCCTCGGCCGCATCCACCAGCAGCATGATTCCGTCCACCATTCGCAGCGTCCGCTCCACCTCGCCTCCGAAATCGGCGTGGCCCGGCGTGTCGACGATGTTGATCTTCTTGCCCTCGTAAAAAATGGCCGTGTTCTTGGCCATGATCGTGATGCCCTTCTCCCGCTCGAGGTCCATCGAGTCCATCACGCGCTCGGCCACATCCTGATTCGCCCGGAACGTCCCGCTCTGCCACAGCATCGCATCGACGAGGGTCGTCTTTCCGTGGTCCACGTGCGCCACGATGGCAATATTTCTAAGCTCGGTATTCAATGCGTCTCTTCGTCTGCGGTTGGTTGGGCGCAGATGCCCTCGGCCGAATCGCGACCGAAGCACCATCACCTGAAGCCGTCGACAAACGCAATCCCTCCCGGCATGTTCTCCCCTGCGCACCGAACTATCTGTGAATAGAAAGCGCAGTCCGCGGAATGGATAGAACGGTCGCGGCCTCGCCGATCCCAGGCCGCCGTGCCCTGCATCGGCAGGTTGCCCCGTCGAGCGCCCTCAAGAAGCACATCAATACCTCCCCGCGCAGAGGTCCGAGCCCCGTGACCTCGCTAGATTGAGGGAATCGCCCCGTACGCAGTGAGAACAGGCTCGGCCCATATGCGGGAAACAGGAGGTTTGGAGTGTGCTTCGGGTGCGATATCGAATTCGATTTTGTACGCCCATTCTGAAAACGTAATACCGTTTCCGTTTGGTAATACGATTCGCCGGCGTGCTACTTTTCGGCCGTTTTCGTCTATGGAGGTCCTTTTTCGAGGGCCATGTAATACTGACGGTCCATGCCGGGCTTGACGAATGGCCGTGCGGAGCCTCGCGTATTACCGCGGTCGCGCCGTATTACGTCTCCCAACCGTATTACATTCCGCGCTGGTATTACAATTTCGAATTCGTCTGGTGGCTAAAGAGGTGTGCCGTACCCACGTCGAGGACGCTGATCTCCAGACGCCGGACACGCTCCTGACTGCTGTGTCCCGGGACGACCGCGGAAGGCCGCCGATGGGCCGCCGATGGGCCGCCGATACAGCCTCTCGAAAAGCACACGGCGAGTCAAAGATTCACACATGGTAAGCCCGATTTATAATTTGTGCGACCTTCTCCATCGAAATCCATCTACGTCGGTTCGAACGGGCCGATCACTGTACGGGACGAAGTGTGAATGGGGGCGAAGCTCCTTACATTGCAGCCGGTCGGGGGCACCGCCTTATCCTGTTCTGGTATGAACGGTCTCGGCACCGCCGGACCTCATCGGCAGTGCCTCTGCATCAGGTGATCTCATTCCGCACGACAGCACATGGCCGCAATCAAGATCGACTCCCACGTCTTCACCATCTTTGGCGCAACAGGCGACCTCACGAGCCGCAAGCTGGTGCCCGCCCTCTACCGTCTGCTGCAACGTGATGATGATCGCAAGCGCTGCCACATCCTCGGCGCCGCCCGTTCTCCTCTTACCGATGACGACTTCCGTCGCGACATCCGCACCGCACTCGCCGATGCGGGCTTCGACGAGGCGGAGCTCTCCAGGTGGTGCGACGCCAACGTGCACTATCATTCGCTCGGCCGGTCGGGCGACGATTATGCCGGGCTGAAGGATCGCGTCACGGAGATTGAAGCCGCGAACGGCCTGCCCGGCAACCGCGTGAACTATCTGGCGCTGCCGCCGAAAGCCTTTCCGGGCACGATCGAGGCGATAGGAGAAGCAGGACTGCACGAGGGGGAAGGCTGGCAGCGGCTCGTGATCGAGAAGCCGTTCGGGCGCGATCTGGAGTCGGCGCAGCAGCTCAACGACCTTGTCCACCGTTTTTTCGAGGAGTCGCAGATTTTTCGGATCGACCATTATCTCGGCAAGGAGACCGTTCAGAACCTGCTCGTTTTCCGCTTCGCAAATGCGCTGTTCGAGAGCGCCTGGCATCGGGGGCAGATCGAGAAGGTGGAGATCACGGTGCTCGAGAAGCTGGGTGTGGAGACGCGCGCGGGATACTACGACGAGTCAGGGGCGCTGCGCGACATGATCCAGAATCACCTCACGCAGCTCCTCTCGCTCGTCGGAATGGAAGCGCCGACGCGGTTCACGGCCGATTCCATCCGCCGGGAGAAGATCAAGCTGCTGGAGTCGGTGGCGGCGATCGATCTGAAGGACGTCCTTTTCGGGCAGTACACGGCGGGAGACGTCGATGGCGAACCGGTCCCCGGCTACCGCGACGAAGAGGGCGTGGCGAGTGGTTCGACGACGCCGACTTTCGTGCGGCTGCACCTTCACGTGGCGAACTGGCGGTGGGAGGGCGTCCCGTTCATCCTGCAGACGGGCAAGCGGATGCACGAGCAGAGCACGCGTATCGTCATCCACTTTCAGCGCGCGCCCGTGTCGATTTTCCAACCGTTCGAGGAGACGTGCGACGTGCATGCGAACGTCCTCGTGATCACGTTGCAGCCCAACGAAGGCTTCGATCTGAGGTTCGAGGTCAAGCGCCCGCGAATGCCGCTGCGGCTCGATTCGAAAACCCTGCACTTCCGCTATGGTGACGAGTTCGGCCGCCTACCGGATGCCTATGAAACGCTCCTGCTCGACGTTATCCAGGGGGATCAAACGCTCTTCGTGCACGCCGACGAGGTGCTCAACTCGTGGCGGCTCTATACGCCGCTCCTCGAGGCGGACATTCCCGTGCAGTCCTACGCTGCGGGGAGCGCCGGCCCCGCCCGTGCCGGCGATGGCCCTGCGGAGAAGAAGGAAGTCCTGGAACCGTCACGTGATGGAGAAGGGCCCGACGTATTCGATCAGCCAAATAACGTGCAAGGAGACGGACGATGACACGGAGCGATGAGGTACAGGTCTTCGCGTCGCTGTCGGAGCTCAGCCGGGCGGCGGCGGATCTCGTCAAAAAAGTCGCGGACGAATCCGTGGCTCGGCACGGCCGCTTCCATCTCGTCTTGTCGGGCGGATCGACACCGCGCCCCCTTTTCAAGCTGCTCGCCCGCGACTACCGGCACGCAATCCCCTGGCGTACGACGCACGTCTTCTGGAGCGACGAGCGCTACGTTCCGCCCGATCATCACGATTCGAATTTCGCAACGGCGGAATCGGATCTCATTCAACACGTCCCGATTCCCGCAATGCAAGTGCACCGGATCCCGACGGATTTTCGTTCGTCCGAGTCGGCCGCGATCGAGTACGACGTGACGCTGAACAGCCTTTTTCCGAACGCCGAAGTCCCCCAGTTCGACCTCGCTCTGCTCGGCCTGGGCGCCGACGGCCACACCGCTTCTCTCTTTCCCGGCGCATCATACGACGGCAATCGCTGGGTAGCTGCCGTCGTCGGCCCCTCCTATCGTCCGCCTCGCGAGCGCATCACCCTTACGCCCAGGGCGCTGAACGGCAGCCGCATCGCTGCCTTCCTCGTGTGCGGCCCTGAGAAACACCGCGCCGTGCAATCGCTACTCGGCTCCACGGCCACCGCACTCCCCGCCGCCGAAATCCGTCCTCGTGAGAGGTTGATCTGGCTCATCGATCGGCCGGCGCATGACGGCCATGACCACGCTGCCGGCCCCTAATGACCACCTGGCCCGCCATTGCTATTCCCCAGCCACACGCCTTGCCTCGGTGATGCGGGGACGGTCAACCGCGTCGACACCCTCGACGAGCGCAGCCGCCTCTCGGTAATAACCTAACGCCTTCTCACGATCGCCGGCAAGCTCGGCGGCGCGGCCGGCACCTGATAGGCTGTTGAGGCGTTTTATCGAGACGTCGAGACTGGCCTCAAAAGCGGCCAATGCCTCGGCGGGGCGATCCATCTCCAGAAGCATCTCACCGAGAAGCTCCCGCGCCGGAAGAACGGCGCCAGGCGTCACCGGATGCTTGTCTACGGAATCCTCGATGTCGGCGGCAGCCTGCATGAGTTTTAGCGCCTCTTTCGAATTGTCTTTGGCAAAGGCGAGCCAGGCGGCGACGGCCTTGCGCTGCGCATCCGTATGCACCGCCCAGTACGCATCGCCTTCGAGGCGTTTGTAGAGCACGTCGAGCTGTTCCAGCGCCTCACGCGCACCGTCCGTGTCCCCCACGCGGGCCGCACCGACCCCGCGGGCGAACCACGTAATCGACTCCGCTGCCGGGAAATCCTCCCAGGCGAAAGAATCCGGATGCCGCACCGGAAGCGCCGCCGCGTCGGCCCAGTTGCGACGCTCGAGGGCCACCCGCGCCGGTGCCGCCGCCAGCGCGTAGGCGGATACCAGATGCGGCTGAATCGCACGGACAGCCTCGAGCTCCTCGATGGCGGCCACGGCATCGGCGTCACGGCCTTGCTGCAGTCGAGCGTAGACGAGGTAATCGATGGCGTGCGCATAATGCATGGACGTGACGCCGCCGACGGGATGCTTCAACGCGGCATCTGCAGACCGCCGGTTCCAGCTCGCCACGTTGTCCCAATCGCCCACACGAACGAAGATGTGGCTCGGCATGTGCAGGGCGTGCGGCACCTCGGGCGCGAGCTTATCATAGGCGTGAGCGACCTCGAGGGCCCGCTCCGCAAGCACCGGATTATCGTACGCGTGTATGGTGTAATGGAAGAGACCCGGATGCTCAGGGTGTTCCGCGTGCAGCTTCTCAACCAGCATACCGGCCTCCTTCTGCGCGGCGAATGTCTTGTCGTTTTTCGGCGCCACGGCCAGGCGCGCGAGAGCCGCAAAGGCGCCGGCGTCTTCATCATCCGGATGGGCGGCATACACCGCGCGCTGCATTTCCTCCCACGCGGCAAGCCGCTCGCCGAAGTCGCCCTCCATCTCGAAGAACGCGGCGATGGCCTCGATGTAGGCACGCTCGCGTGCATTGGAAGGCTCCAACGCTCGTGCCTTCGAGACGGCTTCGCGCCCTCTTTTCAGCTCATCCTTCGTCGGAGGCGCCCAGAGCGGATGAAGCTGTGTCATCGCGATGCCCCATTGTGCCATGGCGCACTGGGGGTCCGCCTCTGCGGCCGCATCAAAAGCCTCCGCCGACTGCTCATACATCATGTGGTGGAGAAGCGCGACGCCGTTGGTGAGATCTGCGTGTGCGTCCGCCTCACAGGTTGTCTCAAGTTCGACGACGCCGTGTTCGTGCTGGGCGAACAGCGTCGTTGCCGTTACGAATGCCGTCGCTGCGACGGCGAAGAGTTGTCGCATCATGGTTCCACCCTGGGGGATAAATGAGGTAATATTCGAACCGTTGCAAAACGATGCCAGCATTCACAAAACGAGTGCATTTGCACACTTCTGCACGCAGTGTCGTATGCAAACACGGTCGGTGGACTCCGCCTGAGTAATGTAACCGCAGACCGACAGCCCATCAACCTGCTTAAGAACACCTGCCGTTTCGACGATACGCAGATCATCGAATATTCATACAGATCCAAAGATGTTGTGAGAGACGGACTTACATCGGTACGTCGAGAGGTTATCGCGGCAGGGGCGCTTGCGTTCGTGCTCGCGTGTTCAATTCTCCCCGCTTACTCCCAGGAACGCTCGGACGACCTCACATCGCTAAGCCTGGAAGAGCTTATGGATCTAGAGATCGTTCCTATCGGGATTCTTGAGAGCCACATCCATCTCGACGGCCAGTGGATGGTCGGCTACCAGTTCATGAAGATGAACATGACGGCCGCCGAGGAGGCCGTCAACACCCACACAGGTGCGCACGACGCCCAAACAAGCGCCCACGATTCCGACGCCGGTTCGCACGACGCGCACATGCGCGCGGAAACGATGTGGATGGATATGCACATGGTGATGTTGATGTACGGGCTAACGGATGATCTGACGCTCATGGCCATGATTCCGTATCAGCAATCCTCGATGGAGATGGTGGGCATGAATGGAATGCGCATGTCGTCTGCCTCCGAGGGACTCGGCGATATCCTCCTGATGGGCCACTACGCTCTCGTCCGGCGTTTGAACAATTACGTGATCGGTGGGGCGGGAATCACCATTCCAAGCGGTTCGATCGAGGCTTCCCAAGAGCTGGAGTCGGATTCACGGAGACTGGGATATGGCATGCAGCTCGGCGCCGGCGTACCGGAGCTTGTCGTCGACCTGAGTGTGGTCCATCGATCCGACGCCATAAACGCCGGCGCGCACGCCGAAGGGCAGTGGAGTCTCGGCCGAAACAGGTTCGACTATCGTATTGGAGATCGCTACCACACCGGCGCATGGCTCACGGTTAAGGCCTCGAGTTGGTTCGCGCCTTCCCTCCACCTCCATCTCGACCATCAGCGGACCATAACAGGCTCGGATTCGGAGATCGCCGCGAGTATGTCGCCGTCAAATGATCCTACGAACTACGGCGGCACGCATGTCGGGCTCTCTCCGGGAATAACCGTGTACGCTCCGGACGGCACGCTGAAAGGCCAGCGCCTCACGGTCCGGTTTGATTTCCCCATCCTCGAGCGGCACTCCGGCAATTTCCTCAAGAACGGCTGGTCCCTACTGACCGGCTGGCAGTGGACCTTCTAGAGGTTCTCGATGAGCATTCGATCCCACATACATCGTTTCCGATTGGCCGCGACGATCGCTTTGGCCTGCCTGTGCTGCCTGCCGACGGCAGCGGCACCACAGGTTAAAACGACGAAACAGGCTAAAGACTCCGAGCGCGAGTATCGCATCAAGTCCGCTTTTCTCTACCACTTTCTTCACTACGGCGAGTGGACGCGGGATGCCGCGCCTGACAATGACGAGCTCGTCGTTTGCGTCGCCGGTAACGTGCCCTACGCGGCAGCTCTACAAACCCTCGGCGAGAAGCGGCTCGAGGGTCGGCCGGTCATCGTTCAGCACGTGGACGAGACCGTGAATTCACGGGAATGCCGGATTGCGTTCTTCGGTGCCTCATCCGGTCCCGTCGCCGAGGAAACGCTTCATCGACTCCGAAAGGAGGGCGTGTTGACGGTGGGCGAAACGGCGGCATTCACGGAGCTCGGGGGGATGATCAGGTTGTACCAGCACCGCAATCGAATTCGCTTCGAGATCAAGCTCGAGGCCGTGCGCTCGGCGGGTATCCACATTAGCTCGCGCGTGCTCCAGCTTGCTACGATCGTCTAAAGGAGGGCCGCCGTGAATCTGTCTCGCATACACGCCCTTCCCGTTCGACATAAGCTGACGCTGACGGTCATGCTTTCGTGCACAATCGCCCTGCTGCTGACGTGCACCGCGCTCGCCGTCTATGAGCTCGTCACATCGCGGACCGATACCCAAAAGGAATACGATACCATGGCCGCGGTCCTGGCAGAGAACGTGGCGGCGACCCTCGCTTTCCGAGATCCCGACGCGGCCGCCTCGACGCTTTCCACGCTGCGCGCCGTGCCGGAGATTCAGGCGGCGGCGGTCTTCGATTCCGACGGATCACTGTTCGCCGTATTCCATGCCGAACGGCCCGTAAGCGATGCGTCGAGCGGCGAGCCGGCCGAGGCGGCGCCTTCGGTGACCGAGGCCCCCATCGGTGGCCGGTCCATGACAAACCCGGGAACGAGGGAGCCGCCCACGACAAAGCCGGCCGCCGGTGACCCGTCCACGGACGTGGCCGC
This sequence comes from uncultured Rhodothermales bacterium, assembly GCA_964487555.1. Taxonomy (GTDB): domain Bacteria; phylum Bacteroidota; class Rhodothermia; order Rhodothermales; family VXPQ01; genus CAZART01. Next base: position 14,764 of record CAZART010000093.1, read on the forward strand.
CAGTGACCGGTCCACGGACGTGGCCGCCGACGAGCTTCGGCGCGGAGAAAGTCCCTCCTGGATGCAGGACGAGTCGTGGTGGAGCAACCGCGTCGCCGTTCAACAGCCCATCATGCTTTCCGATGCACGGCTCGGCACCATCCACATCCACGGCATGAGGCCGGGCCTTGGAACACGGCTTTTTCCGTACGGAACGGCGGCAACCGTCATCCTCCTGATGGCTGCCGCCGTTGCCTATGTGCTCAGTCGACGCCTCCAACGTGAAGTAAGCGTTCCTATCCAGCTTCTCTCGGCCGCCGCTGAGAGAGTGTCGCATGACAACGACTATACCGTCCGCGCACCTGTCGTTAACGACGATGAGATCGGCCGACTTACCCGTACGTTCAATGAAATGCTGGGCCGCATCCAGCGGCACGATCGCGAGCTGCGGCTGGCAAAAGACGCCGCCGAAGAGATGGCGCGTCTGAAGAGCGCCTTCCTTGCAAATATGAGTCACGAAATCAGAACGCCGCTCACGGGCATTCTCGGTTTCACCCAGATGCTCGCTGATGAAGTAAGCGGTCACCAGCAGGATTGGGTGGATTGCGTTCAACAGAGCGCTCGCCGTCTTCTCGACACGCTGAATTCCGTACTGGACCTTGCGCGCATCGAGTCCGGCAGCCTGGACATCGAATTTGTACAGGTGGACGTAGTGGACGAGGTGAACCACGTCGCCCAATTCTTCGCCCCGTTGGCCGGCGAAAAGGGATTGACGATTGAGGTGCGACAGCGAACCGGGACGACGCATGTAGAGACGGACCCCAACTGGCTTACTCGCATTCTACAGAATCTCGTTCGAAACGCCATCAAGTTCACCGACACAGGATCGGTGACGATTTCGGTCGACGGTACCGCCGAAGCACTCGTCCTCGAGATAGCCGACACCGGCATCGGCATATCGACGGAGTTTATCCCTCACCTCTTCGACGAATTCAAGCAAGAATCCGCCGGGCTGACCCGCAGCCACGAAGGCACCGGACTCGGACTGGCTATAACCCACAAGCTCGTGGATCGGATGGGCGGATCCATCGAGGTGCAGAGCGAAAAGGACGTCGGCAGCACATTCACGGTGAAGATCCCGCGCCGCCCCGCTGAAGCGTTCGCATCGACGGGAACGTGAGGATTGGGAGATCGAGGATCGGGAGATCGCAGATCGAGGATCGGGAGATCGCAGGTCGGGGATCGGGAGATCGGGAGATCGAGGATCGCGTGCGCTGATTTACGAATTTCTCGAT
>CAZART010000093.1:16137-20962 GCA_964487555.1 uncultured Rhodothermales bacterium
GATCGGGAGATCGGGAGATCGAGGATCGCGTGCGCTGATTTACGAATTTCTCGATCCTCGATCTTCGATCCTCGCCGACCGCCCCTCCCCCCCAGGAACGTTCCCGCGAAGCTCTTCCAACCACGCGTCGGCCTCCGAATCGCTCGGCGCGCGCCAGTCCCCGCGCGGCGACAATGATCCACCCGAGCCGACCTTCGGCGAATTCGGCACGCAGGAGCGCTTGAACTGGCTGATTTTGAAGAAGCGGTAGACAAAAACGTCCAGCCATTTCTTGATGGTCGCCAAATCGTATGCGCGACGTGCAGATTCCGGATGCGAATCCGGCCACGAGCCCGCCTGGACGTCACCCCATGCGTGATGGCTCAGAAACGCGACTTTGCTCGGGCGGAAGCCGAACCGGGTGATGTAGTACAGGTTGAAATCCTGCAGCTCATAGGGGCCGATCGTCTCCTCGGTTCGCTGAGCGGGAACGTCCTTAGAACCCTCTTGGTGCGGCACGAGCTCCGGCGAGATCTCGGTGTCGATGATCGACTGCAGCACCCCGAGGGTCTCCTCTTCGAACTGGCGGGTGCTGATGATCCACCTGATCAGATGCTGAATGAGCGTCTTCGGCACGGATGCGTTGACGTTATAATGCGACATGTGGTCACCGACGCCGTAGGTCGTCCAGCCGAGGGCCAGCTCGCTCAAGTCGCCCGTTCCGAGCACCATGGCGCCGTGGTGATTGGCCAGTCTGAACAGGTGCGACGTCCGATCACCCGCCTGGACGTTCTCAAACGTGACGTCGTAGACCGGCTCGCCTCCCACAAACGGGTGTTCGATGTCCCTGAACATCTGCATGCTCGACGGTTTGATGTCGATCTCACGAGCGGTGGCGCCAAGGGCGGACATCAGCTTATGTGCATTGGCGAGCGTGTGGTCGCTGGTGGCGAACCCGGGCATCGTGTACCCGAGGATGTTTTCTCGGGGCAGGCCCAACTGGTCCATCGTTTTCGCGGCGACGATAAGTGCATGGGTTGAATCGAGCCCGCCGGAGACGCCGATCACGAGCTTGGAGATCGAGGCGCTCTGCAGCCGCTTCATCAGACCGTGCACCTGGATGTTGTAGGCTTCGAAACACCGCTCGTCACGTTTGGCCGGACTGGCGGGCACGTACGGAAACCGCTCCACGTGGCGCATCAATGCAACGCGATCCGAAGGGACGTCGAGCTCAAAAGACACGCGGCGAAGCGCGCGCAGGCGATCCATATGGTCCTCGACGGCGTCGTTGAAACTGGTCGAACGCATCCGATCCTGGGCGAGGCGCTCGAGGTCGATGTCGGCCGCAATCAGCTGTTCGTCCGTGGGAAAGCGGTCGGATTCGGCGAGGAGGTGATCGTTCTCGTAGATCAGCGCGTGGCCGTCCCAGGCAAGATCGGTCGTCGATTCGCCGGGGCCGGCGGCCGCATAGAGATACGCCGCGATGCACTTGCCGGATTGCGACGCGCACAGGTCGTGCCGGTAGTCGGCCTTTCCGATGGTGATGTTGCTGGCAGATAGATTCGCGAGCACCGTCGCCCCTCCCATGGCGCCATACGTGCTCGGCGGGATCGGGACCCAGACATCCTCACACACCTCGACGTGGAGGGCGAAATTCTTGACGTTCGTCGCCTCAAATACGAGGTCGTTGCCAAACGGCACAACCTGGCCGAGTAGCCGCACCTCGCGCGTCACGGCGCCGCGAGCCGAGGTGAACTGACGCTTCTCGTAAAACTCACGGTAGTTGGGTAGATACGTCTTTGGGATCACGCCGAGAATCCGCCCACGACAGATTACCACGGCGCAGTTGAACAGCTTCGCTTCGAACCGCAGCGGCGCCCCGACGAGAAGGACGGATGACAGCTTCTTGCTGGCCTGGACGACTTTCCCGATGGCTACGTGGACGGCGTCGAGGAGGGCATCCTGATGAAACAGATCCTCATTCGAATAGGCCGAAAGTCCGAGCTCGGGAAAAAGAACGACGGCGGCGCGAAGCTCAGCGGCTTGACGTGCCAGCTCAATCGTCCGCTCGGCGTTGAAGACCGGATCGGCCACGCGAATCTTCGGGATGCACACGGCCGCGCGAATGAATCCGTGGGAATAAATGGAATGGAATGGATGGTCCATGAATCGTCGGATGTAGGTAGAACAAACTCAGGAACGCAGTCCCAGACCATGCCAGATGCCCAGCAGGTACGTGGCGCCGAGGGCGCGGTCGTAGAGCCCGTACCCGGCACGGCCGCGCTCGCCCCAGATCATCCGGCCGTGGTCGGGCCGTATGGGCCCGTCGAATCCGGTACTCTTTAAGGCTTCGAGAACGGCCGGCAGATCTACGTCCCCGAACGGGTGTTCGGATTCGTGGAACGTACGATGGCCGGTGGTGGCCACATTCCGTGCGTGGACGAAATGGACGCGGCCACGATCACCGAGCAGCCGCGCCACCTCCGGCATCCGCTGCGCCTGGGTCGGTCGTGCGCCGAGCGATCCCGTGCACAGCGTTACGCCGTTCGCGACGTCGTCCACCAGGCCTATAACACGCATGAACGCTTCGCCGCTCGTGATGATGCGGGGGAAGTCCGCGACCGGCCACGGCGGATCGTCGGGATGCAGCGCCAGCTTTACGCCGGCCGATCGGGCTTCGGGAATGACTCTCTCGAGAAAATAGCCGAGATTGTCCCACAGCTGTTCGTCCTCGAGGGTCAGATAAGCGCCTCGAAGCTCTGAAAGCTCGTCCCCTGAATAGGCGGTAGCCCATCCCGGCAGCTCTCCCGTCCCCCGCGAAAAGTTGATGTTCGCCATCTCATCGCGGCTGAAGCGGAGCGTCGTCGAGCCGTCCGGCAGCCGCAGGGCCAGATCGGTCCGCAGCCAGTCGAACACCGGCATGAAATTATAACAGACCACCGGCACACCGGCGGCCCCGACAACACGCACGCTTTCGCAAAACCGGTCGATCCATCGATCGCGATCGCCTCGCCCTAGCTTGATGTCCTCATGAACAGGGATACTTTCGATAACCGACAGCGCGAGGCCGGCGGCCTCAACACGTTCGCGGAGATCTGCAAGACCTTCCGGCGTCCATGCCTCGCCGACGGGCACGTCGTACAGCGCACTGACGATGCCCTCGACGCCGGGAATCTGGCGAATGTATTCGAGCGGCACCGGATCATCCAATCCGTACCAGCGAAACGTCATTTGCATACGATCTTCAACCAATCGGCTATTTGTTGTGAAACACCCCGTGTCACGACGGAATCAATAGGCAGCGCGACGAATCACGTGTAAGGCGCCGCCGAATTGAGGCCATCAGGAGTCCGTCAAGATAGGTGAGCACACCTTTATTGGAAAAACAGCATCCCGATACGGAAAGTAGCAGGTCGTCGCCTCGGGAGAAGAGCGCGAAGGGGCGTAGCCGGGACCACGGACGGAGGCGCGCGTCGCAGCTCCGCCGCGTCATGCGAATCTCCACGATCGACGGCCTCTTCGCCACGCAGTACGCGAACCTGACGTCGGGAACGCTGCTGGTGGCGTTTCTGCTTACGCTCGGCGCGAGTGAGCTGTTGATCGGCTTCATCGCGGCGCTGCCTCTCCTCGGCGGCCTCGTCCAGCCGGCCGGAGCTGAGATCATCAGGCGCCGGGGCGGGCGCCGAAAGCACGTACTGCTCACCGCCGCGCTCGTTGACGACGTGCTGTGGCTCGTCTCCCTCAGCGCCGTCGTCTTTCTCAACGCTCCCAGGGCTCTGGCCGTGATAGCCGTCGTCCTCACGGCCCAGCAAGCGGCGAACGCGATCGTCGGCGTGTCGTGGACGAGTTGGATCAGCGACCTTATCCCGTCGACCCTCCGCGGCCGCTATTTCGGGCGCCGCAACGTATTTTGCCACGGATTCGGGGCCGCCACCGCGGCCGCGGCGGGGCTCGTAGTGCGTGCGTTCGGCCGCGATCCTCTCGTCTTCGTGGCCCTGATCGCGTTGGGCGTGGTACTCCGCCTGATCAGCATCTATTATCTCAGCCGTCAGCCGGAGCCGCGCCCGGCCCGCAGCGCGTCCGGCGGCGCCGTCGATCAATTCGTGAAACCGCTGCGCATCGAGGGCTTCCGCCGCTTCCTCTTCTACGGGATGGCGTGGGGTTTCGCCGTTCAGCTCTCCGCGCCGTTCTTCACGGTCTACATGATACGAGACGCGGGAATCGGCGTCGACGCCGTCATGATCTTCGCCGCGCTCGGCACCGTGTCGAACCTGCTCGGACAACACATTTGGGGGCCACTGTCCGATCGCTACGGCGAGCACCAGGTGATGCGCGTCGCCGGATTGTCGATTGCCATGCAACCGTTCTGGTGGATTTTCACCGGACCGGATGGGTTCGGTTTCTACCTGATGGCGGCCCTGAGCATGACGGGTGGATTCATGTGGGGTGGCCAGCTACTCGCAACCGGCAACCTGATGATGCGTCTGGCCCCCGATCTGGGCAAGACGTCCTTTTTCGCCGTGCAGGCCGCACTCGGCGGGGTGTTCGGGGCGGCCGGACCGTTCGTCGGTGGTATCATCGCGCAGGCGTTAGCGGGCGGATGGAGCCTCGTGCCCTGGCCCCTTTTCGACGGCCTCAAGACGCTGTTCGTGCTCAGCACGCTGCTTCGCCTCGCAGCTTGGGGTCTCCTCCACCGCGTCCCAAAAGGTGTTGAACGACCACGCCTGCGAGCCGTTTATATGCTTCGGGATGCCGTCCGCACGTTCAACCCGGTCCAGGGCTTCAGTCCGCTTACGCACATCTTCACCCTCGGTGAGCGAGCGAACGGTCGCCGGCGTTCGGCCCG
>CAZART010000094.1:0-20719 GCA_964487555.1 uncultured Rhodothermales bacterium
GCGTCGAGCTCGACACGGAGACCTACGACTTCGAAACGCTTGGCGGGCTGATCTTCCACGTCACAGGAAGCATCCCTCAGGAGGGTGATGAGATCGAATTTGAATCCCTGAAGATGGTTGTGGAGACCGTTGAGAACCATCGCATCGGGCAGGTACGGGTCGAGTTTTTGCAGCCACCCGTTGAGGAGGAGGGGACGCATTGACGTTTAGGGCGCTTCGAGGGGTAGGCCTATCCGCAGAGCAGCGTCCTTGCCGCCAACTTCGGACCCCTTTGTGCCTCAGAAATTTCACGCGCACCGAGTAAAATGTTGGGCGCCGACCTCCACGGAGGTCCGATCATTGACCGAGTGCGACGCGTTCTCATTCTGCAGGATCGACCATCAGGGCACGACCGACCTTTCAATTAAGTAGCTGTCATCGCCGTTCTCAGAAGCTGCAAACGCCGACGCGTGAACCTATCCCGACTCTGGATTTTGCTCATCGTTCTTTCCCTGCCGGCCCTTCGTCCGGCCGAAGCAGATTTCCTTCAGGCCGATTTCCCCGGTTCGGACGCTGAAACGGGCGGCGAGGGCCGCCTGGATGCCGCCGGGCAGCCGTGTGGTCCGGATACGAGCATAGGTCCGAATACGAGCATAGGTCCGGATACGGGCATAGGGCCGGATACGAGCGTAGGTCCGGATGTGAGCGTAGGTCCGGATGTGAGCGTAGGTCCGGATGTGAGCGTAAGTCCGGATATGAGCGTAAAGGACCCGGACCGCGGGCCGGCGCGGGCGAGTGAGCTGCGGGTGCTTGCTTTGTACGGCCTGCGTGAATTTTCTACTTTCTCAGCCGCCGGCGCCGGCGGGCGGGCATCCGTCGAAACCGCATTGCGCGGTAAGCCGTTGCATCGGGACACTGAAGATCCGTGGCTCGGCATCGACAAGCTCCAGCACGTTACCTTCAGCTTCCTGTGGACGCTCGGTACCCAGTACGTGGCCGTGAATAAAGGACACCTCTCCGAAGCCCAGGCCCTCCCCCTTTCTGTCGGCACGAGCGCCGCCGTCGGCCTATCGAAGGAGTATTACGACCTTCGCAGCGGGCCGCCCCATGTTTTCAGCTACAGGGATCTCATCGCCAACGGCGTCGGCATCCTTCTCGCCACCGGCGTCATCCTCTTGTGATCCCGTACCACCGAAGGCGAAAATACCGCGCGAGCAACCCAGTTAAGGAATGAACTTTGACACCTTAGTGCTTGCCACAACGGCTTACAAAATCAAGAAGTTAACAGCTGATGCGACAGATCAAAGAATACTGCGGCATCTTCGGCATTTTCAATGACCCGGATGCGGCCAGGAAGATCTATTACGGCCTGCACGCGCTCCAGCATCGCGGACAGGAGTCGTCCGGAATCGTGACGTCGACGTACGACGAGACGAAGAAACGCCCGGTCATGCAGGCGCACCGCGACCACGGTCTCGTGCTGGATGTATACAGTGATCCGTCACTGTTCGAGACCAAGCTGCTCGGCGACGCGGGAATCGGTCACAATCGCTACTCCACCAGCGGCTCGTCAGACAACAAGGCAAATATTCAGCCACTCACCGTCCACTACAAGGACGGCAACATCGCCATCGCACACAACGGAAACCTTTCGAATGCGCGCGAGCTGCGGCAGTCGTTCAGCGAGCGGGGCACGCTCTTTCAAACGACGAGCGATACCGAACTCGTTTTACATTTAATTGCACAGAGCCGTCGGCAGAAGCAGGCCGATCAGATCATCGACGCGCTGACCCAGGTTGAGGGCGCTTTCTCGCTCGTGATGCTTACGGACGACAGCTTGATTGCCATCCGCGATCCTAACGGCTTTCGGCCGCTGGCCCTCGGCCGCATCGGCGATCCGAATCAGCAGGGCGGCGCGGCTTATTGCGTGGCCAGTGAAACGTGCGCCTTCGACTTGATCGGCGCCGAGTACGTCCGCGACATCCAGCCGGGTGAAATCCTCGTCATCGATCGCAAGGGCTGCGAAACGGGCAACTTCGAGAGTCATCACCTTCAGCAGCGATTCGGCGTAAGTCAGTGCGTGTTCGAATACGTGTACTTCTCGAGGCCGGACTCGAAGATTTATGGCGAGATGGTCGACAAAGTGCGGCGAAAGATCGGAAAGCAGCTCGCGCACGAATCGCCGGTACCGATGGCCGAAAGCGACGACAAGCAGCCCATCGTCATCTCGGTGCCCGACTCGTCGAATACCAGCGCGCTGGGCTACGTCAGTGAATGTCAGAAATTGGGATACACATGCCGATTCGAGATCGGACTCATCCGTAATCACTACGTCGGCCGAACGTTTATTTCTCCCGGACAGGACAAGCGGGAGATGAGGGTGCGTTCGAAATTCAACACGGTCGAGGGTGCTCTGAAGGATCGAATCGTGGTGATCGTCGACGATTCGATCGTCCGGGGCACTACGGCGCGGTACATCGTCAACATGATCCGCGAGGCGGGCGCGAAGGAAGTGCACTTCCGCGTCGCGGCTCCGACGGTCGTGAGCCCGTGTTATTACGGGATGGATTTCCCCAGCTACGACGAGCTCTTTGCCAATCAGTTCGACTCCGTCGATGAAATGGCCCGGTGGCTCGGCGTCGATTCACTGGCGTACCTATCAAACGACGGTTTGATGACGGCCGTCCGCGCGGCCAACGACAGCAAGCTCGGCTACTGCGACGCCTGCTTCACGGCGAACTATCCGGTTCCGGTAGAGATTGGAGTGACAAAGGAAGAGAACGAGTGGTAAGTATATCTCGCCGATTGACGCCTCGAAAAGCCGCCGCCAACCGACGCGCCCGTCGCTTCAGCGGAATGCGCACGACGTAAATTATGTCGGAGCGCCCGACATCGACAGCTACGAAGGACACAACGTGTCTGGCGCCGAGCCCCTGCGCGGACGTACGAGCCTTCGACGCTTCGTGGAGACCTGTTTGCACGCCTTCCCTGACGTGCACTTCCACGTCGCTTTATCGTCATTCCGCTCTGGTACATCCTGGCTCGGCGTGATATTCTGGCGAAGCTAGGCGCTTCGGTACAGGGGAGATCTGCCGTCGTGCCCGCGATCACGCGATCCGGATGCCTCATTTCATTTCAAGACGTGCATCGCCCGTGTGCGGATGAATGCGCCGGCCTCCAGCCGGTAGAGATACACGCCGCTCGCCAGATCGGCGGCGTCGAAACGGTGTACGTATCGGCCGGCAGGTAGCGTCTCGTCGATCGCTACCGCGACGCGGCGTCCGAGCAGATCATAGACGACGAGGCGCACGCGCGCGGCCTGCGGCAGATCGAAGCGAATGCGGGTCATGGGATTGAACGGATTCGGGTAGTTTTGCGCGAGATCGAACGACACCGGCGGCGGTCTATCCGAGTCAATGGCGACGGCGCTTCCGATCGTTACGTCTACGGAGGCCGTAACGGCCCCGTCGACGCTCGTCGCCGTGACCCGAAAGACGCCCGCTTCGGATCCGGCCACGAGCAGCCCTTCGGGATCGATCGTGCCGCCCGTAGCACTCCAGCCGGGTGTGAATCGGATGGGTTGCTCCAGCTGGTCGCGTCCGAGCGCCCAAAAGCGAAGCGAGTCGCCCGGCATCAGGACCGCGTCGCCGGGTCGAATCTCGATCGACGCGAGCGCGGCTGCGCGGTCGCGTACCGCCAGCTCGACGGGAATCGGCTGCCGGCGGGTGAAGCCGTCGAGCGTCACCTCGATCGCCACCACGTCGCGATAGAGCCCCGGCTGAAGTGCCGATGCCGCCAGGGTCACCGCGATCGTGGCGGGAACCTGCCCGGCCGATTGATTGAGCACGATCCAGTCGGCGTCGTGGACCGCGGCCCACCGCCACTCGGCGTCGCTGCCGCCGTCAAGCTCGACGTCAAAGGTCGGGTCTTCCGTTCCCAGGAGCACGTCGGCCTGCAGGCGCACGGGCTGCGGCTGGGGGGCGCCTGGGCCGGCCTCGGCGCTTTCTATCTCGAGGGCTGGGGCGAAGGCCCCTTCGAAGGCGCCGTCCCCATCGGCGTCCACGTCTAGCGTCGCCGACGCCGCCGTGCCGCCTTCCTCAAATGCGAGGCGCAGGATCCCGCCATCGGCAATCGTCCGGTCCTCGAAGAGCATGTTCACGCCCGTGTCGCCCGAAGCCGAGCGGCGCTCGACCCGGACGAGGGCGGGGCCGTTCACGGCCATCATGCGCAGGTCGTATGCGCGGTCGGCAGGCAGGCTGATCACGGCACCGCGTATGGAGGCAGTGTACACGATGTCCGGAACGCCGTACGCAATTTGATCGAGCGAATCCGGCGACACGGGACCGGTTTCCCGCCCGAAGTTATCGACGACGAACACGGCGATCGGCGCCGAAGCGGAAATGTCGACGACCTCCCGCGTCGAGGGGTCGATCCCCGCGTGCAGGTCGGTTTTTTTGCCGACGGACCGCTCCGACACCTCGTAGCCGGAAAGCAGCGTTTCGACGGTCCGGTCGAGCGCCGTTATCTCGTTGGTCGAGCATTCGGCCCCCACCATCGGTACGTGCAGGCAGGGGAAATACTCGAACTCCTCGATCCAGGGGCTTTCGTCGACCCCCGAAAAATCCAGGACGCCGACGCGCATTCCTTCGGTGGTCGTGCCGCGCCCGAGCGTGGCACTGAACAGCGGCACGGTTCCGTCGCCCCATCCCGTGAAACCTTTAAGGGCTTCGCGGTAGGCGACGTGCAGGTCCTCGTCTCCTTCCTCTACTCGAGAACTGAACCAGGGTCGATCGCCCTCCGAGAGGTCGAGCGGGGAGCGCCAGATGAGGTTGGTCGTATCATTCACGCGCCCGACGTGCCGGAAGATCTGGGGCGGGCCTTCGTAGGTGCGCCAGTCGTTCATCAGGTCGTGGAGACCGGACTGCTGCTGTTGCCAGATCACGCCGTTGCGTCCGAGGCCTACGGGCGTCCCGCGGGCGTCGGTCTTCGGTGCAATCATGAACGCGACCGTCTCGTCGTAGCTGCGCAGCGCCTTCCCGTGCAGATCGGTGAGGTAATAATTCGTCTGACCGGGCGCCACCGAGTTTATAGCATCGAAGTAGGCACGGCTCGGCAGCAATCCGTACCCGTTTGGAAGGTTCAAAAACGTGCGCGTCATCCGTCCCCAGTGAAGACTGGGACCCACATATGGAATTTTTTCGATGTCGAAGAGATATCCAACCGTGTGCGCGGCGGCGACCTGCGCCGAGCCCAGATACGGTGCGGCGCTCATCAACAGCCGATGGACGCGATTGCGACTGTGATCCCGATGCTTCCACACGTACGCGCTTGCGACCATGCCGCCGTTGCTGTGCGTTACCACGTCTACCTCGCACGCCGCCGCCTGCGGACTATTCAGTCCGGTCACCGCATCGATGCGGTCTCGAAGGTCGTCGGCGAGCTCGAAGGACGAGAGGCGCCAGTCGTATTCAAATCGCCACAGGTCGAGGATCGCGGGTTCGGTGTTTCCCGGCCGGCCGGTGAAGCCCGCGTCCTGCAGATGCTGCAGCACGGCCCGGTACGGGAATTGGGGCTGCTCGAGGATGCCGTCCGTCACGACGACCTGGCCGCCGACGCCCGTACGTCCGTCCGCGTTCATCGCCAGGCGATCCAGGCGATTACGGACGACCCAGCGCGGCCGTCCGAACGAGATGAACAGCGGCGTACCGTCCGGATCCGAGAGCCAGGTTCCGCCGACGCCGGGCAGGTAAACGACCGGACGCCGCACCTGCGCAAGCTCGGATGCATTCCCGAATGCGTCGACCATCCCAAACGTCAGGCGTGCCCCGGCCGGCAGCGGGTCGTCGAAGGTGATCACGAAGGCGCCCGACGCATCGGCGACGGCATGACCGTAGTGCACGACCGACCGGGCCCAATACCGGCCGCGCGCGGATCCCTCCGCGGCAACGCCGTACGCAATTACGGTCGCACCCGGGCGGGTCAGGCCCCTCGCCCCTGTCGCGGTCAGCTCGAGTATGCGCGGCGGCCCGACGGCGCGGTTCGGTGCGTCCGGTACATCCTCGGACCAGGAGGTGCAGGTGGGGCCGTCGTCGGCCAGGTCCAGCGGCACACGGAGCGCATCCCCGCTCACCCAGGCAGCCGGTATTTCGATGGAATTGCGCAGCACCCCGATCGATCTCGTCCCGGAGCCGACAACCGAAATCCCCCCGAATAGCCGGTTCGAGGCCGCACCCTCCAGTCCGCCGATCGTAACGCCCGTCACGCCGTTTTCCACCCGAATGGCGCCACTCGTCCCCGGCGTTCCCGACTCCGGCATTTCGATCCTTGACCCGGTTATTGTATGCCCCCCCCCGCCCGTCATACGCACGCCGTACCGGGAGAAGCCGGTGATCGCCAGCCGCCGGATGGCGACCTGCCCTCCGGTAACAAGCAGACCGTCGGCCGCGCCGGCGGACGTACCGCGCAGTTCGACGTCCGTCGTTCCGCCGTCGATCTCGAGCAGCGCATTGATGGCCGGCAGCGCCGAGCGAGGATGAATGGCGAAGACGCCGTCGAAAACGATCCGGATATCGCGGCCGCAGCGCCCGATACCGCCGCCCGCCGCGAGCTCGAGAGCCGCACGCAGCGTGCACTGCGAGCCCGGCGTATCGGAATCGACGTCACATGTGCCGTCGGCGGGATCGGCATCGGACTCATCGCCTGAACGATTCACCACGACCTCTTCAAATCGCCCACGGGTCGTGAGTGACAGCTCGGGCACGGTTGAATTCGTGATCTCGACGTGGTAGCGGGACGCATCCGACGGGGCGCCCGCAGGCGGCATATGGACCGGCCCCGACGCTCCACCGATCGGCGAACCGTCGAGGAACCACTGGTATCGGTTGTTGAGCCCGGCGACCTCGACCGAAAGGACGATGCCGGGTCCGGAGTTAGTCACGGTTAGGGGAACGGATGCCTGCGGCGCGTAGATGAACTGCAGGAGCGACGCGTTCGCGATGGGCTCGAGATCTTCGAAGGTCAGGCGATTCCCTTCCACGCTCAGCAGGGCCAGATCAGGCATATTGGTAAAGGCCGGAAGATCCTCCAGTCGATTGCAGTTCAGCAGGAGCGACCTCAGGAGCGTGAGCCCGTCGAACGAGGAAGGCACCGCGCCCATGAAGGCGTTGTTCGAGAGCCACAATCCCCGCAGCTGCGTCAGGTTGCCGATCTCGTCCGGAATGGGCCCCGAAAGCCTGTTGCCGAAGTCCAGCAATAGGCGCTCGCCGGTATCTTCCCCCACGAGCTCGGCCTTGATGCCCACATCAAGCAAGAGCATGTTGCGCAGGTTACCGAGCTCAACCGGAAGCGAGCCGTCGAAGCGGTTGCCATGCAAGCTCAAGTAGCTCAGATTCGTGAGCTCGCCCAGCCACGCCGGAATGGGACCGTCGAGCTGGTTCTGGGCGAGGCCGAGCACGACCAGGTTGGTCAGGCTGCGAAGGGCATCGGGGAAGGGTCCGGTCAGGTTGTTGCCGCCGACGATGCTGCCCAGGTCGAGCTCGGTAAGTGCCGAGAGCTTGCCTAGCGCATCGGGAATAGGGCCCTCGAACCGGTTGTCGAATAGCCAGAGCTGATCCAGGCTCGAGAGATCGCCCAGCCAGTCGGGAATCTCACCGGTCAGCAGGTTGCTCGCCAGGCTGAGGTTTTCGAGGCGGCTGAGGTTTTGAATGCCCGAGGGGATGCTACCTGTCAGCCGGTTGCCGTCGAGGTAGAGCAGGCTCAAGTCCGTCAGCTTACCGATCTCCGACGGAATCTCACCCGAGAGCACGTTGGACTCTTCAAAAAAGTCATTCAGGTCAAGCGAGCGAAGCGCCGTTAGATCACCTATTTCCGGCGGGATGGTCCCGATGAGGCGATTGGCGCTCAGGCTGATGCCCGTCACGCGGTCACCGGCGACGGTGATGCCGTACCAGTTGACCACGTCCGTTTCGAGCCAGTTGTCGTCGTTCGTCCACCCCGGTCCGCCGGTGCTGTGGTACAGGGCGACGAGCGCCAGCGAATCGGTCTTGTTGATGGGTACGGCCGCCGGAATGGCGACCCCTTGCGGCCGGAGCTCGGATGGGAAGCGGCGCCGCGCCTGCAGGTCCTCCGTCCAGTGCTTCCGGAGGTGATCGTATGCCGCAGCGCCGGCGCTGCGTGCAGGCTGCGCGGTTGCGACGCCGTCAGTGTGTGCGGACTGCGCCTCGGCGGCATCGATCCATACGAAAAGCACCAGGAACGGCGCGATGCTGCGGAGCAGGTTCAACGCCTTGGGGCGCCGTCCGAGTCGCCGATGCTCCCGGCGCCGAACGACCGTATTCGAGAGTAAGGGAATGAAGGCTCGCATCGTTCGTGACGGGAATGCCGGGGTGGAATGCACTCCCACGAAGCTACGCGAGGCGTGCGAGCCGCGGCATCACCCGAATGGGCGATTTTCGGGGACGGCCGCGAGAATCTTCGCCGCCCGGGCGTCGTGACCGAACCGCGCTGACGTCCCGACGGAACCGGCCGACCGGCGATTCGACCGCGCACGCCGGTCAGGGCTAAATGAGCCGCTCCTTTAGCGCCTTGGCGACGGCGCCCGAGCGGGTATGCACGGCGCGTCCGGCGGCGGTCCGTTCTGGATTCCGTCGGCGTCGAATCGGGCGAGCCGGTCGCCGCTCGCCCACAGGCCACCGGCACCGTTGGACAGGATCGCCGTGAAGAGGTGCGGTCGCGGGACGGCTTCGCCCGCCGCGTCGTCGCGCGCCGGGTCGGATTGGACGCGCCCGGCATTGCCGTTGCGCCTCCGATCGACTCGAAAGCGCTTTTCGGCCGTCACGGCGCGCATCGAATGGGATCGAAAGCGCGCTTCGGCGAGGTCGTAGCGCCGGATGCTCGAGCGGCTGCCGTCGCGCGAGAGCGCCAACAGCCAGAGCACCCCATCGGCGTCCGCCTTCAAGTCGTGGACGTCCGGATACGCGGGGCCGGCGGCGCCTTCGCTCTCGTGAGGAATCGCGTCGAATCGATCGAGCCGGGCGTCGTAGCGAAAGAGTCCTTCATTCGTACCCACCCAGACGGTACCGTTCTCGTCCTCCAGAAGGGCCCGGACGAGCCGATGCACTACGCGGTTCGATCCCGCGTCGAGGGCATACCGTACGAAGCGCCGGCGTGCGGGGTCGAACCGGTTGAGCCCGTCGGCCGTCCCGATCCAGACGCGGCCGACCCGGTCTTCGAGTAGGATGTAGACTAGATTATTCGAAAGGGAGCGGTCATCGGCGGGAACGTGACGGAAGGCCTCGAACGAATAGCCATCGTAGGTGGACGGACACTCTGGCTACCGCCCGAACGGGTGATTATGCCACCAGTCTCATGCTGGGCGGCGGACCGGAAAGGAAGAGAACGAGTGGTAACTCACTCGGCACCGGCCGAATGATTTACGACGTACCGGGTACGGCGTACTACTTGACGAGCAGGAGCAGCCGGCTCTCGACCGCATCTCCGGTCTGCAGGCGGTAAAGATACAGGCCGGATGACAGCGGCGAGCCGTCGTCGGCCCGGCCGTCCCACTGCACGCGGTGTCTGCCGGCGGGCTGCTCGGACCTCACGATCGTCGCAACGCGCTGCCCGATCGGATTGTATACCTCGAGACGAACTGTCGAGCGTTCCGGAAGCACGTACTCGATTGTCGTAGTTGGATTAAATGGATTCGGATAGTTCTGTTCGAGGATGACCGCGGAGGGAAGCCGTGGGCCATTCTCTTCGGCGTCCACAGAAAGCGTCACCGTCGCCTCATTCGAGGGATCGCTTTCTCCCTGATCGTAAAGAGCTGTGACCTGATAGTAGTAGCTCCCGAAGTCGGGCACGATGTCCGCAAAGGAAGGCTCATCAGCGTCCACCGAGCTCAGAAGCGAGCCGGAGGTACGCGCTTCGGGTGTCTGTGAGCGATATACATTGTACTGCTGCAGAACAGGTTCTCCTTGGGCCTCGCCAAACACTCCGGTCAGCGTCAGTACATAGGGCGTAGACGGCTCCCCGTCCGGCTCGGGATCAAAGATGGAAACGGCGATTCCGTACGTGCCGGCCTCCAGGTCCGGCAGGTCGATTTCTTCAGCGAATCCCGCCCCCGCTGTCAGCGACATCCCGATAAGGCTCGTGGCTGCGGCATCGCCTAGATAGAGGTCGCAGTCAGAGGTGAAGCCGTCGAGCCGGATCGTGAGGCCCGGGGCCGTAGTCGTTATCACGAAAAGGTCTTCGAGATCGTCTACCTCGTCTTCGCCGAATTCAATGAGGATCTCCCCCTCATCGTCGAGCTCCACGTTGCCGTGAACGACGATCGGGGATGGACCTGAGAGCACCTGCGCTTGCGAGACGCTGTTGTTGGGTTCAACCTCATCAATTAGAAAGGCCGTAGCATCCGTCGTCGCGGGGGGAGTCACGGCGGCCGCCACACGCCGGCTCGCCGACCGCGGTAGGACCAATTTTGTCGGCTTCTTTCGCTCGGGCGAACCGTCGGAGCGCACGGCGTTCTTGCCGGCGCTACCTCCTCCGGGTTGCACGGAGAGATTTACCGGCGGCGCCAGCCCGTCGCCGCTCGGAACCTCCCAGCTTAACCCGACGGCGAGGCTGCTGCGGGCGGAGACTTCGAACGCCCCCGGCAGCGTGCCCTGCCGGCCGTCGGGATTCGTCACGACGACGTCGCGCAGACCGGGTGGCGCGTTCTCCGCGATATCGATCATCGCGCCAATCTCCACCTCACTCCGGCGCGTTGCCGAGACCGCGGTAACGCCTGTCCCGCTGAACCCGACCTGCACTCCTTCGGCGAAGTTGCTCCCCGAAATCGTAACCTCGAGCGCGGTGCGACCCTGGACGCCGCCCGCGGGACTGATAGACGCCACGGCCGGCGCGGCCTGGCCTCCGCCTCCCGCGAGTGCGCCGGTGAAGACCTTCAGCTCGTATTCGCCATCGGCCGAACCGCGGAAATGCGCCTCCCCATCATCCAGCCCCACCCGATCCGCCGGGTTCGTTCCCCGCATCGGATCGACGGCGCTAACGACCACGCGGTAGGTGCTGGGGTCGGGCAGCTCCTCCAGGCCGTTAAAGCTGCTCGTCGGAAGCGTGAGCTGCAGGACGGCGTTTCGTCCCCGGCCTTCGGAGTTATCGGCGGCGGCAATCAGGAAGCCTTCCGGATCGTGGAGCTCCAGGACGAGGTCGAGATCGTCTGTCTTGGCGGTTGCGGCGATATTGATCGATCGGCCCGGCTGCCACCGAAACAGGTAGGAGTCCCGCTCGCGAGCCCGCGTAATCGAACCGGTCCGTTGAGGCAGGGTCGTCTCCTCGTCCTGCTCGCTTACCTGCACGTTCTGCGCATCATACTGTCCGCTCGTTTCCAGGCGCACAAAGAAACCGCCGAACGATTGATCGGCCTCAATTTGGTCGTGCTGTCCGCGGGCCAGGAAGCGGTAGTAGCCTTCCCGGGGTAGGTCGATCTGCTTGAGGGCGGCGTCGGTCAGGTCCGTATCCGTGGCGTCTCCGAATCCCATATCGTCCTCGCCGATTCGGGATCCGTCGGGAGCGATAAGTTCCAGGCGCGGATCGAGATCCGTCTGCGGCGCTTTCCCGCGCCGGAGCGTTATGGTTGCCTCGTCGACGTCACCGACGAGGATGCGGCCGGCCGTGATCGGATCTTCGATGACACGATCGATGAACACGTTCAGTGCCTTCACGGCGTCTAGCGTAACGGCCGGGGTGGCGGTAATCAGCACGTAGCGGGCCGATGTCAGGCCTGTGCCGGAGAGATCGAAAGATTGAGCGCCCGAGATGCCGTCGGCGACAGGAATAAACGTCGCCAGAAACGGCGTATTTGAGGCGGCCACCGCATAGATCCCCTCGGGAGCAAAGACCTTAAGATCATCCCCCGCTCCATCGACGATTTCCTGTCCCGAGCCCATGTCGACGATGAGACTCGTGGCGCCGCTCTCGAGCGGAAGGGCGACGCCGACCCCATCGTCCTCGCCGATGACGGCGCAGACAGTGCCGCCAACGAAAGGCGCTGGGTGGACCGAGGCCGGGTCGGGCACCTGGGTGAAGTCAACGATCATCCCCGTGGGATCGCCGCCGACACAGGCGGGCGTGCGGGCGGTAGGCGTCGTGGGTCCGAGCGGGATCATCGGATCCGGTGCGCGGATGATGGTCGTCCCCGGAATGAAACCGCCTGAGCTCGACGATGACGGGACGAGCACCGCCACGGCGAATTGCGAAAGCTCGGCGGGCGAGGCGAATTTGAAGAGCGCCGTCTGCGCGGTGTTGTCTGCCCTGCCGTAGATCCCCTGCGGCCTCGGCGCCGCATGATTGAAAAGGATGTCGAGGCGGGTTGCACGGGCGACCTCCGGCACGCCGTTTATCAGCCTCCGGGCATGACCGACGTTGCCGGCCAGGTGGATCTGAAACGGCGCCGGGAAAGTCCCCTGCGAGCCCTCGTCCGCAAAGACCTTGACCGTATACCTGCCGTTCTTCAGCACCATGAACTGGTGACCGGCATTGCCCGTGCCCATGAGCGGGAGGGTGAACGGGGTGATCACGCTGCCATCCGGGTCGATAATTTCCGTTTCGAGTGTAAGCGGCGGCGCATTTAGGCCGTGCAGCCGTGTATTGACTACGCGCAGGCCCACCTGGCCGTCGGTGGAGCGGCCCTCGAACTCGAAGACGACCGTATCGCGCACGCTTCTCAGGAGGAATTGCGGCAGGATCTGCTGCGGAGTAAAAGGGCCGCGGCTGAAGACAGGCTGGCTGCCCATGGTCACCTCGTCGTATAGCAAATGATGGACGTGATCCATGTCGATGATGACGAGGAAGACGTCTTGCCTTCCCGCATTTTCGGGCTGAATGGGCGGGACGTCCCCGACCGGCTCGACATCCGGGAAGTCCGTCGAGCGTGTTAGACCGGTCACGTAAACCCGGCCTATGGAACTGATGCCGATGCCGACGGCATGGTCGACCTGACTGCCGCCGAGATAGGTACTAAACCTCACGTCGCCGTTGACGTCCAGTTTGCTGACGAAGGCATCGGAGCTGCCTGCGAGATTGCTTTGAAGGGCGTCGAAAAGAGGGAAGTCAGCCGATGATGTGCTCCCCGTAACGTAGCTGTTGCCTTCAGTGTCCAGGGCGATAGCTCCGAAGAAGCCCGTGGCCTCCAGGAGCGTGGAATAAACCGGCTCGGTCCCTGCCGGATTTAACTTCATTACGTGCGTGGCTCCTGACTCATCGGTGTAAGCGGCATGGGCATGACCGGCGGCGTCGACGGCAATGCCATGGCCGCTCGTTCGGCCCGAGCCCACCGATGCCGCATAGTCAAGTTCGGACCCCGCGGGATTCACCTTGACCATAAAAAGACCGGTTGTCGACGACTCCTCTCCGCCCCGGTATGCTCCGGGACTCAAAGGAAAGTCGTCGGCATCCGACCAACTGTACCCCATCACGTAGGCGCTTCCGGATGCATCCACCCCCACATCATCACCACTATCGTCGCTGCGACCGCCGAGATACGTGGAGTAGACGGGGGAGCCTGCCGGATCGAGCTTCATGATGAAGGCATCATTGGGCCAACCTACCGTAATTTTCTCGGGAGCACCATACCCGAAGATCGGGCTGAACGTCGGAAAATTGATGGAGCTCGTAACGCCTGTGATAAATGCGTTGCCCGACGCATCGACCGCAATCGCCAGGGCATCATCGACGCCGTCATTGCTCTTTTGGGCGCTCCACGTACCGACGGGACCATTTACGCGGACTTCAACGCCCGACTTCACAGGGTGATTAGGGATTCCGCTTGCAAGCGTTATCTCAAAACTTACGGAGGTCTGCTGGGTCGAAGCGAACTGTGGGGCCACACGAATCTCTACCGTCGCTTCCGAGCCCGGTCCGACAGTGAACGGACTGCCGGAATGAATCGACACCTGAGCATTATTGGGAGACGCAAATCCGCTGAGCGTGGCCGGCCCGGTGTTACGTACGATGACCGGAAGTACGGAAGCCTGTCCTACGGGGACGGTTCCAAAGTCGAGCCAGCCGGGATCGAGCTCAAACTGGTGGCTTCCACCGATATAGGTCGAATAGAGCACGGCATCACCCGTTGCAGCTAACTTGATCGCGAAACCGTCCTGGCCGACTGTCGCATTCGTCCCGGCGCTGTGGCGGGGCTGGAAGGCATTGACCGTCGGAAAATCGAACGACGAGGTGCGGCCGGCCACATACACATTCCCGGAGGCGTCGACGGCGACGCTATGGCCGGTCTCCGATCCTGCGCCTCCGATGATATTGGTGAAGACCATGGCGTTCCCGTTCGCATCGATTTTTCTTACGTACACGTCTGTCGAGGTGCGGCCGGTCAGATAGACGTTGCCGGCCGCATCCACCGCCAGGTCTTCGACAGAATCATCCTCTTCGCCGCCCAGATAGGTCGAATACGTTAGCACCGGGTCGATCACAAGCGGGATCGCAGGGTCGTAGGCGTCGACGTGAAAGCCAAAACGATCAGGCGCGTGGCGCACAAACCTTCCAGCAATGGGCGACCGGCGCCCATCTCGCTCCTGATAGATCACCGGCGCCTGCAGCGTCACGGCACCGCTTTCAAATTCCAGCGTGACGTCGCCGTTCTCCTCCGTGCGTACTTCCTCCGTCCCATCGAATCCGAGCGCTATGCGGCTGACATCTGCCCCTGGGCGCACGATGAAATCGTACTCCAGCTCCCGCTGTCGACCGTAGTAAACGAGATCAATCCCAGGGTAAACGCCTTTATAGAGAACGCTGGCGAAGTTGGGGACGTCGGTGTGCCATCCGGCAGGGTCGTTCCCGATGAAATAGTTCGTGCGACCGGGAAGTCGTGCAAGTCCGCTCGCTTCGGCCGCACGATCCGAATTCACGAGCCGCATGCGCAGCGTCGGACCCGACTGCCCGGCGCGCTTCTCGTCCTGCCACGCTTCGGGGGCAGCCTTCTTGTCCGGCCCGCCGGAGGGGGCCCGAAGAGACAGAACTGCTTCGCCCGGCATTAGGTGGAGCGTGTATCCCGGCCCGCGTGCCAGAAAATGAACGCCGGCATGGACCTGCCCTCGGTTAGGCTCGAAATGCAGCGGTATTCGGGCGACGTCTAATGCTTGCGCAGAACGTTCGTCGACTGCTGAATGATGTTCGCGGGCGGCCCTGGTGTAATTCCATAGAACCGCGAGAGCGGCAATCCCGAGAAGTAGGCTCAGCGTAACAATTGCCGCTCGTGTCTTCATCGCGAAATGTTCGTCAATGGTGTCGGAATACTCCCTGTCGAACGCACCGGAGCGGCACGGCACCTATGTCGGTCACTCGCTGGCGTGGACGGTCTGTCGGGCATCGATGGCGTGGACGGTCTGTCGTTGCCTCGCTGGCGTGACCGACCCGGCAGGCGACCGTTACCGACGGGCTCGTGGTGATTCATTTAGCGCGTGAAATCAGACGTCGACGGAGCACCCTGCTGCGGATCATCACGGCTGCCGTGATCTGCTTAGCGCCTGAATCGCTACCGATTCCGCTCGCTCAAGCTATTCGAACGGTAGGTGCGACGGTATCGCCCGAAAGGGTGATTCTCGAAGTGTAGCGATCTCGTCCGCCCTTCATACCACCCGCTCCTTCAACGCCTTCGCGACGGCACCGGAGTGCGTGTGTTTTCGATCGCTATGAACGGCACGTTGTAAGTCTGGCGGTCCTGGCCGACGGGGGGGGTCATGGCGGCCGAACACCTTTGGCTACGATCTTTGGGGCTGCAACCTGCAACTCGATTTCCCCGTCGTGAAGCTTCTCGATTATGCATGGGATGTGCTGGAGGCGAGCCGCAATCCTTTTGCCGTCCTCGTCCAGGCGCATTTGAAGACGCTCGCGACGCGGGGAGATCCGCGATACCGGAAGGATTGGAAACAAGCGCTTACTACCGGGCCTTATGAAAAAGGATACGATTCAGAGGAGATCTTGAAGCTCTTTCGGTTCGTCGACTGGCTGATGAAGCTTCCCGCAGTACTGGAGCGCCAACTTAGAATCGAAATCGCCGAGTTCGAGGAGAAAAAAAGTATGCCTTACGTCACGAGTTTTGAGCGCATGGCACGCGAATAGGGCCGCTTGGCCATGGCCCGCGAGAGCGTTGTAGACGTGCTGGAGACCCGATTCGGCACCGTGCCCGCCTCGATACGCGAGACGATCCTAGCTATCAGCAAGGTGGACCACCTCCGATCAATCCAAAAAACGGCCATCCAGGCGCAATCTCTTGAGGGTTTCGAGCAGCAGCTCGAAGGCATGCGGCCTCTGACGGATTGAAATGGCCATTCCGACGCCGCTACACCGATGCAGATCAGACTGCATGAGCCGGCCGGAGCTCGGCCGTTCTTCTAGAATTCAGAAACGAGGACGACCGCCTCAGAAAGGAAGGGCTCTCGCCCGACCTGCATCGGAATCGCGGTTTCACCTCAAGACGAGCAGCTTTTGGCCGGCCATAAATTGGTCCGCCTTCAATCGGCAAACGTGATTGAATCCCTATCTCGCCCCGCACGTCAGACGACCCGCTCCTTCAGCGCCTTCGCGACGGCGCCGGAGCGCGTGTGGACGTGAAGCTTCGCGTAGATATTTCTGACGTGCGTTTTGATCGTGTGCTCGCTCAGATACAGCTTGTCGGCGATGCGCTTCCGGGTGAGACCGTCTATTAAGTGCTCAAGTACTTCGCGCTCTCGCTCGGTGAGGCCGTAGTTGTGCCGCGGGACCGCCAGGTGCCTGAACATGTCCAGTACCTTGCTAGCAATCTGTGCGTTGATCGGGCTCCCACCGCGTCGCACCTCATCGATGGCTGCGACGATACGTGCCATGGAGGCGGGCTTCAGCAGATAGCCGGATGCACCCGCGCAGAGGGCCTCGAAAACCCGATCGTCATCCTCGTGGACCGTCAACATAAGCACCCGCGTCTCCGGCGAGAACGCGTGGATTCTGCGCAGTCCTTCAATCCCATCCATGCCGGGTAGACCGATGTCGAGAAGGATGACGTCCGGGGGACTTTCGACCTCGAGCCTGGCGAGCATCTCTTCGCACGAGCCGAAGTCGAGTGGACATTGAAGGCCGTCCCTTCCATTCAGAACGCCGGCCAGGGAGTCGCGGAGGAGTTCATTGTCCTCCACAATCCAGGTTGTCAGCGGCTCAGCGCTCATCGGATTCCGTCAGGCGTGTACGAGTGGGAGCGAATCTCGTCCGAGGCTCGTGCAGAGTGGATCGGACGGCTATTGTATCACGATAAGGGGTCCTGCCTGGCTGCGCTATCACCCGTTCGGGTGACTTTTGCCGAACGGAAGCGATCGCGGCCACGCCCCGGACGGTGGTCGAGCTCCGCCATAAGCGTCACGCGCGCCCCGCCGCCGGGCCGGCTTTCCACTTCAAGGCGGCCGCCTATGGACCGGGCACGCCGCTGCATGTTTCGGAGCCCTTGCCCGGCACTTTCGACGCCGGGATCGAAGCCGACACCGTCGTCTCGCAAGGTCATCGTGAAGACGCCGCCGTCCTGCATGATCTCGATCTCCACGCAGCCGGCGCCGGCATGACGGACCACGTTATGCAAGGCCTCCTTGTAAATCAGAAAAATCTGACGGCGATGCTCCATGCCGAGCGCCTCGATCGCGTCCTCGCCCCCGACTCGAAATTCATAGGCGATCCCATTCAGCAGCGAGGAGGCCGTGTCTTTCATGCGCAGGAGAAGAGCGTCGAGCCGGTCTCTGTTAGGATCGATAAACCAGATAATGTCGCGAAGATCGTCGGCCGTCCGCCGGGCCGAGGCCGCGACTCTTGCGAGCTGCCGTTTCTCGACCGCTTGCAGTGAAGCATTCTCCCGAATGAACTCGCTCATCAATGCAATGCCGCTTAAATTGCTCGTTACTTCGTCGTGCAGGTCGCTCGCAATACGCGTTCGCAGCCGCTCAATCTGCAGCAAACGATTCAACCGGAGGCGGTGGACCGCGTACACCGAACCCAGCAGCACGGCGCCGCCGAGGACGCGAAACCACCACGTCCCCCACAAAGGCGGCGTTACGACGACGGGTATGGTTAGATGGGCCAGGTTCACATCAGAAGCCGCTTCCACCTCGAAGCGATACCGTCCGGAAGGCACGTTTGCGTAGGATGCGAGTCCTCGATTGCCCGCCTCGATCCAATCGTGGTCATAGCCGTGCAGTCGATAGCGGTAGCGGAGGTCTTCCGTCCTGATCGCGGGCACCACAAACTCCAGTGCGAGGCGGTAATCCCGGTAGGAGAGCGTAATCTCGTCCGTACCGTACGGATTCACCGATCGCTCTCCGTCGCGCCCGATGAGGTGGATGCGTGTGAGTACGAGCGACGCTTGCGTCCCTTTCAGATCCTGCTCCTTCTCCGGATGCTTGTACTCGCGAACGAGAAAAACACCGTCCGTGGTCCCCAGCAGGATCTGCCCCGACCGCGTCTGGTGAATGCTGCGGACGAAATTCGCGAGATGCCCCGTCGCCCCCGGCATGATCTCGAAAAATTCCGTACCGGAAGCGTTACCCTCGGAGCGGTAGACACCCTTGGCGGTCGCCATCCATACACTGCCTGCCTGATCCTCGAAAAAATTCCAGTGGGGCGTCAGAATCGGAGGAACTTCCGGCCTGATCGCACGCGAATGGTCATGCGGCAGGGTGATCGGAACGGGACCTTTGATCCAGAGACGATCACGGCTGTCCACGTAAAGGGGACCGACCTGACCCCATTCGGGCGAAATAACGTATCGAACCAATTCCTCGGCAGCCGTGTCCAACCTGTAAAGAGACGCGCGCAGCTCCCACAGATTCTTCGCCAGAATCCAGAGCCGCCCGGCGTTGTCTTGCTGGATGCCGCTGATATAGGTTTCGTCCAGTTTCTGAACCGGCGGCTTGAAGGGATCGAAGAGATCGAAGCGATCGGCATCGGCCGAATAAAGGTACAGCCGCCCATTGGTGCCGGTCCAAATCCGACCCTCGCGATCTTCGAAAACGACACGAATCGACTGGCGAGGGAACGTGCCGTCGGAAGCCAGCGGATAGCGAATGAACCCATCCTTCGCAGGCTCATAGCGATTCAGTCCGTCCTCCGTACCTACCCACAGCCGGCCGGAACGGTCCTCCAGCAGGCTGAGGACCACGCCGTTGGATAGTGAGGAAGAATCATCCGGATGATGGACATACGCGGTAAAGTCACGCCCGTCAAAGCGATTCAGGCCCGCAAATGAGCCGATCCACAGAAATCCTTTTTGGTCCGGCAGAAGGGCCTCGACCTGTCCGTTCAGGAGTCCGTCCTCCGGATGGGCCACACGCCTGAACGAGATACGGGGAATCCGTACCGAATCGGCTACGTCGTACGCAAGGACCGCACCGGCGTCCTGTCTCGCACCGGGCGCTGATGCCGCCAGCGTCGCGCCGTCAAGACGCAGGTTGCTTCCGAAGCGATCCCCACTCGCACCCTTATTCCGGTGCACGACGCCTATCTCGTGCCAGGAATGCGCTTCGTCCCCGGCGCGCTCAAAAACGTGAAGCGCGCCGGTGTCTTCGCCGAGCGCGTCGTCGTGCAGAGCACCAACAGCGATCACATCGCGATTCATCGCGACGGAGTACCCAAATCCGGTATTCTTGACGCCGTCGACCCCCTGAAGCCGGGCCACGACCTTCATACCGCCGGCGCCTTGCGTGGCGCAGCAAACAACATAGGCGGCCCCGTTTACGTCGCCGTGGTAAACGGGCGCGCCCACCAAGATGTAGCGCCCGTGAAGTGCGACGGAGCGCCCGAAAACCTCGCGCGACGTGGACGTTCCGGAGAGCCGTGCTTGAAGCTCCCACGTAGAGGAATCCGCGCCCCTGCCGTACAGGTAAATGGCGCCCGTCGGCCCGTCCGCACCCCCCTCGCCCGGAGCACCGACGACAATTCGCTTGCCGTCAAAGCCTACCGAATAGCCGAATGTGCCCAGGAAGGCGGGACGAGGAGACCGTAGGACACCGGAGCGCGTCCAGGCTCCATCACCGCCCCTGTCGTAGACATAGACGATCCCTTCCTTGTCGGCGCGGCCGGCAACGCCCGGTGCTGCGACCACGAGCGTATCACCGACAACGGCAAGCGTCGAGCCGAAGCCGTCGGCAACCGCCGGGCGCTCCGGTCTCAGCCGGGCACGCAACGACCACCTTCCGCGGCCGCGGCGCTCGAAGACGTAGACGAGGCCTGAATCGTCTAGATGGCGATTGCGCGCGGCGGCGACGAGGGTGGATTCGGAGGCGTCCAGAGCCACGCCAAACCTCTTCGCTCCGTCGGATCGAGGCGCTCTCACCTTGGCTTCGAGCAGCCATTCCCTTCCGCTGCGACGAAAGATGAAGACGGCGCCGCCCTCGTCCTCGACCTCGCTGTCGCCGGGAGCACCCACGAAGAGAAACGGTTCGGCTAACGCGAGCGCAAAGCCGAAGCGATCACCGGGACTCGGATCGCCGGAAAGCTGCAGGGGCTGGCCCTCGACTGTGAGGGGCAGCGATCCCAGGATGCCGAGAACGAAGAAGATGGGAATGACCCTGTCCATGTCGGGGGGCACAGGACGGGCGAGAGCAGATGAGTTCTCAAGTAAGGTACGAGCAACCGGAAGACCGCGCAACGAATTACCCGGACCCTTCTCAATAGCCGACCGCCACGTCCTCGCCGCGCGGATCCGCCCCGCCGCGATAGA
>CAZART010000095.1:0-4012 GCA_964487555.1 uncultured Rhodothermales bacterium
TTCGATAGGTTACGCGTAGCGGTCTTGAAGTAATTTTTGAACATGGCGGGGCTGAGCTGGCTGGCTGAGAAATACTGATGCGCGGCGTCCCTTCTATGCATGGTAGGCTCGCCGAGAGCATCGGCGTGGCCCGGTCCACCGTCGCCGATTAAAACGGTCGAAGCTCAGCTCGTCCCGCACGAAGGCGAAGATGACCGGGCAGCACGCGATGCCGATGGCGAGTCCGACGGCGTTGATCGCCGTGTAGGGGCGGTGGCGGCCCAGATTTCGCAGGGCGATGGTGAGGTAGCTGTGAAGCATGTCGGGACGTGCGTATGAGAGGGACGGACACACGGCGTGAGGCAAGGCTCGTACCATCGTGCCGGAGTCGGGTAAACTCGGCCGCGGCTCGCCTCAATCTATCCGCAACCGAACAACGGTTGTTCATTTGTGGACGCTTCAACCGGGCGGAGCCCCATTGTCCGCCTATCGAACAGGGTCGTTCGCGAGCGGACATGCCTCGCTCTCCGATAGCGCTCTACCACGTCGAAAAGGTCGTTTTGCATGCGGTGGAACGACATTTGGATCTCACGTCAGGGCATCCGGAATCCCAACGATCATATTCTTCCAACCATGCGACGCCTTCCGTTTTTCGTCATCTGCATCTTCATGGCGCTGCCCGCACCGGCGCAGGAGACTTCGCAGACCGCTCGGCTCTTCGCGCCGGGCGAAATATCCACCGGCGCCTACGAGCTGAACGCGGTTTTTTCGCCGGATGGGAGCGAGCTGTATTACACCATTTCCACGCCGGATCCAGGGTTCGATCTGATGACCATCGTCGTGTCGCAACGCACCGCTCAGGGGTGGTCCGAACCCGAGGTTGCATCGTTTTCGGGAAGGTACTCCGACGTGGACCCCTACTTCTCGCCCGACGGATCGCGGATGTTTTTCATCTCGAAACGTCCCCATCCCGATTCGACCAGCACGGAGCCGAAACGCGATTTCGATATCTGGTATGTGGATCGTGAGGGCTCCGGGTGGTCCGAAGCCCAGCGGCTTGAAGGGCCGGTGACGACGGACGGCGACGAGTACTTTCCGGCCCTGACGGCGGACGGTACGATGTATTTCAGCGGCCGTCGCGAGGAAGGTAAACGCGATTTCGACCTGTACCGGTCGCGCCTCGTCGATGGTGCCTACACCGAGCCCGAGCGGCTGGGAGATGCCGTCAACTCGGAGTCGCACGAAATCGACGTGTATGTGGATCCGCAGGAGCGGTACCTGATCTACGTCTCGTACCGGGAAGGCCAGGGGAGGGGCGATCTGTACGTGAGCTATAATCGCGGGGGCGAGTGGACGCCGGCGGAGAACCTGGGCGATGCCGTCAACACGTCGGCAAGGGAATATTGCCCGATGGTGAGTCCGGATGGGCGAACGCTGTATTTCACCAGCGACCGATCGGTCGTGGACGTCGCGCGTGACGAGCGACTGACCTATGCCGAACTGCAGCAGATGATCGACAGTCCGGGCAACGGTCTCGGTGACATTTATTCCATCTCTCTCGACGCCGTGGGTGTGCACGGCGAGACGCCATCAGGATCCAACTGACACCATGCGAAATGACCTGAAGCTCGCGCTGCGCGCCTTTTCGCGGCAAAAGGGATACGCCGTTATCCACATCGCGGGGCTCTCGCTCGGAATTGCGGCGTGCGTCCTGATCGTTCTTTTCGTGCGCGATGAGATGACGTACGATGCGTTCCACGTCAATGCGGATCGGATCTTCCGGATGCACCGCGTGCCGGCGGCGGAGAGTCCCGTCGATGCCGACGTCGCCATGCCGATGCCTCTGGGCCCGGCGCTCGCTGCGTCATTTCCGGACGTCGAGGCCTTCGTACGTTTCGATGAAGTCGACGGCGTCACCATGAAGAGGGGGGACAGCGAGTGGTCGGTGGATCGGGTGCTCTTTGCGGACGCCTCCGTGCTGGACGTGTTTTCGTTTCCGCTCCAGGCGGGACGTGCGCAGGCGGCGCTTGCCGAGCCGGATGCGGCCGTTCTCTCGCATGAGGCTGCCGAACGGTTCTTTGGAGGCGCGAACGCGGTCGGCGAGCGGTTCTCGCTCTGGTTGGGCGGCCGGTATCACGAATTTACGGTCACCGGCGTCGCGGATCCAGTTCCCGCCAATTCGAGCGTCGACTTCACGGTGCTGCTCCCCTTCAGCAGCCGGCTGCGCGTCTTCGAGAGTGCCCGTGCACAGGTCGATAGCTGGAGCAATTCGAGCGTCATTACCTACGTGCTCCTTCGCGAACCCGCCTCGTCGGCGCGTGTGGGCGAGGGGCTGGCGGCATTTACTCAATCGCATTTCGGCGCGCTGTTCGAAGGGTTACGGTCTGGCGGATTCTGGGATCGAGCGGAGCCGCCGATGTTGCTGCGGCTGCAGCCGCTGAGGGACATCCATCTGAACCCCGATGTGCCGGTCGGCCTCACCTCGCCGAGCTCTCCCGTGTATTCGTACATCCTCGCGGCGGTTGCGGTCGGCGTGCTCTTTATCGCGTGCGTCAATTTCACGACGCTGGCCGTCGCCCGCTCGACGGCGCGCGCGAAAGAGGTGAGCGTGCGAAAGGTCGTCGGCGCCCGCCGTCGTGAGCTGATGCTGCAGTTCTGGACGGAGTCGATACTGATGAGCACCGCCGCCGTCGTGGCCGGCGCGCTGCTCGCGCAGGCGGCGCTTCCGCTGTTCAATGCCATGACCGGCAAGGAGCTTATCGCGACGCTGTCCGCCAAGATGGTGCTGGTGCTGGTCGCCATCGCCCTGGTCACCGGCCTCGCCGCCGGAGCCTATCCGGCGGCCTATCTTTCTCGATTTCAGCCCGTGGAGGTCTTTCGGCGGCGCGTTCGGTTCGGTCGCGGCAACCGCTTCACACGCGGACTCGTCGTGGCGCAGTTCGTCGTATCCGCCTGCCTGCTCGTCGGCACCTTCGTGATGTCGAATCAACTCGATTTCCTGCAATCGAAGACGCTCGGCTTCGCGGAGGATGAAATCGTGAGCGTCCCCGTCTTCCGTCTTCCGGATCCGCATTTCGTGGATCGATTCACGCTGGCCCTGAATTCCCGCCCCGAGGTCGCCGGCGTGTCCGGCTCGAACGTGTCGTTCACGCGCTTCTCGAATCGGATGGGCATGACCTATGAGGGTGCGCTCCTGGAGCCGAACAGTTTTCGGGTGGATTCGGACTACCTGACTACCATGGGTGTCGAGCTTGGCGCCGGGCGATTTTTCGACGCCGCTCATCCGACCGATTCTACGCAGGCTGTCGTCGTCAACGAGGCGTTCGTACGCGCGCTGGGTCTCGCCGACCCGGTCGGTTCGCGGCTTACGGGCCTGCAGTGGGGAGCGCTGGATGCACCGGAAATCATCGGCGTGGTGCGGGATTTCAACTTTTCGTCGCTCCACGAGGCCGTAGCGCCGGTCGTTTTGTCGATGAATCCGGACCAGCGCGTCAACTATCTGATGGTCCGCATTCGCCCGGAATCGGCCTCGCGGACCGTAGCGGTACTCGAATCGGAGTGGTCGCGCATAGCAGGCGACGTGCCGTTTGCATTCAGTTTTCTGGATGAGGATCTTGAGGCGCTCTACCGTTCCGAGCGCCGGTGGCGGCTCGTGATCGGGTATGCTTCGTTCTTCGCGATCCTGATCTCAGCGATAGGTCTCTTCGGACTGGCCGTCTTGACGATCCGTGGCCGCACGAAGGAGATCGGCATCCGAAAAGTGCTGGGCGCCTCGGCGACGCGCGTGGCGTCGACGTTCTCGCTTGAATTTCTGCGGTTGGCGGCGATGGGCCTGATCGTGGCCGCCCCGATCGCCTACGTCGCCGCGATGCAATGGCTCGATACGTTCGCCTATCGTGTCGGCCCCGAAGCGTTCGCGCTTTCGGTCGCGGCGGCGGGCGCCGTCATCGGGCTGACCGCAGGGCTCACGGTGGGCATTCACGCCGTCAGGGCGGCGCTCTCCGATCCCGTCGACAGCCTTAAGTACGAATGA
>CAZART010000095.1:4112-20396 GCA_964487555.1 uncultured Rhodothermales bacterium
TTTGATGCGCAGCCTGACATTCGTCCTTTTTTGCCTGTTGTTTCTAGGCGCGTGCGCGGCCGATGAGCCCTCAGGCAGCGAGGACCCGGTTGCAAGCGACGACACGACGCTGACGGACGATCGGATGGCGCTCGAAATGCCGGCGCGCGCCGCGAACGAGATTCGCCCCAGCCCGAATGCCGGCACGAGTCAGGCCATCGGCATGACGGAGATCCACATCACCTACGGGCGCCCCGGCGTGAAGGGTCGTACCGTTTACGGGGGTCTGGAACCGTACGGCCAGGTCTGGCGGGCAGGCGCCAATGAAGCCACAGTCTTCAAAACGACGCACGACGTACTCATAAACGGAGAGATGCTGCCGTCCGGCGTCTACGGCTTTTTCGCCATCCCCGATCCGGATGGGTGGACGCTGATTTTCGATAGCCGCGCCGATCAGTGGGGGGCGTTCGACTATAGCGAGAAAACGGACGTGCTTCGTGTGACGGCGACGCCTGAAACCGGCGCCCATAAGGAGTGGCTCGAATATTCGTTTGAGAACCTCACCGATTCGTCGGCCACTGCCGTGCTGCACTGGGGGACCACCCGTGTTCCGTTCACGATAAGCACACTCTGATCGGATCCTCCGGTACGTGCCTGCTTTTGCTACGAATGACACCGGGTTACCGCGCATTCATTCACTGCGCGACTCGGCGAAAGGCCGTGCGGTATCTCGTCGTCCAGGTCTTCCCGCCGTCGACCGAGCGCTGCAAAATGCGGATGAGCTGATTCTCACCATCCGGAATCCACGCCTGGCGGGACAGCACGGATTCACCGTCGATCTCAAATTCTTTCACGATGTACCAATCCTCGCCGATTTTCTCCCCTTCCCAGACCTGGAACAGCGCGTTGTCGCTCACCCACGTGAACATCCAGCGATTGGTGACCTGATCCCACGCTCGCAAGGCCGTCGACCGGTGCGCTTTCCCATCGTATACGAGGCGCCAGTCTTCTTCGAAAGCCGCCGCGTGCAGGATCCGGCGAACGGTGAATGAGGCGGCCGTCGTATCCACCACGCCGTCGACGATTTCCACCCACGTTCCCGGCCAGAAGTCGTAGTAGTGCGTGTCGTCGGATTCTACGAACGCGGCATCCGTCTGCGCCCGGACAACCGGCGCCATCAACAGGACGGCACCCACGAGGCCGACCGATAGGCCGGTTCCAAGATGGATTCGATGCAACATGGCGCAGGTCTTAGTTCGAGGGAGGGTCACGCAGGCTGCTCCACATGTCGACGGCTATTCTCCACACTCCGTCGGTGCCCCGCCTCCAGCCGATTACGTACGTTCCGCGGAAGGGAGCGAGCGGTTCGCCGTCCTGCGCGGCCTGGCCCTCATAGTATCCCCAGTCAAACGCGCGATCGCCATCGACTTCGATCTCAACGGGCGTGGACTTGTGCCGGAGGACCGTTCTCCCCTCAGGCAGCGACCACAGCGAAAGAAGCGATTGCCGGCCTCGAATGAAATCGCGACCGGCGGGAGCGGCGACACCGTCGGACGTATAGATCGATACCAGAGTTTCGATGTCGCCTCGGACGTAGGCATCGGAAAGCCGGCGGGACTGGGCCATGATTGCTTCGAGGTCGGACGAAGATGCTCCGTCCGTCGACACACGCGCAAGTGGTGAGGAGAGTTGAACGATGTTGCCGTCCGGATCTCGAATTTGAATGATTCGAATTCCGAACTTCTCGAAGTCAAGCACGCGCGGGCGTTCACCCGTCGCGCCCGCAATACGATCGGCGACAGCCTCGATATTCGGGACCCCGAAACCGACCTTAAAAAAGCCCCTCGAACGCTCGACGGCCTCCGCGCGATCGTCGCGAATGATCTCCACGAACAGATCGTCATTCCTTAGATTCGCGATTTGCCAGGATCCGTCCTCTGCCTGGGACCCTCCCACTTCGTGTAAACCGAAGACACGGCCGTACCAGCCAACGGACCTCGCAACATCCTCTACCAGTACGGCGACGTACTGGGGCGAGCGAATTTCGTCTACCACCGCTTCGGTCGTGTCTTGCGCGAGGGGTTGGATACTTATCAGAAGAGTCAGGATGATGATCATTCCGCTTGCGGATAGGTGATACCGTCTTTAAATGTAGTTTTGCCGGCGAGCAGTGCATCGGCCGACGCCAGAGGATTCTCGTCGAACAGCACAAAATGTGCCCGTCGGCCGACCTCCACCGTTCCGTAAACATCCTCGAGGCCGAGGGCACGGGCACTGTTTAGTGTGGCAATCTGAAGGGTGTCCACCATCGGAATTCCAGCGGCATGAAGGAGCAGCATTTCGGAAAGCGCGGCGCGGCCGGGTTCGGCCGCGTCGGTGCCCAGGTTCAGCGAAACCCCGGAATCGTGGAGCCTGCGTACGTAGGCACTTAAGACATTGTAGCCTCGGCGCGCCCTGGTCACTTGAGCGTCCGTCCAGCCGGACGTGTCTGCGAAATCGTTCGGCGGTGCGGGTTGGAAGTCCGCGAGTCCCAGCGGGGCGGCGAAGATATGCAGCGTCGGGGTGACGCTCGCGCCCGATGTCGCCAGATCCTCGATCAACGACATCATACGGGGATCATCCTCCCCAAGGTCATTGAACAGCTCCATTATTCCCATAAAGAAGGCGCCGCGCATGTCACCATTCAGGATGTCATCCGTCGTGCGTCGCCAGACGTGCCGGTTTTCCTCTACTGTGAGAACGTCGACACCGAGCGTGTAAGCGTGCTCGAAATTTCGCAAACCCAGTTCGAGCGCGTCTCGAATGGACACGACCTTATAGTCGATGTGACCGTAGGGGGCCATTCCAAGCGTCTGAGCCTCCTTGAGCGCGGCGCGAAGTTCAGGCATACGCAGCCGCCAGTAGAGCTTGACGTGGCGAAAGCCCGCGTCGTAATACGTGCGAACGGTCTGCACGGCATCGACCGAGTCTTGTACGACCGTGTGGCCCGCGTAGGGGGTGCGCCCTTGCTCATGCGACACGAGTGCGCCACCGGAAGGGTAGAGGTCCGGGGCCCATGAAACCGGATCCATCCACGCCTGCATGAGCGAGAGATACCGATCATCACCTCCGGCTTCCCGGACGACCGTCACGCCGTGAGGAAGGTAGGCCTCTGCGAATGCACGGCGGTAACTTGCGATGGAGTCCGGCTCCATCGATAAATTGGCGACGGAGCCGCCTGTACTGTTCGATGAGTCGGCAAGGATGACGGCCGTATGGTGATGCACGTCGATGATGCCCGGGGTAAGAAGTCGGCCTCGCGCATTCACGAAGTGTGCAGCCCGGGGAATGCGAGCGCTCGCCGAGGGAACGACGGCGGTAACAATGCCGTCGCGGACAATGATCGTCTGATGCGGTTCGACGCGTTTGGATCGGGCGTCGAACAGGGCGGCGTCATGAATGACGAGATCTGCAACTCCCGGAGTTGCGCTGCAGCCGATGAGGAATAAGAGGAGCAGGAGCGCGATTCTCATTCAAGCGCAGGTTGTAATTTCGATCTCACGTCGGCGGCGGTTACGCAAGCGTTCCGCGCAGCTCTGCAGGGAAGGAGCCCTCTACGACGAGCCCTGCCCAGCACAAAGTCTGTACCACGTCGAGAACGCTTCCGTGCCGCCCGGATCCCGGCGATTTGTGCGATGCCGGTGTGTCCGCGTGCGAACGGTACCTGTTCGCGAACGGATACGAGTGCGCCGGCACAGCGACTAGGCCGGTCAGCTTGCCGTGTGGCATGGGCTTTGTCCGACCTATCCCTTGCAATGCCCCCTCGATCCGTATTCGAGGGTCTCCGTCTATTCTCGTCCACTCGCCGGCCGGATCATGCTGTGCAATTACTTCAAGATCGCGCTTCGCCACGTCGGGCGCGAGAAGGGCTACAGCGTCATCAACGTGCTGGGTCTCGCCATCGGCATGGCCTGCTGCCTGCTGATCTTGCTGTTCGTACGCGACGAGTTGTCGTATGACCGATTTCATGAAAAGGGAGATCGGATCGTTCGCGTGGTGCGCGAAACGTCGGTCATGTCGCCGGCGCCCCTGGGTCCGGCGCTTGCCGACGATCTGCCCGAGGTCGAGGCCTACGTACGGTTCGTGGAGCAGAGCGAAGTCGTCGTTACCGGTCCGGGCGGCGATTCCTTCCGCGAGACTATTCTGGCTGCCGATTCGACGATCTTCGACGTATTTAGCTTCGCGCTCGTGAGCGGGGATCCACACCGCGCGCTGAGAAATCCCGACGAGGTCCTCCTCACGGAAAGCCTCGCAAGGAAATATTTCGGCGAGGAGAATCCTATCGGGCAACCCCTCACGTTCGACGTGGGCGATGAGGTGACGCTCACGGTGGGCGGCATATTGCGCGACGTCCCCACGACGTCCCATTTGTCCTTCGGAATGCTCGCTTCTTTCGAGCTCGTCGCGCAGACGTCGAATCGGATGGAGAATTATCGGACGAACTGGCTTCACACGTATCTCCTTCTGGACCAGTCATCCGACGCGCGGGACGTAGAGGCTAAGCTGCCGGCGTTCTTCGAAAACCGCGTCGGCGAGCCCTGGAGCCTCTACCGGATCCAGGAGCTCGGCGACGTCCATCTTCATTCCGCGCATCTGGCCTACGACATCGCCCCGCAGGGGGACATCCGTCAGGTCATCCTTTTCACAATCGTTGCCGGGCTTATTCTGCTGATCGCGTGCATCAACTTCGTGAATCTTTCGACGGCGCGGTCGTTGCGGCGCGCGCGGGAAGTAGGCGTACGGAAGGCGATGGGGGCCCGGCGCGTGCAGCTCGTGGCGCAATTTCTTGGAGAGTCGGTGGTGATGACCGTTATTGCCACCATTCTGACCTGCGGGATCATCCTTACGTCGCTGCCGGCCTTTCGCTCTTTCATCGGGAAGGATCTTGCGCTCTACGGCCCCGATGCGGCCTTTCTCGCAGCGGCGATGGGGGGTCTCGCCGTCATCGTGGGACTCGTAGCCGGCAGTTATCCCGCTCTTCTACTCTCGCGGTATAGCCCCGTTCGCGCATTGCGCGGCTGGCCAGGCGGTTCGGCGGCCGGCAGCGGCCTTCGGCGCGGGCTCGTCGTGTTTCAATTCGCGATTTCCATCTTCCTGGTGGTCGCCACGCTCACGATCCATCAGCAGATTGAATACCTTCGAAATGCGCGCCTCGGCTTCGAGCCCGAGCAGACGGTCGTGCTGGAGGTGGGTGGTGCGCTCGCCGGCCGTCACGAGCTCGTTCGCAGCGAGATCGTTCGGATTCCCGGCGTGCGCGGCGTGTCCGCCACGGCCACGGTTCCGGGTCGTCCCGTTAGCGACTACGGGTACCGGCCGGAAGGGTGGGCGGAGGAAGATCTACCGGGCTTCGACACGTTCTTCATAGACGAAATATTTATCGATCTTCTCGAGATGAACGTTGTGCAGGGCCGCAATTTTGACCTCCGGCAGGCGTCAGATTCGACGGGATTCCTGCTGAACGAAGCGGCTCTCGCCGTCGTGCGCAATCGGCTCGGGAACGACTGGGCCAACCCGATCGGCAAGCAGCTCGACTTCTACATGCCCTCCTCACAAGGATGGGAAGTTCGGCGTTCAGGTCCGGTTATCGGGATCGTGGAGGATTTCCACTACCTCTCGCTGCACTCGACGATCGACCCGCTCGTGATGCAGATGGCCCCTCAGATTTTCAGCCGGTTGATCGTAAAGGTGGATGCGGACGACATCGCGGGCACGATGGGGCGCCTCGAGGCCAGGTGGCCTGATTTCGCAGGCTCGGCTCCGTTCGAGTATTCCTTCCTGGATGCATCCTATGACGCGCTTTACCGGTCGGAACGGCGGATGGGCGAGCTGGCAGGCGTTTTCGGTGCGCTGGCGCTCTTCGTGGCGTGCCTGGGGCTATTCGGATTGGCGACGTTTATGGCTGAGCGGCGAACGAAGGAGATCGGTGTTCGAAAGGTGCTGGGCGCCTCGGTTTCGAGCGTTGTAGGCTTGCTGTCGCTGGATTTCGTGAAGCTCGTCGGCGTCGCCTTCCTTCTGGCCGCGCCTGTTGCGTACCTCGTCTTGCGGGAATGGCTCAGCGAATTCGCATACCGCATCGATCTGACGGCCGGCGTCTTTTTGCTGGGCGGCATCTTCGCGGTCGTCATTGCCCTGCTGACGGTGAGTTATCAGGCTCTTCGGGCCGCGACCGCCGATCCGGTGGATAGCCTCCGATACGAATGAGGTCGATTCGTCATATCGGGGGGCTCGTACTGGCCGTTTTCGCGCTTGCCTGCTCGGAGGCTCGTGGGCAGTCGACGCGAGATCTCGTAAGCGAGCTGGAAGCGCGCCTTCCTGCACTCATCGAAGCCGCCGAAATCCCGGGACTGTCTATTGCGCTAGTAGATGACGGAGAGGTCGTATGGAAAGGTGCGTTCGGCGTGCTCTCCGCAACCTCGGGTGAACCCGTCGACTCGCGCACGATCTTCGAGGCCGCATCCCTCAGTAAGCCGGTGACGGCATTCGTCGCGATGCGATTCGTCGAGCGCGGCGAGCTCGAACTCGACCGGCCGCTTCGCGACTACCTTCCAAATGCCCGGATGGAGCACGATGATCGGTACCGGCAGATCACGCCACGGATGGTGCTGAGTCATTCGTCGGGGCTGCCCAACTGGGGAGGCGACCGGCTGGATCTCGAGTTCGATCCCGGATCGGGCTTTCGGTACTCCGGCGAAGGCTACGTCTATTTGCAACGCGTGCTCGAACACATAGCAGGACGGCCGCTGGCCGACCTCGCAGGGGAGGACGTGTTCGAGCGGCTCGCGATGGGTCACACGAGTTTCGTATGGATGGATGCGTACGAGAATCGCGTTGCATTCGGGCATGACGCCGTCGGCCGATCCCATTCGATCCGTCGGCCGCGCGAAGCCAATGCCGCCGCCAGCCTTCTGACGACAGCCGGCGACTATGGGCGACTGCTGGCAACAGTGCTCACTCGCACGAATCTGCCTCCGGACCTTTACGACGACATGCTAGGTCCGATCGTCAGTGCGCGCGTTCCGTGGGCACCGGCGGAAGCATCCGAGGGCGTTGAGTGGGCGCTCGGTTGGGGCGTCGAGCCGGACGCCGGAATCCTCTGGCACTGGGGCGACAACGGAAACTTTGAAGCCTTCGTGGCCGGAGACCTTCGCAGCCGACGCGGCTTCGTCTATTTTGCGAATTCCACGCATGGTCTCTCGATCTCGGAAGAAATCGGACGGATGGTCTTTGGACGCAAGATCCGGGGGCCATCCTGGGGCGGCTACGATCGATATGACGATCCGACCCGGACCGCCGTACGAGCGGCCTTTCATACGTTTCGGGAGGATGGGCTGGACGCCGGCCGACGGGCCTTTCGCGCAGCGCGGATCGACACCGGTGCGGTGGTCCTCTTCGACCTCGCTCAAGGCCTGGCCCGGCTTCTGGGCAATGCCGAGCTCGTGGACGCGGCGGTGGCCGTTCTGGAAGAGGCTGTCGAGGAGATGCCCGAACCTGGCGATCTGCAACGGGACCTCGCGGAAGCCTACCACCGCGCCGGCCGTTTCCAGGAGGCGGCAGAAACATTCGGCAAGCTGGATGGCGACTATTCCTCCCACATCGCATGGATTGAACTGAGAACGGCTGCGGCGCCGCCGGATATCGCCACGACGGATCTCGAGGGGCTGGCGGGCGAGTATGGACCGCGGCGCGTCACTATGGAAGACGGCCGCCTCATCTATCAACGCGACGGAAATCCGAAATACGAGCTGATCCCCATGTCGGACACGATGTTTCGGCTCGATGGTCTGGAGACGTTTCGGATTCGGTTCGAGATCGACGAAAGCGGCACCGCTTCGAAGATCATCGGCCTCTACATGGACGGCAGCAGCGACGAGACGCCGCGAACGCCCTGAGCTTTGTGGCTACGGAATAGCGATTCAGCGACCTTTATGCTGCACGCACACTGTCGAGGATGACGGGTAGTAGTGCGGATGCCTTCTCCGACTCGAAACGTTTCTCGAAGTCCAGAATCGTCACTCCGACCGCGTCATTCGTCACGTGATTTCTTCGGATAAGCATTCCATCACCGGTCTCCTCGGAAATTGCTTCCTCGGGAGGGCCAAAGCTGATGTACAGAACGTCGGCATCTCGGTCGTACGAGAGCCTCAGCTGCCTTCCGGCCTCGGTTTTCCCATATCCTCTCACCCGATTTTATCTGGTTCGTCGTATACGCGGTCTTAATACGGAGCTCCAAAACATCCACCACGAAACACTTGGTTACCGCTCCGCTCGGTCGTCGTAGAATTCGACGACCTCGGGGGTAAGGATCGTGCCCGTGCGACGCTCGTCGCCAATCTCCATCCCGATTCGCGTCGCCGGATCGTAGACAGGCCATCGCGGAAGTTCGGAACCGTTGGGGTCTCCCGTGGCCGCAAAGTATGCCCAGTAGGATGACATCTGGTCGGCAATCTGACGATCGATGGGCGTCCACGGCCGATCTACGGCGTGCAGCGCATCGAACACGTACACCAGTTCCGCCGAATGGTAGGCTCGATATCGATCGGGGTCGCGGCCGGGCGGAACGCGCGAAAAACGGTAGAGAAAGACGTCGGCCTCGTCGTGTAGCCGAGCGATCGTGTGCGCCCCCCACGCCAGGCGGTCGCTGAAGGCGTCGCTGAAGCTGCGACCGGCCTGCTCGTCGGACGAAGCCGGATAGAGCGAGAGATATCGGTCGACGTCTTCGCCGTAGTTTCGGGCGGACATCTCGCGAAACACCTTCGCCGTTAGACCCGGACCGAACATCGGCGTCCCCTCGTCGGATGTCGAACCGATAAGGACGGGAACGGCAGCCTGGCGGCCCTCACGGAAAACGGTTTGGACATCGTCATCCAGAAAATATCTATCGACGTTCGGACTGAAGCCGAACTGGCGCGCATGCGCATGGATCGTGTCCGCCGGCAGCGCTCGCAGCGCGTAGACCGACGACGCAGCGAGCGAATCGGCGAATGCGAGACCCGTCTGCTCGGCCGATTCGAGGGACGAATTCCCACCGAAGGCGAATGCAGATCCGCTCTGCAGAATGGCCTTGTGGAACAAGCCTTCCGTGAGCGGCGAGGCCATCAGCTGATTCACACTTGCCGCACCGGCGGACTGGCCGAAAAGCGTCACGTTGGACGGGTCGCCTCCGAAGGCCGCGATGTTGCGCCGGATCCACTGCAGCGCGGCGACCTGGTCGAGCAGGCCGTAGTTGCCGGATGCGCGATGCAGCGTCTCCGCCGTGAGGCCCGGATGGGCCATGAGTCCGAAAACGCCGAGCCGATAGTTGATCGTGACGACTACGACCCCTTTCTCGGCGAGCGCCGTGCCGTCGAAGCTGGGCATCGAGCCGGAGCCCTGTCGAAACGCGCCGCCGTGAATCCATATCATTACAGGTCGCGCTTCGTCAGCCCCGGAGGCCGCCGTCCATACGTTCAGGTAGAGGCAGTCCTCACTCATCGGCTCGATCTCCTCGAAGAACTCGAGCTGATAGAAGCTGCCGGGAGGTGGTGGGTCTTGCATGCACGTGGCACCAAACGCATCCGCCGGCCGAACGCCGCTCCATGCTTCAGCCGGATGCGGTGCGTGCCACCGCAAGGTGCCCACCGGAGGCGCAGCGTATGGGATCCCCTTCAAGACGCGCACGCCGGAAAGTGCCGCATCTGTACCGGAAGTCAGCCCCGTCTCGATCCGGATGGGGTCGGAAAGCTGGGCGCCGACATCCGCAACCGGATTCAGCGTAAACAGCGCAACGAAGATGGGAAGGCTAAACAGCCGATGATCGCAAAACATCCGATGTCAGTCTATGCTTAGTGCATGACACCTGTCCCTAATGATCGACCCTCTGCGCGGCCTCGGGCCATTCTCCGCGAAAGAAGGTATCGATCGCTGGAAAAACAAATTCCGGATTGTCCGAAAACGCCGGCTTTCCGGCATCCGGAACCAGAAGAAGGCGGCCGTTTGCCACGGCGGATGCCCAGGCTCGCTGCTCTGAGATAGCGAGCGAGTCTTCTTCTCCATACACCACGAGAAGCGGAGCCGAAAGACCTTCCAGCCGCGTCGTGAACTCCCAAGCGCCGAAATACTGCGGTGCAAGCTGCGCGGTGTGGCGAAAATAGTAGGCTACCGCTTCCGGAGGTGCGTCGCATTCAGTTCCGGTGTGCGTAACCCGTTCACCGCGAGCGATCGCCAGCCTCCGGGTAATCTCCTCGTACTTCCGGCACGTCTCGACCGGATCGGACGCCGTTCCCCTCAGAAGATCCCCCAGCAAGCCGGACGCCCGGTTCGACAGCGTCGTATCCGGCGATGGCGGAGCCGCCGCGGCTTTCGCCCTGATGATTCTGCCGGCCTCGGCTCGGAGCGGTCCGGTGGCGCCGTGAAATACGATGCGCCCGAGGCGCTCCGGGTGCGCCATGGCGTAGCCGGCAACCAGGACCGATCCAAACGAATGGGTGATCACATTCATCCGATCGAGGCCAATATGGCTGCGTACCGAATCCAGATCCGCCACGAAGTACTCGGGTTGCAGCTTCGAGGTGTCGGCAGGCAGCGCCGAGCGGCCGCCGCCCCGCTGGTCAAAGAAGATCAACGCGTACCGATCCGCCAACGGCATCACGGACGGAACCACCGTATTCATGCCCGCCCCCGGTCCGCCGTGCACGATCACGAGCGTGTCGTCACCGGATCCCGTGACGCGGTAATACAATTGCGCACTGTCGGCACCGACGAGATAGCCGTCCTCATCGGCCGGAACGGGGGCCTCCGAATGGCAGGCGACAGAGAGCAACAGAACCGAGACGCCGAATATCAGGAGGATAAGTTTCATCGTTTAATGGAGTCGTTTCACAGGCTTGGGGAGTGCGTCGCCGGACGGAGGCGAGATCATATCGGTCAGTCCGTCACCGCACACGCGCCGTTCACCGGCGAACACTCTCTCCGGCGGATGCACTCAATTTGCGGCAGGCCGGCGTGCGCGCACCCGATGGTACGGCATTTGGACGGCCCCTGTACAGGCCGTTCCACCTCCCCGGGAGATCATGTTCAGAAACTACGTCAAAATCGCGCTTCGCAATCTCGGCAAGCACAAGGGCTACACGTTCATCAACGTGTTCGGACTCGCTCTCGGCATCGCCTGCTGCCTGCTCATCCTTATGCTGGTGCGTCACGAGTTCTCCTACGACGCCTTTCACGAGAATGGCGATCGGATCTACCGCGTGGTCATTCAGGAAACCGCGCCCGACGGCGAGGTGAGTATGCAGCAGCTCATCGACCCGCCGGTACCTCCGGCGATGGACAGTGCGTTCGCCGGCATTGAGGCGTCGACCCGGCTCATCGGCGGTAGCCTGCACGTGCAGCGAGGTGACGAGTCGTTCTCGGAGGTCGTCTACATGGTCGACTCGACGTTCTTCGGACTCTTCAGTTTCCCGCTTCTGGCGGGCCGGTCGACGACGGCGCTCGATGAGATGCAGGACATGGTCATCACCGAGCGGACCGCGCGCAAGTTTTTCGACGACACAGCGTATAGCAACGTGATCGGCGAGCAAGTCGCCATCAAGCAGGGAGCGAACACCTTCGAGTTCATCGTATCGGGCGTAACAACCGATCCCCCCGTTAATTCCAGCCTGCAGTTCGACATCCTCATACCTTTCGAGAACTACAACTATGAGGGCAGCGGACGCCTCTATTTAGGAGGGAACGCCTGGGGCGGCAGGAACACGCACTACGTGCTGCTCGCTCCGGCCCAGGATCCGGATGCCCTTGAAGCCGCGCTCCCCTCGTTTACCAGAGTCGCGCTCGCCGATCGAATCGAAAGCCGCCGCGGCGCCGAATACATCGCCGAAGGCGACGATGCTTTCCGCCTGATCCTTCAGCCGCTTTCGGATCTCCACCTCAATCCCGA
The DNA here is from genome assembly GCA_964487555.1 of uncultured Rhodothermales bacterium. Classification (GTDB taxonomy): domain Bacteria; phylum Bacteroidota; class Rhodothermia; order Rhodothermales; family VXPQ01; genus CAZART01. The sequence goes on from CAZART010000095.1 coordinate 16,042, forward strand.
TATCGGCGCGTACTACGAGGAAAACACCCACAATCCAACCTATAGCTACGTCCTGATGGGGATCGGACTGCTCGTGCTGCTGATCGCCTGCATCAACTTCATCACGCTCTCGCTGGGCCGTTCGACGTCGCGAGCCCGAGAGGTGGGCATGCGGAAAGTCCTCGGCGCGCGCAGGATTCAATTGATGAAGCAATTTTGGGGCGAGGCACTGCTGTTGACAACGGCCGGCTTGTTAATTGGTCTCGTGGTCGTTGGGCTCGCGCTGCCGGAGTTCAATCTCCTCACCGGCAAGGAGCTTACGCTGCTCGGGTCAACCGGGTGGGCCGCCGTGCTCGGTCTCGCCGCCATCATTGGACTCGTAGCCGTGGCCGCAGGCGCCTATCCGGCTGCGGTATTGTCCGGATTCCAACCGGTCGAGGTGCTCAAAGGCGACGTCACGGCGAGGAAGAGCCGCTTCTCCCGCAGTCTGGTCGTCCTTCAGTACTGCATCTCGGTCGGACTGATTTTCAGCACCATCGTGATGTACCGCCAGCTCGACTACATGCTTAACAAAGACATCGGCTTCGAAGACGATCAGGTGCTCGTCCTGCACACGCCGGGCCTCAACACGAGCCAGGAAAACATGGTGCTCAACGTCGTGCGCAACGAGTCGGCGGCGAATCCGAATATCTTGAACGTCCTGCGCGTCGGATACTCGTTCACCCAGAGCTTCGACCGATACTCCTGGCAGGATGCGACCGGCCGCACCATCGGTGGGCACATGCTCGGCATCGACTACGACTTCGTGGAGGTCATGGAGATGGAGATGGTCGCCGGCCGCGATTTCGATTCGAACTTCCCGATCGATTCGACGGAAAGCGTGCTGGTGAACGAGGCCTTCGTGCGCGAATACGACATCGAGAATCCGGTCGGCCACCGCCTCAACGGCCCCGGCTTCTTCGGCGACATCAATCCGACGATCATCGGCGTGGTGAAGGATTTCAACTTTCGATCGCTCCATGAGGAGGTGGAGCCGGCCGTGCTGAACATGCATCCCGACTACTACCACGGGATGAGCCACATCCTCTTGAAGATCCGCCCTGCAGACCGGGCCCAGACGATCGCCTTCCTGAAAGACGTCTGGACGCGCACCTTCCCCGATAAACCGTTCCACTTCAGCTTCATGGACGGAGACATCGCCGCGCAGTACCAGGCCGAGCAGCGGTGGAGCCGCATCCTGACCTATTCATCGCTGTTGGCCATTCTCATCGCCTGCATGGGTTTGTTCGGATTGGCAACGCTTAGCGTAACCCGCCGCACCAAGGAAATCGGGATCCGCAAGGTGCTGGGCTCGACCGTCGCGGGCGTCGCGGTCCTCGTGGCTCGGGAATTCGCCCTGCTCGTCGGCATCGCGATCGTTATCGGTCTGCCCATCGCCTACCTCGGCATGCGCGAATGGCTGGAAGGCTTCGCCTACAGCACGAGCGTCTCCTGGTGGATCTTCGTCGCCGCCGGCTGCGCCGCGCTCCTCATCGCCATGGCGACAATCAGCTACCACAGCATCCGCGCCGCGACGATGAACCCGGTGAAGTCACTCCGTTACGAGTGATTCCGTCGTTCCATCTCTGGAAGATTTTGAGTAGTGAGGAAGTAACATTAAGCGGTATATCCAGGCAATCTTATTCTCACGCCGTTAGACCGATCACCCTGGACGAATCAGCATGGATCTCCGCATTAATTTCGTAGCTCTAACCGTGGCTCTGGTTGTGAGTACTGCGGGGTTCCAACTACGAGCCCAGGTCCCGCTGCGCCCGGGCGTCGAGCTGGATCTCCCGTTTGTGGAGGAGGGCGGGCATGATCAGCAGCTCGACCTCTATACGCCTGCGACTTCAGAATTCCCGACGCTATTGTTTGTTCATGAGGGCAGCCTGACATCCGGCGATCGCAAGGACGAACCCTACGCTCGGATGTGCCGGACTTTCCAGGCCGCCGGTATTGCCTGCGCGGCGACCAACTATCGGCTCGCTCCGGCGCATAAGTGGCCCGCCCAACCAAATGACGTCGTCTCCGCGTTTCGTTGGCTGAAACGGAACATCGGTGCGCGCGGAGGGGACACCCAACGCATCTTTCTCTTCGGTCACAGCTCTGGGTGCCATCTGGTCTCCACTGTGGCGGCGGACGCCCGTTACCTGGAGGAAGCCGGCTTGGCTCCGGAGGATGTCGCCGGTGTGATCGCGATGGGGTGTCGGCTGAACAATCGGATCGAAGTGGCGAACGCCCCGCCTCACGACTACGAGATGTATTGGGTACCGCCCGACCGCATCGACGAGTACATGGAAACGGAGGTGCCCTTCGTGAGCTTCGAGCAGCGCAGCGCTGCGGTGCCGGCCGATCACGTCAGCGATCGCCTACCTCCCACTCTCGTGCTGATCGCCGAAGGCGAGCGCTTCTTCCCTCCGATTCTGCGCGATGCCGCAGAGTTTGTCGGTAGAGCGTTGGCGGCCGGCGCTGACGCCGATCTCGTGATCCTTGCCGACCGACGCCATATCACAGCGATCCGGATGATGGTCACCGACGATGACCCCGCGGTCGTCAAGGTGACCGAGTTTGTTCGTGCCCACTAAAAACGGCCTAACAAAGGCCTGCGGACCGACCGCGCGAGCACCGGTCTTGCCGTTTTTAAGGCGAGGGCGCATCTTACATTGCATCCATACGTCCAGTTGCGCGCGGCGGTTGAGGCCCAAGCCGTTACGCAGAAGAAGGCACAGATAATGAGGCATGTGGTATGAGAAATTCGCTACCAACTGGCGCAATTAATTTGCTGGTCATTTTCGTTGGAACGGGCATCCTTTGGGTTGGGCCACTTCCTTGCTCCGTGGTTGCTCAAGAAGCGGAGCATGTGACTAATCCGGTTCCGGAGCCCAGGATCGGTCACGGTCTCGTCTACCATGAGAGGCTTCAACGCGTCCTTCTTTTTGGCGGACGGGACGGTAACAGCGTAGAACACGCGGATCTCTGGGCATGGGATGGCGAAACCTGGACGCTCCTAAATGACGGGACTTCGGTAGGTCCTTCGCCGCGTAGTCGCTTCGGCATGGCGTATGACCGGAGTCGCGATCGCTTGGTCCTGCATGGTGGCGGCACGCGCCAAGAGGAATTTGGTGATACCTGGGAATGGGATGGTGAGCGGTGGATCCAGGTTGATGAGACAGGACCTGGACCGCGGAGCCACCATGGTATGGCATATGATGCGACCCACAAACGAATGATTCTTTTCGGTGGTGGGCGCGACGACGAAGGTTTGTTCTTCGATGATACATGGAGTTGGGACGGACAGCGCTGGATTCAACTCAAGGTTAATGGTCCACCGGGGCGTGTCTTGTACGACGTTGCTTCGGATCCTGCGGACGGCGCCATCTATCTTTTCGGCGGCTTCGGAGACAACCGAGCGAGGTACAATGATTTGTGGCACTGGGACGGCATGGGATGGGACAGCCTTACAGCTTCCGGTCCCGCCCCTCGTATTTCGTCTGCCTTGACATACGTGTCGGATCGCCAATCTCTTTTTCTCGCTGGGGGAGAGACGCTAGACGGTGAGACGGGAGACAGTTGGCTTTATGAGAGCGGGCAGTGGCATCGGCTCAACGAAGACGGGCCTCGCAGAGATCAACACGACATGGCTTACGATGCAGCCCGCGGTCGCGTCGTACTCTTTGGCGGGACGGTGGCAGGAAGGTATCGCAGCGATGTCTGGGAGTGGGACGGGAGTCGCTGGATGGTTGTACGAGAATAGGGTTCTTATTCGGCATCACGCGCTCGTTTCGCAGATTTCTGCATAACCACACGCTGCAGCGGACGCCGCAGAAACAAATTGCCAAGAAGTCCGGCGGCGTTAACACAACTTCGCCCGCGGCGCCGCTGAGTGGCGAGCCATTGAGCCGCTCACCAATCGCTCCATTGCGCTAGGTTCTACGTATCACGTTCCAAGAAATTCTAGAGACGATGTTCTTCTTCTCCCGTATCCGCTTATTACCCCTGCTTTCATTCTCTGTACTATGCGTTTGTGCAAGCAGCGAGGGTTTCTGCCAGACGCCACTTCAGGCCTTCGACGGCTCGTTCCGTCTCGAGACGGGTGAGGTCATCACAGGCGGCTACTTCGTTGAGGGCGGGCAGGGTCGCTACCTCTACATGGACACAGAGAACCTCGACAAGGGCGGGCTCTTCGAATTCACCACCGATACCATCCTGCGCTCCCTCGGAATACTCAACTCCAATAGCGTCGAAATTCAGTTCATCCGCGGTGGCGATGGATCTTTCGACACGCTTGAGTGGCGTGAGCAGGGAAAGGCTTCGGTCCGCGGGGAGCGGGTGTACCC
>CAZART010000096.1:0-20134 GCA_964487555.1 uncultured Rhodothermales bacterium
ACAGGGGCAAGTCCCGTACGGCCAGCTCCCTCTGAACTCCGTCAGGGCCGGAAGGCAGCAGCGGTAGGAGGTCGCAGCGGCGCGATACGGGTAGCTTGCCCTCTTTTTGTTCACCCCACACCACCATTCGACTTTATGGCATTCCACGACATTCTCCTCATGGGAGCGCCGGCGGAAGGGTCCAATCCTCTCCTCACGTTTCTGCCGCTCATTCTCATTTTCGTGGTCTTTTACTTCTTCATTATTCGTCCCCAGAAGAAGAAGGAAGACACGCGGAAGAAGATGATCGAGGCCGTGAAGAAGGGGGACAAAGTTGTGACGATCGGCGGCGTGCACGGCACGGTAACGCAAATCGACGATGCGAGCGTCCTGATCCAGGCCGACACGAACACGAAGCTTCGGATCGACAAAAATGCCATCGCCAATGTGGGTGGGAAAGACTGACGCCTGAACCAATTCGACATCGTTGGATCATCTCCGTCATATCATGAAGCCCGAAGATGCCGGTCGGGACGGGACACGGTCGTTCGATTCTATTCGGGATGCCGTTGAGGACATCCGCGCCGGCCGCCTCGTCATCGTTGTGGATGATGAGGATCGCGAGAACGAAGGCGATTTCATCGGGGCTGCGGACAGCATCACACCCGAGCTGATCAATTTTATGGCCATGCACGGCCGCGGGTTGATCTGCGCGCCCATCACCCAGGAGCGCGCGGCGGCCCTCGAGCTCGAGATGATGGTGGACGCGGATTCGTCGCTCTACAACACCCCATTTACCGTCTCCGTGGACCTGAAGCGGGGCACGTCCACCGGCATCTCGGCATCCGATCGTGCCAAGACCATCCGCGCGCTGGCTGATCCGTCCACGCGGCCGCTCGATCTCGGCCGTCCCGGGCACGTCTTTCCACTGCGTGCGCAGACCGGCGGCGTGCTGCGCCGGGCCGGACATACCGAGGCCGCCGTGGATCTCGCCGGAATGGCCGGCTTCGCTCCCGTCGGCGTGCTCGTCGAGATCATGAATCCGGACGGCACTATGGCCCGAGTGCCTGATCTGCTCGACATGGCCGATCAATTCGACATGCGCATCATTACGATCAAGGATCTGATCGAATATCGGATGTGCACGGAGCGCATCGTGCGGCGCGTCGTTGAGGTAGACATGCCGACGAAGTTCGGCGATTTCTCGCTGATTGCCTACGAGGATACGATCACGGAAGAGGCGCACCTCGCTCTCGTGAAGGGCGCGTGGGAGATCGACGAGCCGGTGCTCGTGCGCGTCCATTCGCAGTGTGTCACCGGCGACATTTTCGGCTCAATGCGCTGCGACTGCGGCGACCAGCTTGCACGCGCCATGGCGATGGTGGAGGAAGAAGGCCGAGGCGTCGTCCTGTACATGAAGCAGGAGGGCCGGGGCATCGGCCTCGTCAACAAACTCCGCGCCTACAAGCTGCAGCAAGAGGGGATGGACACCGTCGATGCGAACGAGGCCCTGGGCTTCAAGATGGACCACCGCGACTACGGCATCGGCTGCCAGATTCTGAGGGATCTCGGCCTGAGGAAGCTCCGGCTGATGACGAACAATCCCACGAAACGGGTCGGGTTGGCCGGCTACGGACTCGAGATCGTCGAACGCGTGGCCATCGAAATCCCGCCGAACGCCGTCAACCATAAATATCTCGAGACGAAGCGCGATCGCATGGGCCATCTGATCCTCGCCGACATCGACGAGCACGACCGGCACGTCCTCAAGAAAATCTTATAGAGTTTCGGGTACCCAATTACCGGCTACCCACGTACCTCGTACTCGCCGCCCGGTACACGGTATCGGTACACGTTCACGCGGTACGCCGCCAGCTACGTCATCTCCCGGTAAACCGCCTCAACCTGTCGCCGGGTTTGCTCGGGCGTTCCCGAGTTGTCGATGAGATAGTCGGCCCGCCGCCGCAATTCTTCAGGCGGAAGCTGGTGGCCCATGCGGGCCTGGACGGCTTCCGGTATTACGGCGTCGCGCTTCACGACACGGTCCAGGCGCACTTCTCGGGGCGCATCGACGACGGCCACCGCGTCCAGGAAACGGTCGCCGCCCGTCTCAAAAATCAGCGCCGCCTCTTTGACCATGAGCGGCACGCCATCCTCTCGGGCACGTTCCACCGCTTCCTCGAAGCGGGCAAAGACACGCGGGTGGACGATGCTGTTGATCCTTCCGAGCTGCGTTTCATCTCCGAAAACGATCTCAGCCAGGAAGGCACGGTTCAGACGCCCGTCAGGGCCGTAGCTCTCCTCGCCGAACGCTTCGACGATCTCGCGACGTGCGTCGGGATCGTCGGCGAGTATGCGCTTTCCTTCTTCGTCAGCATAAAAGACGCGAGCACCGAGTTTCTCCAGCATGCGACAAACCGTTGTTTTGCCGCTGCCGATTCCTCCTGTCACGCCCAGCGTCTTCATCCGCGCAGCCATCAGAATCTCCAGGCCGTCGTCAGAGACACATTCGGGGTGATCATGCGGTCGCCGCTCCGGCCGGCTTCGCGAATGGCTTCGGCCGACGCATCCGGTAGACTGCCGTACAGCCGCCGCCGGACGTGCTGCACGTTCAGCCAACCTTCCAGCCGAAGTGTCGACAAACCGCGCATCGGCCACGTAATGGAGCAGGTGGGGCCGATCTGCTCGATCCACGCGCGCCCCGGCCTCGAGATGCTGGCCTGCAGCGGCGATCCGTCGCTGCCGAGGAGGACGTCCCCGTTCTCGTCCGTCCGGTTGTATCGTATCGTCGTTGACCGGTCGAAATCTCGTCGCACGAAAAAGCGGAAGCCGATGTCGGCCGTGATCCGGCTCTCGGTGCGAACTTGCAGCCTCAGCCAGCCGCTGTATGTGCGAAGTGTATCGAAGGGAATTTCGGCGAAATCATCCCACATTAATCGTCCGAGATGGAGATCGCTGTAGCTGCCCGTGAAAAATGCAGTGAGGCCCGGCGCGAACCGGTGTTCCATGTCGGCGTCGTAGCGCATCTCGCGCGCCGATTGATCGGACGCCCGGCGTCCGGGAATCGTGAAGTCGTGAACGGTATACGTTGCGCGGATCTCGGACTCGAGGCGAAGTCGCGTATTTGACGAAGGCCTCCATTCGAGCGCCGGCCGGAGTCGCAGAGAGCGCTGTACATTGTTCTCAGCGGACCGCTCGGCGTCTAGGTAGACCGTATGATAATAGGTTCCGAGCAGCTTGACGTCGGCCTGAACATAGCGACTGAGTTGCACGAGCGCCCCAAGCTGGCCGTTGTGGTACTGCTCGTCGCGATCGTCCAGGTTCGACTGGGGCGTATCGTGACGCAGGATGCTGCTGCTGCCGTCGAAGGAGAAGGCCACGCGCCCGAGCGTTGCATGGGAGCGTGCCTGGAGTGCGAAGAGACCCTGATCGTAATCAGCCTGCTGCAGTAGGCTGCTTTTCTGGGCCGCCTGGGTTTCGGGGAGATCATCGCGATTAGTTAGCCGGCGGCGCTCGACCTCGGCACCGCCGCGTGCCGCGAGGTGGACCATCATGTTATTGTCCGCCGAGTATATGATGCTGAATTCGCCGTCGAAGGACCGACGATTGAACGCCGTGTCGAAGAAAAGGGCGTCTGCAGGCGTTCGCAGGGCATTGATGATCCGATTATTGGCGCCGAAATCGGCCCGGCCGGCCATCCGGAATCCTCCTACTAGCGGAGCCTCCATCTCAAAAACGGCCGCCAGGGTGTCGCTTGCCGTTGCCTCTACCGTTTCGGAAAGTCGGCTGGACTGTTCGGGACGGTTCAGAAACGAAACGGCCTGGTAGGCATCGCGGCGGTAATTGGAGTATCGAATCGTGGTGCGGAAGCGTGCCTCATCAAAAGCGCGGCTGACGGCGCCGTCCAGCCGCACGGCCCGCCCGCGGCGCGGATTGATTACCTGCCAGGATCCGTCAGCCTCAACCCGAACGTTGTAATCGTGCAGAGGGGGTGGGCTCCAGGCCAGGCGAGTCCCATACGCAGGACCAGCATCCATCCTCAACGGAATTTGCGCATCCGTTCCTACGCCGGGTCGGCGATCCCAGGCGAAACCCACAGCCGGCTCGATCCACAGATCCGGCCGCGCCCGAAAACGAAGGCCGCCGTAAATCTCTTGAGAGAAGACGCGGCTTTGCGTGTACCAGAGTGCTCGACCGCGAGCACGGGCCGAGAACCGCTCGTTTAGTGAATGATCGACGATCCATGACAGCCGATTTTCATCCCGAAAACTAAGCCGGTCGTTGAACAGCACGAATGCGTCGGAGGTGAACCGGTTGTCGACCAGGATCTGCCACTTACCGAGTCGCTGTCGGAGCAGGGCACTGGCGGTCCACCGATATCGATTTACATCCCGTTGAAATCCTGTTTCGAGATTGCGCGCCGGATCTCCTTCGAGCGGATCCCGGGTCTGCGCTGTAAGCTCTTCCGCATCCGCGAACCAGCAGCTCGCGAGGAGAAGGCACGCCACTACGTTGTGCGGTGCGCGCATCGGGATCGGGCCATCAGCCCGGCGGCCAGTTCATCTTGCGGCCGCCCAGGAGGTGTAAGTGGATATGATCTACGGATTGCCCCGCTGCGGGCCCGCAGTTGAAGACCGTGCGGTAGCCGTCGTCGAGGCCCTCATCGGAGGCCAGCTTCTTTGCGATGATCAGAAGGTGCCCGACAAGCTCCTCGTCCACTCCAGTGAGATCGTCGAGGCTGGGAATCGGCTTGCGAGGTACGATCAAGATGTGGGTGGGCGCCTGTGGATTGATGTCTCGAAGGGCAATGCATCGCTCGTCTTCGAAGACGATATCCGCCGGTATGTCTCCATCCGCAATCTTTTGGAATAGGGTTCTGCCTTCCGCCATCGCTTCTCACTATGGTTCTCGGTCGGGCGCGCGAGTAATATAACGAACAATGCCCACCCTTCAACGTGGAATACGACACCGGCGGGCCAGACCAATAACCAATACCGGCGGGCCGGACCAATACCGGCGGCCGACCAGTACGGGGACGACAATTAGAAATAACATGGCATCGGTTCACGTAATCCGAACGGCTCGGTTTAATGCGGCGCACCGACTCCACAATCCGAACAAGTCGGACGAGTGGAATCGAAACGTATTCGGCAAGTGTAATAATCCGAACTGGCACGGGCACAACTATGTACTGGAAGTGACGGTCGTAGGCGAGCCGGATTCGGAAACGGGCTACGTAATCGATCTCGCGGAGCTGAATCGCATCGTGCAGGAACGCGTGGTCGCGAAAGTCGATCACTCGAATCTGAACCTCGACGTCGATTTTCTTTCGGGGATCATGCCGTCGACGGAGAACTTCGCCGTTGCGATATGGAAGGAACTCGAAGGCGCCTTGCCTGCCGGCAGGCTGTATAGAGTGCGCCTCGAAGAAACGGATAACAATGCGGCTGAATACTACGGCGACTAGCCTTTCTGCTTGAACAAAGCGACGGATGGAACCGCCACCAATACCAATTTGCGGATCAGTAGAATATGATCGACGAAGAAAGCAAAGAGATGACCGTCGGCGCCAATGGGGAGGTCGACTGGAAGGTACCAACGCTCTACCAGCGACAGGATACGTACCACGACGAGACTACTGAAAAGCTCGGTGGTCATGTCACGGAGATTATCGATCTTATCGGTGAGAATTCGGAGCGAGAGGGCCTTTTGAAAACGCCCGAGCGCGTCGCCAAAGCGCTTCAGTTTCTCACGCACGGCTACGGGTTGGATCCGGAGAAAATCCTTACTTCGGCGTTGTTCGAGGAGGATTATAGTGAGATGATTCTCGTAAAGGATATCGAACTCTACTCACTGTGCGAGCACCATATGTTGCCCTTCTTCGGGAAAGCACACGTCGCTTACATTCCGAATGGAAGGATCGTTGGGCTGAGCAAGATTCCGCGCGTCGTCGACGTGTTCGCGCGCCGGCTACAGGTGCAGGAACGGCTCACCCTGCAGATCCGGGACGCCATTTCCGACGTATTGCAGCCGCTCGGCGTTGCCGTCGTTATCGAAGCCAGTCACCTCTGCATGATGATGCGGGGGGCGGAGAAGCAGAATTCGATCACCACGACGAGTGCGATGAGCGGCGAATTCATGAAGGCACCGACCCGCGCCGAGTTCATGCGCCTGATCAACTCCGAATAGCGGATGCCTCTCGTCGTCATCACGGGAGCAAGTCACGGCATCGGCCGTGCTGTTGCGGCCGCATTCGCGGGCGAGCCGGATGCGCGACTTGCGCTGCTTTCCCGCAACGAAACCCTGCTCGAGGAGACGCGCGCCCTGTGCCGCGAACGGGGAAGCGAGGCCGACTATTTTGTCTGCGACGTAACGAACGACGAGGCGGTTGCCGGGGTCGCCGAGACCGTTCGCGAACGGTGGGGTGCTCCGGACGTTTTGGTGAACAACGCAGGCCTCTTCGAGCCGGGCCCGATCGTAGAGACCAAGATCGAAACCTTTCGCGAACAGGTCGAGGTAAACCTGACGAGCGCCTTCACGGTCACGAAGGCGTTTCTAAATGAGATGATCGAGCGGCGGAGCGGACACGTTTTCTTCATGTGCTCCGTCGCCTCTATCAAAGGATACGTTGGGGGTGCCGCCTACTGCGCCGCCAAGCACGGTCTCCTCGGTCTCTCTCGGGCGCTCCGTGAAGAGACAAAGAAGCACGGCCTCCGCGTCACCGCCCTGATTCCCGGCGCCACGTTTACGAAGAGTTGGGAAGACTCAGGCATTCCGGAAGAGCGCTTCATGCCGGCCGACGACGTGGCCGCCGCCTTGCTCAATGCCTATCAACTGAGCGACCGAAGCGTCGTCGAAGAGCTTATTCTCCGCCCGCAGCAGGGTGACATCTAGCCGCCTCCGTCCTACCACGCCCGATACGTCACGGCCACCATCCAGTCTGCGTACTCCGGATGCTCTCTCTTCATCGCCGCGATCACGCGCTGCTTGAATCCCGTTTCGATCAGGGCCCCCTGGCCCGGCCATATGCGAAACTTGATGCGGATGTACCGCCAGCCTCCTGATTCTGCTTCACGGATGCCCATAATCTCGGGGTCCGTCATGATGATCGACGGGAACTGCTGTCTCATGCCGGCCGCAAGCCGTGCGAGCAACTCGCTCTTCTGATCCGGATCCGCCGAGTCGGATACCTGCACGTCGACGTACGCTCGGACGTGTCCCTTTCGGTATTTGCTGATCTGGGCGATACTTCTATTGGGGATGCTGACTCGCTGATCGAATAGGTTCACGATGGTCGTGAATCGCAGACCCATGTGCTGGACACGCCCCGTCTGTCCCGATATATCCACGATGTCGCCCACGTTCAACACGTCCGAAAAAATAAGCGTAAGTCCCACAACTACGTCCTGGACAAAACCCTGTAAACCGAAGCCCACCGCCAGTCCGATGACGGACGCGCTCGCGATGTAGGCGGTGAGATCGACGCCTAGCTGTTCGAGCATGAAGCCGACGGCGACGAAATAGATGATAAACGTGATCGCGCTGACGGCGATCGTTGCCACGGTCGCAAAGCGAGGGTGCTGTCGCCAGAGCTGCCGCCGATTCGCCGGCTCGTGCGTGACCAGGCGTTCGCTCGCCCTCCGAATCAGCTTCACCACACCGTGGATGGCGACGGCTATCAGAAGAATAGCCGCTATGCGAACGATCGGCGGCCAGTCGCTGATGAATCCGAAAGGCTCAGACATGGAAGGGGGCGGCAAGTTACACGTGGGGGTCGCCTAGCGCTGGAGTTCCTCGATTCGCGACCGAGTCTGCTTCTGCCGCCGTTTTAGCGCCTCGCTAAGATGCACCGCGTACGGGTTCTCGGCCTTTTCGAGCGCGCGGATACGGCCTGGCAGCTGCGCCAGACTATGGCGGGCATACTGCCGCGCCTCGTCGAGCGTCACGCGGCCGGCGTCCGTTCGTCGGCCGTCCTTCATGACGTGCTCAAGCAGAGCGGTGCCATTCACTGATTCTTCGCGGGTCGCGATGATGTCGAGCGCGGCCTCGGATCCGTCGAATCTCCGGAAGACCTGCTTTCGGCCGGGAAGGTTCGATTTCTTCAATGAAAGCTTCATGCGCGGCGTGCCCGCGTATGCGCTAAGTTTGTAGGCGCTGTCGAGGTACGGCTGATCGGCGATCGTTCCCATGCGCGTACCGACGCCGAATCCGTCGATAGGCGCCCCCGTTTCCACAAGTTCTTCGATGCGGTATTCGTCGAGGCTGCCGCTCGCAAGAATCGTGACGTCGGAGAGCCCCGCGTCGTCGAGGATGCGTCGCGATTCGAAGGCCAGCTCGGCGAGATCGCCCGAATCGAGTCGGATTCCTCGGACGTTGAACGCGTCGCCACGCTCCGCAGCGAGCGCTACGAGCTTTCGGACGCCCTCCAGCGTATCGTAGGTGTCGACAAGCAGCACCGTATCTGGATAGATGGTCGAGAAGGCACGGAAAGCATGGTCCTCCAGCTCATGGGCTTCGATGTAGCTGTGCGCCATGGTGCCCGTCACGGCAATGCCGTAGGCCTGGCCGGCCAGCACGTTCGAGGTCGAATCCAATCCGGCAATATGGAACGCCCGTGCGGCGCGCATGGCCGCATCCGCGCCGTGCATCCGTCGCATACCGAAATCGGCCACGACGCGGTCGCCGGCTGCCCGCTTGACCCGGCTGGCTTTCGTCGCGGCATTCGTCTGGAACGTGATCTGATTCAGCAAGAATGTCTCAACAAGCTGGGCCTCGCCGATTGGGCCCACGACTTCGAGAATGGGTTCATCTTCAAAAATCGGCGTGCCCTCTCGCACGGCAAATACGTCTCCCGTAAACCGGAACCCGGCGAGGTAGTCGAGAAAGGACGAATCAAAGGAGCCGAGGGACTGGATGTACGCTAGTGCTTCGTCTGTAAACCGTAGTCTTTCGAGATACTCCAGCACCGTGTCGAGGCCGCACGCGATGAGGTAATTGCGATCGCACAGGCGTCGTATGAAGAGGTCGAACACAGCCGGCTCTGCCATGCCCTCCCGAAAGTAGGCTTGCAGCATCGTCAGCTGGTACAGATCCGTAAAGAGCGCCGCGTTGTCGTCGTCGACCCAGGGTGATGCGGTCATGACTAGTTGAGCCGCGGGTCCTCAGGAAAGTTGGCCAGCACGGCATATTCGTCGCCCATCCCCCGCAGCAAGCTTCGCCAGAGATCATCCGGGTTTGACAGAAAGACGGAAGGGGCATCGCCACCGGGAGCGACAATCCATCCACCCTGATCGATCTCGTCGAGAAGCTGTCCCGGCGACCATCCGGCATAACCGAGAAAAAAGCGAACGCCATCGCGGGCAACCTGTCTCGTCTCGATCAGCAGCTTCATAATATCGAAGTCGCCGCCCCAGTAAATGCCGTTCGAAATGGGAATGGCATCCGCTACCAGATCACCGCACGTGTGGATGAAGTGGAGCGTATCGGTTTGAACCGGACCACCTTGCGCGATGAGCATTTCAGGCTCGTGAATCCCGCGGACCACTTCGGCCAAATGCACGCCCAGCGGGCGGTTCATGATGAGTCCGAAGCTGCCCTCCGACGTGTGCTCGCACAGGAGAATTACCGACCGGCGAAAGTTGGGATCGTGTATCATCGGCGGAGCGATCAAGAACACGCCGGGCTCAGGAATGATGTCTCTTGAATCCACGGGCCTAATTCGTTGGTGGGGCGATATTCGAGGCCTCGCACGTTCGAAAAAAAGGGTTCGAATCCAGGCTAGGCGTCGGCTTGTTGGATTGCTGAAAAAATCGGGTGACGGTCTCTGCATTGGCTTGGCGCCCACAAATGGCTCGCATTTCCGCTACTCCGCGGCCGGTCATGGGTAATGTAGAAACCGTAGGCTCTATGTTCTAATCCGATTCCGACTCGTTCGATCCGTATTCGGACGACTCGACAGCCATGTCGTGTATACGACGAACGGGCGACCGCCAGGCAGCATCGGGAACAACGTCGTTACTTTTCCCGGCTTTTCTTCAGCGCGCGGAAGGCGCCGCACCACCAGTCGGCATCGCGAGTGATGCTGGTCACCGTCACACTGCTAAAATGGGGCACAAGATCGATCAAGAGTCGCTGCACCTCCAACCAGCGTCCGTCCGTCAACGCCTTCTCCAGGGCGTCGCTGGATGTGCGCGTCCAGCGCCACTTCTCGCGCAGGTTTTCAGCCTTCTTCCAATAATTGCGCTCGTCCCATGCGTGCGCGCTCTCGTCGATCGTCTTGTAAATGCCGCGAAGATTGAAGACGAGGAACGCCGCCATATCCTGGGATTCGGCGTCGAATTTTGCGCGCTGCGCGAGCAGGCGCAGCACCTCGGCGCACGACCGCATGTGCGCATGGCGGGTTTTGGCAGGGGTCTCTCCGGTCGAAATGATGCGGGCCATACGGGAAATATAGGGTCGCGAGAGATCGAACGGAAGAGGAAATGTGGCGGGTCAAAAGAACGCCCGGCCGTCGGGGAAGCCGAAGACCGGGCGTAGCATTTCCGTTCAAAAGGATTGTTCGCCGTTCAGGCTACTTCATCAAGACCATATGCTTCGAAACGGTTTGCGCCTCCGTCTCGAGGGTGTAGAAGTAGACCCCGCTGGCCCAGCCGCTCGCGTCGAGCTGAACGGAATGTGTTCCGGCGGACCGAACGCCGTCGACCACCGTCGACACCTGCCGTCCGAGCGCGTCGTATACCGCGAGGCGTACCTGCATCGTCTTCGGCAGGCTGAACGTGATGGACGTCGCCGGATTGAACGGATTAGGATAGTTCTGCGCCAGCGTCACGTGCTCCGGCAGCTCCGTCGCATCGTCCGTACTCGTCGACGTTGAAATGACGAATTCCGCACGAATGGGGTGGACCGTACCCTTAAAGATGGCCTCACCGTCCACGGTGATACCTGAAAACGACCCCCAGCCCAGTCCGTTGCTGTAATTCAAGTATAGATAGGATATGGTATCGTCAGAATTTTTGGTAGCCGGTGTCAATGCGACATAATTCGTATCCGCGCCGAGATTGGAGACTCCGGCAAAGACCGTATCGCCAAGCTCGGCGAAGATAGCTGAATCGGGGAGCGGAACCTCCAAAAATGAAAACTCCCTGGTTGCAAGATTAAGATGTCGTGTTGATGGTGATTCGATCACGTCGGTAGTGAATAGCTCTAGCCCCGGATGCCCCTGATCGTCAGGCGCCCAGACGTGAACACGGAAATTTCGGGGTGCATCGGCCGGGACGCCCGAGGCGAAATCACTGGTATAAGTAGGGGCGAAGAAGAGCGAGGCGAGTCGACTATTTTGCGGAACAGGAAACTTGTTTGCGAGCCTGGCCTCCTCACTGAGTAAATAGAAGAGGGTGTCCACCTTTCCATCTTCATAGCTCACCGTTTGCCGCACCAGCCCACTGCTACCGACATCATCCCACGACGTTCTCAAGTCCAATCGAAGCGCCGTGCTGGAGTACGGGGCGGTATTTACGACAATAAGTGTAAAGCTGCTGAAGTCGCCGGGAAAGGAGTGGACTTCTTCTCCCGCTGTGATGGTCTCTACCGTTCGGCGGCCGTCGACGTATTCCATGTACGCCCGCAGCTCGATTCGCCTGCGCTGCCCGGTCCGGAGCTGATCCGCGATGCCCGAATAAATGTCGGCGCCCAGAGACATATTCGCGACCTGCGTCCATTGGAAGTAGTGCACGGCACCCGCATTCATGGAGAAATCGATTCTATCGAACTGATTTCGCGATGCACCATCGATTTCCGTCGTAGGCGAGGTCGTAATCCCGCTTCGCTGCGGCAGGGCGTAGCCGTACTGCGGATCAATCGAAGCGTCGTTGATGAAGTTTGCCGTATGGAATCCCGCAATCACCGACGGAAGAG
The DNA here is from genome assembly GCA_964487555.1 of uncultured Rhodothermales bacterium. GTDB lineage: Bacteria > Bacteroidota > Rhodothermia > Rhodothermales > VXPQ01 > CAZART01. The sequence continues at coordinate 11,893 of CAZART010000096.1, forward strand.
TGGATCCGTTCTCTTCCAGGACGTACCGATATCCTTCGCCGCCTATGGCATACGATCCGCCAAGATCGGCAGGCATGCGTGCACGTACGATTGAGCCGGTCGCCTCGGGACCAATATGCTGCGCGATGTAGGTGGTGAACAGTCCGGCCCTCTCATAATCGAACAGGTTCGTTGATGTGTTCCAGTCGAGGAGCGGCGTGCTGTGTTCAGACTTGTCCGAGAGGTAGCGAATGCTCCGATGAAAGTAGCCGTTTACGACCGAAGCCCACTCGGAGAGGCCTTCGTTGACAAAGGTCAGCTCCGAACCCGGAGGATTCTGATAGGCGAAATGGATCAAGTGCTGGTATTCGTGCGCTACGATCCATGCTATACCGGAAACACCCCCTTTGATGCCGTCCGGGAGATCCACATAAAGAACGTCGGCCTGATTTCCTTCGTCCTCGGCGGCGTTGGGATTGAGGTCGGTGGAGGTAACGTAGCCGAGCACGCAGCACGATCCGGCTTTTCCCTCCTCGATGTCGAAAAGTAGAATGTCGACCTTGCCGTCTTTGTCGTAGTCGGGAGGCGCCCCGAAGAGGTAATTGTCATTCTCGATGATGCCGCGCTCAGGCCGGAACGACGACTGTGGCGTCGAGCGGAGCATATGCTCGTCGAGCTCCGTCAGATTCGCTCCAGTGAATGAGTCATCCAGCGACTTGTCAATCCAAACGTTGGCCACGTCGTTGCTGGAGCGCAATACGAACGATAGGGGTTTCCAGGCGGGTTCGTCGGTTTGGATATTGCTAAGCACGTTAAAGCTTCTCTCATCCCCGATCCTATAGCTTTCGCTGCGTTTCTGGGCCGGCAATGAGCCGGCCTCGCGCGCCGCAATGTAGTTTCGGAGTGCCTGCTGTCCCTCGGGTGAGTTCGCAAGACGGTCGGTTACGTGGATGACCTCCATATCGGATGATGCGCCGATTTTCGCAGGGGCATTGTCAGCCGGCGGTGACAACCTCTTGAGATCGACATCCTGCGCCGACGTAGGCGAGGTCGCGACAAGACCGAAAAAGAGACCGAGACTTGCGACGAGAAGTGCGAGAAGGCGGAATCGAGTGTTCAAGAGTCCGAAGAATGTGGGTTTCTGGTTACGCCTAAATAGATATAAATCAACACGTTGCGATTTTCGTTCCGGACCGCCGGCCAATAAACGGCGAGGCTGCCGATAGGCGACGGCCGTCCGAAAGCGTATCCTTCCGTCGCCTGTAGTCCGATCTCGTTACATGCTCCGGTTTGTCACTCTCACTGAGATGGAGGCCCGTATCGCACGAAGTACCGGATTCAAGCGGGGCGCGCCTCCACCAGCATATATCGGTTGATTATGTGCGGATTAAAACGAAGAATTAAACGCGTCCGACGGCGTTGGCCGGGTTCGGTCGAAGCGTCCGCGCCATCCCCGATGCCGATCGAGCCTCACCGACCGAATAAAAGATACGTCCGGACCTGTTCGCACTCCTGTGAGCGTCCGTAACAAAGGCCCCTGACAACCCGTTGCAATAACTTATTATTTTTTCTGCTCCCACGCATTCCGCCTCGACCATGATCGCACGGGGAAATCTTGAAGAGCGGCCGCTTGTTCGTGTCACGGCCTCTCCTATTCGAATCGGCCCTGCCACTTGCTTCATCCTTCTTGCGCTTCTCATCACGGGATGTTCGGCCCGCGAGGTTGTGGATCGGGATTTGATTACGGTAGAAGGCGTCGTCGCGGCACGCGGCCACGAACCGTTCGTGCGATACGTGCTGGAAACGTCCGAACGCAATTTCTATGCACTGCGGATACCGAAGGAGGACGAGGCCGAATTTCAGACGCCCACGCGACTTACTGTGACAGGAAGGGTTTACGTCGATGACTGGGACGGCCGCGCGTTCACCCACATCGACGTATCGGAATGGGCACGGATCGACGAGCCCGTCAGTCCTTAGAGAATCGGCCCGTCCAGGACTTCATCTCCGGTGAGCCGCGAAAATAGGCGATGCCGAGGTAGACGAGTACGTAGACGGCGAGTACGACTACCGCCTTGATGGCGATGTGCCAATCCGGAAGCACGGTCCAGACGAGCACAGCGGGCCCGGCGGCGAACAGTGACAGCATCGTCATGCGTCCCACGGCGCCCCAGGGCAAGGTGAAAAGGTCGATGCGCTGCTTCAGCGAACTCGTGAGACGCCACAGCTCGAGCCACGCTCCGCCCGTTGCGCCGAGCGCCAATCCCACGGCGCCGAGAAACAGCGGCTGGTCTTCGGCCTCGAATCCCAGAATGCCCCCAACCGAGTAATTATCGAGGGCGAGCATGAGCGGGACGGCCACCGCTGCCGATGCGACGACGCGAAGCACGGCGATCTTTGCCGGCGTCTTCGTGTCTCTTAAGGCATAGAAGGCGTTCTGAAGCAGTCGCGACATCGTCGTTGCGAGCAGCCCTAGCGAGTATCCCGCAAGAACCAGATATACGAGCCAGGAATCGTTCAGGTCGAACGTACCCGTACGGAAAATGGCCCCGACGATCAAGTATCCGAAGATGAGATAGCCTACGAGTGTCGGAATCGTCATGAACAGCATCTGGCTCGTCGACCGGTTCAGTCGCCGGATAAATGGTTCGATTCGCTCCTTACTGAACCGCGAGAGTTCCGGAAGCTCCGACGCCGCTACGGATAGGCCGAAGAGGCTGATAGGAAGCACGTAGAGCATCTGTGCGTATCGCAGCGAGGCCACGGCCCCCCCCATCAGGTAGGAGGCGAGAAACATATCCAGGTAAGACGAGACCTGATATACGCCCCGACCGGCGACCACGGGTCCAAATGCCCGTAATGCTTCTTTTACGCCTTCAACCTTCGTCGAGAACGACACGCGGAAGCCCTTCATGATCCGCAGCACGAGGGGAATCTGCACGAGAAACTGAAGCGCACCTCCCACGAGTGCGCCGAAACATCCCGCGAAAAGCAAACTGGTGCGGGATGAGGTTCCCAGATTCTCGAGCGACCAGACATTGACGGCGGGATCGAGATAAGCGTAGGCGCCGACGATCAGGCCCGTGATAATAGCCACGTTCCACAGCACGGGGGCGAAATAGGGCAGAAAGAACTTGCGATGGCTGTTGAGGACGCCCAGACACCAGGCGGAGAGCACCAGCACTCCCGTCATGGGGAAAATGATGCGGACGGCCTGCACCGCGAGCTCATATCGATTGATCGACAGCGTCCCCGCGGCTACGTCTGCGGCATCATCCAGAAACCCGGGGGCGAAGATCGCGGCGATAGGTTCGGCCAACAAGATGCCGAACAGCGTCATGGCGGCCGCGGTGGCCAGCAAAAGCCCGAAAATGGCACCCGCGAATCGACCGGCATCTTCTTCCCGGCCCTCCTCGATCATCCGCGAGTAGATCGGGATGAATGCCGCCGAAATGGTGCCTTCGCCGAGGAGATTCTGGAGCAGATTCGGACCTCGAAAGGCGACCTGGAATACGTCCGCGTGAGCTCCGACGCCGAAAAAATGAGCGACGGCGCGCTCGCGTACGAATCCGATGATCCGGCTCGTGAAGATGCCCGAGGCGACGGTACTCGCCGCGCTCGACCGTAACGCTTCCGGGGGTTCACTGACGTCGCCTGGAAGCACCGCTCCTTCACGGGCCGGACTGCGGCCCGATTCCGGGCCCGGCGGGTCCGCGGATTCGGGAGACGCATGCTCGCGCGAATCACTCATCGTTGTCCCGCCGATCCGTCTTCCCGACGATCTATCGTCGCAACCAGATATCGAACGGCGAGATCGTACCCCAGGACGCCCAGGCCGGCGATCGATCCTATACACGCACCACCCGTCACCGAAGGGTGCCGAAATGGTTCACGCGCATGAAGGTTCGAGAGATGCACCTCAATTGTCGGAAGACGCACGGCCGAAACCGCGTCGCGCAGCGAGATCGACGTATGCGAATAGCCTCCCGGATTCATGACGACTCCGTCGATCGATTCCGCAGCGGCTGCGTGAAGGCAGTCGATCAGACCGCCCTCGTGGTTGGATTGTGCAAACGTGAAGTCGATCTCAGGATACTGTGCGGTCAGCTGATTCTCGATATCACGCAGGCTCCTGGTGCCGTACATCTCAGGCTCCCGAGTCCCGAGAAGATTTAGGTTCGGACCGTTCAGAATGAGGATTTTCACGGTTACAGGTATCTGTGAATGGGGCAGCAATATACGCAACCGGCGTGGAGCTCGACGCCGGCGTCAGAACCGGGCCTCGAACGTCAACCCGTCATAGCCGAGATACATGCCTTCTGGGAGTCTTTCGTCGACCTCCGCGTGTAAGATGCTGTGCGTCATATGCACAAAAAACGTCTTGTCCGCCCCGATTCGCCGTGCTACGGCGACCGCTTCGTCGATCGAAAAATGGGTCGGATGGTGCTCTTCGCGGAGCGCATCGAGGACGAGCACGTCAAGGTCGCCAAGAAGAGGGTAGCTTGCCTCAGGCAAATGGTTCGTGTCGGTGAGATACGCAAATCGCCCGATTCGGTATCCGAACATCGGCAGATCCCCATGGAATACGTCGATCGGCACCACGCGTGTTCGCAGCTCCGGCGCCGCGCGACTGACAACGTCGAACGGACCGGATATCTCGGCGAGCGTAAGGTCGGGCACGCCCGGATAGCTTCCATCCTCGAAGATATACCGGAACATCGCCAGGAGTACCTCCACCGTGTTTATCCGGGCATAACATGGGATCGGCCGCCGATTTCGGAAGAAGAACGGCCGGAGGTCGTCCAGACCCGCGACGTGATCGAAATGATGATGCGTGAACAGCACGGCATCCACATGATCGATGCCTTCTCGAAGGGCCTGTCGGCGGAAATCCGGCCCTGTGTCGATGACGATGTGCACGCCGCCTGCATCGATCCTGCACGCACACCGCGTTCGTTCGTCGCGTGGATCTGTGGAGGTGCAGACGCGACAGCGGCATCCGATGACTGGAATTCCGGTAGACGTGCCGGTGCCGAGCAGCGTTACCTTCATGCGATCCTCAGTCGTCTCCATCCGCTGCGTCGACTTCGAACGTTTCGTTCCGCTGCCACACCTCCTCAAGAGCGGTTCGCACTGCCGGACGCAGGAATACCTCGTTGACGGGGAGATCGCGCAGGCACTGAGCGAGGACGACGAGCTGTTGTTGAGGAAGGTGCCGCTTGTTGAGCATGATGGTATTCTCTTCACCCACCACGCATCGGCCGCCCTGAAAATTGCCCTTCTCGATGCGAACGCGATACCCGAGCTGTTCCGCCGCCTTTTTCAGCTCCTCAACGATCTGCTCTGTCTTCATGGTTCAGGGAAGATTGGCATCGAACTTCAAGCTCAGTGTAATGCAGAAGGCGAAGGGAGGTTCGGAATCGGACCGCGCGCTCCCGGTCGCGACCTTCTCACCAGGTAATGCCGACGGAGGCCGCGTGCGAAGCCCCGGAGTAGTCAAAGAGGTCGTCGTGCGTCGTCGGAAAGAGCTGGGAGGCGCTCACGTTCCACACCTGTGCGCGGAATCCGTAGCCCGCCGCCAATCCGAAGCGCCCGATCAGACGCGGAGCCTGCAGCTGCACGTGCCCGTCGAAAAGCCACGAGCTTCCGGCGGACTCGCCGAATGCGCGCAGCGCGAGTCCGATGATTGGCGTTGCGCGCGCCTCCAAGCGCAGTCCGGCGCCGAGCTCGACCGCGGCTCCCGCGCCCGTGCCGATGCCGAGGACCGTGATGTTGAAGGCGTCCACCAGAGAATCTTCCAGTCCGTCCGGAGCCACGCGCCGGTAGCCGGTGTGAAGCGCGATTGGGACGAAGAGGCGGCTCTTTCCCGGCGTCCCCGTGACTCGAATCTCTCCCCACGTCGTGATGGAAGCATCCAGCATCCGCAGATCGATCCTCCGCTGACCGCAGTTACTCACATCCTCGCATGGAATGCTCTCATCCAAACGCTCGTCGCGGCCGTAGCCCAGCGTGACGTGAAAATTGGGACGCGTATACGTGACTCCGTATAGCGGGCCGTCGAAGGCGAATGACGGCGTCGGCGTCCCGGCTCCGTCGAAGCGGAAGTCGACGACGGTGTAGGTGAGCGAGAGCGCCTGGACCGTCGTCGGACGATCCGGATTGTAAGAGAACATCTGTGCAGCCGCACCACGAACGGGCAGGAGCCATGTCGCCAGCAGGAGCGCCGAAAGCAGTGCTACGCGCGTGGAAACGGAAAGTAGTGCTGCGCGCGAGAAAGCAGAAGGAACGACGGTGTGCCGGTGCATGGGCGATTGGATGGAGGTTCGATCATACGGCCAGGCGGCCGCCGCCAAGGTAGGAAAACGAACCTGCAGAGGACAAGGCACCAGGCACTGCTGCGAGAAATCATCCCCCGGCACTTTCTGCTGCGCTAAACAGCCGACACGCGTTAATCAGAGGCGGGCAGTTCGATCTTGTCCGTCAAATCCTCTCCCGAGCGAGTATCGAGAAAGCGATAAGAAACGGGCGAGACCAAATCATCAATCTCGAGGCGTACGCGGATGAGATGCTTCATGAACCATCGCGTCGGGTGGTTCGGGACCTTTCGATTCAAGTAGGCGCCGGTAAAGGGATGCACGCGGAGCGTGACGGCGCGGCGATTGCCCATCGTCTTGTAATCGATGAGCCACTGCTCCATCTCCTTCAATAGTTTTTCGGGATCGACCTTCGTCGCCGGGTCCACCGGGCGTGCCGGCGGAGGGGCTGCTTCACGCTGCGGCGGCCGTGCCTCTTCACGCGGCTGCGGGCCCCGTCTCTTGTCCTGTGGCTCCCGCTTTTTCTCCTGCGGTTCTCGCTTTGGCGATTTGTCACTATCGGACGATGCGCTCGATCCGTTGCGCGTGACGAATTCGGGGTTGGCGCTTACCGTAATGCTCGGACGCAGTCGCTGGCGCGTGATCTGCACCAGGCCAAAATCGCTCATGGGGAGAATCTTTGAGACGGCGCGATCTTTCTTGAATTCCCTCTTAAGCTCCTCGTATACCTTTTTCTTATTGCGCTCATCTCGCAAGTCGATGAAATCGACCACGATGATGCCGCCCAGGTCGCGCAGGCGAATTTGTTTCGAAATGGCCCGCGCCGCTTCCAGGTTCACCTTTAGCGAATTCTCCTCCTGGGACATGCCTCGTCCCGAACGACCGGAGTTCACGTCCACCACATGCATGGCCTCCGTGTGCTCGATAAAGAGGTAGCCGCCACCGGGAAGGTTGACGCGTCCGGAGAACGCCTGTTCGATCTCGTGCTGGATCTTGGTGTGCTCGAAGATGTGCGTCTTCGACTTGTGCGGCTGTACGGCGTCGACCATCTGCGGGGCGATGGCCTGAATATAGCTTTTGATATTGCGATACAACTTGGGGTCGTCGATCAGCACGCGGTCATAGTCATCCGTGAAAAGGTCACGCATGACGGACGATACCATATTCACGTCCTGATGGACGCCGACAGGCGGATTCGGCTTGCCGGCGAGCTGTTTCTCGAGCCTGCGCCATTTTTCGATCAGGAGATTGAGATCCGTATCGAGGGTCTTGGCATTTTTACCCTCGGCGACCGTGCGTATGATCAGTCCGAATCCATCCGGAAGCAGGCTTTTCGCCAGCGCACGGAGACGTCGCCGTTCTTTGTAGGAGTAGATTTTCTTCGAGACCGCTACGTAGTTCGCGAACGGAACCAGGACCAGGAATCGGCCTGCCATTGAGATGTCGGTAGAGACGCGGCTACCTTTGTTAGATATCGGTTCCTTGACGATCTTGACAAGGATCCTTTGGTCCCGCTTGAGATAGGTCTCCGGATTCGGTCCGTCCGAATGAGATCTGCCCCGCTTCGACCGACGCTGTGCCTGGCGCCGCCGGCCGCGCTGCTGCGCGGTTTTCTTCCCACTCCGAGCCTTGTCACCGGGCGATTTTTCACTTTCGCCGTCGCTGGCGTCCTCACGGGGTGGGCTGCCGGAGCCTTTGCTTCCCTTCGGCTTTCGGCGCTTTCCGCGGGACCGGTGCGGCTGCTGCGCGTCGCCCGGGGAACTTCCACCGACGTGCGGTTGATCCTCGTTGACGAATTCGAGGAGCTGCGGCAGGTTGTCGGTGACGTCCGAGAAGTGAAGAAACGCGTCTTGCTTCTGGCCGATATCGACGAAAGCTGCCTGAATGCTGGGCATGATTTTCCGCACCTTGCCCAGGTAGATGTCGCCGATCGTCCGCGCGTTGTCGGG
>CAZART010000097.1:0-9573 GCA_964487555.1 uncultured Rhodothermales bacterium
AGGGAGTGAGGGGGGCGGGGGGTCGAGGATCGGGGGGTCGAGGATCGAGGATCGGGGGGTCGAGGATCGAGGATCGGGAGATCGAGGATTGGGGATCGGGGATGGGGGATGGGGCGACTCGTTGGTGGTGGGTGCGGGGACTTTTGCGGGTTGGCCGCTTTGATTGGCGGGTTGTGGGGTCGGTTGCGGCTTTTTGGTGCGCAGCCGGGGTCTGGGACACTTCGGCCGGGCAACGTGGACTCGTGTGGGGGCCGGCGTCACGTGGGTCTAGGTGTCATGCTCCAGGGTTATGACGACGTTTCCCTTTTTGCGGCCGGTGTCGACGTAGCGGTGGGCGTCGGCGATTTGCTCGAACGAATAGCGCCGATCGATGACAGGTTTGAAGGCTCCCGCCTCAGCCAGCTCCGCGAGGAAACGTACATCCTCCGGGCGCCCGATGGCCGGTCCGCCGATGACCTTCTTGCTGCTCGTCATCGAGATCCATGGAATCTGAAGCAGGTCCCGCAGCCCGCCTAAAACCAGAAGAAGGCGTCCCTTTTCTCTTAGCGAACCTTTGCTGCGGGAGAACGGAGCCGTGCCGACGGTATCGACAATTATGTCGTAGGTTTTGCCGGTTGTCGTGAAATCCTCCTTGGTGTAATCGATGACGTGATGGGCACCAAGAGATCTGACCAATTCCACGTTTGCGGCGCTGCACACCCCGGTCACGTCGGCACCGAAGTGCCTGGCAAGCTGCACCGCTGCGGTGCCGACGCCGCCTGAAGCCCCGTTAATGAGAACGCTCTCCCCGCTCTGCAGCGTTCCTCTTCGGAAGAAATCCAGGGCCGTGGTTCCGCCGAAAGATAGTGCGGCGGCTTCATCGTAGGTCAGATTGGCCGGCTTCCGCGCGACTGCCCCGTCTTCCGGCATGCATTTGTATTCCGCATAACTACCCATGCCGGCGCCGCTAAAGGCAAAAACCTGATCACCGGTATTGAATGTCTTCACGTCTTTTCCGACCGCCTCAATTTCCCCGGCGAGCTCCGTTCCCAGGATGGGTTGCCGCGGTTTCGAGAGCCCAAAAAACAAACGCCCCAGGGGGCCGAAGCCGCTCGGCAGGTCGAGACTTCGCGCCCTCCAGTCCCCCGATGTTACCGTCGTCGCATGTATTTTTATCAGGACTTCGTTGTCCCTGGGCCTTGGCGTGGCTACCTCTTTCAACCGAAGAACGTCGGGCGGCCCGTACGTTTCATACACGATGGCTTTCATTCGTCGCCCGTCAAGACTGCTTTGGGTCGACCCAAAACGCAGTCGAAAAAGAAATGGCACCCTTCAGCGTTCCCTTAATCATTCCGCTCACCACACCATCGGGATTCCAGTTCTGAAGGCGAATTTCGCCGCTCACCATGGTGCGTCCCGTACCTCCAACAACGCCTACCCAGAGGTCTTCGAACCGGGGCAACTCTCCGGTCACATTCGAAAACGTAAGAAATACCGTGTGGCCAATTTCCAATCCTTGATAATCAACATTGCTGTCCGGATCAGGATCGATCGGCAACTGGGTGTACGTGAGCGTCAGCTCACCCTCTTCCGTACCTTCGGAGATCGTCCATTTCGGGATGCGGTCAGCTTCTAATGCTGGTCCTGTATACTGTACGACCTGCACGTCAGGTTCGTCCTTTGAGAAGTCACACGCCGCAAGAAACGCGAGAGAGGTGCATAGCAAGATTCCTGTACAACGAGCGATGTACTGCATGGTCTTCAGCCTGAATCAGTGATACAACTTGGTGGCTCGAAGGAGCAGTAACAATTATCGTCTTGATCTTTCAGGACATTTCTTGCAACAGCGATTGTCGACGAAGCCTAGCGTTTCGAGTTTGCAAAATCAAGGCCAATCCCACGTCGCCATGCGTCCCCGGCCATCTAACATTTGAAGACGCCGATCGGTAGCACGAGTACCCCCGGCGGCTTCCTCCCCACATCAAGCCGTGAGTAACTAAGTCCATCAATTCGCAACTACGGTAACATATGAGTGCCGCTGCATCGTACTCCGCGTCATCGACCCTCCTATTACGTGACCGTACTTACGAAATGATGGACTATGCCTTCCGCGCCACCCCCGCAATATGAGGACCCACAACCGGCACCGAGAGCCTGAATCGCTCATAGTCCACCGCGGCGAAGCCCGCGCCTTCGATGGCGGGGCCCGTCTCCCGATCCGGGTGACAGCCGTCGGCGGCGATTTTCCAGAAGGGGGCGATCATGCGTTGGAGGGTGCGCCGGGCGGTGCCGCGATCGGCTGCGACGTGCTCGATGAAGACGAAGGATCCGCCGGGCTTGAGGACGCGGCGGATCTCCCGAAGAGAACCCGAAAGGTCCTCCACCGAGCACAACACGATCGTGCTGACGACGGCGTCGACGGAGGCGTCGTCGAACGGTAAAGCCTCCGCCAGTCCCGTAATGACCTCCACCTCCCGCCCCAGGCGCTCGGCTTCCTTGCGGATGTACTCATGCAGAAAGACGTTGGGCTCGACGCCGATCCACCGAACGTCCTCCGGAAAATACGTGAGGTTGACGCCGGCGCCCGGCCCGATCTCGACGACGGTGCCGGTCAGCCTTCCGAGCAGGCGCTCCTTCCAGCGGCGGACGAGACGTCCGTGTGCGTGTCCGGCAGCGGCCACTAGAGCCGCAAACAGCCGGTGGCGTCGGCCGCTGCGGGCCGCCTCCTGTTCGTTCGGATACGCCACTACTGGTCGGCGACCGGGAAGAGGTCGCACCGATCCAGAAAATAGAAATGATTGGTCGGCCCGTGTCCCTCGCCGATGTCGAGGCCGTGCCGGATCGCGTCGGTGACGTAGCGTTTCGACCGCGCCACGGATTCCCGCAGCGGGTACCCGCGGGCCAGGTTCGCCGCGATGGATGCGGCGAAGGTGCATCCCGATCCGTGCGTGTTCTTGGTCTCGATGAACGGCGCCGCAAACGTGTGGAAGCTCTTCCCGTCGTAGAGCACGTCGATCGCCTCCCGTTCCTCCTCGAAATGGCCGCCCTTGACCAACACGGCGGCGGGCCCCATCTCAAAGATCATCCGCGCCGCCTCCCGCGCCCCTTGCACGGATTTGACCTCGAGGCCGGTAAGGTGCTCCGCCTCGTGTGCATTCGGGGTAATCACCGCCGCCAGCGGAATCAACCGCGTCTTCAGCGTGTCGATCGCCTCGTCTTTCAGCAGTTTGAATCCGCTCTTGGAAATCATGACGGGATCGACGACGAGCGGGCTGATCTCCCGCTCCTCAACCTTCGCCGCGATGAGCTCGATGACCTCGGATGAGGAGAGCATCCCCGTCTTCGTGGCCCGGATCGGCAGATCGTCGAAGACGGCGTCGATCTGGGACGCGATGAGGCTTACCGGCAGCTCGAAGGCGTCGGTAACCGCCACCGTGTTCTGTGCGGTGATGGCGGTGATGACGCTGGCCGCGTAGACGCCGTTGGCCTGCATCGCTTTGATGTCGGCCTGGATGCCGGCGCCGCCGCCGGAGTCGCTGCCTGCGATGGTGAGGGCGAGATTCATAGGGTGGAGCGTAGAGAATAGAAGGTGGTTAGGTCAGCTTCGTCCTTTTTGCTTGGGAAGTTCGTTCTGGTACCGGGCGGCGGCCGCCGCGGGATCGTTCGCGTCGAGGATGCCCGAGAGAACGGCGACGCCGTGCGCGCCGGCGTCGAGGCAGTCGCGGATGTTGTCCGGGGTGATGCCGCCCAGGGCGAAGACGGGGGTCTCGACGAGTCGCTCGGCGCAGGCGCGAACGGGATCGAGGCCGATCGGATCGGCGTCGGGCTTGCTCGTCGTAGGGAAGATGGGGCTGATGAGGACGTAATCCGCACCGGCTTCGACGGCGGCCGCGGCCCCGGCGACGTCGTGCGCGGAAAAGCCGATGACCGGGCTCGGACCAAGCTGGCGGCGAGCGTCGGCGACGGAATCCGGATGCGTTCGAGCGTGATAGTGCAGAGCCAGGTGCTGGGCGATGTCAGGACGACCGTTGATCGAGATGGCCGCATCAACCGCCTCCTCGCGGATCCGCGAGATGAGCGAGGGCACTACCAGCTCGAAGGCGCGGTTTCGAGCCCTGTGGTCGCGAAGATGCACCCACCGCACCCCGCCGCGCACCGCTTCGACGATAGCGTCCGACCTCGTTTCCTTTGTGAATTCATCTCCGATGAGGATGAGGCGCGGAAGAATTCGATCGATGCTCACAGATCCGATACCAAAATTGGAGGACTACGCAGATCTCGTCGAGATGGCCGCATTTTCTTTCACGTCATCGAAGAACGTGCGGATCAATCGGCCCATGGAGACGAAATTTCTAACCACGGCACAGGTACGGCCGGGGTTTCGTGAAGGATCGCGCTCGACATCATCTGGGCCAACGGTCAATGAGAGGTCAATGAGAGGAAACGTCGATGCGTCCCTCTTCCGGGGACGACGCCTGGGCGTAGAACCGACGCGGCATACGGCCCGCTTTATACGCGAGGCGCCCACCTTCCACGGCGCGGCGCATCGCCGTGGCCATCATCACCGGATGCCGGGCCTCCGACACGGCCGTATTCAGCAGGACCCCGTCGAATCCGAGCTCCATCGCCCTGGCCGCATCGCTTGCCGTGCCGATGCCGGCGTCGACGATAAGCGGCGTGTCCTCGATGAGCTCCCGAATCAATTGAAGGTTGTACGGATTGATGAGGCCCTGCCCGCTTCCGATCGGCGACGCCAGGGGCATCACGGCTGCGCAGCCCAGGTCCGACAGCTTCCGGCACGTAATCGGGTCGTCGTTCGCATAAGCGAGTACCTTGAACCCATCATTTATGAGCTGCCTGGCCGCCTTGAGAAGCTGTTCGACGTCCGGCAGCAGCGTCTCGTCGTCGCCGATGACTTCGAGTTTGATGAGATCCGTCTCCAGCGCCTCCCTCGCGAGCTGCGCCACGAGAACCGCCTCGCGCGCCGTGTAGCACCCCGCCGTATTCGGCAGCAGGTGAAGGTGCCGGCTCATGAGCAGATCGAGAAAGCTCTCTTCGGACGTATCCTGCAGGTTGATTCGACGGATGGCCACCGTCACCATTTCCGTCCCCGACGCATCAAGAGCCTCGAGCATAACCTGGGGATTGGGATAACGGCTCGTGCCCATGATGAGGCGCGAGCTGAGGGTCAGTCCCGCCATCTGCAGGGAATCGGTATCACCGTTCAGGTGGGTCACTGTACGTATCTGGATTCTGGTGCGACGTGCGCGGTCGGATACTGGATACTGCCCACTCGCTGCCGGGTTCGAATCCTGCGAAGCGGAATTCTCCGGAGTTGGACGGCTTGCCGCTGCGCCTACGTGCCGCTGTGCCGCTGTGCCGCTGTGCCGACGTGCCGACGTGCCGACGTGCCGACGTGCCGACGTGCCGACGTGCCGAGAAGATGAGAGCGACGCCGTTCGCCTGTCGGCCGTACCGACCGAATTGTCGTTCAAACAAACGAATCCGGTCAGCACGATCAGCTTGGTGCAACAGGTATTTCGTCGCTCATCGATGCCTTTACAGCAAGGCGGCGAATGGAATGGGATCCGTCATCCCCCCTGGCGGGCCGTGATGACCTCCACGCGGTCGCCCTCATGCAGCCTGGTGGTGTCCCAGTCCGATTTTCGAACGACCTCGTCGTTCACCGCCACGGCGACGCCTTTCGGGTCCGTAGGATCGAGGCCGCGCGTACGGAGAAACTCGGCCACCGTCGTGGCGGCGGGATGCTCGGTGGCTTCGCCGTTCAATATGATCTGAATGGCCGTCTGTGTCGGCATCTGCACTCTCCTCATCCGCTGATCAATGACGCTGCTGCACGGCGGGCCCGAGGGCGTGAAGCCGGCGCCCGAGCGTGCGTCGGCGCCGACAATCGAAGCGGGAGGCCGGTCGAAGCGCCGACAGCCCATCAAGAGACAAACTCCTTCAAGGATCAAACCCCTTCAAGAGTTAAATCCGTTTCAACGGTCAAGCCCTCTGAAACCGCCTCGGTGAAAACGGCTCGAGCCAATCCGAGGTTTCGCCCTCGAGAAGCAGGCGCGCGATCTCCTCCGAGGTGATCGGCGTCAACAGGATGCCGTGCCGGTAAAATCCGGTCGCCATCACGACACCCGGCGCCTCGCCGTAGCCCAGGATGGGCAGGTGGTCGCGGCTCGCAGGCCGCAGGCCGGCCCACGAATCGACGACCGGCAAATCGTAGATGCCGGGCACGATCTCCCAGCCGCCCTCGAGCACCCGAAACAGTCCGCCGGCGGTAACGCGTTCGTCGAAACCCATCTCCTCGCTGGTGGCGCCCACGAGGAGGCGGCCGTTGGATTTGGGAGCGAGGTAGGCGTTCGGACCGCGGATGACGTGCTTCAGATCGAACGGCCTCTCGATCAGAAGCTCGATCATCTGCCCTTTAACCGGACGGACCGGCGGTTTTTCCTCTCCTTCAAGCCCGTCTATCGCACGAGACCACGCCCCGGCCGCGACGACGACGGCCGATCCGGCGACGCGTTCGCCGTCGTCGAGAAGGATATGCGGCGTGTCGACATCCGGCTCGATGGCCTTTACCGGAGCATGCTCGTGCAGCGCGCCGCCCCGGCGCCGGAAGGCCTCGGCAAGCGCATCGACCAGGAGGCGATTGTCGACCTGAAAGTCTCGCGGCGAGTGGACGGCGGCGGCCAGCCGCGGCGCGACGAACGGCTCGAGATCCAGCGCCTCGGCGCCCGTGAGCCACTCCACGCTGAGGCCCATCTCCCGCATGAACTGAAAGCGCCGACGGAGCGCCTCGGCGGCGTCGCGATCGTCGGCGACAATGAGCGTCCCGTCCATCCGAAAGTCGACGGTGCTTCCGCTTTCCGCTTCGAGCTCCTCTACGAAGCGCGGCCACCGATGCGCGCTCTCGCGGTTGAAGCGGTAGAGCTCGAGCTCTTCAAAGCCGATCTCGGCATCCGGGGAAAGCATCCCGGCCGCAAGCCAGGACGTGGCGCGGCCGGCCTGCCCGCGCTCGTAAACGGCGACGTCCTGCCCCGCCCGAGCGAGGCGCCATCCGATCGAGAGTCCGATCGTCCCGGCACCGATGATGATGACCCTATCGGTTGACATGTCCCGCCTGCCTATTCGTTCGAGCGGCGTGGTATCGGGCCGACCCGCCTGCGCTCGGCGTCGTGCGGTTCCGCGCGCCGACCGGCCTGCACGCGACGTTAGGCGGTGCGGCACGTCCATCGGCGTGCACCCTGCACGATCGTGCACCCTATATGATAATGAGCCCACAGCGCCGATCGCCGCATCACGACCGTGTCCACAAACATTTCACAGCCTCCGCCGAACCGCGTGAGGGAGTTTGCCCCCTTTTTCGGCTTGTATTAAAAAAGGGGAACGCCGAAGCCCCAATAAGACGACCTTAACCAGAACCGAGAATCGAGAATCGAGAATCGAACAAAAATAAAAACCGACCGAGGAACAACCATGACCCCTGCATCCCCCGACATCCAAATCACCGAACGCCTGGGCGATTTACTGCACGGCGAGCTCATCGGCCGCAGCAACCCCGCCTACGACGAGGCACGTAAGGTCTATAACGGCATGATCGACCGCCGCCCCGCCGCCATCGCGCGATGCGCCGACGCGGCCGACGTCATCGCCGCCGTCAATTTCGCCCGGGAGAACGGCCTCCTCGTGGCGATCCGCGGCGGCGGACACAACGGCGCCGGCCTTGGATCCTGCGACGACGGCCTCGTCATCGATCTCTCCCGCATGAACGGCGTACGCGTCGATCCCGACGCCGCGACCGTCCGCGCCGAAGGCGGATGCCTCTGGCGCGACGTCGATCACGCCACCCACGCCTTCGGAAAGGCCGTCCCGTCCGGCATCATCTCCACCACCGGCGTCGGCGGACTCACCCTCGGCGGCGGACTCGGTAATCTCACCCGCACCTGCGGCCTCACCATCGACAACCTCCTCGAGGCCGACGTCGTCCTTGCCAACGGCAAGCTCGTCACGGCAAGCCCGCACGAGCACGCCGACCTGTTCTGGGCCCTCCGCGGCGGCGGCGGAAATTTCGGCGTCGTCACGTCCTTCCTCTTCCGCCTCCACGACGTCCACACGATCGTCGGCGGGCCCACGTTCTGGCATCTCGATCGCGCCAAAGAGATGATGCAGTGGTACCGCGAATTCATCGTCGATGCGCCGGAAGAGCTGAACGGATGGTTCGCCTTCCTCACCGTCCCCCCCGTCGCCCCCTTCCCCGAAGAGCTGCACATGAAAAAAATGTGCGGCGTCCTCTGGTGCTACGCGGGCGACGCCGAGCGGGCCGACGAAGTCTTCCAGCCGGTCAAGGATCTGAACCCCGCCCTGTTCGGCATCCAGCCCATGCCGTTCCCGGCCCTGCAGAGCGCCTTCGACGCGCTGTTTCCGCACGGCCATCAGTGGTACTGGAAAGCCGATTTCTTTAGCGAGCTGCCGGATGAGGCCATCGACCGTCACGTCGAGTTCGCCCATAAGCTGCCGACGCCGCAGTCGACCATGCATCTATACCCCATCAACGGGGCCGCCCACCGCGTCGGCAAGAAGGAGACCCCCTGGAGCTACCGCGACGCGCACTGGGGCCAGGTCATCGTCGGCGTCCATCCGGATCCGTCCCACAACGACACGATGATCGAGTGGGCTCGGGACTACTGGGACGCCGTCCACCCGTACTCGGCCGGCGGCGCCTACCTCAACATGATTATGGACGAGGGCGAGGAACGCGTCCGCGCCTCCTACCGCGACAACTACGACCGGCTGGCGCGGATCAAGGCGATGTACGACCCCGACAATTTCTTCCGTGTAAACCAGAACATCAAACCGGAGGCTGCGCAACCGCAAGCGGGCAAAACCGGCGATTTCGTCAGCGGGCAGACGGTCGCGTGATCGGTTCGGGGAAGAACGGTACCGGCTCCGCCGCGTCAAAGCGGCAAGCCGGTACCCTGTTTGAGGAGAACGGTCCGGGCTCCGCCGTATCAAAGCGACGAGCCCGTCATCGTGCATCGCCAACCGTGCGCCGCCGAACGCTCCGGCCGGCTCAACCGCCCAGTAGTACCTCGGCGCTCAATCACGACCCATTCTTCCTCTTCATGCCCCATTCCCCGCTCAACCGCGTCCTCGAAGTCTCTCTGTACGCCGACGACCTCGACGCCGCCGAGACCTTCTACACGGACGTCCTGGGCCTCGGCGTGACGTCCCGGTTCGAAGACGCCGTCGCGTTTCAGTGCGGTGAGCAGGTGATCCTCGTTTTCGATCCGGGACGGTCGCGCTCGCCGAAGCGCAGCGTGCCGCCCCACGGCGCCGAGGGCGCCGGCCACCTCGCCTTCCCCATGTCCGAGGCGGATTTGCAGGCCTGGCGAGCGCACCTGCACAGCCGCGGCGTTGCGATCGAGCGCGAGGTGGTGTGGCGGGCGGGAACGTCGATCTATTTCCGCGACCCCGCAGGAAATCTGATCGAGTTCGCCCCGCCGGCGTTGTGGGACGGGTAGCTCCGCTTCCCGCCACTGCTTGATTATTGTGGGACGAAAAATCCGCTTCCCGCCAGCG
>CAZART010000097.1:9673-19925 GCA_964487555.1 uncultured Rhodothermales bacterium
CGCGATGAAGTAAACACCACGCGACCATGAATGCATCGGACTGGCAACGGATGTGGTCGGTGTTCGACGCCGCCCTGGACCATTCGGACGACGACGGCCGGCGCCGCTACGTGCGCGAAGCGTGCACGGGGAACTCGGCCCTGGAGACCCAGGTGCTCACGCTGCTCAATGCCCATGCCGCGAAGAGCCTTCTTGACGAAACGCCCCCGCTGCCCGCGACATTCGCGAGCCGTGAGCGTCGCATCGGGCCCTATGAGATCGTGGAAGAGGTGGGCCGCGGCGGCATGGGCGTCGTATACAAGGCCCGCGACGAACGCCTCGATCGGCTCGTCGCCATCAAGATGCTCACCCACCACCTCAACGCCGATGAGACGGCCAAGACCCGTTTCATCGCGGAGGCCCGCGCGGCCGCCGGGCTGGAGCATCCGAACATTGCGACCATCTACGACATCGGCGAAACGCCCGATGGCCGGCTCTATATCGCGATGGCGTTCTACGAGGGCGAGACGCTGAGCGATCGCCTCGAACGCGGTCCCCTCGAAGTGGCCGAGGCCGTCGACATCGCTCGGGACGTCGCTGCCGGCCTGGCGCGGGCGCATGAGCGGCAGATCGTGCACCGCGACATCAAGCCGGCCAACATCCTGCTGACCTCCGACGGCGGGGTCAAGATCCTGGATTTCGGCATCGCGAAGATCGCCAATCTCGCGCTCACCGAGTCCGGTGCTACGATCGGCACGGTGGCGTACATGAGTCCCGAGCAGGCCCGTGGCGGAGAGGTCGACCATCGATCCGACCTGTGGTCGCTGGGCGTCGTTCTCTATGAGATGCTGGCAGGCCGGCGCGCATTCGACGGTGTCTATCAGGATGCCGTGATCTATGCCATCCTTCATGAAACGCCGGACCCGCTGAAGACGCAGCGGAAGGATGTACCGGCGCCCCTCTCCGACGCCGTCGACCGCGCGCTTCGCCGGGATCCCGCAGACCGATTCACCTCGGCGGAGGCCTTCCACGCCGCACTCGCCAATCTGGAGAGCCGGCCGGCGACGCCGCGCGTGTCGCGGCTGCCCGCCGCCGTTCCCGAACGGCTCCGAGCGACCGTCGTCGTGTCCCAGCTGCACGGCTTCTTCCAGCTCATGGATTGCATGATCCCGGATGAGCTGCAAGCCGTCACGCAGCGCATTCAAACCGAGGTGGACGAGCTCGTCCGCACGTGGGATGGTCGACTTCATCAATGCGACGGCGATTCGATCATTGCCCTCTTCGGCGTACCGGAGGCCCACGAGGACGACTTCGTCCGCGCCGTTCGCGCCGCCCGCGGCATTCACGCTCACCTCGGCACAATCAGCGACGAGATCGAGGCACGGACCGGATGCCGGCTCTCCCCGGCCACCGGCATCGACACGGGCATCCTCGTCGTGCAGTCGCAGCAGAATGCGCTCAACATCACGGGTTCGGCGCTGAACCTGGCGACACAGCTTTCTCTGCACGCCGAATCCGATGAAATTCTCATCAGTCCCGACTGCGAGCGGCTCGTCCGCCCTTTCTTCGAAACCGAGCCGGGACACGCGACGCGCATCAAAGGCAGCTCGTCGAGCATTACGCCCTACCGGGTCGCGTCGGAGACCGGCCTCGAGACCCGCCTCGAGGCCGCGGAGAAAGCCGGCATGACCACGTACTCCGGCCGCGACGCCGAGCTCGACCAGCTCCTGGAGCTCTATCGCCTTGCGATGGAGGGAAGCGGGCAATTCGTCACGGTGGTCGGTGACGCCGGTCTCGGAAAAAGCCGCCTCCTCTACGAATTCGTTCGGAAGATTGAGCACGACGGCGCCATTCTAAAGGGCCGGTGCCAGGCGTACGGCGAGAAGGTCGCGTATCTGCCGTTCATCGATCTGCTTCGTCAGTCCTTCGGCCTCACGAACGACATGACGCCCCAGGAGATGCAGTCGATCATCGTCGAACGTATCGCCGCGATCGACGCCGGTCTCGACGTCTTCATTCCCCTGTACCTGCACGTGCTTTCGATTTCCGCCGGCGACCGCCCGCTGCCGGATCATCTCCAGGGTGAAGACCTTCGCATGGCCATGGTAGAGGCGTTAGCCGGCGTCATCACCCTGAGTGCGCAGCACCGGCCGACGGTGCTGCTGCTGGAGGACTGGCACTGGGCCGACGACGCTTCGAAGGATGTGTTGATGCAGGTCGCTGAGATTGCCGCCTCGTATCCTCTTCTGGTTGTCGTCACCTACCGGCCGGAGCATCAGGCCTCCTGGTCCCATTCCGGCCATCACACGCCGCTCCATCTCAAGCCGCTCGACGAATCCTCGTCGCGCGCGCTCATCGCTTCCGCATTCGGGGCCGAAGACGTAAGCGATGAGCTGGCGGCGCAGCTCCACGCTCGCACCGGCGGCAATCCGTTCTTTCTCGAAGAGATCTCCCGCGCTCTCCTCGAGGAGGATCTCGTCGGCGTCGACGATGGAACAGCGAATCCCACAAAATCGCTGGAGACGATCGATCTACCCGACACGGTGCAGGCCGTTATACGCTCGCGCCTTCACCGGCTCGACTATCAGGTGCGTAAGACCGTGCGAATCGCGGCGGTCATTGGGCGCGAGTTTCCACGGCGGGTTCTCGCCGAAATCGTTCCCGAGAGCGACGATCTCCGGCACGCCCTCGATACGCTCCGGGAGCTGGGCCTCATTCAGCAGACGCAGGTACTCCCCGAAGCCCTCTACCGGTTTAAACACGTGCTTGCCCAGGACGTCGCCTACGACTCCCTGCTCCAGCATCAGCGAAAGGCGCTGCACCTGCAGGTGGGAGAGGCGATCGAGCGGCTCTTTCCCGACCAGCGGGACGAGTACCTCGACCTGCTCGTCCATCATTTCGCCAGGGCGGAAGACTACCGCCGTGCGGCGACGTACGGAAAAAGCGCGGCGGACCGCGCCAGTCGCATCGGCCAATTCACGGATGCCGACGTTCTGCTCACCGACGTCCGCGAATGGCTTGAGAAGGCGGCTGAGGATGATTGGCAACGCGAACTGCTCATCGACGTGCTCCTGGAGCACGAACGCGTCTGCGAAAACCTCGGCGACCGCGCCAAACAGCAGCGCATCATCGACGAGCTGATCGAGCTGCTGCCGCCCGATGATCCCTCGTCGAAGCTTGCCGAGGTGTATCGGCGGCAGGGAGACCTCCACGTGCTCCGTCGCCGCCACGACGAAGCGGAAGCTTCGCTTACGTCGGCCATGGAGCAGGCGAAAGCGTCCGGCGACGCGGCTGCGGAGCGGCGTACGCTACGCAGTTTAGGCTTTCTGCGCTGGCACCAGGGGCGCCGCAAGGAAGCCGTCGCGCTCAACGAGCGGCTCCTCACCCTTCATCGGGAGAGCGGCGACGATAAGTCCGTCGTCGGCGACCTCATCAACCTCTGCAATCTCATGCGCGACGAGCAGCAGTATGACGAGGCGCTCGAATACCTGAAGCAGGCGCAGGGCGTCGTCGATCGCATCGACAATCCTTCCATGGAGGCTTATCACTACCACAGCCTCGGCACTATCTATCAGATGACCGGCGACGATGAGAAGGCACTGACGTATCACGAACGCGCACGTGATATCGCCATCGAGCACCGTATTCCCCTGCAACTCTCCTATAACCTCATGAGCATCGCCCATATCGCCCTGAGACAGGGCGACGTCGAGCGGAGCATCGCAACCTACAAAGACGCGATCGAGCTCAGCCGCCGCTCTCGATATGGTGATGCGCTCGCGAAGTCGCTCCTGGTCCTCGGCGATATCCTTCTGAGCCTGGAACGCTACGATGAGGCCCTGGAATACCTCGTCGAAGCCGCCGACTGTTTCTTTAGGCTGGAGGATGCTCAGGCTGAGGCCGAGGCGCTGACCAAAATCGCGGCGATCCACGAACGGCGAGATCGCGTCGAGGAGGCCGAGGCGGCATGGCGCCGCATTGCCGAACGGCTCGATGCCCTCTCCGTCTCGACCGAGATCGAAACGTTGGAAGCCTTTGCTCGCCTCGCCCGACAACGCGGCGACGAGACCGAAGGACTGGCCCACTATCTCGACGCCATCGATCTGGCGGAGCGGGCGGGAGAAGCTGAAAAGGAAGCGCAGCTGCGCAATAGCGCCGGCATTCTTGAATGGCAGCGGGGTCACTTCGAAGAGGCGCTCGGTCACTACCGAAAGGCCCTCGAGCTCTTCCGGTTATGGGAGGACGCCGATGGAACAGGCCTGATGATGAATAGCATCGGACTGACGCTGTTTCGTCTCAAAAGGCACCGCGAAGCCGAGGACCAGATGCTTGAAGCGATCGATGCCCACCGGGGGCGGGGGCATGCTCAGCTTGAAGCGCACGCGCTGGCCGTGCTGGGAGATATTTGCGTCGATGAAGGCCGGCACGAGGAAGCGATCGAAGCCTACGCCGGCTCGCTCCAGCTTCGATGGGATCTCGACGACCGTCCCGGCGAGGGCTGGATGCTCCACCACCTGGCGAGAGTGCACGCAGCGCGGGGCGAGGACGATCGCGCCCGTGAGTATCTCGATCAAGCTCTGGTGGTCGCACTGGAAACGGGCGACGCGCGGCTCATCGACGCTTGTAATTCCCTTAAAAAGAACACCGAAAATGAGCCGGGCTAGCCGGAATTGTGCATATTCCTCCGTAATCTTCGATATTGATCAGTTCAATCCCCCTATCTGTCGATCCAAAGGCTGCGGGTTCGCCCGCGGGAGGTCCAATTGCCACGCTATATCATTGAACGTGACGTCGGAACGATTTCACGCGACGAACTCGATAAGGCAGGCCGCCGATCCAACGAAGCCATTGCCGGCATGACGGACGTGGTCTGGATCAAGAGCTACGTCTCCGAATCGGAAGGCAAAATCTACTGCGAGTACGACGCACCCAATCCGGAAGCCATCGTAGAGCACGCCCGGCGAGCCGGCCTCCCGGTCAACAAGATCTCGGAAGTCGCGCTCGAAGTGAGTCCCGATATGTTCGTGTAAATGCGAACGGCCTCGGATGGAGCACCAACAGGCCTCGGGCGAAGCGCGGGGCGCCGCGCAGGCGGCCACGGGCAAGGTTGGGCGGACCACAGGCGATAATGGCGGGCCACAGGCTTTGATGGACGGGCCACAGGCGATGATGGACGGGCCACGGGCGATGATGGGCGGACCACAGGCGATTATGGGCGGGCCGCCGGCGATGACGGGCGGGCCGCCGGCAAATGATAGGCGGGCCTGCGGCAATGACTTGCGACTCTAGGAAGAGTCCGATATCCTCTGACATCGATTCTTCACCTCCGAGTCAACGTACAGCCCGTTCAGTGATATTCTCGCGGAAGTCAAGCCTCTCCTATCTACGTGATCTGTCGCTGCCGTCTGCGGCCGTTTTTGTCGCCATCCTCCTTCCGGCTGCCCTCTCTACGGCTCCCTACGCGGCGGCGCAGAGCGTGCCGGAGGGCTTTTCGGTGGATGTCGTCCATCCTCGACCCGGCGAGAAGTCGATGGGTTTTGCGTTGCTTCCCGACGACCGCATCTTCGTTGTCGGGCACCAGAACGGTGAAGTACGGCTGCTGGTCGATGGCGACATGAAGACCGAACCCGTCGCGATGATTCCGGATCTCGCCATCTCGTCAGAGCGCGGGCTTCTCGGCATCGCCGTCGATCCCGACTTTCCCGATTCCAATCACGTCTATCTCTTCTACACGAGCAATACGGGCTTTAACCGCGTCTCCAAATTTCGCGTGGATGGCGACGTCGCCGACGCCCGCTCTAGCGACCTGACCATTGATCTTGCGTCGGAAGACGTCATACTGGAGCTGCCGGATGAATCCCAGTATCACAACGGCGGCACGATCCGATTCGGCCGCGACAAGACGCTCTACGTAAGCCACGGCGAGGACGAGAGGTGGAAAGAATACGAGGAGCCGTACATGCAGGATCTATCGAACCCCTATGGAAAGATCCTGCGGATCAACCGCGACGGCACCGTGCCGGACGACAACCCGGCATTTCCCGATGAAGGATCCGATCGCCTGCCGGAAATATTCGCGATCGGCCTTCGCAATCCGTTCCGATTTGCCATCGATCCGCACACGGACCGCCTCTTTATCGGCGACGTCGGCACGAACATCAGAGAAGAGTTAAATCTGTCGACCGGAGGCGAAAACTTCGGCTATCCACGCCACGAAGGGAAGACCTTCTTCCAGGAGACCTATGCGATCATTGCACCCCAGCCGACGCCGCCGATATTCGACTACGAATACAGCAGGCCGAGCCGGCGGTCGGCGATCGCACTCGCCACGTATCGGCCGAAAAACCCTCGCCTCGACGTTAGCTTTCCTGCTCAGTTCGACGGCGTCCATTTCTACGCCGACTACTTCGCGGACGCGTTAAATTATCTCCAGCCGGACGGGTCGGACGGATGGGAAAGCCGTCTCTTCGGATCGGGATTCAAAAATCTGACCGACGCCGCCGTGGGACCGGATGGAAGCCTCTACCTGATATCGTACAACGGCCCGCTTCGAAGAATTTCGTACGAGCGCGCCGGGACGGGCGTTGAAGATGAGCCCGTCGCTTCCGATTTCGAGCTGCGTCAGAACTATCCCAACCCGTTCGACCGCACGACGACGATCGCCTATCAAATCGACGTGGCGGCGACGGTAGTGCTCGAAGTGTTCGACCTCCTGGGGCGCCGCGTCCGCACGCTCGTCGATGAGCGACAGCCGGCCGGCATTCATGCCGCACGTTTCGACGCCCGGGGCCTCGCCCCCGGCACGTATACCTACCGGCTCCGGGCCGGCGGCATGACGGAGACCAGAATGATGATCCGCCTGCCGGAAGATGTCCAAAATTGACGTCGTCGTCGTCCGCGAAGCGCTCGGATTGACCATCCGCTTCTTCCCTCGCCGGATACGCCGGAAGCGACGGGGAACACGCGGATGTCGCGAGGAAGCGGCCGTCACTGGATGTAACGAATTCGCAGGAGCCACCAGCGCGGAAGGGACGGAGCGTCGAACACCTCACTGTACGTCCGATCGAAGAGGTTTCGGAGCTCGACGGAGCCTTGAAGGATGCCGGTTCCGGCGTTGAGGGCGTAGCCGGTTCGGACATGGACGACCGTGTATGCGTCGCCGGCCAGCGGGTCGCGATAGAGAGCCTGCAATCCCCCGAAGGATTTACCGCTTGAAAACGTCATCGCCAATTGGGCGATGTGACGCGCGTTCGTAAGGGCGTACTTGTAATCTACCGCTTCATCGAGAGCGCCGAGATCGGCGTCGAGCAGCGTGTAGGCGGCGTCGGCGCGCAGCCGGCTCGCACCGAGGGACCGCTGTATAGAGGCGTCCACCTCGAGCCCGGCCGTCCGGACGTTGTGGAGATTGCGGGCGAGAAAGATGGTGTCGGCCGGGCTGAGGCGGGCGTAGTCGATGAGATCGCTCGTATATCGGAGAAAGCCGGTCGCATGGAGCGCGACGCCCTCCTCGGGGTAGAGCGATGCGCCGGCCTCATACGACCAGGCCCGCTCGGGATGGAGGTTCGGATTGCCGACGCTCTGACCACGAGGCCGTGCCAGCGTCGTGTTGAAGAAACGCTCGATGTAGTTGGGCGAGCGAACAGCCCGCCCTGCCACGGCGTGCAGGCCGAATCCGCCGCCGTACAGGACGGCGGCCAGCTGCGGCGTGAAGGCCGTGCCGAAGGCCTCATCGTAGTCGAAGCGGGCGCTTCCGGTTACCGACAGGGGCGGGCGGGGCTGCCATCGAAGACTGTAGAAGGCACCCGCCGCCGCGTCGCTGTGCCGCCCGAGATTATTGCTGTCGATGGCGCGCCAGGTTGCGGCGGCGCCGGCCGTCATCATTAGCGCGGGCGAGATCTCGCGTACCGCGAATCCGTGAATCTGACCGAGGCGGCTTCTATGCTCGTTCGCCGGGGTCATCGGATTGTAGACGTACCGATCGTCATGCTGCTTCAGCCCGCCCTGCACCCGCCAGTAGGTCGCACCGCGCGGTGCATCGACCCCGGCGTGAATCCAGAGGGTTTCCGTCCGCTCGCGGGCCGTATCGCTGACAAACGGCGTATAGTAATGATAGGCGCCGAAATCGCGGCGGTCTCGGCCGGCGCGCGCGGTGATTCGCCGGCCGCCGACATGTTGAGTGACGGCCATGGTCTGCGCATTCCGCTCGAAATCGCTTCGAACGGGGCCGGACGGGCCGACGACGGGGCGCCCTTCGCGGTCGGTGATCTGCGGGCCGTCGGCGCCCTCGAAGGCGCCGGCCAGACTGACGTGTCGATCACGCGATCGCGGGCGCACGGCGCCGTCGATGCCGTACAGCCCATGGCGTCCGCCGAGCGCCCGCGCGTCCACTTCGAGCCGCGCCGCGGCGCGTTCGGCGACCGGACGAAGGCCGTGAAGGCCTGCGTGGGTAAAAAGCTGGATCACTCCGCCGAGGGCATCCGGCCCGTACACGGCGGCGGCCGGCCCACGCACCACCTCTACGCGGGCGATCTCGGACATCGGCACCGGCAGATCCGAAAGAAAATGACCGGTCATCGGATCGTTCAGCCGAAGTCCATCCAGGAGCACGAGCACGCCGTTAAACGTGGATCCACGCATCGAGACGTCACTCTGCACGCCGAAACCGCCCCGTGAAATCACCTCGACGCCGGCGACGGTCCGCAGCAGCTCGTCGTATCCGGATATCGGCAGGCGCTCGAGATCGGCCGCGGTCCAGACGGCTACGCGGCGGCCGGACAGCGTGACGTGCTCGGGATATCGGTTCGCCGTCACGACAATCGAATCGGGCAACTCGCCTCTCATTATCTCATCCTGCGCCCGGGCCGTCGGAACGGTCGTCAGGGCGTAGACCGCCCCGATCGCAAGTACCGACAGGATGGTATAGAAGAAGCGCGGGGACATGATGTCGTTTTGCCGTATTCGACGTCGCATCGCCAAACTAAGCGTTGCTGCGGGCTGCTTCAATGCGTCTCACGCGCTCGATCTTCGATCGGGCGGCCGGCGGTGGCGGATCAATTCGAATGAAATAGGATACACGCGGCTGCTTCGCCTGCCAATGCATCGATCCTCATGCCCGACTTCGATTTCATCGTTGCCGGCGCCGGCCTCGCCGGTGCATGCGCCGCCCTGACGCTGGGTGAGCATGGATCCGTGCTGGTCGTCGAGCGCGATGCCCCGGCCGCGGGCGGATCCGGAGCGGCCGCCGGCATGGTCAATCCGATTCTCGGCTTGCGGGCGCGTCCGGTCTGGCGGCTCGACGAGGCGCTCGACGCTTTCGATGCTCTCGTGACGAGGGCCGGCGCCGACGATCTGTATCGGCGCCGCCCGACGCTGCGACCTGCTTACGGTGAAGCGCAGGTCGAACGGTTTCAGCAGTCGGCGGAGGAATTGCCCGAGCACGCGAGGTGGATTTCGACGGCTGATTGTGCCGAACACTATCCCGCGGTCACAGCACCTGATGGCGGCCTGCTCATCACGACGGGCGGCGCCGTAGATCTACCGGGACTGGTCGGCCGCATCCTCGCGGCCGCCGAAAGCAAGGGCACCGTCTTGCGCGTTGGCGCAGCCGTTACCGGATGGGATGAAGGCGGCATCACGCTCGACAGTGGCGGCCGGATAAGCGGCGGGAAGATGATCCTCTCCCTGGGCCGCGGCTATGCGCGCTTTCCGGAGCTCGAACGACTGAGGCTCCATCAGGTCAAGGGTCAGACGATCCGCCTTTCGCGGCCGAAAGACCTTCCGGACGACCTGCCCCACCTCGCCGGCCGGGGCTACGTCGCCCACGAGGACGGCGCGCTCGTGGCGGGCAGCACGTACGAGCACGATTTCGACCACCTCATGCCGACCGAGCTCCAGACGTCTGCGATTCTTCAGAAAACCACCCGCATGCTGCCGGCTCTCGCCGGGTCCGAGG
Source organism: uncultured Rhodothermales bacterium (assembly GCA_964487555.1). GTDB lineage: Bacteria > Bacteroidota > Rhodothermia > Rhodothermales > VXPQ01 > CAZART01. The sequence goes on from CAZART010000097.1 coordinate 19,605, forward strand.
TGCTGCAGGCCCGCGCAGGCGTGCGGGTGACGGTGCCCGGCATCCGCCTGCCGATGGTCGGGCCTCTACCCGGCTCAAAAAACGTGTGGATCTTCACCGGCTTCGGCGCTAAGGGCCTGCTCACCGCTCCGCCGGCCGCCCGCGAGCTGCCGGTCTATTTCGAGGATCCCGAGCAGATTCCGCGAGAGACGCGCGTGCGCCTGGCGAAACGATAGGGATCGGTCAGGCGAGAAAGCGATAAAGATACGTCAGGAAAAAACGATAGAGATACGCCAGGCGAGAAAGCGATAGGGATACGCCAGGCGAGAAAGCGATAGGGAT
>CAZART010000098.1:0-19690 GCA_964487555.1 uncultured Rhodothermales bacterium
GATCTTGTAAATCGGGGGTGGGCTTCCCCGTTCAATCCGCGCCGCGTTCAGGTCGTCCTTACGAGTCTGTCGGACCCGGACGACGTATTTGAGGTAGCTCTTCCCGTCGATCCGCGCCACTGGCTGGGCGGTGAAGAGCAGTCGCTGTCCTTCGACATCGGTATCCCGGAGGACCTGCCGGAAGACTTTTACGAAATCCATTTATCGCTTCCCGATCCCGTCGAGGAGCTGTCTGACCGTCCGCACTATGCCATCCGACTGGCCAACGAAGATGTGTGGCATGAGGAGACCGGCTACAATAATCTGAATCATTTGCTGGTCGTCGACGCGTCTGCGGACGGCGAGGACTACGAAGGCGACCTATGGTTCGCCGCTCAGGGGACCAGCACCTCCATCGACGACCGCTCCCATTTTCCCGATGCGCCGCGCCTGCATCAGAACTATCCGAATCCGTTCAGCCGCACGACCGGCATTCGATACGATGTGCCGGAGCCGAGCTTTGTAGAGATAGCCGTTTTCGACATCCGCGGGCGGAATGTAGCGAGCGTGGTCGAGGCGCATCATGGACCCGGCTCGTATGAAGTCTACTATGATGCCGACGGGCTTGCCGGCGGCGTCTACATGGTTCGACTCACCGCAGGCGAAGTTTCCGACAGTCGGCGCATGATCATTGTGCCGTGACCGAGTCCGACGATCCGCACTGCCGCCTCGCCATTCAGAAAACGCCGCGCCGCGCCGCGTTCGTGGTCGCCGTAATCTCGCCCTCCGGCCTGACGGCGAACACTGACATCTATAACGTTTCGGACCCTACGATGAGATACTCAGCAAGAACGAGCGCCCTCCTCCTGTTTGTGATCCTGATTGCGGGAGGTTGCCGGCTTGCGTCGGCACCGAACGTGGCCACCGATCGCGAATCGATGCCGAAGATCGATATCCATACGCACTACACGCACGTGCGTGACTATCTGCGGCCCGTGCTCGATGAATGGAACATGCGGGCCGTGATCGTCGAGGTCATCCCTGAGAATGAGCGTACGCGATGGGATACCATGGTTGCGCACCAGAGGGAACTCCCCGAACATATGATACTCTGTACATCCTTCGAGGCGTCCGGCTTCGAAGAACCCCGTTTCGCGGAGAACGTGATCGGACGGTTAAAGCGTGATATCGAGGAGGGTGCCCGCATGGTTAAGGTCTGGAAGAATGTCGGTCTGGTCTTCCGCGAGACGGACGGTGACTTCGTCCAGATTGACGACCCCCGTTTTCAGCCGATCTGGGATTTTCTGGTTGAGGAAGACATCCCGGTGCTGGCCCACATCGGCGAGCCGCGCGCGGCCTGGCTGCCGCTCGATGAAGCCGGCCCGCATTATGATTACTATGCAAATCATCCGCAGTACCATGCCTACAATTTGACGGATGTGCCCGAGTGGGAGACAATCATCGACGCCCGCGACCGCTGGATCGCCAACAACCCCGATCTTACCATCATCGGAGCGCACCTTGGAAGCCTCGCCTATGACACGGATGAGGTGGCCGCGCGCCTGGACCGATTCCCGAATCTGTACGTCGAGCCGGCCGAGCGATTTGGAGACCTGGCCATTCAGTCGAGCGAAAAAGTCCGAGACTTCTTTATCGAGTACCAGGATCGCATTCTTTACGGTACGGATCTGGGCACCGGCCGGGCTTCCGACGAACTTTCCGAGGCCGAGCTCCTGGAGGAAAAGGAGGAGCTGATAGAGCGACGGCTACAGGTAACCTGGGACTACCTTGCCACGGGCGACTCGCTCGAATTCGTTCGGACAGGTACACCCTTCCGAACGATGACCAAGGGACTGAATCTTCCGGCCGAGGTTCTCGAGAAGGTCTATTACCGAAATGCTGCGCGCCTGCTCGACCTGGACGGGGAGGAACAGCCGGAAGCCTGATCGTCCTGTCATCCCCGAGAACTGCCCGTCCCGTGATCCTATCGAACTGCACGTCCAGTCATCCTATAGAACCGACCGTCCAATCATCCATATAGAACCGACCGTCCAATCATCCATATAGAACCGACCGTCCCGTCATCCATATAGAACCGACCGTCCAATCATCCTAGTGAAGTAGAGATCATGCCCGACACCTTCGATCGGCGCGACTTCTTTAGACGAGCTACGGGTTCCGTAGACCGGAAAGCTCCCGGGGCCTCGAAATCCATTTCGCGAAGTCGTGACGGAAAGACCGTGAGGCTGGGTTTCGTCGGCGTTGGAGACCGCGGCTCCTGGCACCTGAGCGTCGCCCTCGGCATCGCGGGTGTTGAAGTGCCGGCACTCTGTGACATCGATAACGCCTATCTTTATCGGGCAAAGCGCTGGGTAGAGGAGTCCGGTCGCCCCACGCCGCGCCTCTATCATCGCAGTGAGACCGATTACGAGCGTCTGTGCGCCGAAGAAGATCTCGATGCCGTCATCTGCTCGACGGAGTGGAAGTCGCATGCAGGCGTTAATCTGGCCGCCATGCGCAACGACAAGCACTGCGTATGTGAAGTCCCGTTCATGCTTACCGTCGACGAGGCATGGGAGATCGTCGAGACCCATGAGAAGACGGGCCGGTGGGCGACGCTCGGCTTCAAGGGCGTCCATTCAGCGCTCTCCAACATGATCTACCAGGGCCTGTTCGGAGAGATCCTTCATGCGGAGAGCGGCTACGTCCACGACCTTCGACTCGTCAAGTTCGATCCCGAGCGCGAGCCCTGGCGCCTGTGGCATTCCGCGTTCAGGAACGGCAATCTCTATCCCGATCACCCCATAACGCGGATCATGCCGCTTATGGACATCAACAGCGGAGACCGCTTTACACATCTCGTCTCGCTGAGTTCTAAGTCGAGGGCGATCAACGAGTACGCGGCGCATTACTACGGCAAGGACCATCCGTACGCGACGCAGGAGATGGCCCAGGGTGATTACAACGTCTCTCTCATCCGCACCGAGGGCGGCAAGATGATCACGTTGAACTTCGATACGAATACGCCGCATCCGCGCGAAGAATTCAGGATGCAGGGAACGAAAGGGATCTACTTCAGGCAGCGCGGATTCGGAGAAAAAATCTACGTCGATGGGGCAAGCCCCAAGGCGCATGAATGGGAGGATGCGGGGCCGTACTTGGACAAATTCGAGCATCCCATCGTCAAGAACTATCAGCCACCCGAACGCGACACGCTGCGTGGACATGGTAGCGCCGGTAGCAAGACACCGCTCTCATGGCACCGGCTTATTACGGCCCTTCAGGAGGACCGAATGACGGACTTCGACGTGTACGATTCGGTTACCTCGAGCGTGATCTCACCCCTTTCGGAGCGGTCCGTCGCCATGAACGGCCGACCCGTCGAATTCCCTGATTTCACCCGCGGCAGGTGGAAGACCCGTCCGCGTCACGAGGACGCGTACACGGCTCGCTGAACCATGCAACGTCACCACGGTGAAGACCGGAAGCACGAGATGGACAACAATGTAGACAGGAGGGATTTCCTCAAAATATCCGCGGCAGCCGCCGGTGGCCTAACCCTGGCCGGACTCCCGGAGGGGGACCTGACGGCCGCGCCGCGCAGGCGGGACGTGGTGCGCCTCGGTTTCGTTGGGATCGGCGGCCGCGGGACCTATCACCTCGACGTGGCGCTCGGGATGGAGGGCGTGGAGGTGCCTGCGCTCTGCGAGATTATAGACGACCGGTTGCAAAACGCGAGGAAGATGGTGGAGCAATCAGGCAGGCCGACGCCGACGCTCTACGGTCGCGGAGAAGAGGATTTCCGGCGGATGTGCGATGAAGAGGAGCTCGACGCCGTAATCTGCTCGACGTCCTGGAAATGGCATGCGCCGATCTGCCTGGCCGCCATGCGGTCGGACAAGCACGCGGTCAGTGAGCTGCCCATCATTCTGACCGTCGATGAAGCCTGGGAGCTCGTCGAGACCTACGAGGGCACGGGCAAGTGGGCGACCATGGCGCTCGAACAGGTGCTGCCGGAGGTCGGCGGCGGCATATACATGGCGCTCCTAAACATGATCCAGCAGGGCGTTCTCGGCGAAATCATCCACGCCGAGAGCGGATACCTGCATGATCTCCGGCACGTGATGCATGCCCCCGACGGGGAGCCATGGCGCCTGTGGCATTCGATCCATCGCAACGGCAGTCTATACCCGGATCACGCTATGAACCGGATCATGCCGTATCAGGACATCAACCATGGGGACCGTTTCGATTTCCTCCTCTCGATGAGCACGAAATCGGGCATGCTCAACGAATACGCGAAGGATCATTACGGACCGGATCACCCGAACGTTACGCTCGATATGAAACAGGGCGATTACAACGCCACGATCCTGCGAACGGTCGAAGGGAAACTGGTCACGCTCAATTTTGATACGCACACCCCGCATCCGCGCGAACTTACGCGCATTCAGGGATCCAAGGGCGTCTTCGTGGACGGACGAGGGCTCGACGGGCCCAAAATCTACCTGGACGGAATCAGCCCGGAATCGCACCGGTGGGAAGATGCCGCGCCCTATCTCCAGGAGTATGAACATCCTCTCATCAAAGCGTACGACCCGCCCGAGCGAGAGGCCATCCGAGGCCACGGGAGCGGGCAGCGACGGACGCCGATTACATGGCATCTGCTCGTCGAAGCGCTGCGCCGGGACGTCGTGCCGTACTTCGACGTGTACGACTCGGTGACGTCGAGCGTGATCTCTCCGCTTACCGAGAAGTCGGTGGATACGCAGAATAAACCCGTCGATTTCCCCGATTTTACGAGAGGTAAATGGAATACGCGGGAGCCCTTTACGATGATGGAGTGGGTGGATGTCGTCTGAATTACGCCTCGGATTCGTCGGAGTCGGTGATCGAGGTTCGTACCATCTCGATGCCGCTCTCGGAATACCTGGCGTAGAAGTGCCGGCGCTCTGCGACGTCGACATGGCCTATCTGCATCGCGCCAGACGGTGGGTTGAGACATCAGGTCGGCCGACCCCGACGCTGTACGACCGTGGGGAGGAAGACTTCCGGCGTATGTGCGCAGAGGAAGACCTCGATGCGATCATCTGTTCGACGTCGTGGAAGTGGCACGTCCCCGTCGCCCTCTGCGGCATGCGCCACGACAAACACGTCGTGAGTGAGGTGCCCTTGCTGCTTAGGGTCGAGGAGGGATGGGAGCTCGTGGAGACGTACGAGGAGACAGGCTACTGGGCTACGCTCGGTCTCGAAGGCTTTCGTAGTCTGAATGTGACGAACATGGTGCACCAGGGCGTCTTCGGTGAGATCCGACACGCCGAGGCCGGCTACGTACATGACCTCCGGCTGGTCAAGTTTGACCCGGAGCGCGAGCCGTGGCGGCTCGAGCACTCAAGGCTCCGAAACGGTAATCTTTATCCGGACCATCCATTGAGCGCGATCATGCCGGCGCTCGATATTAACCATGGCGATCGCTTCCAGTCCCTGGTTTCGGTCAGCTCGAAGGCGGTTATGTTGAACGAGTATGCCCGCCATTACTACGGCGGGGACCACCCGCATGCCACCTCTCCCATGGCGCTGGGCGACTTCAACGTCACGCTTATTCGGACGGCCGGCGGCAAGATGGTCACGCTCAATTTCGACACCAACACGCCGCATCCGCGCGATGCGTATCGTCTCCAGGGAACGAAGGGCGCCTACTGGGCGCCTCAGTACTTTGAGACCTCGGCGTCGCGGATCTATCTCGAAGACGTGAGTCCGGTCAGGCATCACTGGGAAGACGCCGGGCCGTATCTTGAGAAGTACCGACACCCCGTACTGAGGACCTATAATCCCGAGCCGCGCGAACGAGCCGTCCGCGGTCATGGGTCCTCCTCGAACACGACGCCCATTGAGTGGCATCGTCTCGTTCAGGCTCTGCGGATGGGCCGTTTGCCCGATTGGAACGTGTACGACTCCGTCACGTCAAGCGTCATATCACCCCTCAGTGAGGCTTCCGTGGCCCGGAACGGCCGGCCGGTGGACGTTCCGGATTTTACGCGGGGGAAGTGGACGTCGGCGCCTCGCTGGACGCTTGCATAGATATCGAAAATGGTGACTGAGGACTTGGCGGCGCAGATACGCGCCTGGGTAGACCGCAAGCAGGAGCACATCTTGCGCCTCACGGAGGACCTGATTCGCTTCCGCAGCGTGAACCGGCGCGTGACCGGTGACGAGAAAGCGTGCCAGATGCACGTGGCCGAGTTGTTAGGCTCGATGGATCTTGAAGTTGACGTCTTCGAGCCCCCGGAGGTGGCCGGATTCGAAGATCACCCCGCGTATTGGCCGGGGCGCAACTATGTCGGCCGGCCGAACGTGGTCGGTAGGCGGCGCGGAACCGGGGGAGGACGATCACTCCTGTTCACGAGTCACGCCGACGTGGTTCCCGCCCTGGACGGGAAGCGTCCGCCGTTCGAGCCGACACGCGAAGACGGCCGCCTTTATGGGCGCGGCTCGTCGGACATGAAAGGCGGGCTCGCGGCCACGATCGGTGCCGTGCAGTGTCTTCAGGACCTTCGGGTTCCCCTCGCCGGCGACGTGATCATCGAAAGCGTCGTGGACGAGGAATTCGGCGGGGCCAACGGCACCCTGGCTTCGCGGCTGCGTGGCTATCAGGCCGATGCGGCCATTTGCCCCGAACCAAACGGCATGGACGTGTCGCCGGCCCACCGAGGGGGCGCACTTTGGGAGATTGTCGCCGAGGGCACGCCGGGGGTACCCTTTGGCTCAACGGACCTGAAAAGCCCGGCCTACGCCATCGCTCATCTGGCGGTGGCCATAGAATCGTGGCAGGAGGTACGCAACGAGCGGGCCGGCGTGCCCTCGCTCTACCGAGATGCACCGGGACTACCGGTCATCCTCAGCACGTTGGAATCGATCCACGAAAATGTAGGTGTGCCGGCCGTAGGCCGACTCGAGGTGTGGGCGGAGGTGTATCCCGGGACGACATTCGATGAGCTTCGAGACGACTTCATGGGACATCTCGAAACGGCAATCCGAGATACTCCCGTCCTGCAGGGGTGCACCCTGGAATTTCGACGGCCGATCCGGTTCCTACCGGGTAGCCAGATACATGAAGATCATCCGATCGTAGAGCTGCTTGCCGGCGTGTCTACGAAGGTACGAGGGGAGCCCGCTCGCGTGCGCGGTGCCAATTTCGCTTGCGACGCCTTCATGTTCAATCTGCACAGTCCGACGCCGTGCGTCATATTGGGACCGCGTGGAGGAAATGCACATGCTCCGGACGAATGGGTCCTGATCGACGACCTGCTCCGCCTTACGGAGATCTTCGCGTTAACGGCGGTTGAGTGGTGCGGAGTTGCCGGGACCTGAGGATCGGTGCGCGTAATTCATCGCCGTGACGTATCCTGCGCATCGACGGTCGCGGTGTGTACGCTTCTTTTCAGCCGGTCTCTTCGGCGGAATGATGCACGGCGGCGGCAGCGTCCATGGTGGCCATTTCTCCAAAAGCGGACGCATCCGGCCAGCGCCACGTTCTCCACCGTCCGCGCGTGAAGTCAGGAAATTCCACCGGGCGGCTTCCGCTTGCGTTCGACTGAAGCGTGAGCTCGATGACTGCGCTCAGGGCTGCGGCGTCGTACACGTTCATGTCGGTCGCCAATCCCTTATTTAGGCTGTAAATAAGCCGGGCATCTTCCAGGTAGTCCATGGCCCCGTGGCCGGCATACTGCGTATCCGACTCCTGTACGGCCCGCCACAAGGGGTGTTCGAATTCGTCGTTGTACGATTCGGCCGGATCCCAGCTATGGTTCTCCGAACGACCTTCAATGTGGATGCGATCCGGGTAGCCCTGGAACAACCCGCGAGTTCCCTGCAGCATATTGATGCGGCTATAGGGTCGCGGGAGGTTGGTATCGTGGCTGAGATAGATCGTCTGTCCTCTTTTCGTCTTAAGGAGGCTTACGTTCACATCGCCGAGGGCATAGCTCTCGGCTCGTTTTGGATGACCTGGCGGATAGTTTTCTTCTGCATAGATGTCGAGTCCGCGCGCGGGACTGCTCATCGAGACGAGATAGTCGAAGGAATTGCCTCTGTTGATGTCCATCGCATTGGCAATTGGCCCCAGCCCATGTGTCGGATAGAGGTTCGCGTCGTGGCTGATCGACCAATCGCGCCGCCAGAGTCCTTCGCCTTCGTCGGCGAACTTGATGGCTCGGAGATCGTGGAGATAGCCGCATTCGCCATGCAACACCTCACCAAGGAGACCGCGTCGAACGAGGCTCAACATGAGCATTTCCGGCCGGCCATAATTGACGTTTTCCATCATGATGCAGTGTTTGCGATGCTTCTCCGCCGTTTCCACCAGCTCCCAGCATCCGTCGATCGTCGGCGAGGCCGGGACTTCGGTGGCGGCATGCTTGTCGTTCTCCATGGCGCTCACGCAGACGGGAACGTGCCACTTCCACGGCGTAGCGGTATAGACGAGATCTAGATCCTCTTCCGCACACATGCGCTCGAAATCTCGATCGCCGCGCGTGTACAGCGTCGGTGCAGGATGACCCGCCTCGGTGATGATCGTAGCGGCGCGTCGGGCGTGCTCGGCTCGAATATCACATACGGCCGTTACGACGGCGCCGGGTATCTGAACGAGGTTACGCACGTGGACCGTCCCCATCCCTCCCACGCCGACAAAGCCGATGCGAACCCTCTCGATGGGGGGTGCCGCGAAAAAGTCGTGCGGCCCGTCGCCCAGCCCCGGGCGGCCATTGGCGAAAGCGGGTTTCAGATCGACTCCGATCATCGCGAGGCCGAACCCCGCACCGCCCAGCCGCACGAAATTGCGCCGGCTTAGACCATCCTTCGATCTTTTCTCGTCCTGGTGACCTGCGCTTCTTGACTTCATCTTTCGGTAACCTCGTGAGGAATAACTTGCCGTTGGCATATGCCGCCCATTCATTCGAACGTTGAGATTATACAACTAAATGAAAGGAAAAGGAAATTAAACGAAATCAACTTCACGCGAAGTGCGCTGATTTGTATCCTACACACTCAGGCTTCGAAGGTCAGACGGGGCCAGAGTCTGAAAATGGCAAGCCCCGATATGGCGGCCAGCGCGGAGAAGAGGAAACCGTAGCCGAAGTTGCTGTACAAAAAGAAGCCTGTGGCGAAGAGGATGCTATAGATGCCGATCGAGCCGATAGCTGCGCTAAGCAGGGCGTACGGAAGATCTGTTCGTCCTTCGCGCTGAATCGTGATGCCCTGGTCCCGGGCGTCCTCCAGTACGCGCCTCCAACCGGGACCGCCGGGCTGTATCTTGCGATAAAACTCACGCAGTATGCTCTCATCGGTTGCCGGAGCGAGATAGGCCGCCGCTACCCACGATGCGGTAGTGATCCCAACGCCGATCGCTAATTTTTCCCAGGCGAGCAGCCCATCGCCCCCGATGAACTGAAAGTACACGGCCACGAAGAAGGAGACGACCATGGCGACGATTTCGGACACCGCGTTAATGCGCCACCAGAACCAGCGAAGCAGCAGGAGAAGACCCGTTCCGGCCCCGATCTGAAGGAGCACTTCGAACATCTGCAGCGCATTCTGCAGCAGCAGGGCGAGCCCACAGGAGACCACCATCAGCACGACGGTCGAGAGCCGGCCGATCCAAACGAGCTGCTTCTCGGAGGCGTCCGGGTTGATGAAGCGATTATAGACGTCGTTGACGACGATGGAAGAACCCCAATTGACCTGCGAGGACATCGTCGACATATACGCTGCCGCCAGGGAGGTCACCACAAGGCCCAACAGCCCGGACGGCAAATACGTAAGCATGGCCGGATATGCCAGATCATTCCGAACGACTTGCTCCGGAATGTGCGGAAAGCGAGACTGCAGCGATGCCAGGTCCGGAAAGATGATCAGCGATGCCAGTGCGATCAGGATCCATGGCCACGGACGGAGCGCGTAGTGCATTATATTGAAAAGTAGTGTGGCCCCGACGGCGTGCTGCTCATTACGTGCCGAGAGCATCCGCTGAACGACGTACCCACCGCCCCCAGGCTCCGCACCCGGGTAGTACGCCGCCCACCATTGTACCGCGATCGGGATGATGAATACCGGCATCATCTCTCGCCAGGTGAGTTCTTCAAACGATGGCCAGAAAGAGAGATGAGGGACGACGTCGGCATGGTCCAGGAGGGACTGGAGCCCGCCCACTTCCGGCAGATTGAGAACATACCAGGCGGCGCCGATCGATCCGACCATGGCGAGGACAAACTGGACGAGATCGGTGAGGAGTACGCCCGTAAGTCCTCCGAGCGCGCTGTAGATCATCGTCACTCCTGCCGCGACGATTACCGTCTCCAGCGGCGACAGACCCACCATGACGCCGGCGATTTTTATGGCCGCGAGCGTTACCGTGGCCATAATCATGATGTTGAAAAATATCCCAAGGTACGCGGCGCGGAAGCCCCGAAGAAAGGCGGCCGGTGCACCGGAGTATCGAATCTCGTAGAATTCAACATCGGTCAATACGTCCGAACGCCGCCACAACTTCGCATAGAGAAAGACCGTGAGCATCCCGGTGAGAAGGAACGCCCACCACGTCCAGTTGCCGAACGTACCGTTGCTTCGGACGATATCGGCCACGAGGTTCGGCGTATCGGTCGAGAAGGTAGTGGCGACCATCGAGATGCCCAGCAGCCACCACGGCATGCTTCGCCCTCCGAGGAAGAAGGTCGAGAAGTTGCGACCGGCCTTGCGAGAAACGACCGTCCCAATAATCAGGGACAGCGCGAAGAAGGCGATCATTATCGTCCAATCGAGGGCCGATAACTGCATGAGGGCGGGAGATGCGTGTGGATGGGAGGGAAGGCGCCCATAACTAAGGATGCGAAATCAATTTTGCAACCATCTGGCCCGGGATTCGAAACTAAACGAAAGCAAGACGGCTTCAGAATCGGGAATGAAATGAACAACCTGCTCCTATACGCTTGCCTCGCCTTTTTCCTTGCCGGGTGCAAAACCGCGCCCGGCGCGGAGGACCGCTTTCCGACGGCGGAGGACCGCGTGCCCGCGGCGGAAGTGGGACTGCCCTCGGCGGAGGACCGCCCGCCAAACATCATTTTGATCATGGCCGACGATCTCGGGTATGGAGAGATCGGGGCGTACGGACAGGAGAAGATCCGAACGCCTCATCTAGATCGTATGGCGGAGGAGGGGATGCGCTTCTCGCAGTTCTACGCCGGCTCCACCGTATGTGCGCCTTCGCGGAGCGTGCTCCTGACCGGTCAGCACACCGGCCGCACGCCCATTCGCGGCAATAAAGAAACGATGCCGATCGGGCAGGAGCCGCTGCCGGACGAAGCCGTCACCATTGCGGAGGTCCTGAAGGAGGCCGGCTACGCGACCGGCGCTTTCGGAAAGTGGGGACTCGGGGGGCCGGAATCGGAAGGCCTTCCGACGCGGCAGGGTTTCGACGCATTCTTCGGCTATCTGTGCCAGCGGCGCGCCCATTTCTATTATCCCGAATTTCTGTACCGGGATGAGGAGCAGGTGTCGCTTGAAGGCAACGAAGTGATCGACGATCCCGAGCGCCATCCGGGCTCCGGGCCGGCCGTTCGTGCCGCGGCGTATTCCCACGACATCATTGCCGATGAGGCGCTGCGTTTCATCGACGCGCACCGTGACGAACCGTTCTTTCTCTACGTGCCCTCGACGATCCCACATGTTTCGATCGAGGTACCAGCGGAGGCGCTGGAGCCGTATCTCGACCAGGAGGGAAGGAGCATTTTCCCGGAGGAACCCTTCCCCGGAAATCACTATAGCGCCCAGGAGCGGCCTCATGCGGCGTTCGCCGCCATGATCACACGCCTGGACCGGGAGGTCGGACGCATTATGACGAGATTGGAGGAGCTTGGACTGGCTGAGAACACGATCGTCCTGTTTACGAGCGACAACGGCCCGAGCGTGGAAGGCGGTGCGGATCCGGAATTTTTTCGTTCGGCCGGCCCGCTGCGTGGTCGGAAGCGCGACCTCTATGAGGGCGGTATTCGCGTGCCCATGATCGCCTGGGGTCCGGGGCGTGTGCCGGCCGGTGTTGTAAGCGATCAGGTCTGGGCGATGTGGGATCTGCTTCCCACGGCGGCGGAGCTGGCGGACACGGAAGCTCCGGCGGATGTGGACGGGATTTCGATGCGCGCTTCGCTTCTAGGAGGCGAGCCGCCGCGTGAGCACGACCATCTGTACTGGGAGTTCTACGAGCGCGGCTCGGCTCAGGCTGTCCGGAAAGGGGCATGGAAGGCCGTCCGCATCCCAATGTTTACGGGCGAGATCGAGCTCTACGATCTGAGCCGGGATCCAGGAGAGACGACGGATCTCGCCGCCGAGCACCCCGAGCTTGTGGAGGAGATGCTACGCATCATGGAAGGCTCGCACACACCGTCGACGCTCTGGTAGGTGGCGGGTCGGATGTCGTCCCCTTCATCCGTCAAGGATCCGGCTCATCGCGGAGGTGTCTGGCAAGCGCTGTGGGACTGTTTTTATTTTCGATATTGTGCATACGCTTGCAGATCGTAATACGCCCAGGAGACGTAATTCGCTTTCGCAGATGTAATTCGATGTGCCCACGGAGCGCGTTCGAGACTGCGAACGTCGCACGCGGTATTACATCCGTTCGTAAAGTGCCTCGTGAAAGCTAAAAACGGCAGAGAAGTAGCACGCCCACAAAACGTACCTACGAATTCTGCCCGGTATTACGAATTCAAAACGGGTATACAAAGCCAATTAAATCGGGCACCCACAGCATTCTGCCAACAAGCTCGTGCTGTGGTCTCGGGCCGCTATTTTCAGGAATCGATCCGAATATGGGGCTCATTCAGATTCCAACCGCGTCGAAAAGGGACGACGGCGAGCCGCTGGTGTCATTCTACACGTCGCCGGCGAGCCGGTGGTGTCGTTCTACACGTCGCCGACGACGCCCGCATGCGTCGGCGTGACCGGTTCGCCCGGCTTAGAATTGGAAGCCGACGGATAGGTCGAGGAGGCGGCCTTCGTCCGAATAGCCGAGGCTCGCAGTGAGGACCGTCATGTCAAAGGGTGCCATCCATAGGCCGCCGCCGTAGCCGCGGTGCCAGAGGTCGGAGTCTTCGTCATCGACCCAGACGCGGCCGTGATCGATGAATCCCAGGAGACCAAGCTCGCCCTTGACGAGATACAGGTTGAAATCCAGGAGTTTGGCGCGGAGATCCGCATTGGCGAAGACGGCGCTTCGGCCGGCGAACCGGGTGCGGGCGAATCCGCGAAGGTTGTGGCGACCGCCGAGGGTGCTGGCCGCGAAGAACGGGAACGATCCGACGTTCGTCGCGCCGCCGGCGCGCAGGGCGAGCGTGATCTGCGAGGGGAGCGGTAGTGTATAGTAGTACCTCAGCTCCGATGAAAACCGGCCGAAGCGTTGATCGCTGGTCCTAACGGCGGCGTTGAAGGAGGCGCGAACCATCCATAAGAAGCCGGTGTGGCTATTCAGGGTCGAGTCGCGGCCGTCCAAGGCGATGGTGGATTGAAAGCCGGCAAAATATTTATCCGTGAGCTCCTCTTCGGTAAAGCCCACGCGGGGATCGCCGGCACTCATTCCTTCGAGCGGATCGACGCTTATGTACTCGGCCCGCGGGCCGAACTCAACGTACGAACGGCCTCCGAGGCTGCGCCGCAGGGACGGCACCGCCGATACGGTTCGCATCTCGGCGAGGAATCGCGACCGATCGGTCTCCGACGTTTCGTTTCCGAGCCCGTAGAAGTTGCGAAACTCGCGCGCCGTCAGGGCATCCACTTCGAGGCGGGCGTCGAAGTCGTTCCAGACCGAAATCAGCCGCCCGTCGTAATACGCGTTGTACGCGCGGCTTCTGGGTGCGATGTTTAGCGTGAGCAGGTGCCGCGCGGCGTAGGGATCTTTGCGGAATCCGCTCCGAACAATTCGAACGCCGCCGCCGACGAAGATTCCGTCGTCGCTGTTGTAATCCACACTCGCCACCGGACTGATCGGGTTGAGCTCGAACCGCAGCGGCTCATAGCTGTTGTTCCTCGGATCCGGCGAGAGATAGGTTCGCGACTCGGGGCCCGTCTCGGTCGTCGTATGCTCCACCGTATCGTAAAAGCGCGTCAAGCGCGAGGGGCCCTTCACCTCGGAGCTGTCAACGAACCGGTCGTCACCCTCGCCACCAATGATGCGGATCAGTAAGCCGTCATCGGCGTCGCCCTCCAGGATGAACTGGTCGTTTCCTCCGAGACCGAAAAGACGGATCTCGTCCGTCTCATCGTGGAGAAACACGCGGCGCATGAGCTCGCGCACGACGTCTCCTTCTTTTTTGGTCTTGAGGACCACCAGGCGCGTTTCATCGGCATTGAGCCGCGCGATCTCGAACCGCTCGTGCTTGTCCGAGCCGACGACGTCCACGGTCTCGGCGAGCAGGTCGTAGTAATCCGAGGCCACAGAAGGAAGCTGGTCTCGTCTCGATTTGAGGATCCGGGCGGTCATAGGTCCGATCAGATCGAAAACCGTATCCGGCCATATGCGGACGGCTTCGTCGATGACCTCGTCGGTCAGTGCATTTTTGAGGCTGTCGGCGATCTCGATCCAATCCTCACGGTCCAGGCTGGGCGTGAACCGGCGGTCGAGTATTGACCCCTGCCAGTTCAATCCGAGAACGTCGGAGATGTCGTCGTCGAAATCTCCGAGTCTGCGCAACACCATGGGGCCGACGAGCCGGCCGAGCCGATTCAAAACGCCGTCGAACTTGACGAAAGCGAAGTCGCGATCCTTCGGCACGGCGACGAAGCGGGTACCGTGCTCCGTGTCGAACTCGGCCCACCTCCATTGCTCGTCATGGCGGTCCCAGTCGCCGATAACCATATCGAAGAGGCGCGCTCGCGCGAAAGCCCGTTCGTCCACGCGCTCGTCGTTATCCTCGCGCGTTTTTTCGAACATCTTGGCGGTCCCGACAATGTTCTCCGAAAAGCCGAAGCGAGCGGCCTCGGACTGATCTTCGTCGGGTTTCCGTTCGAATTGGGCGAGCATCCCTGCGTATTCGTCGCGAAACTCGCCCAGGCGCGGGCTGTCCGGGATGATGACCTCGGTTGGATGTGGGTGCAGGACGCCGGCCGCCCGGGCAAGCGACGGCACGATCAAGGCCCCCACAGGATTCATCGCGGAGGTTTGATCTTGCGCAATACTGCTGACGAACGTGCCTCGAACACCCGGCGGTAGTGAGAGGTCCACAAACTTATCGACCGACCGAAGCACGTAGAAATGGCCGTCCCCGCCTTCGAGGTGCAGCGATTTTGTCTGCATACCGCCCCCTCTGCGGATCGGCGTCAGTCCGCCGGCGGTCTCGTCGAGGTCGATGACAGGCACCTCAAGCGGTGTCATCCACAGGCTGCGATATTCAGTCCCTAACAGCCACCTCTTTAGAGGTCCCGCTCCGTAGCGCGTACTCGGCGCCCGCGTGATAGACGCATGGCTTACAAAACGGTACGGTTCCGGCGTTCGATCCAAGGATATGTTCTCAGCGCTCGTATCGGCCGGCGAGGGCGGCGGCACGGGGTCGTCGTCAGACTCGTCCTGCGCGTCGGCACGACCGGGGGCACACGCGAACGCGACAAAGATGAAAAGGACGACAAGACGCTTTATAGGCCACATTGAGCACAAACTTTCTGGACCGAATGTTCATTTGGCTGCATCCTGCCAGGATGTGTGAAGCTTATTATGTAGCGCCGAAGAGGCGATTCGTTCTATCGGACGAGAAACTAACCAGTTACGATCGAGGCGTGGAGCGCGGCACTATGCGCCGTAGGGTGCGTATATTGCGGCGACGAAGTGAGCCCTTCAAGAAGAGCTTAGATCATGCCATGCCATCTGATGTCCGACGCAACGACCCCTGTCCCTGCGGAAGCGGCGCGAAATACAAGAACTGCTGTCAGGGGAAGATGTCCTGGCGCGATAATAGGATGGTAACGGGCGCCGGCATCGCGTTGGTGTTGCTCGTCGGTCTCCTCCTAATCGGCATCGTGTTCTCGAGCGGCGGGGACAGCGAACGACGTGACTGTCCGCCGGGGCAGGTGTGGTCAGAGGACCATCAACATTGCCACTGATCCGCCACGCCGGCTTGGATCGCTGGACGTTTGTCTTTTCGAAGTCACCGCCGACGAAGTGTCGTGCTCCCTCCATCGCTTTCAATCGCGCACAGCTAAGCCAATCCCGAAAGTTCAGGGCGGCCGGCTGCCTTCCTTTTTTCGAACCTTCGGAGTACCGATCGCAAAGTAAGACCGATCTAATTCATCCGGTCGCCGTCGACGAACACTTCGACGCGCTCGCTGAAGAAGGCGATGCGGCCGGCGATCCCCGCCGCCTCGGCGGTCGGATGGTCGTAACTCCAGGCGGCGTCAATGACCTGCTCACTGCCGGCGTTGATGCTCCAGTACCGGTTTGCGATCCCCTTGTACGGGCAGCGGGTTACAGTGTCGGTCGCCCGGAGGAGCGCCAATCGCACGTCCGGCTTGGGCAGGTAATAGCGTACGGGTAGGCCCGTTTCAAAGAGAAGCACGGGCCTATCCGACTCGGCCACCATCGTGGCGCCGACCTTCACCTCAATGTGGCGGGAGCTCGCTAGGACGTCGATGCGCGTATACGGACTGCGCGCATGGACGAACACCTCCTCATCCTCCTCGAACCAGGCATCCACCGCGTTCCATTCGAAGGCGAAGAGATCGCCAATCGGCGGACATCCCTCTACGGGTTCCGGGTAGTTCCATACGGCGTCCTCTGCGATACGGTCATGCAATTCGATCGACCAGTATCGGGCGTCGCCCTTCCTCGAACAATGATAGGTCTTCTCCGAAGGGACGAGAACGTCATGCCGGAGGTCTTCCTGAGGAAAATAGTAGACGGGAGGATGGCCTCGCTCGAAAAGGAGCTGGATATCCGTGCTTTCGGCAATGCACATCCCGCTGAAGGCGGCACGCACTCGTTTCGCACAGGATTCGAGGATCAAATCCGTCTCGCGATCCACGATCTGCGGAATGCTGAACGACATGGGCTTGCTCCCTTTTCGTTCGATTGTAGGATGCTACTTCGTTCGAAGGCATGATCCTACCGTCCCGCACCGGTTCCAAAAAACGAGGGAGGGTTATAGGAGGGAGGACGTAGCCCGAAGTCGCAGCGTCGCCCGATGGTCCACGGTAGCTCAACATCGCTGTGTCGCCCGATGCTGCAGCGTAGCCCGTTTCGTGACGCCTAGTGCCGCACACGAAGCCCGATATGCGGCACGATGAGATCGGTGCGCGACTTGACGGCGTCGACGTTGAGGCGGCCATCGAGTTCGTGAAGGGAGTTTTCCGTTGCGTATTCCGCCCTGGTGCCGAAGAGGTAGCGAACGCCTGCATGTAGCGAGATCGTGGACGTCCGATCGCTCAAGACCGCCCGTTGTTGATGGAGCGGAAGCTCAAATCCTCCGCCCACGCCATAGCTAAAGGCCGGATCGGTTATCCACGAATCCTGCGAAAGCCCATGGCGGAACGCGATGACGTCACTCTCCACGTTCACCCGTGTCGCGAAGTACTTGATGCCGGCGAGGGCATCCACGTACGGCTGGAAGGGACCCTGAAGCGGCTGCAACCGAACGACCAAGTGGCCGAGAAGCAGGTTGTTTGAGACGCCTGTCCGCACGGCTTCGACAGGGACCGCCAGATCCTCACCAATGGCGCCGTCGAAGACCGTGTCGTGAATGCGCAGCCGTGAGTCGGATCCGTAATTCAGATATCCTAGCTCAGTGCCAAGGATCAGCGGCAATCCGGGTACCCGGCCACCGATAAATGTGCCGAAGCCGAACACATTTGCATCCAGATGCCGATCGAATTCGCCCTGCGGCAATCCTGCTGCCAAATTAACTTCGGCTCTGACTTCGCCGGCGTCCTGAAATTGGGCTCCTGCGGTTGAAAATGTGATTAGAAGCGCAATTGCTGTCGAAATATACCGTCTCATCGCTATCACCTCTTTGAGCCTGCCCGAAGTGTACGATGTGTTTACCAGGTGAGCTCGCGGTTG
The DNA here is from genome assembly GCA_964487555.1 of uncultured Rhodothermales bacterium. Taxonomy (GTDB): domain Bacteria; phylum Bacteroidota; class Rhodothermia; order Rhodothermales; family VXPQ01; genus CAZART01. Next base: position 18,068 of record CAZART010000098.1, read on the forward strand.
CTCCAGCATTGGAGAGAGACGAGCCAAAGTGTAACATTTTATGCGGTTCGCGTAGCTTCATGTCCGCCTTCAGGATCGTGCGCACGGGAGTGCTGCTGGTTCACGTTTCGCGTCGTTGCGCCTCTTCGCAATAGCCGCCATCCGACGCTTGCGTCCCGCGCGTTTCTTACCTTTCTGAGGGGAGCTTCTCACCGAGCTGCAAAACGAATGGCTGTCGACGTTACGCGAAGATCCATAGGCGCCGGCCGCATGGAAGCGGTCGTGCGGGATCTGCTCGAGACGGCGGACGTGCGCATCGGCGGCGATCGACCGTGGGACGTGCAGGTTCACGAGAACGATTTCTATCGCCGGGTGCTCAGCGGCGGCCTTCTCGCGCTGGGCGAATCGTACATGGACGGGTGGTGGGACTGCGAGGCGCTCGATCAATTTGTCGCGCGGGTGCTTCGATCCGGATTGCGGGATACGGTGAAGGCGTCGGGGCGCGCGCGCCTTCTGATCCTCCTTGCCGCGGCCACCAATCGCCAGAGCCGCCACCGCGCCTTCGACGTTGCCGAGCGTCATTACGATCTCGGAGACGATTTATTCGACGTCATGCTCGACCGCCGCAGGACGTACAGCTGCGGCTACTGGAAGGACGCCGCGACGCTCGACGAGGCCCAGGAGGCGAAGCTGGATTTGATCTGCCGCAAGATCGGCCTGGTCCCCGGCCAGCACGTCCTCGACGTAGGCTGCGGATGGGGGAGCTTCATCGGATTTGCCGCCGAGAAATACGGCGTGGAGGCGACCGGGATCACAGTCTCGCGCGACCAGGCCGCCTACACCCGCGAACGTTTTCCGTCCCTCGAGATCCGTCTGCAGGATTACCGCGATCTCGACGGGAGATACGATCACATCGTCTCGGTCGGCATGTTTGAGCACGTGGGCGTCAAGAACTATCGGACGTTCATGGAGGTGATGCATCGCTGCCTGGCAGAGGACGGACTCCTTCTCCTCCACACCATTGTGAGCAACCGGTCGGGACACACGATCGATCCGTGGACGGAGAAGTACATATTTCCCAACAGCATGCTGCCCTCTCCGAAGCAGATCGGGGCCGCGGTGGAGGGCTTGTTCATCATCGAGGACGTCCACAATTTCGGCGCCGATTACGACACGACGCTTCTGGCGTGGCATCGTAATTTCGAAGACGGCTGGCCGCGGATCGCGGACAAGTATGGCGAGCGGTTTCGCCGGATGTGGCGTTATTATTTGCTGACCGTGGCCGGAGGTTTTCGGGTGCGGCGCAACGGGCTCTGGCAGGTAGTGCTGTCGAAGAAGGGCGTGCCGGGAGGATATCGAAGCGTGCGGTGAGTTTACTCTATGCGTGCCTCTCATCAGCAGCATCGGCGCCACCCCATTGGCCTCTTGCCGTCGGCTTGCGGGAGCAGGGTGCAAACCGCTGTCGGCGGCTGTAGCCTACCGTCATGGTCGTGAGCACTTGTTCCATCAATTCGCAACTAGGGTAACATATGAGTGCCGCTGCATCGTACTCCGCGTCGTTGCGTTTCCTCGCAATAGCTCCGCTATTAGTTGCGTTTCCTCGCAATAGCTCCGCTATTACTCGTCAACGCGCCTAGCGGAGCA
>CAZART010000099.1:0-19557 GCA_964487555.1 uncultured Rhodothermales bacterium
GTCCAGTGCCGTGGACCAGCCATCATGGAAACCCATATCCGCGTGCGTCTGCCGATCTGCTTTGTTTTTATGTTTCGCGATGGCCGTGTACTTCGTGCCGTTCGGATGCTCCTCGATCACGATGCTTGCCGTCATGAAGGACGATTCCTTCGGTCGGAAGCCGGGGAGAAGGGCGTCCGTGAACACGATCCGCCGTCCATGTTCGACCAACAGGTAGCAGCCGGTCTCATCGTTTTTCTCACCATTGGGCCCTTCCATGACCGTACGGAATTTGCCGCCCGGTCGGAGATCTAATTCGCAGGCGGTGGTTTTCCAGGGTGCCGGCGTGAACCAGTGGACGACGTGTTCAGGATCCGTCCAGGCCTTCCATACCAGCTCGGGTGATACGGGAACGATTCGCTCAAGCTTTGAATCGAGCATTGGGTCAAAGTCTGTTGTTTTTACTACGCTCATCGTTTGGGTCTTCCATGGAAATCAGATATGAGTCCAGCTGATCGAAACGCTCCGACCAGATTTGTCGCTGCGTATTCAGCCAGGATTCAGCGGATTGAAGTGTATCGGCCTGGAGTCTGCATTTGCGCGTTCGCCCTTGCTTGCGATGAGGCTTTACTACTCACATCGGCCGCTCACCGAGTTTCTGCATCGTTTGACGGACGGATTCATCGTCTAAGCCCACCCTCGTCAGGAGCGCGTCATAGCGAGGGTCGCTTCGCAGCGACTCGAAAGCCGGATCCACTTTGAGGTAGGAGTGGAAAAAGGTGCTCCCTTCAAGCATATCGAATGCCTCGTCCGTTTCGCCGAGCGCCGCAAGAATAATGGCCTCAAATCCAAAGTGAACTTCGGTCGGTATCCCGCGAATCTGCTCGCCTACCGCTCGAGCACGCTCGCGAAGGCCGCACAGTGCGTAGGTACGTCCGAGCATCGAGAGCGGAACGAGTCCTGCGGAATTTACCCGTAGGACAGCCCGGTCCAACGCACGGCGGGCCGCGTCTGAACGCCCTTGCTGACAGTAGATGAGAGCCAGATTCGAGCGCGACCAGACGTTGTCGGGTTGCAGTGTCAACGACTCATCGAAGCGTTCTATGGCCCGCTCATAGCTACCTTGGTACAAGTCGTTCTCCGCCCAACTATGAAAGGCGACCGGGGACGCTGGGTCCAGCCGAACCGCTTCACTCAGGTACCTGTCGGCTACACTAAATTGACCCATCCGTTGCAGGTAAAGACCGTACTCTCGCTGGGCCTCTGCAAGATTTGGATTAAGCTGGACCGCCTTCTGTAAATGGGCACCTGCCGCCGCAAAGTCGGCGTCCACGATCTCCAGCATCAACCCCATCGCTATCTGGACCTCCGCATTTGCGGAATCCAACTCCAGCGCACGACGGGCGGACCGCCGTGCCAACGACGTACCGTAGGGATCGTCCGGATCGGAATTAATGAGTCCCCAACCCGGTGCGATCCAGGCGGCTACCGAAAGCTCGGCCCAGGCCGGTGCAAAGCTTGAATCGATGGAAGCCGAACGCCGGGCGAGACGGAAAGCCGAGGAGATGCTTTCGACCGTTTGTTCGAGACGCAGGCTTCGGGCTTGCAGGTATAGAGCATAAGCCGCCGAGTCGATATTCGGTGCCGAGACGAGCCGGCGCTCCTCCTCTGGAAGAAGCGTGACCTCAAGCTCCCGCACAATCTCCCTCGCCAGGTCCACCTGCAGCTGCAAGACGTCACGAAACGGCCGCGTGATGCCCTCGGCCCACACGTGGCGGTCTGTCCGGGCGTCGATGAGTTGCGCCTGCAGCCGGACCCGGCCACCCGCATGCTGAACGTTGCCTTCCAGCACGTAGGCGACACCTAACTCGCGCGCGATTTCGGGAATCGTCTTGTCCGTGCCCAAATACTGCATGACGGACGTGCGAGAGATGACGCTCAAGTCCTGGATCTTCGACAGGTGAATGAGCAGTTCGTCGGTCATCCCCTGGCTGAAATGGTCGCTGCTGTCCTCGGCAGCCAGGTAGGTAAAGGGCAGCACGGCAATCGAGCGCGGTCCAAGGCGCGGCGTCCAACCCTGCACGCCGGTCGTGGCGGACTGCGCAAGCGAGGGGGAACCGCTCTCTGGTGGCGCGCCCACCAAAACGACATAGGCGAGCGCGGCAACGACGGCGATGCCGGCCGCGGCCGCTCCTTGCTTCCGGCGTGTCTTGAGCAGCATAATCCCAGTTCCTTTGCCGCCTGCGCCGAACGCTGGAGCTCCGACCTCGCGGCGAACGGCCTCCAGGCGCCGCCGCACGTCTCGCGCATCCGGGGGACGTGCGGATGGCTCCTTTCGCAGTAGATCCTCGACGAGGCGGTGAAGACGTTCGGGGGTCTCCGGGCGAAGCTTTACCGCCGGCTCGGGTGTTTCGTGAAGGATGGCGTACACGGCCGCCTCGCCGTATTCCCCGAGAAAGGGGCGCCGGCCCGTCACCATCTCGTAGAGAAGAACGCCGAGGGACCACAGGTCGCTTTGGCCGTCCACCCGCATCCCGCAGGCCTGCTCCGGACTCATATAGGCCGCCGTGCCGAGCGTTGCGCCGGAGGCCGTCAGCTCGGCCCCCATCACTTTGGCAAGTCCGAAGTCGACGAGCTTGGCGACGCCGTCCGACGTGATCATCACGTTGGCGGGCTTCACGTCGCGGTGGACGATATCCGCGGCGTGCGCCTTTCCGAGTCCGTCGGCAACCTGGCAGGCATAGTCTATGGCTTCGTCGATCGGCAACGGACCGCGGCCGATGCGCTGTTTAAGCGTCTCGCCGTCGTAGTACGCCATGGCGATGAAGAGCCGCCCGTCGTCGGCTTCGCCGATCTCGTAGATCGTCGCGATATTCGAATGGTCGAGGGCGGAGGCAGCCTTCGCCTCGTGCACGAAACGTTCCTTCGCCTCGTCGCTTGCGCTAAGGTGTGGAGAGAGGAACTTGAGTGCGGCCATGCGCCCGAGCTCGCGATCGCGAGCCCGGTAGACCACGCCCATACCGCCTCCGCCGAGATGCTCCAGGACGTCGTACCGCCCGATGCGATGGCCGACGAGCCCGAATGGATCCGTCTTGCGCGCGCGCACCGGTCGTAGGACGTCGAGGCGCTCGGAGACGTCTGTGCTGGGATCGTCGTAGGTCTCGAGCAGCGAGCGCACTTCGCGACGCACGGATGCGTCGTCGATCTCGTCTAGCCGTGCAGATCGTTCCGCCGAGTTCAACGCGGCGAGCTCCTCGAAGAGGTGCCGTATTCGCACGGCACGCTCGCGTTGCTGGGTACGATCCATCGGCGTCGTCCAAATTTGCTTAGTTCTACCGTTCCATAATTCGGGGAGATTGGGACGTGCCCTGCCGTTCGGTCTTTTGCGCAGCCCCCTTCCATTCCCGCGCCAGCCAGACCTTGGCGAAGCGGATGTCGCGCATCGCCGTCGCTGCAGAGACACCGAGCACTTCACCCGTCTCCTCCAGGGTCAGTCCGGTAAAGTAGTAGAGCTCCATCGCCTTGCTAGGCCGATCATACGCCTTGGCTAGACGCTCCAGCGCATCGTCGAGCTCCAGGATGGTCCGCAGCCGGTCGTCAGGAACAAGCCGATCGTTGAGTGGAATCGCCTTCTCCGAACCGCCGCGTTTGTGCGCGCTACGCCGACGGGCGTAGTCGACAAGTATGCGGCGCATTATCGTAGAGGCGATCGCAAAGAAGTGCGAACGGTCCTGCCAGCCAACTCGCTCAACTTCGACGAGTCGTAGATACGCCTCGTGGACAAGAGCCGTTGTGCCGAGCGTATGGTCGGACCGTTCTCCGCGCAGGCGGGCATGCGCCATCTCCCGAAGCCGTTCGTAGAGGTGCGGCACGAGCGCATCGAAAGCCTGCTTGTCGCCCTCGTTCCATCGGAGCAGCAGTTGCGTCACGTCCACCGATTCCTGTGTCATCGCTTCCAGCGGGCGCATTTGGATATCGCGGTCGAGCGGACGGTCACCAGCCCTCCACGTGAGTGTTCTCCGCCGAATCCAACGAGGCTCAGCGTGAAATATTTAGCACCGTCCTGCGCATAGACTGGTAGAGAGGACAAAAAGATACTCAGTCAGGATGCGGCTCCGCTCGGCGGGCCGAATTCCATTAAGGGACTGATATTCCGAAACATACACTAAGCATCTCGGGAATGCAACGGACCTGTAAATGCTTGTAATGACGCCCCCCAACTGAATTGCAGCACGTGTACCGCCTACCGCATCTCATGTAGCGCGTACGGCGCCTCGCGGATGCCGTGCCGTTGCTCCATCGCCCGGCAATCGGCCGCATCCTCAGACTATCGACGCAAGCTATCATGACTCGACCTGCTCCAATATCCGCAACTAAATTTCTCGCTCTATTCGTCGTTCCAATGCTGCTTGGTGTCACGCCCTCATTGGGGCAGACGACGATCAGGGGGATGGTGGTGGACTCGGACGGCATGCCGGTCGAAGTCGCCAACGTCCTGCTTCTCGAGCAGGCAGACTCCACCCACGTCGCGGGCACGCTCAGCGATGCATCCGGACGCTTTCGGCTCGCCGCCGTAAAGGACGGGCGGTATCTGGTGTTCGTGTCGCTCATCGGCTACGAGGATGCAACGCTGGAGGTGAGCTCCGACGGAAGCGCGACAATAGACCTCGGCAAGATTACGCTTCGCCCGACGATGATTGAGATGGGCGAGGTCTCCGTGGAAGCCCGACGCGTGCTGTTCGAACGAAAGCCGGACCGCCTCGTCGTGAACGTGGCGAACAGCGTGGTGAGCGCCGGACGATCCGCGCTCGAAGTGCTCGAACGTTCGCCCGGCATTTTGGTGAACCGCCAGGCCGGCAGCATTTCGCTCGTCGGCAAGGAGGGCGTCAACGTGATGGTCGACGGACGCATCCGATACGTCCCGCCGGACGGACTGATCGACTTTTTCTCCGGCATCGACGCGGACAACATTCAGAGCATCGAGCTCATCACCACGCCGCCCGCTCGCGTCGACGCAGAGGGCAACGCCGGCTTCATCAACATTGTCCTGAAGGAGAGCCGGGGCGCAGGACTCAATGGCAACGTCAGTCTTTCCGCCGGATACGGCCACGGCGCCCGCGGCGGCGGCAGCGGCGGACTCACGTACGAACGAGGTCCCCTAAGTATTTTCGCGACGTACTCCGGCACGATCGGCGATGATGAAGTCCCGGCCGACCTGGATCGTCGCGTCCTGCAACGAGGCGTGATGTTGTCGTCGCCGACCCATACGTTCCGCGACGAACTTTCGACCAACAACGACCTTCGACTCTCGATCGAGGTGCGCGCGAGCGATCGGACCACGTTCGGCGGCGTCTTCGCCGCCTATCGACACATCTGGGATATGGAGGCGGCCACCCGCATGAGCCTCCGACACGACGACACGCCAGTATCTCATCTCCTGAGTGACAACAACGAGATCCACAATCGTCACCACGCGATGGGCAACCTGCACGTCGACAGGCGGATCGGGAAACGGTCGACGCTGCGCGCCGACGTCGACTACGTCTACTATCACGATCACAATCCGACGATCTACGACAATACGACGACCCGTTTCACCGACGAAAACGTCACGTACGAACAGTTCGAGAGCGATAAGCGAACGCCGTTGGGGATCGCCGCGGCAACGATGGATCTCGAGACTTCCCTCAACGATCGACTGGAGGTGGCCGCTGGCCTCAAGACGGCGGGGTCGAGGTTCACGAACGAGACGCGATACGAAGGACTGGAGGTGGAGGACTGGATGGTAGAGGCCGGCATCAGTTCCACCAACATCCTGCGCGAGAACGTCCACGCTGCCTACGGTAGCCTGTCGATCCAGCCCGATTCCGCTACGACGATCAGGGCCGGACTCCGCATCGAACTCGCGGAGACCGATCTGCACTCCCGTGCGGGTCAGCAGTTCGTCGACAGGAGATACGGCGAAATCTTCCCCAGCATCGTACTTACGCGCAAACTGGGCGCGCGGCGCAGCGTGAATGCGACGTATTCACGTAGGATTACTCGGCCCGCTTTCGGCGATCTGGCTCTCGCGCTCTACTTCTTCGATCCGACGACCGTGCTGACGGGAAACCCGGCCGTTCAGCCGGCTATCATCAACTCAGTCGGTCTCGATTTTACCGTCGGCGACGTCCTCATGGGCATCGAATACTCGGTCGAGGACAGCACGATCTCGAGGTTTCAAAGTCAGATCCTCACGGATGAACACATCGAGCTGATTTACGCGCAAAACGCCAGCACTTCGAGGTGGCTCTCCGGCATGCTTGCCTTTCCTTTGCAGCCGGCGCGCTGGTGGACGTCGCAGTTCAATCTCACGGCGCGATGGCAAGAAGTATCGGGGTATCGACTCGGTGATCTCGTCGAGCATGACCGGGCGTCTCTTCATCTGACGTCCACCCAGAATTTCAGCCTTCCGTACGACACGGATCTCGAGGTGAACGGCTCGTATCGGAGCGCATCCCTGTATGGCTTGATGACGTACTCTTCCGGTTGGGTCGTCGACGCATCCCTGCGCCGCTCGCTGCACAGTGGCCGCGGAAATCTTACGCTGACTCTGAACAACATCTTCAATTCGAACAGCCAGGCGTGGTATCGTGACCTGCATTCGAGCTACGTGCGGTGGGAATTCCAATTCGGTCGCCGAAACGCGCGCCTTACGTACTCGCTCCGTTTCGGCGACCGGCGATCCGCCGCTCAGCGCTCGACTGCTACTCAGGAAGAACGGAGGCGCATGGATGGATGAGCGCTTCGTGACCGGTTGGTAACCGAATGCCATGGGCGGTAGTGGTTCGGCTTTCCGGAGAGCGCTGGAAGGCGATCATAGGTACTCATGCACTGCTTTATACATCGGAGCCTGAGGCGCTCCGGGCAACGCTTCGCGATGCATGGGCGACGCCGGCCAGGCACGCTGGTTTGTTTGTCCGTCGACGACATCGACGCCATCGCTGCCGAGTTCAAGGCGCCGGTCGAACGGCAGCCGTGGGCGCTCGAGGCTTCAATAACACCTCTTTAAGTGCGGCCCGCACCTCCGGAGGTCCCTATGCTAGGGCGCCTCGCGGCGCATCGGCACCTCTTCGAAATGCACCCACCGGTGCGGAGTTCACGGCCGCCGTTGCCGGAAGGGCTTTCATCAGGCATCCATTGCCATGCGTATATACTCTAATCGAATTCTCCGCCCAATTAGGCATGCATATGCGTCCGTTTGTATCATGGACACTCAACAAGACCGTACATTCGTGAGACATCCGGTCTGCCTGCTACTGAGTGTCTCGATCATATCACGTCAGAAGCAGAGGACGTATGATGTCAGTATCTCGACCGGTAGTAGCGGTCGCTCCATCGATCACGTTGGCAACTCTCGTTGCATTCGCCGGAATCTTTACGCCTCCGGTGACGGCTCAGGAGGCGCCGCCGCGCCATTCGCTCGACGCCGGTGCGCGGGCGCTTCAGTTTCAAGTCCGGGGCAATTTTGTTCTGTCGGATTTTCAGGGCGCAGTCCTCTCGGCGAAATATCATCTTCGTGATGATGCGGCGATTCGATTCGGCCTGCGTGCGCGTGCTCGCAGCCAGGAATCGGATCAGTCGAGCACACGCGTGATCGGCGCGGACTCCGTCGGAGACATGCTCCAGTCCGAATCCGCTAGCGATGACGTGAACTACACGATCGGGCTAGAGTCGCAATACGTCGTTTACGCGAATGTTCAGGATCCGATCAAGCTATTTGCGGGAGCCGGACCGTTCATCGAATATATGCGTGCGGCCTTCGAGGAGACGAATACCGCCGGGGACCCGAATGAATCCGGTCTCATTCGAGATATGCGCCGCACGCGCAGCACGGTAGCCGGTGGAATCACCGCTGTGCTGGGAGGAGAATGGTTCGTCACACGCTACATTAGCCTGTCGGCCGAGTACGGACTTGCCCTCGGCTATGTGCGCGCGGAGGAAGAGGTCCGTACGGAGGCCATCAGGAACCGGATCGAGACGACGACGGTCGTGAGGATCATCCGAGCCTGGGATTTACGGCCGTCGGGCGTTCGGTTCGGATTGAGCCTGTATCTATAAGATGCTCGCCGCGAAGCGGGACGGACGGCCATGTATCCGCATGCGGACAGGCGGCGTACGCACGCGGACGGCTTTGAACGGTGTAAGCGTACTCGGCGCTCGACCGCATCCGATATTGATGGTGGTATGGGATTTGGTTCTTGGTGGGACGGATAGCCCGGGTTGAAGTCGAGCAAACGGCTTCATTTGCAGTTCGGGTGTGCCCACATCCTATCTCGGACCGCCTCGTACGACGGCATGCTGAAGAATCACATCAAGATCGCCCTGCGCTATCTCTGGAGGCAGAAGGGTTACTCGCTAATCAATGCGGCCGGCCTTGCCGTCGGGATTGCGGTCTGTGCGCTGATTTTCCTCTGGGTTCGGGATGAGCTCAGCTACGATCGTTTCCACGAAAAGGCGGACAGCATTCATCGAGTGCTCTGGGATGCACGGTACGGGGGTAATGAGTGGAGGCTCGCCAGGACGCCCGTCCCGCTCGGCGATGTGCTCCGGGAGCAATTCCAGGATGTCGACCACGTCGTGCGATTTACAACAGCGGCGCTGACATTTCGCCTGGGCGAGGACTGGGTAAATGAGCAGAGCGTCCTGCGTACCGAAGATGCTTTTTTCGATATATTCACCGTGCCGTTCGTTTCAGGTGATCCGCGCACGGCGCTGAACCATCCGAATGCGGTCGTTTTGACGGAGGAATCAGCCCGCCGCTATTTCCCGAACGAGGATCCTGTCGGATCGACCCTCGAGACCAACGACGGTAACGTGCTTCAGGTCACCGGTGTCGTTGAGCAATTCCCGCCGCAGTCACACCTGCACTTCGATTTTCTCGTGCCGCTGGACGCCACGAAGCTGCCGGAATGGCAAAGGACTTCCTGGGGATCACCGCCTGTGTACACCTATCTCGCCATAAGAGAAGGGGCTGATGCCTTGGAGGTCGAGGCGGAGCTGCACGATTTCGTCCGCCGAACGGTGATCCCGGAAGGGCCCTTCGCGGAAGGGCAGAACCATTACAGCCTTCCGCTTGAGCGACTAACGGATATCCACCTCCTTTCGCGGTCCGAACTCGACCTATCCCCCGGCGGCAATAGAGTGTACGTCTACCTGTTCTCCATCATCGGCATCTTCATCCTGATTCTGGCGTGCATCAACTTCATTAATCTTGCCACGGCACGTGCGGCAGGACGGGCAAAGGAGGTGGGCGTCCGAAAGGTGCTTGGATCTCGTCGCGTACAGCTCATCCGCCAGTTTCTGGCTGAGACGTTCGTCTATGTGATCGGAGCCATGGTCCTGGCGATGATTCTCATCGGGCTGGTGCTCCCAAGTTTTAATCAGTTTTCCGGGAAGGAATTTGAAATGGGCCACTTTGGCTCACCCTTCCCGCTCCTACTGCTCGCCGGGATTACGATTTTTGTGACCCTGGCGGCCGGAACATACCCGGCTTTCTTCTTATCCGCATTCCGGCCCGTTCACGCGCTCAAGGGCACGCATCTGCTGAATTTGCGGCGAGACGGGCTGCGTAACGGGCTGGTCGTTGTCCAGTTCTGCATCTCTGTAACGCTCATCGCCGGGACGCTCGTCGTTCGCAATCAGCTTCAATACATCCAGTCGAAGCAGCTAGGGTTTGAGAAGGAGCACGTGCTGGTCATAGAGAATGCCGGCATCCTCGGGAATCAATACGGTGCGTTTCGTGACAGGCTCGAAGCGCAACCGGTCGTCTTGCGCACGTCCGGTACGCAGAGCCTTCCGGGAAATCTTTTTGATTCTACCGTATTCGAGCCCGAACAGCCGGCGAATTATGAGCAATCCTCCGTGAACTACGCGTGGGTCGACGAGGCCTACGTGGAGGTGCTGGACCTTGAGATCATAGCGGGGCGCAACTTCTCGCCGTCACGATCCTCCGACTCGTCTTCCTTCTTGATCAATGAGGAGGCCGCGAAAGCCCTTGGATGGACGGATCCGATCGGCAGGACGCTCACAATGGGCACCGGCGTTCGGGGGCCGGTGATCGGCGTCCTTAAGGACTTTCACTACGAATCGCTCCACACGGAAATCAAGCCGATCTTCTTCCCGTTCGTGCGGTGGACGCCGTCCTACCTGGCGGTCAGGCTGCGGCCAGGCAACGTTTCGCAAGGGCTCGAGGCGGTGAGGCAGGTCTGGGATGAATTCGTACCACAACGGCCGTTCTCGTATTCCTTTTTGGATCAGGATTATGAAAAGCTCTACGACAGTGAGCGGCAGGTGGCGAGGGTATTCGGCGTCTTCGCGATGCTCGCGCTTTTCATTGCCTGTGTCGGATTGGCCGGGCTCGCTTCGTATTCCGTCGTGCAGCGCACGAAAGAGATCGGAATCCGCAAGGTGGTCGGCGCATCAGTCTATAGCATCGTAGGCTTGCTGTCGAGAGACTTCGTGAAGCTGGTAGGTCTATCCCTTTTGTTCGCTACGCCCCTTGCCTACTATCTAATGCAGCGGTGGCTCGAAAACTTCGCCTATCGTATTGAGATCGGTCCCGGTGTTTTTCTGCTGGCCGGCGCGGCCGCCCTTCTGATCGCCATGCTGACGGTCACCTATCAATCCGTCAAGGCCGCTCTGACGGACCCCGTCAAGAGTTTGCGTTACGAGTGAGTTCGGCGAGTCGTGATGGGCAGAAAGCGTAAACCGAGGAGCGAGGGCTGAGGCTTTTTCGCCGGCGCGCCCCTGGCAGGCGCTTCGAATAGATGAGGGCAGCGGTGCGGCGCGTATCCGCTTATTGCGACGAGGCCCCGTACCGACACGCCTCCGGATCCGATGCGACGAAATAACTCCTGTAGTTTAGGGCTTCCGGATCGGTACAGCCCTTCAGATTGAGCACCTCCACCTTGCGAAAGTCGATCGGTGCCGTTTCCGCCTGGAGGGCGATGTATCCCTCCGAGAGCAGCCGGCCTTCCTGCATCACCTCCGGATCGTGGTTGTTCGCGAAACCACCGCCCATCTGCGGGGCATGGTACGTCATGACGGTATCTCCTTCCACGATATGGTGGATCACCGAATCACCGCGCACAAGCGTCTCCACGCGCACCCACTGGTCCCCGTCGTACGTCTCGGAGGCGGAATTGACGCAGTGGTCCGTTAGCAGCGCCCTGTCCATTACGACGTGCGTACCGGGTGTGCACAGGTTCGCCGTCGAACGCTCGCCCGTTCCAAGGCCGCCGAGCAGCTGCACCTCGATCGAAATCGGGAAGTCCTGATCCAGCATCATGCTCTCGGCCGATTGCGAGTGGACCATGATGCCGTTGTTCCGGACGGCCCAGGCGAGATCCGGTCCGGCTCCGCGCACCTGCTCCCCAACGAAGCGATACTCGGCGGCCACGACGTAGTGCGAGAAGGGCTCCTCATAGAAGATGTGTCCGAACTCGCCGTCAAAACCGCTCCAGTCGTCGTAGCGCACCTTCAGCAGACCATCCTCGACCCGAAACGTCTCCCGCAGGTTTTCGTCGAGCGGATAGCCGGTGAACTTGACGTTCCAACCATCCAGATCGCGGCCGTTGAAGAGCTGAATCCAGTCTTCCTGCTGAGGATCGGAAGGGGCCGCGCCCTCATCCCGGGTTTGCATGCATCCCGAGCCGAGGAGCATGACGGCGAGGGCCACGCCCATCAGGGCGGAAGCCGGCATGCTCCACGGACGGAAACGAAATTCGGCGGTCAGCATTGCGTTCTTGTTGTAAATGAAGAGGGTGTCGAAAAAACTGGGTCTTCCAACCGAAGGATCGTTCCCTCGGTCATCCAAAATAAGACAGCGCCGGACGACAACGAAAAGCAGCCGATCACCGGACTAGGATGAGCGTCCTGGTAGCCGGTTTGCCCGACATCTGCGTATGTTTCCGCATTTGTCCGGACGCAGGATTCGGACGTTTTTGCCTCGCAGTATCGCCGGCGTTATCATCACCGTGTCTAGCCGTTCCACTGGCCCGGGGCCGGTTACGCCCGAGGCCAATGCGGCCCAAGGTGCTGCTGCTTCGGCCGTTTCGAACTGCTTGCTGATGATCATCGTTGATTTCACCGAAGAACTCCTCGAAGAAGCGGCGGCGGCGTACGCTCAGGCGTTCAACTCTGAGCCTTGGAACGACGGATGGACTCAGGACGCGGCCACTGAGCGGCTCGAGCGCATGATGAGACATCCGGACTCCCTCGGGTTGGCGGCGATAGAGGGCGAGCTCCTCGGATTCGCATGCGGATGGCGTGAGCGTTGGCTGAAGGCAGATCATTTTCATCTGAAGGAGATGTGCGTAGTTCCGGATAGACAGCGCTCGGGCATCGGGAGTGCGCTGCTCGTTCGTCTCCTCAGCCGACTCGATCATCTCGGTGTGGAAGCATGTTACCTCCAGACACGCCCGCGTACGCCTGCGGCGTACTTCTACGAGAAGCACGGCTTCCGAGGGCTGAATCTTCAGTCGATGTTTCGGACTGTCATGGACGAACGATAATGACGGAAGGTACTCGGCGCGACGATCGCTGCCGCTTGTTTCCATCGATGCGCGACATAGCCACCGCAATCATACTAACGAGGGGATGCGTCCGCCAATTTTACTGTGGATTCTCCTTTTGACGATTCCGTCGGCAGCGATGGGGCAGGTTGCCCCGGATGCCGCCGATGACCGTCGGAGCGTCCATACCTATAAGCAGACGAACCATGGGGACCTTCAGCTCACGGTGGACCATCCACCGCAGTGGAGTGCATCCGATTCCCGACCGGCTTTCGTGTTCTTCTTCGGAGGCGGTTGGGCATTCAGTGCGATCGAGCATTTCGAGCGGCAGGCAAAATACTTCGCAGGCCGAGGTATGGTGGCGATACGTCCGGACTTCCGCGTGAAGGACCGTGATGGAACGACGCCGGCGGAAAGTGTGGAGGATGCGAAAAGCGCGATACGGTGGGTCCGGGCGAACGCACACATCCTCGGTGTCGATCCTCGACGCATTGTCGCCGCCGGCGGATCCTCGGGAGGTCACCTCGCCGCCTGTACCGCACACTGTTTCGGGCCGGGACGTGTGAAAGAAGACGTGTCCGTTTCCTCCGCGCCCAATGCGTTGATCCTCTTCAATCCTCTCCTCGACTATGCCGGCCTACGTGAAGTCGAACAAACCTATCCCGTTGCAAATGATGAAATTGCCCGCCAGATCTCGCCCGCACTGCATCTCAAGAAGGGTGAACCTCCGGCGCTACTTCTATTCGGTTCCGAAGACGTGCTTCTCGACTGGGCCGATACGTACGTCGAAACGTCGACCCGGCTAGGAAATCGGTTGGATATGTACGTGGCCGAGGGCGAAGGCCATGGATTCTTCAACGACGCACCCTGGTACGAACAAACGCTGGTCGAAGCGGATAACTTTTTGGTTTCACTGGGCTACCTTAACGAGCTTTCAGTCCGAAAAAGAGTCGTGAACACGACTTCTCAGCCAACGGGGCAGATACCTTCAGCGGTCGTGGAGACCCTTCTCCGGATCGACCGGGAATACGTGCAGGCGGAAATCGACCGGGACGTCGAGACACTTGCACGCATCTTCGCAGATGACGTCCGCTACACCGGTTTTGACGGTTCTGTCGTGTCGAAGGATCAGATCCTCGCCGGCGTGCAGGATCCTGCGTTCTCGGTCGGCCCCATCGAGCTGAGCGACATGCACGTTCGTCCGCTCGGTCGACACTCAGCGATCGTGACGGGACGGGCCGACCTGCGTATGCACTACGGCGACGCCGAATACAGCGGTGCGTACCGATTCACGCGCGTCTACGAGTCCCGTGATGGAACGTGGAAAATGGTTGCAGGGCACACCGCGAAAATTCCGGAGAGATAGCGAGACGTCGGCCGTACGACGGCCGCTGATATTAGGCCGAGCCGGTAAAGCGGGCACCCCTCAATAATCGGTAGTCGCACACGTGTGAACGTCCCACATCCTATTGTCATACATTGCGGTTCTATGTATTATATACCTCGTTCTCCAAGGTATAGCGGAGCACTTCTAAATAGGATATGATCGCGAAAGAACTCGTCGGGGCCGCCACCAGACCGATCATGCTTTCCATTCTCGCGGGGGGCGAGTCGTATGGATACGCCATCATCCAGCGGATCCATGCTCTTTCAGGCGGGGCGATCGAACTGTCTGACGGTACACTGTACCCCGTCTTGCACCGGCTCGAAGACGAGGGGCTGGTGACCTCCACGTGGCGCACCTCCGACAGCGGGCGGCGCCGCAAGTACTATGCGCTGACGACGAGGGGGAAGGAGGCGCTCCAGTCCGAACGAACACAGTGGCTTCAGGTCGACGCCGTCCTGGCGACGCTCTGGGGACTGGAGCCGCGCGTCACGACATAGACACAAAGCAGCCGAGCATGTTCACCTTCGACCTCGATAAAGCCGTCGCGGCGTGGCGAAAAAGTCTTCGTCACAATCGAGCATTTCTGCACGACGACGTTGACGAGCTCGAGAGTCATTTGCGTGACCATGTCGACGAGCTGGTCGCCGAGGGGATCCCGGCGAAGCAAGCCTTCGAAAACGCGCTGAGACGCCTGGGCGATACGCGCCGGATCGAGGCCGAGTTCGGAAAGGTCCGATGGGGCCGGACTCGAAGGACGCGGAGCGCGCTCAAGACCTTCTTCTGGGAGGGTGCCATCCTCACGAACGCGCTCAAGATCGCCGTTCGAAATTTGCGAAGGCAGCGCGCCTATTCATTGATCAACATAGGCGGATTGGCCCTCGGCCTGGCGACGTGCTTCGTGATCCTTCTCTTCGTCCGCTACGAGCTCAGCTACGACGACTTTCACACGAACGCGGACCGGATCTATCGCGTGCTGTCATACTCCAGTCAGGGTGACAATTTATTCGAGTCACTGGCTCACCCCGCCCCGCTGGCGCCGACGCTGGCGAGGGAGGTCCCCGAGATTCATGCCGCCGTACGAGTCAGCACGCGGTATCCGGAAGTGCTTGTGAAGCGAGACGGCGAGGCTTTTTACGAAAACAGCTTCTACTTCACGGATTCATTGTTCTTCGACGTGTTCGATGCGCCTTTCGTACGCGGCGATGCGCGGACGGCGCTGAAGCGGCCGTACGCCGTAGTAATCTCAGTATCGATGGCTGAAAAGTACTTCGGTGGTGCCAACCCGATCGGTGAGTCGCTAAACATCGAGGGACTCTGGGGGCCGCACGATTACGAGGTCACCGGTGTCGTTCGCGACTTTCCTCCAAACTCGCACTTCCACTTCGGCGTCCTGACGTCGATGGAGACGCTTCGGGCCGAGATGCCGAATCCGGAGGCTCTCGAGTCGTGGCGGCACGTCGGCCACCATACTTATGTGGTGGTCGCGGAGGGGGTGGATCATACGGCGCTCGAGGAAAGCCTCCGCCGCGTCCATTCGACGCATCGGGGTGTCCCCGAAAGCGACGACGGCATCGAAGCGGGATACCGCCTTCAACCGCTCACCGCCATCCATCTTTACTCAAACCTGGAAGATGAGCTTGCACCCAATGGGGACGTGCGGTACCTCTACATCTTTTCAGCGCTGGCCCTCCTCGTGCTCCTCGTTGCGGGGGTCAACTACGTCAACCTCGCCACGGCGCGTTCGGCGAGGCGCGCCCGCGAGGTCGGGATTCGAAAGGTCGTGGGCGCCTGGCGAAGTCAGCTCGTGCGGCAGTTTCTGAGCGAGGCGCTGGTGTTTGGCGGCATCTCCCTCCTGGCATCGATGGTGCTGCTGCTGGTCTTCATCCCCCTATTCAACCGGCTATCGGGAAAGGAACTGCCATGGGAGTACGTTCTCAGTGGCGAGCACCTCCTTGGAATGGCCATGGCGGGCGTCACCGTCGCCCTTCTCGCAGGGCTCTATCCCGCCGTATTTCTATCCAGCTTTCAGCCGATCCGTACGCTTAGAGCCATGCTCGGACTCGGCCCTGGCAGCAGCCGCCTCCGCCGCGGTCTCGTCATCGCGCAGTTCGCGATCTCCTTCGGGTTGATTGCGGGCACGCTCGTGATCGGCCGCCAGCTCACGTTCATGCAGGAGAAAAATCTCGGCCTCGATCAGGAGCGAGTCCTGGTCGTCAACACGCACGGGGCGCTCGGCAGGCAGTTCCAATCCTTCCGAGACGAGTTGCTCAAGCACAGCGGTATCGAGCATGTCACGACGTCGAGCCCTAGCCTTCCCGCCCCGCGCCAGATGATGGAGCATTGGCCGGAAGGATTTGAGGATCGGAGTATCCATGCCGGCAATCTTTCCGTGGGGCCGCACTTTTTGGAGACGCTCAAGATCGATCTGCTAGAGGGGAGGCGTCTGCCGGCCGACTATCAGCCCGCGGAGCAAGAATTCACCCCCGTGCTCATCAACGAGGCGGCCGCCCGCGAATTCGGATGGGAGCAGCCGTTGGGGAAGACGTTTCAATGCTGCTTCCGTCCGACGCCGAAAGTGGTAGGTGTGGTCGAGGACTTTCACTACAGATCGGTGAAGGAGCAGATCGCACCGCTGGTGATCATGCCGACGTGGTGGTCCCGATTCGTCCTCGTCCGCATTCGAGGGGGCGAAATCTCCGAATCCATCGCCGCGGTCAAAGAGGCGTGGGCGCGCTTCGTCCCCGGAGCCCCGTTCGACTACACCTTCATGGACGCCCGATTCGATGCCACATACGAATCTGAGAAGCAGCTCGCCGGCCTATTCGGCGCCTTCTCAGCCCTCGGCATCATCATCGCATCGATGGGCCTCTTCGGTCTCGCCGCCTTCATGACGGAGACCCGAACGAAAGAAATCGGCATCCGGAAAGTACTCGGAGCGACCATCCCCGGCATCGTCGGCCTGCTGTCCCGCGAGTTCATGCTCCTCGTTGTCGTCGCGATCCTCATCGGCGCCCCGGCCGTGTACCTGGCCGCGCAATACTGGCTCGAGGACTTCGCCTATCGCACACCTCTCAGCCCGGCCGTATTCCTTTGGGCCGGCCTTACGGCGGTACTCGTTGCCATGCTGACGGTCTTCTATCAATCCGTCAAAGCCGCCCTCATCAATCCGTCGCGCAGCCTGCGGTGTGAGTGAGCGGGGCTGAAGAAGCCCCATAGTCGTCTAAAATCGGCTTTTCTGGAGGTTGTAGTTTCGTGGCGCGGGAGAGACTCGAACTCTCGGCCTCGCCGCACCCACGGGTACGCCTTGCTGGTCGGCATCGCCACCATTATCCCCTGACTGCCCCGTCCGCAGCCTGCGTACGAGTAACTATCGGGATGTTTTTTTTGAGAACGGTACTGAACCCCGCCGCGCTCGGCCGGCGTGCCCGTCATCGAGCCGCCGCTGGCCGTTTCGGGGCCCCGCCCGCACGTCATCCCAATCTTCCCCATCCCACCACAGTTCCGCCTTTCTCGCGCCTCGGCATTGCGCGAAAATGCGCTTCCGAGTCGTCATTTTCGCCGTGCACCTCACACCCTACACGGCACTTCACCTTCGAAATCGCGCAAATCTTGCCGTTCTGCTTCTCCATTTCGCACAACCGAGCTTGGTGATGCCCCGACTCATCATCGCCTTTATCAGCTGTGCGAAATGCCGATCCCACCCAAATCCGTCTTCCACGCCCACAGATTGCCCTTCCCCCTCCTGTACGCGATATTTCGAACCACGCGACATACGGAAGATCTCCCGCCGTCGTCCGTTGAAATATCCTGTTAGCTTGCTCTGGGACCGCCAAATCTGATTCGGCGTATATTGAGACAACCATTCACGTCCGCAATAGGTGTTCAATAGGTGTCATGACGCGCGCCGCAGAAAAGATCTTAAGTGAGGCCCTCGCGCTGGAGGAATCCGATCGGGCAACTCTCGCAGGGTTGCTGATCGAGAGTCTTGACGAAGCGCCCGACGAGGGTTGGGAGGAAGCGTGGGCGGCGGAGATTCGGCGTCGCGTTGCCCAGCTGGACTCGGGCGATGTCAACACCATTCCTTGGGAGGAAGCACGTGCTCGACTTCTAGAGAGGAAGCGTGGCGCGTCTGAAGCTTGAGATCCATCCAGAGGTCGCTCTCGAACTTGAGCGGTCGTACGAGTACTACGCATCGCGAAGCTTCGTCGCAGCAGATGCCTTTCTAAAGGAGATTGATGCGGCCTTGGAAGGCATTCTCGAGAACCCGTTACTTTGGCCTAAATACCTTGAGCGACATCGTCGACGGGTCTTGTCGCGATTCCCATTCAGTATCGTCTACCGCGTTCTGGACGACGTGGTCGAAGTGGTGGGCATCGTTCGCGACAAGAAGCGACCGGGGTATTGGAGAACGCGATAATCTTTCGCAAGCTAACCAGACAATGAAGACGGACTGGCGCGCAGCCGCCGAGCCAAGAAAGAGGCCGGCGAGTCCGTTGCTTTCCCTCACGCCGGCGCCGCGCCTGCCGCTTATTGCCAAGCCGTTATACCGCCTCCACTAACAGCGTACTGGATGAAGCTGAAACCTGATTGGGATGAAGCGATAATCCTCGAGGAGAAGCTTGGGGGCTATCTGCTCTCGGAGACGCATCCAGACGGTAAGGCGAAGGCGCGTTTTTTTATTGGGCATGGCTACGACGAACAGTCCCTACTCCTAGACCTGCAGAAGATGCCTCAGTCGGGCACAATTGAGAAAGAAGTAGAGACTCCGCACGGCACAAAATTCGTGGTCAATTGTAGTACTAAAGCGCCATCGGGTGCCAATATCCGAATCAGAACCGTCTGGATTCTCGAGAATGGACAGACGGCCCCCAGACTGGTAACTGCCTATCCGGTCAAGCAAAAGTGATAGCGATGCTGAAGGAGCTCGAAATCGTAAGGCTAGCAAAGGACTTACCTGCCTCTGGTCTCGAAAAGGGGGCCCGAGGGACTGTTGTACATCGCTACCGTAGCGGCAAAGCTTTCGAAGTTGAATTCCTTGACTCTGAAGGCGAGACGATTGCGGTTGAGACCTTAACGCCCGCCGAGATTGCCCCCCTGAAAGCCAAAGCCGCTGCGTTAACCAAGGTGCGGGGTCGTACGTTCTTGCCGAAAAGGAATGTTCGCATCGTCTATAAGCGTGGCGACGGTAAGTGGGTCAACGTTCGATCTGGTGCGACAAAGCCCGCAAGCGTTCATTCCACGCAGAGTGAAGCTGAAGCAGCAGCACGTGAGATGCTCCGCAATTCTGGTGGGGGAAGTCTTACGTTGAAGGGCCGTGACGGTCATTTC
Source organism: uncultured Rhodothermales bacterium (assembly GCA_964487555.1). Classification (GTDB taxonomy): domain Bacteria; phylum Bacteroidota; class Rhodothermia; order Rhodothermales; family VXPQ01; genus CAZART01. The sequence goes on from CAZART010000099.1 coordinate 19,249, forward strand.
AGAACGAATTACTCCGTGCACGGACGCAATTCTGATTCCTGAAGGGCCTTTAGTAGCATCGGGCGGTATATCAAGCGCCTGCAGACCGACCGCGCCAACAGGCCTCACTCCGTTCCGGCGATGCTATCTGCAGTCGTGACAATTAGCGAAAGCATTGCGCGGCGGCTGAGGCGCAAGCCGTTAAGCCGCCACAAGCGAACACCACAGCAATGACTAAGTACTTTGTCCTCGTATGTTGTCTCCTCTTCGCCGGTGTTACGCAAGCGCAGGACGTCGACGACTATGCTGCACGCACGCTGCGCAACGGTC
>CAZART010000100.1:0-19270 GCA_964487555.1 uncultured Rhodothermales bacterium
GAGGCTTTACTATTTTTTTGAATGCAACTCCTGGTTGCCCTGCACGGAAAGGTGAATTCGGCTCTTCAGATACGTGTTGGACATGAACTACCAATTGACTCATCTGACGCCACAGGATCAGCAAATCTTCGATGCGGTTCTCAGCATCAGGATTGTTTCGGTCGCCCAATTGGTCGGAAACGAATCCCAACTGAACATCGATGATGAGAAGAGCCGTGTTCGCTATCAACATCCTATCTGAAGTGGCGTAGTGCTCAGGTAACCATGGTTGCTATCCACCAGGTATTGCCCGCAGGGTCCTTGGAGCCGATTCACGAGTTGGCCGCTCGAACGATTACGTTTTTCATGTGAGGTCGCCTATTCCTTGGTTTTCCATTATTTAACACCGGGATTGTGGCGAGCACTAGACGAGCGCAACAGGTTTCAAGTGACGCTCGCGAATGCACGGCAGATTACCCGCGCAAGCACTCGCGCCGCCAAGCGTTCGTCATTGTCGAGCGTCGGGTTATATATCGTCACCTCCATACCGACGGCGAGCGATGATGCGAGAATCACGGTAAGTGCTTCGGTGAGTTCCTCAGGCGAGAGCCCGTCCGGCATCCTATAGTCAACGGCCGGCATCACTTCATCGCACAGAACGTCCGCATCAAGGTGGACCCAGAATCCTTCAATGGTATTGGCATCGAGCGCTGCGAGGCCCTGTCGGGCCGCTACCCCAGGTCCAAGTCGCCTCACTTCGGAGAGGTCGAGAACGTGAATGGCTGTCTGACGTACGTCGGGCGAACCGTGTGAGGATGCTATTTCGGCGTCGCGGAAGCCGAACACTACCACGTCCTCCTCTCGAACGAGCGGCCGAAGCTCTCCCAGATCTGCGAGAGCCGTCGGTTCTCGCCCTGTCGCCACCGCCAGATCCATCGATGCCATCTCTCCCGAGGGTTCAGTTTCGGGCGAATAAAAGTCGGTGTGCCCATCTATGAAGAACAATCCGAAGCGGCCTTGCCGTCGGAGCGCCAGGGCGCTTCCAAGGAGAATGCTGCAGTCGCCTCCAAGGACGAGGGGAAAGCGACCCAGATCCAGGGTGAATCCGATTCGTTCGGCGAGGTCCAGACTGAAAGTCCGGATCCCTTCGACGTTGAGGACGGCTGTCGACGCTTCATGGTGTGAAACGTGAGGGGGAACCGGTACGCGACCAGCGTACCGAACGTCCGGAAGTGCCTCAAGGAGGCCGGCGGCACGGAGCGCGTCCGGCAGCCGGTCGACTCCCGTATGACGGAGACCGAGCCCCGATGGTGCATCGATTATTGAACACGCTTCTACTCGCAATCTGCCGTCTAATTCAGGTCATTCGAAAGTCGGCTGAGAAGACGATTGAGAGACTCTGCCAGCAGTCGCGGTTGGGAGAGCATTGGAAGATGGCCTGTAGGAAGCGTTTCCCATTCGACAGCGTTGATACGCGCCCGCACGTCGTCTTGTAGTTTCGGATGCACACTCTTGTCGTGCTGAAGCTTTACGTAAAATCGAGGAGTCTCATCAGAGATGGACTTCCAATCGATGCGATCCAGATAAATGCGTGGTGCTTCCGGAACGACGTTCGCGAGCACTTCACCTGTCAGGTCGTCGTTTAGATCGCTGCAATATTCACTCTTAACTCGCGATGGCGGCAGACGAATACCTTTGGGCGAAAACCTGAGCAGGACATGAAGAAGCGCTCGCTGTGGAATGGGTAACAACGACAGGAAAGATCGGCCGCTCTCCGGAATCATGCCACCAACCAGAACGACTGCCGAGACACCGTCAGGCCGTGCGGCGGCCACGCCCATGGCGACCTCCGCACCAATCGAATGTCCTACAATGATCGAACGCGAGTCAATTCGATCTGAAACGACGTCGATGCACTGCTGCAAGGTAACGTCTCCTGGTCGAGAATGCTCTTCGCGGCCCGGCAGATCAACAGCCTCGGCCTGCGCGTTCAGCTGCGGAATAACATGATCCCAGATCCAACAGCTGAGGCCCGCGCGGTGAAGCAGCACAAATTTAAACTCATTATCTGACATGCTCTGAATTAGAGTATTGTCTCCTCTGTTAGGTCGATTACGACTTCAGTCCTGATCGAGTTCGCGATGAAGCAGGCTTCATCCGCCTCATTCGCCAGTAGGCCCTCCGCCTCAGCGGCGGGAGTGCAGCCCCTGTAACGTTTTTAAAGATGAAGAATGCAGTCATCCCTTGAGATTATCGCCCAAACTCCTGATTGTCTGTGACGATTTGCCAGTTGCTGCGACGTAGTCACGAAGGTGTCCCAGATGACTGCTCCATCCATGCATGTGAGCGGACATCATTTCACGTCGGACGCCTGCCGGATGCACATCCCATCCCGAGTGAACGAGTTCTAGCCTTGTCCGATCACCCTCCTGAGACAGTTCTATCGAAACCTTAGTCGCCCCGGGCCAATCGTGGTCTGACCATGTCCACTCCAGCCGAAACGGAGCTTCGCTTCGCATAACCACACCGGCCGTGACGATGTCGCGTCGACCGTCTGACCATCTTTCCACGAAAGCTCCCGCCGGTCTTGCTTGGAGCATGACGTGATCACCCCACCAAACGGAAAGGTGTTCTTTCTCCGTGAGAAACTGCCAGACCGATTCGGATGAAGCGGCGAGTTCTACCTCAAGCCTGATGACGTCATCAGTACTTCGGTCGACAACCATACATGTTTACCAGTTTTTGCGTCCTTGAACAGAATTTCGCGACCGGCATTGAGCCAGGAGCCCCGGGCGTGCGGGGCCATCACCATACGGCACGATCACGCCCGGTGTCAGCGAATCGAGATACATGGCACCGTCTCATGGGCCGGTTTCTTGCTCCCACGCGAGGAGGGACGCCGGGTCATCCATGCACCTACGAAAAACAACAACAGGAGCATAATTGGCCCGAGAAGACGGGCTGAAGTGACGGTGACTCCTGCCCCGACAAGAACGGCGAGCAGGACAAACGGAGTGGCGATTGCTAGAACGCCGGCTCGTCGCTTCGGAATGAAATTGCTAATAAGGTTCACATCGATACACGTATTTGTGACACGTCACCTTTGTGGGCGACTGGCTTTCGGGACGAATAACGCTTGGCATCTACTTCTGCTAAGCATCTCAACGCGAACGGACCTGCAACCGTCCGGCGCCCTCCTGGGAGAGATACTCCCAGAGGTGGAATACCGCTAACCTTCGGTCCGGCGCGAAGGTCGGCAGGTTCGAGTGGGGAGACGCGGGCCACCGTTGGATGCGCGGTCATTGTGCAGGCCGGCTCGCCAAAGCGTTCGACGAGGTACCGCCGGACATCCCCCCGCTGGTCGTCGCTATTGCTGCTGTTCCGGCACGCTCGGCCAGGCGCGCCGAGGCCGCATCCCAGGAATTCGGCAAGACGAGCGGAGCACCCGCATGCATCCGGCGAAATTGTTCGGCTTTAATAGACTGCGTCATGATGATCGACGTTTTTTTGGTTGCCTCCGGCATTCTCCGCGCTATATTGAATGGTCCGGGATAGGCGCGGAAATGAGGATTTGCTAAAAGGCCCATTTAGTCGACCTGAATCACCCCTTCGGCGGTCATTGCGCATGATCCTCCAACGAAGGTCTCGACCACGACGCCGTCCCGCTTCTCCGCCCGTGCGCTGATGACGCTGGGCCGTCCCATCTCGACGCCTTGAGCAATTCTCCATCCAATGGACATATCGGTTTCCCGGGAGAAGTGGCAGAGCATTCCGGCAAGAGCGCAGTTGGCACTTCCGGTTGCCGGATCTTCCGGTACACCGTCCAGCGGCGCAAACATGCGCGCCCTGATGTCGAAGTCATCCCCGCTGTGCGTGTAAAGACGGATATCCGGTTGAATGTGCATCGCCACGAGGTCCTCGAGCCGTTCGATGTTCACGCGTGCACGCTCGAGGGCTCCGCGACTCCTCACCTCAGCGATCAGAAACGGCAGGCCGACAGACGCGATTCGCGGAGTGTGGGTGTCCGTCATGATATCGCCCTTGTCGAGACGGACCGCCGCGGCCAGTAGCTGGGCCGACACCTCTCTCCCTACCGCTTTTGGACCGAGATCCAGGGCGGCTCTCGGGAGATTCCACCAGTCGGCACAGACGGGACTTCGATTAGAAAGCGAGGAGTCTCCCGGGACCATCAGGCGAAGGGCATGTTTTGCGCTATGAAATTTCCTCCACTACGGATCGACCTTCCGATCCGTCTCCGCAGGTCCATCTCCAGGTTTCGTGCAGACGGAGACGCCCGTCCGGTAGAAGTTCGGGAGTCGTCGAGCAGACGCCCGTCATGAGACGACCCTCTTCATTCACGTGCTGATATCGCGCATCGAGCGTTCCGTCTTCACGCACCACCGCGATGAGCATCCCAAAGATTATTCCGCCACCTTTATAGGTCGCCGATATCGTGCTCTCCATCTGTCGATAATGGAACTCTGTGCCCGACGTGACATCCCCATTGCCGTCCGTAGATACGGCCTTGAATCGGCGATCGTTGAAATTGAATGTCGCCATGCGCAGCCAATTAGCGTGGAACGCTAGGACATTGACGATGAACGGGCAGTCACACTATGGATTCGAACGGGCTCTACGACTTGACAGAGGTTGTCAGGCTTCGATCTTTATTGATCAGATTTAAAGTTGATACGAGCAGCTCGCCGCGAAGCGGCAATGACTGGGTTGTCTGGCGGAGCCCACGCAATCTCCCAGTAGTTGCCCTCCGGGTCCGCGAAGTAAGCGGATCGTCCCTCGAAATATTCGGCGTCAACAGGCTCCTTCGTAACGCGTCCTCCGGCTCGGCGCGCACGCGCTGTCATCTCGTCGACATCGCCTGGGTGTTCAGCCATGATTCCGATCGTGAAGCGAATCCCTCCTCGTCCATGCTCCGGCTCCTCCCCACCATCGGCAGCCAGCTTTTTGTTGGGGAACAGAGCGAGAACTGCGCCTCGGAGCTCGAAGACGGCGTAGTCGTCACTATCCATCACCTGAGGCCATCCGAGGTCTCGGTAAAATTTGCGCAGGATCCCCAGGTCGCGAGCGCCGAGGGTGATCACATTGGCAAGAGGTAACTCGCTATTCTCCATACGTGCTCAAGGGGGTGCTACGAGTTCTGAAAGCGTCTTAAAGTCCGCGAGTGTGAGGATGCTGGCCGTGGTAGGCGCCGGGCTGTAGGAAAGGCACCTCACTCTGGATCGTATCATTCAGACCCGATTGAACTTTCGAGTACATCATAATGCGTTACGTGAGGCTCGAGTTCTATAAGATACTCACTGTCTTCGGGGTAATATCTCGCTCGGTCGATGTCCTTTCCGGCGAATGCTTCGATGGCATAAAGGGAATCCCAGAACGTCACTAGGAGAAAATGTGTGACGTCTCCGTCGGTACGCCGTAAAACCATGACGCCGCGGTTCCCCGCCGTCTTTCGATAGTCTGGCACGCCGGTCGCCGTTAAGTACTCGTAGTAGTCGGCGGCCTTGTCGGCAGGCACCGCGCCGTGCCAGGTCCTTGCAATCATGGCTTTTTCTCCTAGGTTGGCGAACGAACGCTTATAGATCCGGCCTTGCACCGCACAACTCATCGCGCGGATACAGCTCCGCCACGTCCGTCACGCGAGCGTCCACCGACCGGTTGAATCTATCGTCCTGCCCACGAGCATCGAACCACCTTTCGTCTTGCCCACGAGCATTGAAACGCGTACAATTTCCTCGTTAAGTGGCATAGTTCTTAGATCCACTTCCCACAAAACAAATAGACCACTATGCGGCGCCGAAAGGGATCATCGGGCAATGCTGACCACTCAGAGAAGGGTCTCCTGGGCATCTCGCTTTCGGCAGATCAAGAGCTCTCTTTGGCGCAGCGCATATACGCCGCCATTCGCGAGGCTATTGTGAAGGGACGCATCTCCCCCGGTCAGCGGCTCCCTTCCAGCCGTGCACTGGCCGACGATCTCAATGTGGCACGTGGAACCGTCGTGGAATCCTACGAACAGCTTCGCGTGGAAGGCTATGTCCGGACGGTGCGCGGCTCGGGCACGTATGTCGACAAAATTCCAGAGCGCTTTCTGCACACGTCCGAGACGATCCCGATCGATGTGCCGACCGGCAGCGTCGCATCCATCGCTGACCGGACGTACGATCAGCCGCCGAGCCTGGTGAACTTTGCACAGGCACGCTCACCGCGACCCTTCCAGCCGGGGCTTCCGCCGCTCGACGCATTTCCGCGGCAGGTTTTTGCTCGCCTCTGGAATGAGGTCGTTCGTTCCTTGACCTTCGAGGATCTGGCATATGGCGATCCGGGCGGTTACAGGCCGTTAAGAACCGCCATCGCGTCCTATCTTCGAACCGCCCGAGCGGTGCAGTGTGAGCCCGAGCAGGTCTTCGTGACAAACGGCGCACAGCACGCCCTGGGACTCGCCGCCCACGTCCTGCTCGATTCCGGCGAACGTGCGTGGGTCGAAAATCCGGGCTTCCGCGGCGCAAAGGCGGCCTTCTTGAAAGCCGGTCTGCGGGTGGTCCCCGTTCCTGTGGACGATGAGGGGATCTCCGTCGTGCAGGGACGCGAACTGGCTCCGGAAGCGCGCCTCGCCTGTGTTACTCCCTCCCATCAGTATCCCTCCGGCGTAACGACGAGCGCTCGGCGCCGACTTGAACTTATCGAGTGGGTATCTCAGAGCAATGCGTGGATTTTAGAAGATGATTACGACAGCGAATACCGCTACGATGGCGCGCCATTGCCATCGCTGCACCACCTGGACGCCGGCGGACACGTCGTGTACTGCGGTAGCTTCAGTAAAGTGCTGGCTCCAGGTCTTCGCGCGGGATACCTCGTCGTTCCGACTCCGCTCATCGATGCCTTCCGCCGAATTCGCTCAGCGGACGATCACCACTGCTCCATCGCTCTGCAAATCGTACTTGCGCGGTTTATCCAACGCGGTCATTACGGCCGGCACCTCCGGCGCTTGCGCAAACTCGGACTCAAGCGACGAAATGCACTGATCGAAGCATTCGAGAAACACCTACCCGGTCTTGAACTTGAGGGAACAGGCGGAGGGCTTCACGCCCTGGTGCGTTTGCCCGTAGGTTACGACGACGTGGCCCTCGCAGACCGCGCATCCAGCTTGGACATCTCGTTGAGCCCGCTGTCCTCGTATGATCTCCACGACGAGCCGCAACGTGGACTGGTCCTTGGTTATGCAGCGTTCTCAGAGGATGAAATTCATCGCGGCGTGAACCGCCTCGCGACGTTGCTCTAGAGGAACATCGAATTCTAAGAGAGGAATTGCCGTCAGTGATCAAGCGGGCTCGCTTGATTCCGGCAATCCGATATTCCATACTGAGAAAGATGTCATATTTCGGCGTATATCCGAACCGAGCCGGCGTGTCAACTGGACGTAGGAAGCAAGGGCTTCGCCAACCGCCTTGCTTGCACCGTAGAGGTTCTTCGGCCGAACAGGCATGTGTACGCACCTGCACGTCGGGGGGATAACCCTCAACGGTCTGAATACTGCTGGCAAATACCACGCGGCGAACTCCGGCATCGGATGCCGCGCGGAAGATGTTGTAGTTCCCGACCATATTAGCGGGCAGTTTCAGCCTACCCACGTGCGCACCGATCCGCTGATCGCGTAGTACGTACAAGCGTATCGATCCGATCGAATCCTGGAGCTTGCCTCGAATAATGTGACAGGGCTTGCACACCGTTTTACTCCGTAGATGAAAGCGGCGCTGCCGTTGGCATCTATCCAACAGTGGAGCCAGCGGCAGCGAGGCCGGCTTCCGCATGCCAGTAGCCGCGCCTCATCGTTGCGCCGCCAAAGACCAGAGGAATCTGACGTGTAAAGTTCGGCGCATTCTCGATCACTGTGTGGTACTCTCCAGCCTCCCCGCATGGATCCAGTCCCCGAGCGTGCATCTCGTCTCCCAGGGCCGCATCGACACGCCTTCCGAGATAGTCCGGCTCCAGCCATTCGCCGTTGACCGACGTAATCCGGGCGCAGTAGCCATCCCGTTCCAGTTCACGAAGCAGCGCGGCCCCGGCGGCATCCCACAGCGGAAGAAGTGGGGTTACACCTCGTTGCCGACACATCTCCTCATTCCAATGTCGGTGCGCCGTGCCTCTGATATCACCAAACACGATAGCGGTCGCGCCAAGGCTTCGCGCCTGATCAACCGCTTGGCGAAACGTTCGCTCGTAGTCTATCCAACTAGTCGCGCATGCGATGAGATGTGCGCCTAATGCTCCTGCCTGCGCCTCGAGAACAGATAACGCTACGCCGTTGGATCGGGACCTTTTTCCGTCCTCGGTAAGCATCGTAAGGAGGATTTCGATCTGGAATCCTTCGGATGCAGCTCGATGCAGCGCGAGACAGCAGTCCTTTCCACCGCTCCAGGAGCACGCAGCGGATCTGGAGGGTTTGGCGTCATTCATGGGCATACGCTTGTGGCAGTTCGTCTTCGAAGTTGAGACGTTGCCGGAAGCTTTACCAATCATGTCATGGCTAACGATGAAGGGCGCCGGCCCGGCCATCATTCAGCAGATCCTCGGACCCGCCGACATTTCGACGACGATGATCTATGCGCACCTGGCACCCGACCGTATAAAGAATGCGATGGAGATGGCTTTCCGGTAGTTCGGAAACGCCGATCCCATTTCCGAATTCTTTCCGAAGCACCTGCAAAACCTTGCATTATCCTGCAAGATGAGCACTCGAGCTAGAAGCAGAAACGCCCCAAACCAGGCAGTGTAGCCGATTTGAGGCGTTTTAGCAGGCTGCCCTGCATGGAGTCGAACCATGAACCTCCTGATCCAGAGTCAGGCGCTCTGCCAATTGAGCTACAGGGCAGGGTATGTGTGATTTGGGGGATCGGGCCGCGCGCCCGAGTGCAGCGGCGTTGGCGCCAATCCCCGGCGCAGCCTGAAAACCACATCGCCATCAATGCCGGACGCGAAGGCCGGGTTCCGGAGCGGCTCGGGAGGCCGGCATCTTTATCAACTCTTTATTCGCTTCGCCGATCCGGCGAGGGCTTGATCAGTCCTCCAGCGAGAGACGGGCGATGACGGGGCGATGGTCGGGAGGCAACGCCGGACCCACGTCCACGTCCCCGACCTTCCAGTGCCGGCTCGCGATGATGTAGTCTATGCGGACGAGGGGCCAGGCGGCCGGAAACGTCGGTCCCCAGATTCCGCCGGACGTGCGATAGGCATCCTGAAGGCCCGCGGACAACTTCGAATAGGTCCACTGATGCGGCGTCGTGTTGAAGTCGCCGCACAGAAGAAAGGGAAGCTCCTCATGCTCGAGCATGCGGCGAATCTCGACGGCTTCGTCCGCGCGCTGGAGAAATGCGGCGCTTGTCCGTCGGAAAAAGCGAATCCACGCAGGCACGTTGAACGTGTCGCCTTCTACCCAGGGCCGCCGCGTGGTAAAGCTCTGAAGATGAACGTTGTACACGACGAATGATCGGTCCCGCCACGCAACCTGGGCGCGGACGACGGTGCCGGCCGGATCTCGTTCGAGACGGCTCGACAGACCGACGACGGACGACTGTTCGAGATTCACCCTGCTGAAAATGGGCGGTACGCCGCGGTGTCCCGGAGGCGGAGGCGGCGCGATGATTTCAAAGCCCAACGAATCGAGAACCTGTCCCAGGGGCTCAGCGGTGTGCGCGCTCGGCAAAGCCCCCCGATAGCTGACTGAAAATTCCTGAAGGCACGTAACGTGCGGCCGCACGGTCGTGAGGAAGCGCGGCAATCCGCGCTCGCCCCTTTCCAGGTCGTCGACGCCACCGGCATTCAACGTAACCACCGTTAGCGCATCGGCATCCAGCCGCTCGCCACCGTGAGCCGCTCCGACGTATCTAAATCCGAAAACAACGAGCAACGCCGCGCCGGCAGCCGGCAGCATCCACATGCGCATGAGCGCCGCGAACGGTGTGAGAATCATAACGACAAGCGCGATCGCCGGGAGGGCGATGGCGACCGGTTGGAGCCACCATGCCGTATGCGGACTCACATAACGGCCAAGGAGGCCGGCCGCAAAAAGAATCAGAACCGAGACGTGCGTCGCGATGAAGAAGCCGTGGAGTAGCAGGCGCATACTTTTCCGACGATATACGCGATGCAGGCCGACCGGTCGCCGGTAGACGGAATCGTTACGTATTCGTACGGATTATAGCGGGCGTTGTACCGCCGTAGGGAAACCGATGCGAAGGAGAAGGCATCGCCCGGTTCGCGGTTCGCGGTTCGCGGTTCGCGGCTCGCGGCTCGCGGCTCGCGGCTCGCAACGCCGATTCACGGCTTAGCGGAGGGAGGGGATTATCCGGGTTACTACGTTCCACAAGACACTGGGAATGCGGTAGTATCCGGTCTCAATGCGGTGAATGATCTGTGCGAGGCGGCTCTCAGGGAGCGGCGGCGCCTTGTCGAGGGCTTTGCGGGCGAAATCCAGGTCCGGACCGAACGAGCTCAACCGGTACGTCTCACGCGCGCCGGTCGAAATCTCGAGACGATCGGAGGGCGCCTGCTGCGATTCCTCATGGGCGTGCGGCTCCTGCTGGGCTCGCTCATCGGAGGAGCCGTATCTTCCCGATGTATTTTGATCGGGAGCGACCGGAGCAATATGTATTTTAGACACCGCCATCGAGGTTGTTCGTCTCAGTAGTAGTATCGGCGGAAAGACCGAAAACGTTAAACGAACGGCTCCGGCGCACCGCGCAGCACAGGAATCGAGAGAGCGGGCCGCAATGGCTGTAGAATCGCACGACAGGTGGATGAAGATATGTCTCGACCTCGCGGAGCGGGGGGCGGGACGCGTCAGTCCGAACCCGATGGTCGGCGCCGTGCTCGTCGGTACGGACGACACGCTGCTGGGACAGGGTTGGCACCGCGAATATGGCGGACCGCACGCGGAGCGCCACGCGGTCCAGGATGCCGAGCGCCGATACGGCGCCGATGCGCTCGAGAACGCCACGCTGTACGTGAATCTGGAGCCGTGCGTTCATGACGGAAAGACGCCGCCCTGTACCGACATCATCCTCGAAAAAAGGATTCCGCGCGTCGCCGTCGGAACGACGGATCCGTTTCCGGCCGTTTCCGGAGGCGGTCTCAGGCGTTTGAGAGAGCACGGTGTGGAAGTGACGGAAGGCATCATGGAGCGGGCATGCCGGCGCTTCAATGAGGCATTTATTCGGCATGTGGATACCGGGCGCCCGCTCGTTGTCCTAAAGTTGGCGCAGTCGCTGGACGGGCGTATCGCGAGGCCGAACGGCAAGGCCGGATGGATCTCGGGGGAGCCGTCGAGACGGCTCGTGCATCACTGGCGCGCCACCATGGACGGCGTGCTGGTCGGGACCGGCACGGCGATTGCCGATGATCCCGCCCTGACGGTACGGCAGGTTGACGGCCGGCAGCCCGTTCGCGTCGTCCTGGATCGACAGGGCCGCCTGCCCTCTGATCTGAAGCTCTTCTCGGACGAAAACGCGGCGCATACCGTCGTATTTGCCGGTCTGGAAGCATCCCTCTCGTACGAGGCGCCGCTGCTCGAAAAGGGCGGACGGATCTACCGTGTTCCTGAAAAGGAGGGTCGCCTCGACCTGGATCGCGTGATGCAGACGCTCGGAGAAGAAGGGGGAGTGGACGGTAGGGCGATGCAATCCGTTCTCGTGGAAGGCGGCTCCCAGCTGGCGGCCTCGCTCTTCTCGGCCGATCTGGTCGATCGGCTCTATCTTTTCGTGGCGCCGAAGATTTTCGGGGGCGGCCCTCTCGCGATCGACGGGCCCGCGCCGGTCGGCGACGAAGACCCCTTCGTAGAGGCGGAATGGGAAACGCTCGGCGACGATGTTCTCTTCCGGGGATACCGGCGGGACGCGTGAAGAGATGTGAGATCAGAGGCCGACATCCCTCTCCCATCCCTCTTCCCCGCCCCGGCTAAAAGAGCGGAGCCGAAACGAACGCCCTAGGCCCTGACCTTCTGCCCCGTCCTTTTTCCGGATCGCGGCCATTTACGGTAGACGTAGAGTCCACCGAGAATCGGCTCCTTCTCGTGCATCCGCTGCAGGTCGACGATTTGAGAGGGCTCGACGGCGTGGTTCTTCTTGGCGAGGACCGCTCCGCTCGTCGACACCAGGTCGCGCGACAAGACCATGCCCGGACGTAGATCGGCCACGTCGATCTCGATCTCGTAGCCGTTCTTCATCTGATTGTCGATGTCGCGGATGACTTCTCCGAGGGCTTCGAGCACCGCGGGGTCGAACTCCGAATTTACGCGTCCCCGAGCCACGTGCATGGCTTGCGCCGGAGTCGTGTTCGCAAAGGAAAACCGCGAATTCAGGAGCTTGTCATAGGCATTGGCGACAGCGATAATGCGCGCTCCGAGCGGAATGTCCACCCCCGCGAGTCCATCCGGGTAACCGTTGCCGTCGAACCGTTCGTGATGATGGCGCACGTAGACCGCGGCGTCTTCGTTGTTTGGGACGAGCCGAACGATGGCCTCGCCGTGTACCGGGTGCTCGCGAAGAATAGCCCGATCTCCCACGTCGAGATCGCTCTCCGCCTTCCTCAGGATTACGGGATTGATCAGGGTCTTTCCGATGTCGTGCAACGTGGCGGCGACTTCCACCTGCATCAGATCCTTTCCTTCGATGCCGAGTCGCTTGGCCATCTCGGTCGACAGCAGAGCGACGCGTTTCGCGTGACTTCCCACGACCGTGCTGTGCATTTCGCCGAGACGTGCCATGGCGTGCACGGCCCCCATGAAGCTGTGCTCGAGCTTCTGATTCAACCGGAGCACTTCCCACGTGCGCTCCATCACCTTCTGCTTCAGATTCTCGTTCAGATCCTTCAACTCGTCATTCTGGCTCTCCGTCAGCTCCTGGAGCCGACGGTTCTCCTTGACGAGCAAGTACTGATCGACGGCCTGGCGAACGGTATTGCGGAGGTCGTCATCTTCCCATGGTTTGTTCAGATAGCGGTAGACGGCGCCTTTGTTGATGGCGTCAACGGAGGCCTGGACGTCGGCGTAGCCGGTTAGGATGATGCGGACCGTGTCGGGAGAGTGGACACGAACTTTTTCGAGCAGCTCAACCCCCTCCATGCGCGGCATGCGCTGATCGGAAACGACGACGGCAAACGCATCCGCCTCAACCATGCGTAAGGCTTCTTCAGCGTCCGTCGTGGTTTCGATTTCCACATCCGCCTTGCGCATCACACGGCGGACGGAGTGCAATATGTTCGCCTCATCGTCGACGAACAACACGCGGGGGAGACTCATGAGGTTGGTGTGTGGGCAGCCAGAGAATCAGTAAGCCACGTATGAAGTTTGTGGAGGTTTATCCATTCCGCTGAGATTTGCTTGACCTGCCAGGCGCCGAAGTCGGCAATCGGAACCGCGCGGGACTCGAATTCCGAACGCGCCGAGCCGTCGAGGGTCTCGTCGGCAATGACGAGGTTTATGGCGTCGGCGTCGATGGACACTACGCCGCACTCGTGCGAGCGAGCGGCAAAGTCGACGATCGTGCGGAGATCCAGGTCGTCGATCGCGATGTGCACGGCATGCTTCTTCTCGCCGTGTTTGTTGGTATGGCTTCCCACCGACGGACGGTTGAAGAAGATCTGCTCGTTGACGGCCACTTCTTCACCGAGGACGTTGAGCGTATGGCGCACACGGTCGGGCTTGTCGGCAAATGCCGGCGATTCGCTCAGCCATTTTGAGGGCACGTGCGGGCTTCCGCCGTTACCGATGCGGCTGACCTTGGCCAGCGTGTCGGCTACGTTCACCACGTCGACGATCTGCAGGGCGGAATCGTCGGCACCGGCATCGGCGCCGTGGTGCGCGGCGACGGCGGCCCCGAGCACATCCGGAATATTCCAGTGCCTGCACAGCGCTTCGCCGACCTCGGCATGGTCGATCCCGAAGGTGTCGTGCTCTAGAACGTGAAGCGGTCCGATGCCGTCCTGCGCCTTCTGAAGTAGGTCGCCGTACGTTTCTGAATCATACTCTACAAAGACAACTTTGCCGATATCGTGCAGGAGGCCGGCTACAAAGGCTTCGTCGGCAGCGACGCTACGCTGGTGCTGCGCGAGCATCCGCGCGCCGCAGGCCACGGCCATGCTGTGACGCCAGAATTCCTCGGGGGTCAGTGGTCCATCTTCTTTCATGTGGCCCCGCACCTTCACCATCGCGAGGCTGAGCGCCATATTTCTCACGGCGTACCGGCCGAGAATGACCGTCGCCTGCTGCACCGTCCTGATCTGCTGCGGAAAACCGTAGAATGCCGAGTTGGCAATCCGCAGCAACTGCGCCGTCAACGTCTGGTCCAGGGAGATCGTCTTGGCAATCTCCTTGAACTCAACGTCGGGCTCGTTCACGAGCCGGAGCAGCCTTCCAATGGCTGCCGGCAGCGGTGGCAGCGAGCTAATACGCTGAAGAATCTGAGCTGAAGCTGTAGCTATAGTCATCGTTATAGATCGCTTCCAAAACGAGGGTACATCCGCGAAGGTCGCCGCTGTCCTGCAGCATCCTGATGTAAATGCGGAAATCTTGTCCGTTCAATGTGCACTTATTCACCGTATTCGACTCCCGTTCGCTCAGCGAGAACTGAACCATGTCAACGACGTCCTCCGGCAGAAGTACATCAAGAGGCATGCCAAGCGGCATCGCGTCGCCCGGCGACACGATCTGGCCGACCGCCGCGTTGACCAGGACGATCATGCCGTCCGGACTTACGCCGAGCACGGGAAGGGGTAGTTTTTCGAGCACTTCCTGCGAGAGCTGAAGCGAGCGCGTGCGCTGCGCAACAGCCTGCTCCAGAAGCTCGTTCATCTGTTTCAGTTCGTCGTTCTGTTCGCGAACCTGCTCGAGCAAATGCGCGTGTTCGACCAGCAGCCTATGCTGATCGAGGCACTGGCGGAGCGTGACGACGAGTTCGTCGTCGTTCCAGGGCTTCGGGAGAAAACGATAGACCTCGCCGACGTTAATCGAATCGACAATGACGTGACCGTCTGCGAATCCGGAGAGAATGACGCGCACCGTATGCGGCCATCGCTGCTTGACCTCGCGGAGGAGCTCGATACCTGAGAGGCCGGGCATGCGGAAGTCCGATACGACCACCTGTACGTGCTCCTTTTCGAGGATCGCAAGCGCCTCGTCCCCGCCCAGAGCCGTCTCGAGCCGGTAGGGTTCTTTCCGGAGCAGGCGACTCAGCGCGTTGAGTATCGCTTGCTCGTCATCGACGATCAGGAGAACGGGTTCACTCATGATCTTCTCCGGAAATCGGCAGGTGGATGGTGAATGTGGTGCCTTTCCCCACTTTGCTGTCTACCTCAATTCTTCCCTTATGCTTTTTGATGATCCCGTAGGAGACGGAAAGCCCGAGTCCCGTCCCGTGTCCCACGGGCTTCGTGGTGAAGAAGGGATTGAAGAGCTTGGGGATATTCTCTTTGGGTATGCCTACGCCCGTGTCTGAAATGCTGACGATGACGTCGTCGTCGTCGGCATCGGTACGTATCGTGATTTCGCCTTCATCTTTGATGGCCTGGGACGCGTTCACAAGCAGGTTCATAAAGACCTGATTCAGCTGGCCCGGGAAGCAGCGTATGGGCGGCAGCGGGTTCATCTCTTCGTGAACGGTACAGTGATATTTGAGCTCGTTCCAGATCATTCGCAGCGTGGCGCGCAGACCTTCGTTGATGTCGGCATTTTGCATGGCGGACTCGTCAAGGCGCGCGAAGCTCTTGAGGCTCTGCGCGATCTCCCGAACGCGCTCGGTCCCGGTGAGTGATTCCGCCAGGAGCGAGTCTACGTCGACGAGGATGAACTCCAGATCTTCGTGTTCCCAGACGTTCTCTATGCGTTTGAGCAGCTCGGCCTGCCCGTTCATGGGGTGATCGTGGACGCTCGCCGCTAAATGACGGTACGTGTCGAGCAGGTCTTTAAACACCGCGACGTAGTCGCTTAGCATCCCGAGATTGCTCTTGACGAATCCAACCGGATTGTTGATTTCGTGGGCGATGCCTGCGGCGAGCTGCCCGAGCGACGCCATCTTTTCAGAATGAACGAGCTGGGCCTGGTTCGACTTCAGCCGCTCATTGGCCTCCTGGAGCTGGGCGTTGGCCTTCGAGAGGCCGGCATTTAGCCGCTTCATCTCCAATTCGGCTTCGATTCGCTTGGCGACCTCCAGCACGCGCTGTTCTGCGATGGCGAGGCGTATATCAAAGAGCGTCGGATCGACCGGCTTCGTCAGGTAATCATCCGCGCCGGCGTCCAGTACGGATCCGAGGTCCTCCGCGTCACCGCGGTCGGTCAGCGCCATAACGACGGTCGATGCGCCGTCCGGATGGTTGCGGATTCGAGCGCACAGCTCAGGGGCCGTGGTTTCTCCGGTCAGCATCCAGTCCAGGATCACGAGCTGGCGCGGTTCGCGCTGGTACGCGTCCCACGCGGTTTCGCCATCCGCTTCGACCGATACGTCGTAACCACGCCGGTCGGTCAGTTCGCCGAGTACGCGATGCACCCCCCGGTCGTCGTCGACAATCAGTACTCTCATGCTCACCTATTCACCTCAAGGTACAGGAGCGCCGCTGCGGACGAGATCCAACGAGGGATTGTCCACAGTCGAACGCAATCCGGCTTCCGTAATTCAGAGTATCGTCGGTTCACCGCGATTCTTAACGGCAAAAAGGGGATTTTACCGGTCCCGACGTAGTTCGAACTGTGCACAAGCAATCGATGAATCGATGCAGGAGCAGGCTAGAGTCGCCGCGGAACGCGAAGGCGGCCGGGTGTATTCTAGTCGGCCTCGCCATTCCCTAATCATCGCACGAACGACATGTTTACCGGAATCATCGAAGAAGTCGGCCGGATCCGCGGTGTCGAGCCGCTCAACGGAGGCCGGCGCCTCACGATCGACGCCTCGTTTGCCGGATCGCTTCGGCCCGATCAGAGTGTGGCGGTGAACGGATGCTGCCAGACCGTCGTGGCCGTGGATGAGGGAGGGTTCGCCGTCGTTGCCATCGAAGAAACGCTTTCGAAAACGACGCTCGGATCGTTCGAGGCCGGCAACCCCGTGAACCTCGAGCGCGCCCTGCGGCCGGATGCCCGCCTCGACGGCCATATCGTACAGGGCCACGTAGACGCGACCGGCGAAATCGTTGAGGTAAAGGAGCTCGCGACGAGTCGGCTCTACAGGGTGGCGTTCGACGGCGGGTACGCGCCGTTCGTGATTCCGGTAGGATCCGTGGCCATCGACGGGATCAGCTTGACGGTCGCTCGCCTCGGTGGCAGGAGGGATGACGGGCGGCACGAGCTGACGGTGGCCATCATTCCGCACACGCTGAATGTGACCAACGTGCCGACGTGGACCGCAGGCAATCGGGTCAATCTCGAGTTCGATTTAATCGGCAAATACGTGGCCCGATGGATGGAGGTGCAGGGGAGGTCGTATTCATCACGCTAGAGCCGAACCATCAGACCCATCCCGCGTTTACAAGCTCCCTGACAAAATGGCGGACCGGAGCCGAATAGAAGGATCTTTTGAGGAGCGAGCGTCCACCGTCCCCCGGTCGCATTCCTCCGATCCACAATCCGTGCCGCCGGAAATCGTTTACGTACCCGGCCCCAATGGAGCTCATTCCGGATCTCAACATAATTGATCACCGCGAACACGGCGATGCAGCCGAAGTGCCGGCCGATCTCGACCTCGCTCGCACCACCGCGCACGATTCCCATGGTCGCCGGCAGGTCTACATCGAGACCTACGGCTGCCAGATGAACGTTTCCGATTCGGAAATCGTGGCATCCGTGCTCCGCGAGAACGGCTTCGGCCTTACGAAAAGCCCGGACGGCGCCGACATCGTGCTGCTCAATACCTGCGCAATCCGCGAGAACGCCGAACAGAAAGTTCGGCATCGCCTCGACGATTTCCGTGCGCAGAAGCGCCGCCAGAACGGCGATCTCAAGCTCGGCGTGCTCGGCTGCATGGCCGAACGACTGAGAGAAAAGCTGCTCGAGCAGGAGAGGCTGGTCGACGTCGTCGTCGGGCCCGACGCCTACCGCGATCTGCCGAGGCTCCTCCACGAAACGGACGAATCCGGTCAGGCCGCCGTCAACGTGCAGCTCTCCCGCGAGGAAACCTACGCCGACATCGCTCCCGTCCGATACGACACGAACGGCATCTCCGCCTTCGTCTCCATCATGCGCGGATGCGACAACATGTGCGCCTTCTGCGTCGTGCCTTTCACGAGAGGCCGTGAGCGCAGCCGGCCCGTTACCAGCATCCTCTCCGAGTGCGCGCAGCTCGTCGAGATGGGCTACAAGGAAATAACCGTGCTCGGGCAGAACGTCAATTCGTACCGCTACGAACAGGACGGCACGGGGGTGGACTTCGCCGAGCTGCTCTACAAGATCAGCCTGATCTCGCCCGAGCTTCGCATTCGCTACTCCACAAGCCATCCGAAGGACTGCTCCGACGATCTCCTTCACGTGCACCGCGAGCGGCACAACGTCTGTAACTACATCCACTTACCGGTTCAGCACGGCAATACCCGCGTCCTTGAACGCATGCGCCGCACGTACGGCCGCGAAGAATACGTCGCTCTCGTCGACCGCGGCCGCCGCTTTCTGCCGGGCGTATCCCTGTCGACCGACATTATCGCGGGATTCTGCGGCGAGACGGAATCCGAACACGCGGACACACTCTCTCTCATGGCGCAGGTCCGCTACGACCACGCCTATATGTTCATGTATTCCGAGCGGCCGGAGACGTATGCAGCACGTAAGTACAAGGACGACGTGCCCGAAGACGTCAAGAAGCGGCGTCTGTCCGAGATCATCCATTTGCAAAACCGCATTGCTCTTGAGAACAACAAGGAAGAGATCGGCCGCGTCCACACCGTGCTCGTCGAAGGTCCGAGCAAGCGCAGCGACGAGCAGCTCTGCGGCCGCACGGACACGAACAAGATGGTCGTATTCGACCGCGCATCGTACGAAAAAGGCGACTACGTTCGGGTGACGATCACCGGTTGCACGTCGGCCACGCTGCTCGGCAATGCCGATGGCCGCACCACCCTCGAGGGCGAGGCGCACGTCGCGGCGGCCAGGGAAGCCGTCGCAACGGCCTAGCATGAAAAACCCTTTCTATGGATAGAGCATCGATTCAGGAACGCTTCGGGATCATCGGCCCGTCGGCGGCGCTTCGAAATGTAATCGACCGAATGCGCCAGGTCTCCCAGACGGACATCACCGTCCTCGTCCAGG
>CAZART010000101.1:0-18711 GCA_964487555.1 uncultured Rhodothermales bacterium
GTGCTGTCGACCTCCCAGATCCGGTCGGCCATTCGCTTGAGCAGCTTGATGCGCGAGGCGTTGTAGCCGTGGAACGAGCCGGTCTGCATGAAGCCCTTGGACAGGTCGAACCGGTAACCGTCGATCCCGAATTCTCGGAGCCAGTGGGCGTTGGCGCGGTCGAGCCAGTACTGCACGTACGTGTTCTCGTGATTCAAGTCGAAGAACACGTTGAAATCGTGCCGGGCCGGGACGTTGATGAAGGGGTTCTCGTCATTGCCGCCGTACAGACGCACGAGCGGCGACTCGTCCGCCTGATGGTTGTACACCACGTCGAGGATGACTGCCATCCCGCGCTCATGGGCGGCCCCGACGAGATTCCGTAAATCGTCTGCCGGACCATAATACTTGTCGACGGCGAACGCAAAGGTCGGATTATAGCCCCACGAGCTGTTGCCGCTGAACTCGGAGACGGGCATCAGCTCGATGGCGTTGACGCCCAGCCGTTCGAGGTAGCCGAGCGTATCGATGAGGGTGGCGAAGTCGTGTTTCGCGAGAAAATCCCGTAGGAGAAGCTCGTAGACTACGAGTTCGTCCTGAGGCGGGCGGCCCTCCCACGGCGCATACGCCGTGGGCATCTCCGGGACTAAATTGAAGACGGAGACGATGCCCTGCGTCTTGCCGGTCGGATATGGCTTCAGATCAGGGTACGTAGTTGCCATTATCTGCGTGTCGTGCGCCGGATCGAGGATTTTTTCCGAGAACGGATCGGCCAGACGCAGCTCGCCATCGATCAGATACTGGTAGGCGAATTCACCCCCCGGCAGGTTTTCGACCGTGATCCACCAATGGACGCTGTCCTCCCGAAGGGCGTCGCGAAACATCAGGTAGTCGTCCGACACTTCCCAGTCGTTGAAATCGCCGATCAGATGGACGAACTGCTTGCCCGGCGCGAAGAAAGAGAACGTGACGGTATTAAAGGGCGGCCCGTGGGCTGTAGCACCGTCTTCCAGGCCCGGCCGCGGTTTATCGATCACTGAGGGCGGGATGATGCCGACACTGTCGGAAACCACGTCGCCGGAGGCGTCTATGGCCGCAATCTTGAATTTCGACCCGGAAGGTACCGGCTCGTCCAGCACGTACCGGAAGATGCCTGTCGCGGCGTCGTAATGGGGCTGACCATCACGGGCTTCATCATTGATCTCAAAGGTAATAGAGGTGAACTCCCGGCTCCCGAAAAGGCCGGCGGAGACGGCGTGAATCGAGTCGAGATGATTGCCTTCGCGTGCAAGCTGAAAGAGCATCGGGTCCGTGACCGTCAGGATGGAGTTGTCGTTGTCCTGCGGATTGGTGCGGTCGTTGAGCGGATCGCTTAACCACGTAACGTCGTTGCCGCTCTCGTTGCGGTGCAGATTGATTTTGTATTCGGTGGTGGTGCCGGCTGAAAAGGAATGCGTATAGACGTACTGTTCGAGAGAATCGACGTAGGTCATTCGGGCCGGCGAGCCGACCGAGATGTTCCAGCCGTTGAAATCGCCCGGAACGTAGGCCCGCACGAATTCGCCCTCGGGTCCCGGGATGTATCGAAACGTTACGTCAAGCGTCTGTGCTCGGGCCGTCATGGACAGCCCGAGCACCGCTACGACTATTACTAATTGTCGAAATCGAACCATCATGTACTACCGGGCCAGTGTGACCATTTTCGTGATGCGGCGGTCGTACGTCTCTATCTGATAGAAATAAACGCCGCTCGGCAAGCCGTGGGCGTCAAAATCGACGCGATGCCGTCCGGGCGATTGGATGTCGTCCACGAGGGCGGCGACCGTCCGGCCGAGCAGGTCCACCACGCGAAGCGTAACGTGCTGGGTCTCCGGCAGCGAAAACTCGAGGGACGTCGATTCACTGAAGGGATTCGGATACGCATCCTGGAGCGCAAATTCGAAGGCCACTTCCTCGGTCTGAGCAGGCCCGCCCTTTCCCGTTCCCTGCCAGAAGACGACGACCTCTCCCGGCGCAGTCGAAGGCGACGTAAAGGAGTGATTCGAGCAGCATTCCCAGACGACGTTGCCGCTCGCGTCTTTTTTAATGAATTTGTACTCGAGGAACGTTCCTCCGGGCACGTTGACGTCATAGTACCAGTCGGGATACTGATACATAATTTGATTGAAGGTCGGTCCGATGGCCTCACTCGTGTTCCATTCCTCCAATTCGTGAACGCCGCCGACCAGGTATACGTTTTGCCCCCAGGATGTCGTGGCGTCCTTCACGACGAATCGAACCGAAACCTGATCGCCGGAGAGCACTTCGAATCGCTCGTACGTACCACTGCCGCCTCCGGAGCGGGTGACCGTGACGTCGCGATAGCCGGCACTCACCGATGGCACAGTCACTTCGATGCGCGTGTCGCTCCACGAGACGATGGCCGCCGAGGCCGTTCCAAACTGAACCGTTCCGGCCGATGAGCCGAAGCCCTCACCGTGGATGGTCACCGGTTGTCCGGTGCGGCCGAGCATCGGGATCATCTGGCCGATCGACGGCGACGCAGCCGAGCCGTTATTCGCCCATACGGCGGATCGGCCCGGGCCCAGCCAGAACGAGTCCACCGAACCATCGCCGTTCACGGTGATGCTGAACCCGTCGAGCAGACCCGCGAGCTCATCCGCGTACGACGCTGCCGGCAGCGCGGTGAATAGCCCCGTGACGTGGTGCCAGGTCGACGTGCTACGATTGACGGCGACGAGCGCGACGTCATTGCCGAACGTCCGCTCGTAGATAAAGACGTCGCTATTGATCCAGCGCTCCTGCGTCCCGCCGTAGGCCAGTGCGGCGTTCGTGCGGCGAAGGGGCGCCAGCTTTTTGATGACCTGATAGGCCCTCGTGCTCCGGCTGAAGGACGACATCATCTTCCGATTGTCCGGATCGCCATTGCCGGTGAGATACTGTTCGGTACCATAGTAGATGTTCGGCACGCCGCGGGAGGTCAGCGCCACGACCAGGGCGAGGTCCGTCTTGCGCGTGTCTCCGCCGGCGGTCGAAAAGCGGTCGATATCGTGATTGTCGATAAAGGTGACCTGATCGGCGACCTCGTGATAATCGGACGCCGTGCCGAGAATCATGTTATAGAACCCGTTCCAATCATCGGAATTGTCGCGCAGTACCTGACGAATCTTCTGTCCGAATCGAAAATCAAGCAGGCTCATGCCGCTTTCATTGGCGAAAAAGTGGTTCTCCGGATCGACTTCGCCGGCGCCGAGGAACCATTCACCGAACGTAAACACCGGCCGATGGCCGTAAATCTCGTCCATGAAGGTCTTTTGCCATCCGAACGACATGTGCTTGACGGCATCCATCCGGATTCCGTCGATGCCGCGATCCAGCCAACCCTTGATGGCCTGGTTCATATAGTTGTCTACGAACGGGGCTTGCTGGTTCAGGTCCGCCAGGTTGAAAAGACTCCGGTAGATCCCGTCTTCGTACGTAGAGAAGGAGGTTTCCCCGTTGTGATGGAAGTAGCCGTTCGGGTCGTTCGATAGCGACGCGACGAACGTTCCGTTGTCATAAAGGGCTCCGTTCTCCATGAACGACGGATTGCCCTCGTCCGCCGAGGACGTGTGGTTCGGCGCAAAATCGATCACGACCTTCATGCCGTTCGCATGCGCCGTGTTGATGAGGTTCTGGAAGTCGGAAAAACTGCCGAAGAACGGATTCGTCTTCTTAAAATCTCTCGCCCAGTACCCGTGGTAGGCTGCCGTCCCGGCCGGATCCGTCGCGGTGGTGTTTTCGACGGGCGGTGAAATCCAGAGCGTCGATACGCCCATTTCGGTGAGATACCCGTCGTTAATTTTGTCGATCAGGCCCTGCCAATCCCCTCCGCAGTATTTGCGCAGGTTCGTGCATCCTGAGCTGAAGAGGTCGCCAGCCGGGTTGTTGGCGGAATTTCCATCGCTAAACCGATCGGTTACGACCTGATAGATGACGCCGGACGCGAAGCTGTCGCCGGTTGTCTGGGCGGCCGAAACCTGGGCCAGGCCGAGCAGCAGAACCAGTGCCGGTACGACCATGTCGCGGAGTCGAGAGCGCCTTGTCGAGCTGTAGTCAAGTAGATTCATGACATCAGTGGTTGGGTGAACGCGTAAACGGAGATTCTATGTGAGAGGAATGGAATCACTTTACGGTTCATGGTCTGCTCAACGGAACACCTGGCGAGGTGGTAATAGCATCCAGAAAGTTTCGAAGTCCGTGGGATGGATTACTTTATCAGCGCCATCATTTTCGAGACCGTTCGCGCCGGTGTCTCGAGCTTATAGACGTACACGCCCGAGGCCAGCTCGCTGCCGTCGAACGACACACGGTGGGTCGCCGCCGGCTGCACGCCGTCGACCAGTGTCGCCACGGTGCGTCCCATCAGGTCGTACACGCGAATCCGAACGTGCTGCGTCCGATCGATCGAATATTCTATGGTGGTCGCCGGATTGAACGGATTCGGGTAGTTCTGATGCAGAGCGGGCCGTTCGGGAAGCTCCGTCGAACCCTCCTCGGCACCGGTGTAGACGGCGCCGAAGGGAAGGCGCGGGAGATCCGGCACCTTGAAATCCACGTCGCCGGCCGTGACGTAAATCGCGGTTTCATAGGCTGGGAGCGTCACGGTAAAGCCGTCGAGCTCCGAATCGGTAAAGCTGGAATCGGCGAAAAGGTGCGTATACGAGATTGGGCCGTCCGTCGTCATTTCGACGTGTGCCGTCGGATTGATCGAGATCGTTCGGGGTTCGCCGGCGAAATTGATCAGGACGACCGCATTCTCGTCGAGATAAGGCCGCACGTAGGCATACACCCCATTCGCCGTTTGCAGCGTGGTCAGATCCTGTGTCCAGAACGCCGGGAACGTCGTTCGGGCGTGGGATAAGAGCTGATGCGTGCGGGCGAACGCGCCATTGTTGTCCGTCTGCCAGGAGACCGGTCGGCGCCGCTCGTCGCCGCCGACGTTGCCGAAGCTAACCTCCTGGCCCTGATAGATCATAGGGATTCCGGTGGTGGTCAGCAGGAAACCGGTGAGCGGCAGGATGCGGTCGGCATTGCCTGCGAGGACCTTAGCGATACGCGTCTCGTCGTGGTTTTCGAGGAACCGGAAGTAGCGGGCGTTCGGGCCCGGCCAGAAGTCGTTGTTGTGCGCGTAGGTATCGTAGTTGCGGAGGATGGCATACGTGCCGCGGATCGCTTCGAAATAGAAATTCCAGTCATAGCCGGCGTCGATACCGCCGACGACCGCGTTGCCGTTGTCATCGTCAGCGTAGTACACCTCGGTGCTCGAGCCGGTGCCGGCGATCTCACCGAGAAGCCAGGCATCCGGCTTGATGCGTTTCATCAGCCGGCGGATCGGCGTTCCGAAGCGGTCGGGACCGTAGCGACGCCACGGCCCCCAGTATACGTCGAAGCGCCAGCCGTCGATCTTGAATTCGCGGACCCAGTAGGCGAGCACGTCCAGCATCCGCGCCTGTAGGTCGTCATCATCCCAATTGACGTTCGCCAGGTCGCCGAAGCCGTCATATTTGCGATAGAGATTACGACCGCCTTCGGCCTGCCAGATTTCGGGAAGATTCGGCCCGCGGTTGTCGAGGCCGCGGTTGTGTGCGCTGGGTTCGGTCTGTAGATGGTCGTAGAAGGGCGAATCCTCGCCGAGATCTCTGACGGATTCCACCCACGGGTGGACGGGCGAGACGTGACTCGGTGTAACATCCAGAATGACCCTCAGCCCCAACGCATGGGCTCTCGCGACGAGCTCTTTGAAGTCTTCGTTGGTACCCAGCTTGGGATCAACGTTATAGAAGTCCGTGACGTTGTAGCCGCCGGACAGCTGATCCATAAACTGGTTGACGAAAATCGGCATGAACCAGATCGTGGTGAAGCCCATCTCGGCGATGTAGTCGAGCTCGTCCGTAATCTCGTCGAAGCGGCGACCGGGCGAGGCCGGCGTGCCCGACGCTTCGGTGGGTCCAAAGCTGAGCGGGAAAATCTCGTAGACAACGGCGCGGTTGATCCATGCCGCTGTTTCGGCGTAGTGCATCGGGCGGACCCTTCCATTTTCCTCGACTATGACTGCAACCCGAAGAAAATCCTTCGTCCCGTCGCGTGCTTCGAGTTTCACATCGAAGTAGAGTTCGCCCGGTCCTGCAGCCGTCCCGCCGATTCCTTTGCCATCCAGCTGATACATAAGCGGTCCATCCAGAGCCACCGTACTGGCCGTCGAGTCGAATGCCCAGGCCGCAGAATCGAAGTCATTTCCCGATCGTCCCGGCGCCGGCGACAGTCCGATGTTGAAGTTTCGACCTTCGCCGGTGACAGTGACTGTAACGACGGAATCCGAGAGCGGATGATCGCGGCGGGTGATGCGGAGCGTGTCGGAGGTGAACTCGGCGTCGTCGACGACCGCCCGCAGCGTGAAGGCATTCGCCCCGCGATCGAGGTCGACGAGAGCCGTAACGACGCCGTTGTCGACACTCACGGTAGATTCGGCGTTGTTTCCGATGAGTGTAGCCTGCGTAAGCGCCGGGTCCACCGTGCCGTCCTGGCGGGTGACGCTTCCGTGTATCCGGGCGTCATCCACAAACGTCTCGTAGTCGGGCGTCCGCCACGTTACCGGCGGCTGAATTTCGCCGATTTCTATCGAGACGTCCGTTCCCATTGAATCCGTGGCCGCGAGCTTGAACTGCGAGCCGGCTTTGATCGGCTGCTCGAGCACGTAGCGAAAGACGCCGCTCGCGCGGTCGAAATACGGCAGGCCGTCCCGCGCAATGCCGTTCACCTCGAAGGTGATCGCGGCCACGCCGTTCGAGCTGAAGATGCCGGCCGATACCGCGTCGATGCGGCCCTCGCTGTCGAGTTCGCGAGCAGGCTGGAAGAGCATCGGGTCGGTGATCGTGACGACGGAGTTGTTGTTGTCAGCGGGATTCGTGCGGTCGTTGAGCGGATCGGAGATCCAGGCCCAGTCGCTGCCGGAGCCGTCGTGGTGAAAATGGACTTTGTACTGATACGTCTGATCGATCTGCAGCGTCGTGGCGTAGAGCCACTGTTCGAGCGAATCGACGTAGGTCATCTGCGACGCGTCTCCGACGGATATGCGACCTGCATCGTTATTCCCCCAATTGTTGAATTCTCCAGGTAGGAACGCTCGCACGAAGTCGTCCTCAGGCTCGGGCACATAGCGAAACGTGACGTCGAGCTGAGTGGCCGGAGGGGGCAATCCGCCCAGCGCGTTGGCCGATGCGAGGAGCTCACCTTCGAAATCAAAGAGGGCCAGGTTCTCCCAAGGCGAGCCGAAGCCGGGCGCCGGGATGTGGGTCGGCTCCCAGTAGACGACGCCGCGACCACGGCCGTCGGGTGCTCTTTGGAGCACGGCGTAGAGGCTGTCGATGAAACGCCGTTGTCCGTCCACACTGGCCGGGAAGCCGGTATGGAGATGACCGGGTAGGCCGACGATATTGTTCTCGTTGTCTCCCCATCCCAATGTCCATGGATACGCCGTTTCGACGACGACGATATCTTTGTCATATCGCGCGGCGAGCGCGTTTACGTTCGCTTCCAGATCGGACAATTCGCCGTGCCACCATGGATAGAAGGACAACCCGATGACGTCGAAATCGACGCCGTGCGCCGCGAGGTTGTCGTAAAACCACCGGCTTCCTGAGACATCCCCGCCGCTGTGGATGTGAATCATCACTTCGACCGAATCGTCCTCGGTCGTCGCCGCACGAAGGCCTTCAATTCCGGCATTCAACAGCTCGGCGAGCTGCGGCCACTGGTGGTCGTAGCTGCCGCCGACCCGGCCGTCGGGCCAAAGCATGCCCGGACGGATTTCGTTTCCGACCTGCACCATCTGCGGCGTGGCGCCCTCCTCTTTCAGCGAGGACACGACGTAGTCGGTATAGGCGCGGACACTATCGGCGAGTACGTCGAACTCAAGATTGGACCAGGCCGCCGGCTTTGTTTGACGACCGGGATCAGCCCACGTATCCGAATAGTGAATGTCGAGCAGGAACGACATCCCCAGCTCCCGAATGCGCTTCGCCATCTGGATGGTGCGCGGCAGGTTATTGTAGCCCGTCGCCGGCGTGTGCCAGAGGCGCAGCCGTATCCAATTTACGCCGTGGTTATGAAGAATGGTGAGGGCGTCGTTCTCGGCGCCGTTGTCGGTGAACGTGGCGTAGTGAGACTCCAGTCGGTTGAGGTGCGAGACGTCCGCACCGCGGATCACGTCCTGCGCAAAGCCGCGGCCGGCCAGTGCGATGCATGCGAGCGTGAAAATCGCTGAAATCCGAAGACGTGTCGAGCGGCTGTTCATGGATTCTGCCTCCCCAACGTCACTCGCTCGACTTCGTACCCGTGCGCTGCATCTCTCCGATTCGGGCCGCCTCGTCCGTCGATCGAAAACTCCACGGCTTCGGCGCGGTCCAGTGAAAGTGACGACGGCGAAGTGGCCGGTCCGTCGTACCTGTATGGGAGAAAGGACGGATAGGGTCGCGGCAGCAGTACGCGGGGAAGTCTTTGCAGATCATTCAGTGGAATCGAGACGTCATGCCACTCCTGGTTGATCGCGACGGTCGTCCCCCAGGATGAGCCGTCCGAAGTAAGCAACGCAAGGGTTAGGGCTTCGGTAGATGTTTCGACGGCCCGCACGCGGGCGATCAATGCATCGAACTCGGAGAGGCGATCCCCGGCGGCAGTGATGTGGTCGATGATTGAGGCCTGCAGCGCGAAATGGTTCGGGGCCGGCTCCAGCGACTGAACACTCGCATGCACCGCAAGCTGATGCGGCGCGGAGCCCGCCCTGAGATCGGATTGATAGCGGACGTAATGGTCCTGATGGGGATGGTACATTCTGGCGTAGTCGCGACGCGCATCGAACAGAAGGAGGGGGGCCGCAGCATTGACGACCGGAACGGACCATCCCTCGCCGTCCGGGAAATCCCAGTCGTAAGGGTGACCGGGGATCGCGCCGGGGTAGGAGCGTTGCGCGCTATCCTGCTCGACGACGACATAGTATTCGACCAATCCCGACCGGATTTGCCGGGACTGAATGGCGGCCTCGTAGTCGTAGGATGCTGAAGGCTGCATCTCGAATCGCTCGAACCATCCCGATCCTTCGTGACGCACGTAGGCGTAGACGGCGTCCGGCGGATCTTGGGCTACGACCGTCGCCTGAAGCCTGAGCGTGCCGCCGTCGGTCGCTTCGGACGGAGGCGTGCTAAGAACGAATTCGGTCCTGTCGTCGTCATGCGGCGCCGGAACGTAATAATCGCCCATCCGGCCGCCTCGGAACGGCGTCGACGACGTCCACTCGGCCGCGTCGACCTCTGGCCGATGAAGCACGTATACGCCCGGTTCGACGTCGAAGCGGCCTCCCTCCGCCTGTCCGCTGCGTGCGTTCCCCGCATTCAGCGGCTTGACAACGAACGCATCGCGAAGGCCGGGCAGCGAGATCGATAGCTCATGTCGCCTCCGGATAAGCCGCGAGACCGGACGGTGGGTCGTCGTCGGCCCATAAGGATCCCGCACTTCGATCGCATCGGGATACACTTCCAGTCGCCAGGCGCCGTCGTCCAGCTTGTCCAGAAAGTAGGCACCCTTTCCTCCGTAGGTGACAATAGACGAGCTTCCTACTCCGGCGACGTGTTGAAGCGATTCAAGAGATGCAGGGGCCGTATGCGTGGAATTCGAGTGATAGAATTGTGACGGCGTGTTCAGCTCGCTGAGATCCTCTTCGTAGCTTACGCGCACCGGCCCGAAGCGCGCGTTCGCCGGATATTTTCCATACGACCGGTGACGAGGCAGGACGCGAAACGCTTCTGCGGCAATCATGAGACTTAGCGCTTTTGCAGGAGCGTAGACGAGATTGACGAAGTGCGTCGAGTACTCGGTATTCCAGGCCGCGATGGCGAGAGGATCATACGAAAACTGCGTGGCCCACTGCATGCCGGCCTCGCGGAAACTGCGCGCCATGGCGGGGTAGACGTACGAGCCCAGCACGTCGGCGGCGTCGAACTCGTAGACCATCTTAGATTTCCGCTGGAAGTCTTCTGTCGAAACCGGAGGAATCGGGTACCGATCGACGTGCGGAAGTGCATTCCCGTCGATGCCTCGGCCTCGCACGAGACCTGCGGGATACCACTGAAATGAAACGCCGTCAACCTTCGAGGCCGATACGGCGGTAGCATGATCCGCACTCCAATTTTGACTCACATTGTAGAAAATCGGCTTGGCGAGTCCCGTGGCGCGGGCCGCTTCGACCAGTTCATCGATATATCGGGTCGTTTCGTCCGGCGGCTCCGGATGACGCGGTTCGTTGAACAGTTCGAACGCGATGATCGCCGGATCATCCTTATAGGCAAGCTCTGTGTACGGGTTGACATGCTCCAGAAACTGGCGGATGTAGTTCTGCTGAACACGAAGCGCCTCCGGATCGGACGACAGCTCGGCCCGGTTGTAGGTATTGGAAAATCCAGGCGTAGGCGTGTCCGGCTCAGGCCAGCCGTTGCCCCACCAGGCGATTGGAGTAAGGAGAATCGAAATGTCACGTTCCTTAAGCCTGGCGATCAGGTAATCGAGCAGTCGGAGGTGTTCGTTATCGAGGAGATTGCCGTCGGCATCCGATACTTCTCGATCCCACACGTGCACACGGTAGGCGTCGAATCCGAGTCGCGACATGTGGGCGACATCGGCATCGATGGCATCCTCGTGCGAAATGCCCAGGTGCTCGTGCGCTCGGTAGGCAAACGCGAAGGGCGTGCTGTAGTTGACTCCGAAAAGGGCCACCTCCTCTCCTGTCGCCGTCCAGCGCATGACGCCGTCAGGGCCGACCTCGACCCGTAGCTCAGCGCCTGCCGCCTGGAGAGGCGACTGCGGCTGGGCGGCGGCGACGCGCAGGGCGAGCGCGGCCAGCAAGAAGGTGAAACATGGAAGTCGCATATCGGGGCGGACATAGCGCATAAAGCCTTCAAAGCCGGCCGCTGCAAAAGCGACCGGCCCCGAAGGCCGTCATGCTCTAAAAACCGGCGTCAGACGGTTACTTGATCAGCGCCATCTTCTTTGTGATGACCTGATTCGGCGTCTCTAACCGATACATGTACACGCCACTTGCCAGGTTGGCCCCGTCAAACGTTACGCGGTACGTCGAAGCGGATTGGACGCCGTCGACGAGTGTCTGAACAAGTCGACCGGTCACGTCGAACACCTTCACCTGGACGTGTTGCGTCTGGTCCAGAGTGTATTCGAACGTTGTCGCGGGATTAAACGGGTTCGGGTAGTTCTGCCCGAGTGCGATCTGCGAGGGCAGCTCGCCTCCGACCTCCTCCACGCCCGTCGTGACGGGGTTCGTCTCGAACGGAAGCGTACCCTCGACCTGGTACGTTTCGGAGGGGAAATCCCACACCGTCGGCCAAGAGCCGTCCGCATTCGGCTCGACGAACCGTGTGCGGCGACGTCCCAGATCGGCCGTCGTACCGCCGGGCTCTGTCAAGTAGGCAATGTAGTTATCTCCCGTGCCGTACGAGAATTTGTACTGCAGCGCGGCATAGGTGGGGCCGTTTACCGTGAGCGTGCCTTCGTAGACCATGTCTCCGTCAGGATCCTCGAGTATGATCGCGTCAGGAATGGCACGGAACTGGTCGTCCGGGCCCGCTATAGGAAGCCGCTGCGTGAACAGCCAGATGGGATCTTCGATCCAAATGGTAACGACATGAGCTTCGGGATCGAACGGGTCGGCCGCATCCAGCGCGGGCGTCATGTCGACCGTAAAGTTGATGTCGATCGAGGTACCTTCGGGCACGATGTTCTCTTCAAAGATGTCGTTGAACCGTGCCTCGATCACCTGGAAGTCGTTCGGATCACCTTCGAACAAAAACGAGCGATCTGCACCCGTCGTCGAAATCGGCTCCTCCCAACCGCTCGGTACCACCTCTACGCCGAATTCGTCCATGAAGCGCTGATCATTGATCTCGATCAAGAACTTATACCGAAACGGACTTCCCGGGAAGGCCGTGATGGGAATCAGCTGTTCAAAGACGGGCTCTCCGGGCACCGGCAGCAGGAGGCATCGATCGGGATCGTCACAGGCCCAGTTGTTGAATTCACCGCGTACCTGCAGCGTATCTCCTCGAGCCGTGTCAAAAACGCCGATCTGCTCGAGCGGCGTGAGATCGACGGCGAAGATCACACCCGACTCGACAGGCTGGGCCGTCGCGGCCGGAGAGTTCGAGAAGTATACCCACTGCAGCGTCGAATCCTGGGTCGGAACCGTAAAGGTCCGATCGTCGCTTCCTTCCCAGCCTTCCGGCTCGATAAAGAACTTATAGGGCTGCTGGCTGCCGGCCAGCGACTCGGGGTAGTACGCTACGCCGGAGAAGATGTGGTATCCAGGCACTGACAGGGAGCTTGACTCGGGCATCAGCTGCACCTGGGTCACGCCCCAGTCGAGGGGGCCCTCTCCTCCGAGGGGATCGCCTCTGAGACCCAGGACCATGTCGGGGTCTTCTCTATCGTAACCCGCATTGCCGACGGCGTACTCGGTAGACGCGAACACGCGGAACCAGACACCCACGCTGTCTTCCTTGGATTCGAACGGGCGCCATTCGTACTCGCCCCGGTCGCCGGACACACCGTGCCACTCCCTAGTCGACTCGAAGTAGTGAAGCGGCATCTCCACGTCGCCCGTTCCGGACTCGATGGTTGGATTTGGATCGGCTTCCCAGCCGTCCCCGGTGGTCTCCTGCGATTGCGCCGACCAGAATTTGAAGACGGTTTCCGCGTTGTCGGGAATCTCGAAGCTGATCTCCCAATAGTCGCCGCCCACGTTCGTGGCTTCGAGCGTGCTTTCATCCTCGCCGGCGGTATCCCACGAGATGACGTTGCCGTCAGGCAGCGTGAACTCCTCGCCGTCCACTGCGCCCATGACTTTGATCTGGCTATCCGTTCTTATCGTGTCGGGCACGGTCGCAGTGTTGAGCGTCAGCGTGACGGTGCGCTGCGCGTGCGCCGTCCCCGCGAAGCCGACGATAAATGTGACGATGAACAGCCACCGCCAGTGGTTGGTAGAGAGTGTCATGTAGTCCCCCCGTTGATTGTGATGGTTAAATTGGCCTTTCTCAGAAAAGCACACTGAAATTGAATCGGTTCACGCCGTCGAAGTATATCTGCGACTCGTAGGCGTAATCGAACGCCAGGCCGAGTGGGCCGAAGCGGTAGTTTAGACCGCCGCCGAAGGTCAGCGAGCGGATGCTGTCGTCGAGAAGGAGTTCGGCGTATCCTGCCCTTAACATGACAAGATCACCGAGCAGTCCGATCTCGGCGCCTATATTTAGGTACTGTTCACTGTTGTTCGGACTGAGCGCGTCCACGGCCAGTGTCAGCCGGCTGCGTTCGGACTGGAGAACCTCGCCGGCCAATCCGATGCGCATCGTAAGCGGCATATCAAACCGGTCGGTGTTCATCGACGCGCGGTTGCTCTCGTTGTTGCCGCGGTTATTCGGGTCGATGTCGACGAGAACCAACAGGTCGTCGCCGTTCATCCGCATTTTGGTACCGAAATTCGAGATGGATGCCCCGAGACGGATGCCACGAAACGGCGTCTCGAACATCGTTCCGATGTCAAGCGCCACGCCGGCTGCCGACGAATTCCAGATACGCTCGGTTACCGCTTTTACCGTGGCACCGATGGCGAAGCGATCTGTGAGATTTCGGCCGTAGGCCAGCGCGAAAGCATAGGATGACGCCGTGAATCGCTCGCCCGTCCCGTTCTGCTGTTCCTCCGTCGTAACGTCCATTTCCGGACTGCGCATGCTCGTCACGCCGAGCCCGAACGTACCGGCCGATGTCGGGATAATAACAGCGGCGTAATTGAAGTCGACCTCGGCGAGCCACGTCGCATATTCAGCCGAGAATGCACGACGCCCCACCGCGGCCAGACCGGATGGGTTCCAGTAAATAGACGTGGCATCATTCACCGAAGCACTGAACGCGCTCCCCATAGCGGTCGCCCGAGCACCGACGGGGATGCTAAGAAACTCAGCCGCCGTGGTCCCTCGTTTGGTCACGCTACGCGTCTCATCACTGAACTGGGCTTCCGCCGGCGCGGTCATTAATAGAACCGCCACCATCAGGACGGCCGTGCGGGTTGCTCTTACGTCCATTCTCATTCGCTACTTGATGATGGCAAAGGTGCCCGTTTTCTCGCCGATCCCGGGCGCTTCGACGTGGTACAGGTACATTCCATACGACACGGTCAGGTTATCATTCGTTTGCAGATCCCACTCCAGTGCACCGTTCAGGAGGTCTGCGGCCGTCAACGTTTCGTTCGAGCCCTCATGCAGTTGAAGCTCTCGAATAAGCCGGCCGTTCACGGAGAAGATCCGCACCGTGGCCTGGGGCGGCAGATTGATGAATTTGATCACGCGCGGCCCGCGGCCCGTCGTGAACGGATTCTGCGTTTCGAAGCGATTCGTGGCGATATACGGATTCGGCACCACTTGAATGCGGGCCAGCAGCGAATCGGGATTCGATCGATCGACCGCCGGGGTCTTCGCGGCGAATTCGAAGGTATCTGTCGACAGGAACGGCTTCCGCGTTACGATGGTGGCGACATCTCCCTCATCGGGGTCCTGCCGATCCGTAAACGTGAAATTCAGGCTGATCTGCCATGTTATGATTTTCTCGCTGGTCGGATCACCCACCTTGGTCTCGTAGATAATAATCCGGTCACTCTCTCCTTCCGAGGGCTCCGCACTGAACGTC
The DNA here is from genome assembly GCA_964487555.1 of uncultured Rhodothermales bacterium. GTDB lineage: Bacteria > Bacteroidota > Rhodothermia > Rhodothermales > VXPQ01 > CAZART01. The sequence continues at coordinate 14,758 of CAZART010000101.1, forward strand.
GCCGGATCGGTCGATACGTCGGATACGAAATCGGGCCCCGTCAAATCCCAAAATGCATAGTCGACTTTTGTGCGGACGACGCCTCCATTCGGATCCGGCTCAAGACGATAGACGTCAATGTTGGTGGGCCGTGACGGCAGCGTTTTGCGACGGCTCACCGGCAACTCTATCGATTGACCTTCGCCGCGTCCAATCACCTCGACCACATAGTCTGCCGTGTTCCGGAGCCCTTTTGCAAATCCGGCCGACAAGTACGGATCGAGCGCAATAGGGTAGACATCCGGATCCGTCCAGCCCGTCTGGCTCGTGTTGACGGTCACCCTCGGCTCGCCGAAGAAAAGCAGGCGAAAGCCAAGCGCATTTCCGAGGTCGTCCAGCACCGGAAATTCCGACCCGGGTTTGAAGCCTTCAGATTTCGAGATAATGGTTTCGTCGGCAGTAATATCGATCAGCGAGAAATTCTTCGTCGTGAGGGTATCCGGCGCGAAGACCCCTCCCGAGATGAGCGTGTCCTCGAAAACGACGCGATATCGGCGGCCGTCCTCAAGTGCACGCGGATCGACGATTTGGAAGCCGATGCGGCTCGATGTATTCCCTTGCACGCGCGGAATGAATCCGCCTTCGTTCTCGAGCCCCGCGCCTACGAACCCGGATACCGGCGCTTCGGGGGTTATGACGACGACGTTTGGTCCTGTTTCTATGGCGCCATCGGGAGCGCGCCGAATTCGGATGGGTGTCTCGGTCGGGGAGATATTGGCCTCGAACGATCCGAAGTCGTAGGCCGTGACGGCGTAGAAGTAGCGAATGCCGTTCGTGACGGTCGTGTCGACGAAAACGTGCGCGAGCCCGTCGTTCGCCTCGCCTGCATCGCGGCGATCGTTTCCGAGGTAGAACTTGACGCCGTTCACGTCGATGGGATGGAATCCCCCGATGCCGTCGATCTTGTCGAACTGCGCGATAGGTTTTCTGTACGTCAGGTTGCCGCGCCCGTCGGTGATCGAAAGCGGGTCTAGAAAGGCCGGGTCGGTTGCCCGATACACGCGATAGCCTTCGAAGTCCTGTGACGGAAGGCCAAGGCCTTCCAGGAAACTATCGATTGACTCCTCGGCGACGGCGTCCCAGTAAAGCGTCACGGAACCGTCGCCCGGCACACCCGTGACCGTCGGCGTATTTGGGGCCTGCGCGAACTGGTAATCCTCGGAATACGCGTCGAATGCATTATCGCGCGCCGCCAGCGCATCGTCGAGCGTGATACCGAGCTGAACGGAGAGCGAATACCGCTCCGTCTGCCCCGCCCGAAGCGGGAATAGACCGCTGGAGACGACCATATCGCTCTCGCCCGCGTCCGGCAGCTCGGTGTCGAAGTCGCCCGGCACCATGAAGGTGTTGAACAGAAATCGATCGGATTGGCTGTTGAAGTTCAGCGAGAAGGCCGGGAAGATCTGCACGTTGGTGATACCGATCAGGTCTCCTTCGGCCACATCGGTGACGTCGATGTTCTTTTCGCCGGGAAAGGGCGTGCCGGCGCCTGAGGTCGGCACACCGTCGCCGTCGCCCGGATCGCCTGAAAAGGGAACGCCGTCGAGACCGGTGTCGTCGCGGAAGACGTCCCAGTCACCGTCGTTGTCGATGCCGTCGGCCCTGCTTTCGTCGATCATCTCGTCGATACCCTCGTCGATCCCTTCGTCGACGGCACCGTCCTCGTCGTTGTCGATACCGTCGGCGTAGCACTTGCCCAGGTCCTCCGAGCCTACATCGAAGAGGATGATGTCGGTACGCGGTACCCGGTACCTCCGGTACTGATCCTGGGCCGCCTCGTCGATCATCGCTTGCGTTACGGTAGGCGATCCGGGCTCACTTAAGTACGGATAGTTCGCCGTCGGCTCGACACAGGAGTCGTCGTTGTCGATGTGGTCTTTGAACGACAGGCCGAGGTCCTCCTCCCCGACGCCGACCAGGTGTACGATTGTGCGGCCGTTAATCCCTTGATGGATGGGATCATTCTGCGGATTCGGGGGCCAGCGAGACCACGTATCTCCGCCGGCCGTGCCGATCATTTCCTGCGTCACGACGGGCCCACCCTGCTCTCCGTCGGAGTCGTTGTCGATGTAATCGGCATATCCGACGCCCACCTGATCTTCGAAGGGTACGTGCGTCTGGTTTTCATCGATAAGGCCGTTCTGGTTGTCATCGACGCCGTTGGCCGGGTTCTCCCCCTGAAGGAAGGCTTCGGGAACGACAGGGCTGCCGCACTCACCCACGCTGCAGTCGGTCTGGGCCGTCGTGCCGTCGCCGTCGTTATCGATGCGGTCCACCGCATTGCCCGGCGTTTCGAGAAAGGCAAACGACGCGACGCCGACCGGGTCCGCTCCAAAGGCCTCATTGCCGATGCCGTCGAGATCCGTCATAAAGGCGACGTCCTCCAGGAGGTCGAAAAAGGGGACGTCATCCGAACAGTCTCCACCGACGCAGTCTGCCAGCCAGACGGAGACGCCGACCCGTTCCATATCCCGGGTCCCGTCGTTCTTCACGCCGTAGATGAGAAAAACGACGTCGTCGATCAGAATCTGACTCCAGGACATGATGCGGTTCTCGACGATCAGCCCCATGCCGTGTCGCGTGAGGTCGGTAGAATCCGGCAGGTACGCATTGCGATAGCGGTCATACTGGTCGTCGCCCCCCTTGAAGAAGAACTCCTGATCGGCATTGAGGATGTCCTTGCCGAAGAACCCGTTCCACGAGCCGCTCCACCCCGGATCGTTGGCGTCGTCGATCTTGTCCGGCCAGAACGGCGGCCAGCTCGCCGGGTCGTCCGACTGCGCGATACCGAAGGCGCTTCCGGCCGGATTAACGTATCCCTTGACGGGCTCGAACGTCCATGAGGTATTTGCCCCTTCCCGATTGTCTCGGAAGTCCGATACATCTACGATCCAGAGGTCCTCTCCGGCATTGGAGCCCAGATGCGACTTCACCTGGGAACCGACCCATAGTTGCGTCAGAGCCACGTACTGGCGGTTCGTATTTTTCGGCCATTCGTACCAGAAAGACCCCGGATTGCCGGTATTCGCCGTTTGCAGCCAATTCGTGATGGAGGCACGTACGTTGTTGCCGTCGATTTCGTCGCTGCGCCGTTCCAACGGATCCACGCGCTCGTCGCTCGGGACGTGGTCTCGATCGATTTCCTGAGCGCGAACGGATCCGGCGGACATCAGAATCGCCAGGCCGCATGCGAATACCCAAGCTGTCGTAAAAGCCTTCATTGCTGCGTCAGAAGCTGAATTCTATCCCTACGTGCATGCGCCGCGGTTCCGAAAAGTGATTCGGACGAACAAAGTATCCCGGGTCGACGGATTGGAACGGCTGCTCGAACGTGATTTCGGGGTCTCCCGTATCGGAATACACCTCAACGGCATTCCGTATGTCGAGCACGTTAAATATCTGCATGAAAAGCCGGGGGCGAATACCGCCGATGTTGAAGATGTAGTGTGCGCTGAGATCAACCTGGAATGAGGAGGGAATGCGGCGCGAGTTGGAGGGAAATTCCGGCGGCACGTCCGAGCCGACGAGAGCGGCTTCGGGAAAGTTAGGCGTATAAGGAAACCCGGAACCCCAGATCGCCAGCGCGGACGCCGCCCAGGACGCTCCGCCCACGTAGAATGAGCCGGCGATCTTGTGCCGCTGATCCCATTCGAGTGGAAGGAGCGCCAGCTTCGGTTGTTCGTTGTCCTGTGCCGAGAAAAATTCTTCGTCCGGATTGGAGTTCGATCCTTCCACGACCTGGAACGTGTAGTTCGCGTCGAAGCCGTATTTGTTGGCGAAGCGCTTATTCAGCGAGAGGGTGATGCCGCGCGTGTTGGCATAGTCGCGATTGGCGTAGACGACATAGTTCACGCCGGGCAGCTCGGTCTCGATGAGGCGCGAGGTCGAGACCCAGTCGCGCACGTCGCGGTAGTA
>CAZART010000102.1:0-18701 GCA_964487555.1 uncultured Rhodothermales bacterium
GGTGCCGTATTCATGCATGAGCACTTGGTTACGCATCGCCGAATCTTTTATTCCCAAGGCCGACCTGAATATACACCCGGTTGGACGGCCTGCAATACGGCCTTTGAACGTCGTCGCCGAACGACGGGTCTATTCGGTCAGCATCATTCTGCCTATTAGTGACCACGACTCACTTTCCAGACGGTATAAATAGGCTCCACTGGCAAGACCGCTGCCATCGAATCGTATCTGGTTTTGGCCTGCACCGGCCTGCATCGACAGCTGATCAACCTCTCTCCCGAGGAGATCGTAGACGCTTAATACAACCGTTGCGTCGGACGGGGCCGAATACGTAATGACGGTTGACGGGTTAAATGGATTAGGATAATTCCCGAGCAGGGTGGCCGTTTGCGGCGATTCGCCGGTAGCTACTACTTCGCTTTTTCCCGCCGCGCTTCCGCTCGTGCACGCGGCCGGAATGGATACCTGTTGCACTTGCTCGCTTTGAGGAAGCAGGCTGTTGAGAGCCGCAAGCGCATCGATGACTCCTGCTTTGCTTCCCTTCTTTGTAGATGTCTTTTCGAGCACGCCCGCAACCTCTTCGGACGTGATGTCCGGTTCAGCCAGTTTTAGCAATCCGGCTACGGCGACGACGTGAGGAGCCGCGAACGACGTACCGCTGCCGTATACCCAGCTATTCGCGACGGCTCCTACGAGGATGTCTTCCCCGGGCGCAAATACGTCCACCCCGGTGGTGGCTGAGAAGTTGCTAAGACTCGATCCCTGGTTTGCACTGCCGACGGCGATCACGCCGTCGATGTTCGCCGGAAAGCCCGTCGGCTTCGAGGGGCGACTCGGATGGTAGTTGCCCGCCGCCGCGACGACGATAATTCCATGTCCTATGGCTCTGGTAACATACTCCTCGATCAGCGGTGAATAGGCGGTTCGGAAACTCAGATTAATGACGTCCACCCGGTCGTCAATGGCCGCACTGATAGCCCGTGCGACCAGATAACTGATAGGCCCCCAATCGCCGATATTATAGGAGTAGATTTCGACCGGATTGCGGTCGAAAACCGAACGGCTATCGCAGCTTTGGCCCCACGTCGCCAGGAGTCCGACGCCTCCGCTTTCGTCATTACCGGCCGCCGCGAGAAGTGTCGTTACAGCCAATGCGTGCGGCACGGCGAAGCCGGTCGTCGGAGCCGTCCAGCGGTGCTCGACAAGGGATACGCCGTCGAGGCCGTCATGGTCTAATTCATCGTGATTAATGCCGCTGTCGATGACGCCGATACGAAGCGGCCTTCCAAGACTAGCCTGAAACGGGTGCCACAGCGCCTGGTTGAGGTTGGAAGCATCCAGATTCCACTGGCCGGAATAGAATGGATCGTTGGGGAATTCCAACGTTCGACCTCGTGGCTTCACCGCGTTGTACTTTTCTCCCGTCACCCCAACACTCGACATCTCGATGTTCTTGAAGTAATCGATAAGCGGTCGACCGTACAGGTAATCGTTCAGCAATACGGTCGTCAGCAGGTCGTAGGGATCGTCGGCGTCCGGAAACGAGACGTAGTCGAGGTCCATCACCTCGTCGTGTTCGACGACGGCACCATAATTTTCGACGAGATACTGCAAAGCGTCGCGATAGCCTTCTATTAGCGACTTGTCGACGGCATCGTGCGAATCCCATGAACTGCACGTCCACGTGCCGTCGTTGCTCTGCGTGCACGTTGACGCACATGCGTCGTAGGAATTACCCATTCCGTCACTCACTTGCCACGACGAGCCCCGTCCGTCTTCCCCGGCCGTCTTTGTCGCCCGCTGCTCCTTGAATCCCGCGTTGCGGACTACGATCTCTCCGTCGGTTCGCTCGATGGAGACCTGGGCGTGCACGGAGATCTCCGTCAACAGCGCCGCGAGTGTTAGCATCAGGGTCGCGCGGAAAACCGCCCTCCTGGAATCCGTCATCTTCATCTCGCTCGACCGATTTCGGCCTCTTTTGTGATCTCTTCCATAGTCAATTGCCCAGTTTGCCCCTAGAGAGGATCGCCGATAATCGAAAACGCCGCCCAGTAGAAAGGATGACGTGTCTCGGCATGTAATGCGAACGAGCGCTGCACATCCGACAACGCAGCCGCTTTTCCTTCCGACCCCAGTCCTTTATAAAACTGCGTCATGAATGTGCTGCTCACGCGGTCATCGATGGGCCATAGACTGGCCATAACCGTCGGAGTCCCTGCTGCAAGAAATGCCTGATTGAGTCCGACCCATTCATCTCCATTCGGGATATCTGCCACCAATCCACTTGATAGCGCCGTCTCACAGGCACTTAGCGTAACCAGGTAGGCATCGAGAGAAAGTTTTCCGATTTCGTCCACGGTGAGTGCATCATCATACAATTCGAGGTGCGAGTTCCATGGGACGAGGCTGTTGAAACTTCCGTGCGTTGCGAAATGGATGATGTCATAATTCGGCGCGACCTTTTCAAACATCTCTTGAGAGGCATCAGAACCGATCAGCGCATGTCGTCGCGACGGAGAATCTGCGACAATAGAGAGAACTTCACGTCGCGCGCCCGGCAGTCGATTGTCCGGATCCGCCAACAACAGCATAGATCGCCACCTTCGCGGATTCCGATCGCGGCACAGTTTCAGGATGGATACGGAGGGCGCGATCGATAGGGTATACGACTCGATAAGGAACTGGTCATTCTCGTCAAGAAGAGCGGAAATCGGCAGATAGTGCATCGCGCCCTCGGGGACAATGCTCAAGTGTGCGGTATTTGGCGGCAACGCAGCGACGACGGCTTCGAACAAGTCGGAATAAAGCTTCCGTGACGGCGATCTCCACGAACCTCCATTTCTCTTCGCGGGATTCGTGATCGCATCTCTAAAAAACTTGATCGACTCAGCCACTTCAGATACATCAATATCGAGTCGATGCGATGTGATGCCGGTCTTACTCAGGACATAGGCCACCGGATAGAGACCGTCGCTTCGTTCGGGATCATCTATCAAATTGTAGACGATGATCGCCTCATCCTCCCTCAGGATGCTGAAGGCCGAATCGGCTTCAATCGGATCGAAGGTAAACAGCCGCCGGGATCCGAAAATTTCGAGCTGGAGGTTTCGATAAAGGGAATCGGCGCGGAGGCGTTCGCGGCGCAGATAAGCGGCCCGATTCTCTCGGTACACGTCCCCTTCATCCTCGCCTTGATTCACGGCCACTAATTCGTCGACGAGTTCTCGTTCGACGGCGCGCACTCTGCGGTTCATTTCGACGGCTCGGTCGACCGGATCGGCCAGGCTCAGCCGGCGGGACTGCTGGGTCGTATAGAGAAGGTCTACGAGGGTTCGACTTCGTGCGCGTTCGTTGTAATGGAAGGCTTCCGCCGTCCGTCCTTGTGTCTCGAGAAATGCAGAAAAGCTGTCGTAAACCTTGATCTTGTCGTGGACAAAAAATGATCGGTCTTCGGGGTCGTCGAGATGATCTCGGAGCGTTTCGATCACCGAAATCGCATCCAGAAATGCTTCTTCGGCACGGCGATGTCTCTCGAGGCGCCAGTACGCCATCGCCTTTCCGTAGGAGACGTACCAGTGTATCGCGGACCACTGCAGCTCATCTTCGATCCGCTCCGCCTCTTCAAAGTGCTCCAACGCTTCGTCGAATTCTCCACGTGCCAGTTCGGTGTGCCCGGTGGCGGCCACTACGGCATAGTACTGGAGATCATCAGCCGCTAAAAGCGGTTTCGATTCTTGCAAAAGGTGCAGCGCTTCACCATGGCGTCCCTGGAAGTAAAGTGCGGCGGCGTGATTACGATGAATAACGCCGAGCAGCGGCCGCGAAGCGTCTCCCAGAAGATCTCGCGCGCTCTGATATGCAGAAATCGCACCGTCGTGGTTTCCGTAAAACAGATAGGAGTTGCCCATCCAGTACAGCGCCTCTGCACGAGCGACGCTTCGATCACGGTCGTCCGTAAACGTGAGCAAATGTTCGAAATAGCTGTGCGCCGCCCCAAGATCGCCGATCTGAAGGGCGGTTATCCCGAGCTCTTTGACGAGGGCCTCCTCGCGAGCGTTGTTTTTCGATGCTCTAGCAACAGCCAGGCCGGCGGTAAGGTGCTCTTTCGCCGCTTGATAGTTGCCCGTTTGACGCTCGATTCTGCCCAGAACTTCGCGAGCGGCCATTATTTTGTCGGAGATGCCGTACTCCAATACGAGTTCTAACGCATCGAGAGCCGCCGCATAGGCCTCAGGATATCGGCCCATGCTGTGACGGACCTGCGAAATGGCCAGGAGGCCGTCCGCAATTCCCGGGAGATCCTCATTATCCCGTGCCGTGGAGAGCGCCTCCTCCAGAACGTGTTCCGCTTCGGTGTACTGAAACGTGCTCTTGAGAATGAGCCCCTTCAGTGCAAGCACTTCATTTATGCGATGGGGGACGTGCTCGGCGTATCCGGCATGCGCCGAATCGACCAATACGAGGGCATCATCGTAGCGATGCTGTCGCGCCCGAACGTTGGCAAGTCGATTGAGGTTGATGGCCTGGGTTCTCCCCATCGACAGGATTTTACCCTGCTCAAGCGCCGTCTCGAACATCTCACCTGCCTTCTCCAGATCACCCTTCCACTGAAGAAAACCCAATCCGAGATTGCCTTGCAGCGCAACCTGACGCTCTACGTCATACGTCTTCTTACTATTCTCGATGGCACGCTCCATCGACGCCACGAACGACTCGTAGTCCCCCGTGAAGAAATACATCCGGCCGAATTCCGCGAAGGCGTTCGGATCATTCGGCCTCAGCTCCGCCGCGTGCGTAAGCAGCGGCCCGGCGGATGCCCAGTCGTTGCGAAGAACGGCCGCGTAGCCAAGGCCGAATGCGGCGCCGGCGCGTGAGGAATCGGCGGCGAGCGCCTCGGACCACGACGCCTCGATCTCGCCGAGCAGGGGCGACTCGGCACCGCGGCGGGCGCGGTCGACCACGATGCGAGCGAGGGCGGGATCGAGCAGCAGCGACGCGGCGATACGCGCCCATGATTCGTCCGAATCCTCTCCAAGCTGCGCGAGCGCCGCATCTCGATAGAGCGCCGTGGATGCATCCGTAACTTCTACGCTCTTCAGGGAGGATCGACACGCATCGGCGCGCTCCAGCTCGACACAGACGTCCGCAAGGCGGCCGTAGAGGCGGTGCAGCTCCGGGTGCTCCGCCAATAGCGCGAAGCCGGATTCCAGCGCCGTCGAAGGATCCTCATTGATGGAGCGAACCCATTCCCAGTACGATCGCTCGGCAGGCGGCATTCCCGGAAACGCTTCGGACGTGCTGTTGCGCAGGACGAGGAAAGCTGCACTCACGCCTGCCACGACAAGCAGGGCAGAGCCTAGCCTCCACGCATTGCGGCGCAGGTACTCAGGCATTGCGACGTACGGGTGGGTTATCGCCGAGGGTTCAACGTTCGCCCCCAAGGGCCGACACTCTGACTATACGTAACATTCCCGCGGATTCGCGACCGAACCGGCAATTAAGTCAGCGGTGCCGTACGAGAATATGGCCTCCGCCGCAAATCCGCCGCAGAAATGTACGAAGCCCCGGTCCTCCTTCTAACGTAATGCGAATCTGCATAATTTCAAGGACCACCCATCGATTGTCCCGCGCCGCGCCGGCGTTCCGATCGCGCGGCTCCGGCAAACGGACCGCTATACTGGCGATTCCATCTCTCTAAGACGGCGGATTCGCTCCTCCGTCGGTGGGTGGGTCGAGAAGAGGCTTCGAATGCCCCCGAGGGCCCCGGCGAAGGGATTGACGATGAACATGTGCGCCGTGCTGGGATTCGCATCCATCGGCACACGCTCAGCACCCTCCTGAAGCCGACCCAACGCACTGGCCAGCGCCCCCGGCTTACCGCAGATCTCGGCGCCGTCGCGGTCCGCTGCATATTCTCGCGCTCGCGAGATGGCCATCTGGATCAGAAATGCCGCTATCGGTGCGAGGATCAACATCAACAGCGAACTGACGATGTTGTCCCGTCGGTCGCCGCCGAAAAAGAAAGCGAATCGCGCCAGCAACGTGATGGCGGCAGCCAGCGTTGCGGCGATCGACGAAGTGAGAATGTCGCGGTTCTGGATGTGAGCCAGCTCATGCGCGATCACGCCTTCGAGCTCCTCACGGTTCAGCATCCGCGTGATGCCGTTGGTCACGGCTACCGCGGCGTGGCTCGGGCTTCGTCCCGTCGCGAAGGCGTTCGGCTGGTCGGACGGCATCACGTACACCTTCGGCATCGGCAATCCGGCGTTCGTGCGGAGCCGATCGATCATGTCGTACAGCTCGGGGGCATCGCTCCGCCCGATCTCGTGGGCGTTGTACATCTTCAGCACGATCTTGTCGCTAAACCAGAAGCTTGCGAAGTTCAGCCCTACGGCGACAACGAAAGCGATGATCATCCCGTTCGAACCGCCAATCGCCTGCCCGACGAGGGCGAATAGAACGATCAGTACGGCCATGAGGGCCGTGGTGCGTACTCCGTTCAGCATGCTGCTCCTCTCTGTCTAATCTATCTAAAATGGATGTTCGTCAAGAGCACGATGCGGCGATACGCGCCCGATCCAACTCGGTTGCGATCCGCCGGTATCCGCAATACTCTCGACCGGCCGGTTCGTTCGCTGGAAATCGAGGCCTCTGAAGAGGCGTGTGTGGACCGCAACCTCACCCGAACATGCCGACCACGAGCATCACGTCGTAGAGCGCGTGGGTCCACGCCGCGATCCCGAATCCGCGCAAGAGAAAGAGCACGTTGAGAACCAGTCCGAAAATAAAGCGGAACAGAAAAGATCCGACCGTAAAAACGTCACCGTAGGATCCGACGTAGTGCACCCAGCTGAAGAGCACCGCACCGATGACGGCGGCGAGGCCGTAGGCGAAAGCACGGCTTGGTATGCTCCGCCTCAACGCCCAGAAAAGGCCGCCCACCAGAATCACGCGGAACAGCAGCTCCTCGTAAACACCGGCGCCTATGGAAAGGGCAAGCATCAGGCTCAGGTCCATTCGCGCCACCTCCTGCGCGACACCGACCGCCGGCGAATGTCCTCCCAGCAACACCGCTTCCCCTAGCGCCACCGGAGCCGCGGTCAAAATCGCGCCGACAAGGCCCGACACCATGATCGCGACCAGCACGCCGTAGACCGCACTCTCGAGAATCATCCACACGAAATACCGACCGCGCAAGGGAATGCGCTGCTTTCGTTCCACCCAGAAAACCGCCACGCCGACCACCAGGACGGCGACGCCGAACGCCACGAGACCCGTGCTGCCGATAAAGGCCATGAGCTGCTTCAACCAGACCTCCGCCCCGACCCGCACCTGCGCAATCGCCTGGTCGTTCGCCATCACGATGAGGATCTCATACATCAGAATGAGCGGCAGCGCCGCCAGAAAGCCGTACGTCCCCGTCCGCGAAGAGCGGTGATAGATCTGCCAATCGGAGAGCGATTCCGACGAGGTAATCGTAGCCATGGCGTTACTCCACGAGGCGGACGCGCACACGGCCGCCCGATTCGACGCCGATCTCCGAGGCCAGCGCCGGCGAAATCTCCATCAGATGTCGTCGATCGACCGGCCCGCGGTCGGCGACGCGAGCGAACGACGCCCGCCCCGTCTCGGCATTCTCGACGAGTAGGATCGTGTCAAACGGAAGCTCGCGGTGGGCCACGACGAACGCGTCGGGGTCATAGGCGGTACCGCTCGCCATTACCCGTCCTGCATATGTTTCCGGGAAAACGGTCGCGCTCCCGACGGCAAATGTCTGCGCACCGCCCTGCATCGGGACGTCGCCGGCCGCTGCGCCGGGAATCCGAAGCGTCTGACCGACCTTGAGGGCGTCTGAGACGAGTGCGTTTGCGCGGCGAAGCTCGGCGATCGTCGTGCCGTAGCGGCGGGCGATTTCCGACAGCGTATCGCCGCGCCTCACCTCGTACGTCGCCGGTCCGATCGACGCGGGGACCGTGACGGGCATACCGGGCTCGAGCGCCGCGCGGAGCCCCTCATTGAGCGTAAACAGGACGTACGCCTTCGTTCCATGGTCGGCGGCGATGCTATAAAGCGTCTCGCCCTCCTCGGCCACGTGGGTGCTCACACCGCGTGCCGCCAATATGGCCGCCTCCTCCGCTTCGGTCGTCTCCTCCTCGTTCTCCTCGTTTTCGCCGGAATGCGGCCATTCGGCATCGTAGGCCTCTCCAACGTCGCGGCCCGGCGCCTCCTGATCGCGGCCCGGTGCCTCCTGATCGCGGCCCGGTGCCTCCTGACCGCGGCCCGGCGCCTCCTGACCGCGGCCGGGTGCCTCGTCATCGCGGCCGGGCACGCCCTCTTCGAGCGCCTCAAATTCCTCGTCCGTCGTCCGGTTGACGGCCTCTGGTGAATCCACCGACTCTACCGAGACGTCCGCCGCCGGCACGTCGTCCATGGCCAGCCGGAGCACTTGCCCGGGTCGAATCACGTCGCCGGATAGGCCGTTCAGCCGCTTTAGTTCGGCGACACTCATACCGTTCGTCCTCGCGATACCGTAGAGTGTCTCTCCCGGCGCGACGGTATGCGTGCGTCCTTCCTGCGCGAGGCCGGCGCCGGCGGTACCGACCCCCAGAAATATGATGATGAGGATTCGCTGGATCATAGTTCAATCATCGAAACCGACGCCCTCCGCTTTGAGGAGTGCATCCTGCAGCTCGGAAAGGGAGTGGAACTCTTTGCGGCGCTGCGCGACCTCGATGCCGGATCGATATGTCGCCACGGCGTCCCGTGTGCGGCCGAGCGACTCGTAGAGCTTCCCGAGGTGATAGTACGTGCCTACGTATTCGGGATCCTCCTCTATAAGCCCCTCAAAAAATTCGAGCGCTTTCTCGGGGCGGTTCTGCTTCAGGTACTCTCGAGCCAGAGCAAACCGGGTGAAGGAATCCATTGGATCCTCTTTGAGAAATTCGAGCAGCGCCTTCAATCGGTCCATGGTCGTGGATGTATGCGTGTCCCTACCAGCCTCCTCCTGCCCCGCCGCCGCCGAAGCTGCCGCCTCCGCCGCTAAAACCGCCGAATCCACCTCCCCCACCTCCAAAGCCGCCACCGAAACCGCCTGATCCGCCGCCCCATATGATGAGAGGCGGCCCGCCGCGACGGCGGCGATACCGTTTGCCTCCGTCACGGCCACTACCTCCTCCGTGTCTGGCAGCCGAGATCACGAAGTAGGCGAGAATCAAGAGGATAAAAATGTTGGCTGCGGGGACGCTACCGCCGTCGCGGTTTCCGGAAGAGGGTCGATCCGCCACGGCTTCGAACTCTCCCGCCGCGGCGGCCATCAACTGATCGGAGGCATCGGAAAGACCGGCGTAGAAATTTCCCTTTCTGAATTGGGGGACCAGCGTATTCCGGACTATGCGGCTGGCAATGGCGTCCGGAATCGCACCCTCCAGGCCGTAACCGGGCGCGATGAAGACCTCCCGGTCATCGCGCGAGACGAGGATCACGACGCCGTTGTCCTGTCCCTGTTGTCCGACGCCCCACGTTCGCCCGAGCTCCGTCGCATAATCCACAGGCGCGACGCCGTCCAGCGACTCAATCGTGACAATCACGATCTGCGTCGATGTCGTGTCCTCGTAGGCGCGAAGCTTCTGCGTGAGCGCTTGCTCCTCGGACGTACTGAGGAGGTCGCCACGATCCACCACTCGCTCGCCACTCGGGGAAAGTACCGTTACTTGCTGAGCCGCGGCTCCGCACGTCCCCATCGCAGCAAGCACCCATGCCAAAAGCCAGAGCCGGCCGATGCGGCGCATGGCGGGGGAACGTTTATGTGCTAAAACGAAGGGTGACATTCCTAGGTGGATCGGTGGCGCAATAATCGGGCGTCGGCGGTTATGAGCTAAAATCCACCTCCGGTACCGTTTCGGCACCCTCATCCGCCTCGAAAGGTGTCCGGCGACCAAATCCAAAAATCCCCGCGAAGATATTTGCCGGGAAACGGCGCACCTGCGTGTTGTACTGTTGAACGGACTGATTGTAATCGCGCCGGGCGACGTTGATTCGGTTTTCCGTGCCTTCAAGCTGGGCCTGCAAGTCGCGGAACGACTCCGTCGCGCGGAGCTGCGGATAGTTTTCCGAGACCGCCAGAAGTCGACTCAAGGCGCCGCTCAGCTGCGACTGAGCTTCCTGGAAGGCGCGCACCTTGGCCGGATCGCTCAGATCGTCTACCGTCAGATTGATGGATGTCGCCCGCGAACGAGCTTCCGTAACGGATTCGAGGGTTTCCTGTTCAAAATCGGCCGCTCCTCTGACCGTGCTCACCAGATTTGGAATGAGATCGGATCGACGCTGATACTGTGTCTCGACGTCCGCCCAGGACTGTTCGACCCGCTCTTCCGAGGAGACCAAGGAGTTATACGTGTTGCATCCTGCGCATCCGGCAAAAAGAACGAGCAGGACGACGACGAGGATGGCGATGGTTCCTTTGCTGCGCATTATCGGTCGGTGGTTGTTTTCAAGGATGAGGTTCGCACCTCTCTAACAGTTGATGCTAGACGAATATAACGAAGGCTCGACGCAATTAAGCGCCGAGCCCGTGTACGAGGTTGAACGCAAATTGTTATCGCACGGCGCCGTCGCTTACGAGCCGATTCAGATCGACGTGATCCTTCATGATACGTGCGAGAAGCCGGTTGAGATTGCCGCGCACGCGAGCAATCGCCAGATCCTCGTCGTCAAGTACCACGATGTACAGGTCGCGGACCGTCTTACCACCCTCTCGGTAGAGGACCCAGACACGGGATTTGTCGTCCCGCGTCTTGACGGCCGTCGTCCACTCCTCCTCGAAATGGAGTTTGTCTGCGTCGAACGCGTCGAGCGCCGCCCGATTTTCACTCCTGAATACCCCGATCTTCACCCGCGAGACGTCGCGCATGTACTCGGTGGCCATTTCCATTTCCTTCTCCGGCACCATTCCGCTGAGCCACCGCAACGTGCGCAGCGAGAGCGGTCCGAAGTTCACCACGATCTGCCGCTCGAGTTGTAGATCGGGATAGGCCCGCTCGATGTCGCGGCGGGTATCCGAGATTTCGCGGGAGAAGAAGCATCCCGTGAGGGGGACGGTAAGCAGCGAGACGACTGCAGCTACCAAAAAGGTCGACTGAAAGCGCATGGGAGGATGTCGTTTCGATGGTAAGGGAGCCGCTGTGGCCGGGAGTGCCGTCAGTTCGAGCCGCGAATGTCCGACAGCGGATCGATGTTGAACTTCTGGCCGATTCGGCCGATCTGCTGCGGATCGATGTCGCCGACGATATTTACGAAAATGGCGCCATCGTCGTCCGATGGATCGAGTACCATCACCACGAGGCCTGCGATCGTTTTTCCGTCCGACTTCAAATAGACGTTCACGCGCTCCTCGTTCTCCCGCACCCGTACGACGGTCTCCCACCCCTGTCCTTCCAGGCGTTTGGCGAGCTGACTGGTGCGACGATCGATGTCCTCAAACATGGCGGGCTTGAGCGGATAGCCGCGCACTTCGATCGCCTTCAGCTTGCTGAGAATGCTGGTTAGCTCCGGATCCTCTTCCGCCTTCGAGGCCTCCGTGATCAGACTGAGAAGGGCACCCTTGATGTTCACTTCCAGCCAGGGCTCCGTGTCGAACCAATCCTCTATGGAGGTCAGGTCCAGATACCCTGGATCCTCTCGAAGGTCGACCTGCGCACGGGCCGCCTGGGGACGCGCTGCAGCGAGAAGCAAGGCCGCGGCTATAAGGCAGAATAGGTAGCGTTTCATGATATATCCTGAAGTTTGGAGGATTGCTATTGGATATCGGAATGGTCGTCGAATGCATCGCTGAGTGCGCGGTTGACCGGCTGCACGACGTGTTGATGCAGCACGTCGTCCCGAATGGTCGTCGCCGTTCGACGTCCCACGTTTGAGAGGTACGCGAGCGCCCATTTGGCATCATTCAATCCCTGCTCGATCTCCTGCGGTGTTGCCTCGTCTGAAGCGACCGTCTGAATCGGAGGCTCGCCGGCCGGAGGTCGAGCGACCAGAGCACCCGCGACAACCACGCCGACGAATACGCCGACGATGAGCGCGGGCCGCATGATCGTGCCCCAGCTCGAGGTCGCGGCATTGCGCAGCCTCGGAACGATGCTACGCCGTGCATCAGCTCTCGCCGTCGATAAGACGGCTCTCGTTACGTCCGGCGGGCAGACCGGCTTCGGCAAATCGTCAAGACGCTGCCGCACCATCTGCGCGAAGCGAAGCTCACGTCCTGCATCCTCATCAACGTCGGCGAATGCTTCAAACCTTCGGGCGTCATTCACGGGAAGCTCCCCGTCGAGGTACGCCTCGAGGCACTCGTCAAACTGATCTCTGTCAAACATGGTCATCTTCAAACACCTCTGATAGTTGCTCTCGCAACATCTTCCGTCCCCGGTGGATGTACACCTTTACCGTATTCAGCGGCATGTCCATCGCGCCGCTGATCTCCTCGTATTTCATATTCTGGATCTCTCTCAGAATGACTACGCTGCGGTACGGCTCGGGAAGCTGCTCAATCGCCGCCTCGAGCGTGCGCACGTTCTCGGCGTCCATCAGATGATCGGCCGGCGATCCGCAGACGTCCTCCGCCCACGCGTCGACGTCTTGACCGTTCACTTCGTACGTATGCCTGCGGCCACGCGTGTGATCGATGCAAGCGTTTCGCGTAACTCGCATCAACCACGGGAGAAGCCGTGTCGTATCGACGTCCCCGCGATGATGCCATAGACGGATCAGCACGTCCTGTGTAATGTCTTTCGCATCCTCGCGATTGCCGAGAAAGTAGCAGGCGAATCCGAAGATCCGATCCTGGTACCGATGGACGTAACGTTCAAATTCGAGAAGGTGCACGGGCTGCTTTTCGTCTCCGTCTCACTTGCGATGATTGCCGTGTATCGACCGTCACCAGAAGCAAGACGAACGCCTCCGGAGAATTGTTACAAGGTCGGTGACGCGGCACCTTATTTGCACGTTACTGGGTAGGGCGTAAGGATTTCCTCCGCTGAGACCGGCACTTTTGTTACGTCGCGAACGTAAAGCGATTCAGCCGGGCGATAGGGACCCTGCGTCCTTCGCGCTCCGTTCCGTTCGATTTGCGGAAATTCACCGCACAAAGGTGTGCGGAATTGCATTGAGCAACTGTAGAAGCCGGTAATCAACCGATTATGAGATCAAAGACGTTCTATATCGTCCCTGGCGTTGTTCTCCTTCTTGTGGGGGCACTCTTGGGTATGACCCTCGAGTCATCCCTTAAAGACGACACCATCAGCAACCTGCGTAAGCTCGAGGACGCGTTCGTAATTATCAGCAAGCGCTATGTAGAGGAGGTCGACTCCCAGGCGATGGCCGAGAAGGCGATCCAGGGCATGCTGAAAAACCTGGATCCACACTCCACCTATATCAGTGCGGCCGACGCGAAGGACGTCCAGGAGGGTTATCAGGGTTCGTTCGGCGGCATCGGCATCTGGTTCGAAATTCCACGCAACGACGACGACCACAGCGATGATACGGTACGGGTGGTGTCCACGATAAGCGACGGGCCGAGTGAGGAAGCCGGGATCATGGCCGGTGACCGGATCATTGAGATTAACGATTCCACCGCGATCGGACTCTCGAATTCGGACGTTACGAAGCGCTTGAAAGGCACGATCGGCACGGAGGTACGCCTCGGCGTAAAACGACGGGGCGCTCGGCAGCCTCTGGACTTCACATTGACGCGCGATCGGATTCCGCTCTTCACCGTCGATGCGTCTTATATGGCCGATCCCGAGACGGGCTATATCCGCATCAGCCGATTCTCGATGGAAACGTACGACGAGTTCATGGAGCACGTCCGCAACCTCGAAACGGACGGTATGGACCGGCTCATCCTGGATTTGCGTTCGAATCCGGGCGGCATCATGGAAGCGGCCGTGCAGATCGTCGACGAAATCGTGCCGGGCGACAACATGGTGGTCTACACGAAGGGCCGCAATAACGACGCCACGAGCACCTATCGCACACGCCGGCGCGGCGCGCTCGAAGATAAGCCGATTATCGTCCTTGTGAATGAGTATTCGGCCTCGGCCAGTGAAATCATCGCCGGTGCCCTCCAGGATCACGATCGCGCGCTCATCGTGGGGCAGCGGACCTTCGGCAAGGGACTCGTGCAGCACCAGTTCCCGCTTCCTGACGGATCATTCCTTCAGATGACGGTGGCCCGGTACTACACGCCGGCAGGCCGGCTCATCCAGACGCCGTATGAAGACGGCGATCAGAAGAACTACTACGAGCACAAATTCTCGAATTACGACGACGCGATCTTTAATCCGAGCAAGTATATGGAGGGTATTCCGGATTCACTCCGCTACAAAACGTCACACGGACGGGACGTCTTCGGCGGCGGCGGAATTCTTCCGGATTATATCGTGAAGCCGGACACGACGCCCGTCGTCCGCGCCGTTCTCGGCAACGGCCTCGACGTCCGATTCGTGCGGCAGTGGTTCATCGAGCACGAGGGCGAGCTGCGGGATACCTGGGGCGACCGGCAGGACGCCTTCGCCGAGGGCTTCACCATCTCCGAAGACGTGTGGGAGGAATTCTGGGCGTTCTCTGCCGAAAGCGGTGTCAAAATGACGACGGATGCATCGGAGGTGGATCATTCGGAAGGCATCTTTGCACGGGAGACCGTGGAGGAGCGTCGCCGTGAGATAGAGACGTACCTTCGGGCGCGGCTTGCGCAGGAGCTCTTCGGCAATCGCGCGTGGTACACGATCTATAAGGAGATCGACCCGGAGATGCGCGAATCGATGAAGCTGTGGAATCGAGCGAATACGCTAGCCGCCTACTATACGTCGGAGAGGACGCGGTAAGCCGTCCATCGGCGAGGTTATCGTCAAAAGCCGCTCGGTTCTCTGGAGCCGGGCGGCTTCTTTGTGCGCGCCGGGCGTACTTCTAAGCGCCCGTCGGGCGGCGTTTTTGGACGTGCGCCTGGCGGGGAAACCACGTAACCTTCTATTCACGGCCGAACCGGCTTTCTTTCCTGCCCGTTTTGATCGAGAACTCGTTCCCATCGAATTTGTCGAATAAGCCCGCTCCGTCGATGCTCCATCCGCTACGAGCCATCACATTGACACTTCTCGCACTGCTCGTTTTCGCCGGCTGTGCCGGCACGGAGGAAGTGCAGGTCACGAGCCGTCCGGCACCTACACCCGCACCTCCCGAGCGTCCGATCCCGCATCCGATTTCGCCTCCGCCCGATTATCGAGCGGCCGTCGCAAACAACACACGGAGCCAGGCGGGACGGCCGGGCCCGGATTACTGGATTCAGGAAGCGGCCTACCGCCTTCGAGCGAGCATCGATCCCCTCACGAAGCGACTGACGGGCACGGGCGAAATCGTCTATACGAACAACTCCCCCGACACACTCGAGAACCTGCACCTCGAGCTCGTTCAGAATTTCCACAAAGAAGGCGCCGTGCGCGTGGAGATGGCGGAGGTGACCGGAGGCGTAGACCTGGTTCGCGTCGCCGTGCGCGGAGAGGACCTGCCCCCTGCCGATCTCATCGATCGGGGCGACGAGCCGATCGAAGAGCCGTATTACGAAGTTACCGGCACGAACCTGGCTCTCTATCCCGGCGAACCGCTCGCACCCGGTTCCTCCGTCACCATCGAGACGGATTGGTCCTTCACCATCCCGCAAAAGGGGGCCGGCGCACGAATGGGACACGACCGGGAAAATCTTATCTATGCCGCATACTGGTATCCGATCATGGCCGTCTACGACGACGTCGAAGGATGGGTCACCGGCCAGTTCATGGGCACCGCTGAATTCTATGCCGACTTCGCGAGCTACGACGTGGAGATCGAACTGCCGGCCGACTGGCTCGTCATGTCGACGGGCTCGCTCGAGAACGCGGAGGAGGTGCTCGCCCCCGACGTACTCGCTCGAATGCGTGAGGCCCACCAGAGCGATGAGCCCGTAAAAATCATAACGCCGAACGGCTTCGGGCGCGCAGCCACTCGGGGCGGCGAAAACGACCGCTTGACGTGGCACTTCTCAGCCGAGCGGGTCCGGGATGTCGCATTCTCGGCCACGCGGGAGTCCATCTGGGAAGCCGCACGCACACCGGTCGGCGACCGCGACGGCGACGGTGAGACGGATTACGTTCAGATCAACACGTTCTTTCGCGAAACCGCACCATTCTGGGAGGCCGTAACGGAGTACCAGCAGCACGCCATCACCTTCCTTTCCCAGTATACCGACTATTCGTATCCCTGGCCGCACATGACCGCCGTGGAGGGCGGCGGCATCATCACGGGCGGGATGGAATTTCCCATGATGACGCTGATGGGCGACTACAACCAGCGCGGCGACAGCGCGCTCTACTACGTAACGGCGCACGAGCTGGGACACATGTGGATCCCGATGATCGCGAACATCAACGAGCGGCAGTTCAGCTGGATCGACGAGGGTTTCACCACCTTCGTCGAGAATGAAGCTCGAATGGACTACTTTCCGGGCCGGAATCACCATCTAGAGGATCAGGAGACCTATTTGCTTATGGCGCGCCGGGAGGCCGAGGGTGCACTGATGCATCACGCCGGCTACCATCCGACGTCGCTCGCCTTCGGCATCGCTTCCTATATGAAACCGGCGACGCTGCTCGTTGCCCTTCGCGAAATCGTCGGCGAGCATACCTTCCACCGGGCCTATCAGACATTCATCGATGAATGGGCGTTCAAGCATCCGTATCCCTGGGACATCTTCAACACGTTCGAGCGAGTGAGTGGTCGGGACCTTGACTGGTTCTGGCGGAGCTGGTACTACGAAACGTGGACACTCGACCAGGCGATCGACGACGTGCAGACACAGGGTGAAACCACGACGATCGTCGTTCGCGATGAAGACGAGGCGCCCATGCCCGTCCTGCTCCAGGTCACGCTGACCGATGGCACCGTGATCGAGCGGCGCGTGTCTGTAGACGTCTGGTTGACCGGGCAGGCGACGACGACGGTGACGCTGCCGACCGCAGCGCCCGTAGAGCGCGTAGAAATCGATCGGGAGCGGAAGTTTCCGGATGTGGATCGGGCGGACAACGTTTGGACGAGAGGACAGTGAGATAGGTCGTCGTTGAAGGTCAGTCAATCAGCAAAAGCTCCCGCTTGCGGCTAAGTAGACGTAGAGGGGTCTACGCGTCGAAAATGATAGCATGGGATTTGCGCGCAGCTCCAGACCGTGCCTCACGAATTCACTGGAAGCGGTAGTCGGACGCACGTCGAAGGCCGGTACTAAATCGCTCATGGCGAGCGTCGCGGCATCGAAAGGGTCGGCTGCAATGTCCGTCTGAACGACGGCTATGCGACGGTGAGTCGGCTCATGAGCGTGGAGTGAGAGACGGTACCGGCCGGGTACGACCTCGACCCGAACGAGGTCGATCGCAGCGGTCTCCGCGTCATGGGTGACGACGATGCGTTTCACGTAGCGCTCCTCGTGCACGGGATTCCAGGTCGAGTCGTGCAGGGATGCACCGATTTCGACGTCCACGATCTTTCCCTGGCTGATCTCCGCGGCCGGAAGGGCATAGAACGCGTATAATTCGGCGGATCCATCGTCTCCGCGAAAGAGGGCCGATACCACAGGCATCCTGATCGGTGAGAACTCCGTGTCCCACGTGAAGTGATCCGTCGCCACGCCCTGGGATACCCGGTCGACGTTTTTTCGGATGGCCTGTTCTTCCGTCAACTCCCGCTCCTTCGAGAGACCTCTATACGCGCCGTCCCAGTGCTGAATCTCCTTTAACAGCGAATCATCCGGAAGCGGCTGAAGGCGCGGGCTCATCGAAGTCCTCGTCCGAAAGTGAAAATCGAGACCGCGCCTTGCGTAGCGCCAGGACTCACCGTACTCCTGCATGCCCATGGTTGCGACCCGCTCGTCGGGTTCTCCGTGGCGGAGATATACAATCCCACGATCGTCGAACTCTGCAGCGAGGTCAAAGGTCGTTGGAAATTCGAGCCGGCGGAAAACGTCCGGATTGCGCGCTCCGCTGCGGGCCCCGAAGAAAACGTAGTTCCGTTCGACGTAAACCAGACGACGATAGTGCTCGGCGAGCCGCGCATTTACCGCTGTAGCCGGCATCGGATCGCGTTTCTCGAACACGCTGCGGAGGAAGGCGCGCAGCGCTTCGGGCGCATCGAGGGTGAGGTATTCCGCATATTCGTGAAGAGACAAAACGTATTTCACATCGCGGAATACGAAGTGGGCATCTACGGGATCATCGATGCTCTCGATCGCTCGCTTTACGAGCAACTGTCCCGCGGCGCCGTTCCCCTTCTCGTAATGGAGGCGTGCAAGGGCGAGCAGAACGGGGATTTTGGGAAGAGGTGAGTTGTGCTTTTCGAGCAGCGCCGTGAGACTGGCTTCCGCCGTCGCCAGTCGCCCTTCTCGTGGAGATCAGCACGGAGGCGCGCCAGAAGACGCGTCTACGTGGTGAATCCGCCCCGGGGCTGTGCTTCACGTGCGCGAGGGAGTAGATGATTTCGTCTCGTCGCTGTTCGCGGCTGACGACGGCTGCTTCAGCCGAAGAAGTCGAACGGGGACGTCTAGCTCCGTTCCATTGTCTTTGCGAACGCCTTGACGGATGGACTCGTTTCTTTCATGAACTTGAGAAGCTCCTCGGCCGACGTTTCGTGCAGCGTCT
>CAZART010000103.1:0-18603 GCA_964487555.1 uncultured Rhodothermales bacterium
CGAGAAAGCGACTTCGACAACGAGGGTGCGATTTCGCGACAATGAGGACGTGACTTCGACAACGACGGGACGATTCGACAACGAGGACGTGACTTCGACAACGACGGGGCGATTCGACAACGAGGACGCGACTCCGGCAACGACGGGGCGATTCAACAACGAGGGGGCGATTCGAACGATGGGCGATTCAACAACGAGGGAGGATTCGACAATCATGGGTCGATTCGACAAACCATGGGTCGATTCGACAACCATGGAGCCCGGTGTTCACTGAACGGCCGGTTTTTCTTGCGAATTTGTAATACCTCCGCCGAAAGTAACACCGTTCCGATAGGTAATACTTCGCGGCGCAAGTAATACGCGCGGGCGCGGGCGGTGCTTTCTACGACAAAAATCGGACACGCGGTAGGAATTCGGACCGCAATGGGCCTTCCACAAGGCAAATACGGCCGATAAGTAGCACGGGCTGAAAACGTATTACCGACCGCGCGAGGTATTACGATTTTAAAACGGGCGTACAAAATCAAATTGAATATCATGCCCGCAGTACACCCCAAACATCCAACCTGCCGCCGCAGCCCGGGGGCGGAGCATGCCGATCGCGCCCCCGCCTACATATACTTCCAATTCAACGGCTTGCCTTCCACGATCTGGCCCACCGCCTTTTCGATGCGCCGCTTCCGCGTCGCCTCGCGCTTCGCATCTATGATCCATTCGACGTACTCGCGCCGATAGCCGGGTGACATCGCCGCGAACGCGCCCGCCGCGCCTGCCTCAGCACGCAACGCGGAGGCGAAATCCTCCGGCACGTCCAACTCCGGCTTTTTCCGCGACGCCTTCTGCGGCTGGATGCCCTGCTCGTTCAGCTCCATCGCCCGGCGGACGTAGCCGATCAGCACTTCTCGGGGCGGCAGATCCTCCAGCGACGTGATCCGCCCGAATTGTCCCATGGCCTCCTCCGAGCGGGCTTCGTCGCCCTCCAGAATCAGCGACGGCTTCCAGAATCCGAACGCGCAGTGTTCTTTGAAAGACGCCATGTTGCACATGATGCCCTCGTACGTAAAGACCGGAAATTTCCACTTGATCGTCTCTTCCACGTCCGGACACCCTTCGTGCACGACCTCCCGCAAATAACTCAGGATAGGTTGTGCAAATGTCTCGGCATTCTCGATATATGCGTCGATACGCGGGTCTTTCGCTCGCATCGCAACTCAAATCCGTAGGTTCGAACTCGTCTTTCATGAAGGCGCCGGGCCACCGCTCGTGCGGCCCGGCGCATCCCTTGCCTGACTTACGATGAGCGGCCGAATCGCTCGATAAGCGGCCGGATCGCTATCGGGCCGTCGCGCAGCCGCATCGCGGGCTTATCGATCCGAAAAACCGCGGCCCTTCTTACCGCCGCCGCCGCCCTTCTTGCCGCCGCCGCTTCCCTGCTCACCCTTCTTTACCGAATCCTGCCCCTTCTGGTTGCCGGTATTCTTGTTCTCGTTCTTTCCTTTCCTGGCCATGGTCGATCCTGCGCGTTGTTAAAAGTACCGATTAGTCCTTCATTCAAATGCTCGCGCTGGAGAAAGCTTCGACGCGGCGCGGGGATTCACGGCAACATTACGCTTCGTAGGGTGCATCGCTTCCATGCGTCATCGCCCGTGCTTCTACGCGTCATCGCCCGCGCTTCCACGCGTCATTGCTCGTGCTTCCACGCGTCATCGCCCGTGCTTCCGCGCGTCATCGCTCGTGCTTCCATGCGTCATTGCCCGCGCTTCCATACGTCGTCCCAGGTCCAGCCATCGTTTTCGACGAAGGCGTGAAGCAGGCGGCGATGACTTTCCCGTTCTTCGACGGCTCGGCGGAACTGCTCGGCTCCCGTTACCGGAATGCCGGCCGCTTCCACCGCCGTAAGATCAGGCGCCGGAGGCGTTTCGCCCGACGCCCGGATGTACTGCTCCTCGAGCGTGGAGAGGAGGCCGGAGACGGCATCCTGCACGGGTGCGATCACCGCGGCAGGAAGGCGCACCTTGGGATCGACACCGGCTGTCAGGAGAAGCAGTGCCTCATCCAGCGATGCCAGGCTCGGGCTGATGGCCGTCCGGAGGCTCGGGCTGTGAAAGTAATGCAGGATGGGATACGCGGCATGGTGCTGCGCGTGCATCTCGATGAGCGGCACGAGCTGCGCCAGGTACGTTGCGAGCCCGTCGAACCCGCTGCCGTCCCACGCCCTGTACACGATGTCGGCAGGCGTGCGACCCAGATTGGAAGCCACCGCCGCCAGCTGCCGCTTCTCTGCCGCCGCCGAAAGGACCGGCACGAGGTACGTGATGGAAAGCGTGATAAGAAAGAGACCGTTAATCGAAGCCACCGCCGTCAGCACCTCCCAGACGCCGCCCTGCGGCACGAAATTGCCCACGCCCAACGTGAAAATCGTATAGCCTGTGAAATAAATCCGGCTCGACAGGTCCGCCGGCTCGCCCGTCTGTACGTGCACCACGGAGTTCGCATCGGCGCTGAAGAGGAGGGTCCATCCCGTCCACAGCAGCGAGATCCATACGGCCAAAATGATCAGCAGGGTCACCGTGCCCAGTATCATGAGCAGGCGGTGGCGACGGCGGGATCCCTCCCCGTGCGTAATAAATACCGCGCGCCACAGCCCGGAGGACAACCTCGTCGTGATGGGTCCGGCCCCGGCCGTAGTCAGCGTCGTCCAGATGGCGTCGACCATCGCCACGGCGATCAGCAGCACGCCCATGACGGCAAGAAACCAGTTCATCGCCGGATACCGTTTGAAAAAATGAGCCTCCGAGGGCCCATCTGAAGCGGACCCGCCAATCAAACCGCTACGCGCATCTCGGGTTCACCCGGCGTGCTCGACGGCGACGTCCTGATGTCGAGCGCGCCGATCGTCTGGGCGGGGTTCAAGACCGTTCCACAAAAAAAGAACGGAAGAACCGTTCTGATCCACGCTTGGGTACGCGGCGTGCCCCATCGTACTGAATCACCCGGCGCACAGCGAGCGCGATGGGGCGCTCCGTCATTTCGCACAACATCGTTATGGTGTACTATACGACCTCGCCGTGCCGGGCGCGCTCCAACTCCTCGAGCTCGCGCGTGCCGATGCCGAGTTTGTATTCCAGCTCCTCGAGCGAGAGTCCTTTCGTTTCCGGCATGATCTTCCAGGCGAAGAAGAACTGGAGCAGCATCATGGCGCTGAAGAAGGCAAACGCGAAAGCGTCGGAGACGTCGGCGATGACGGGGAAGGTCCAGGAGACGGCGGCGGCCATGAACCAGTGCGTGAACGAGCCGAGGGCCTGCCTTTCGATCGCACCCGGTGAAGGCGCCGCAGATCGTGCCGATGAGCGCGACGGCGACGGTAAAGCCGAGCGAGAAGTCGTCGAGCCCCTAGACCCGCTCCAGCGTCCCGACGGTGCCGGAGATGACGGCGGTATCGAAACCGAAGAGGAGCCCGCCGAGCGCGGCAACGAGCGTGCTGACGTAGACGGAGCGGCGTGATTTCATGCGGGGGTCTGGAAAACGAAGGGCATGGAATCCCAACATACCGCACCACCACATAAAATGGCGCCCTTCACCGATCGGCTCCGCGAACGGCCGAGGCCAGCTGCCAGACGTCGAGCGAGACGAGGCGGGCGGTCCCGCCCTCGGCGAACAGGGCCACCCCGCGGCTCTCCGGATCGGGAAAGATCCGGTCGGTGATGACGGTGCGGCCATTCCCGGCGAACACTTCCACCGACGACCAGTCGACGAATACGTGCAGCCGCACTCGGCCGTTCTCCGCCGGCAGCGGTCCTGCATGACGCGCCGCGAAATCAGGATGGAAGTCAACCTTTCCGGATCGACCGCGATCAACGAAGACGTGCTCGGCCGCCACGTCGTAGCCGACGATGGTCTCCTCGTCGTGGCCCGTGCGCACTTTGAGGCCGAACACGCCGGCTTCGCCCGCTTCGAATTCGGCCATCAGCTCGAGCGCCTGGCCCTCAATTTCTTGCAGGACGGAAGTGCCTTCGCCGACGTCGACTCCGGCGAGGCGATGCTGCGTACGGCGGAGCGTTTCCGGACCGTGCGCCGGGCGCTGCACGAGCTGCACGACGCCGTCGAGCGTCCGCAACGTCACCCGGCGCGGGAGGCTTTGCGCGCTTCGCCACGGCGCGGTCGGGATCTCGCCGGCGTACCGCCAGTCGTTCATCCACGCGATCCACAGCCGCTTGCCGTCCGCCTCAGGCACGTCCGACCAGGACTGCGCCGCGTAGAAGTCGGCGCCGTAATCCACCCAGCGCGCGTGCTCCCCGGCTACGGGCGTGTCGGTGGTGAAGATCTCTCCGTCGAAATGGCCGATAAAATACTGCCCGCCGGAGCCGCCGGCGACGGCGCCCGGATTGAGATCGACCTGCAGCACCCATCGAGTGTGGTCAGCGTCCCCGTCGACCCGGAGTTCGAAAAGATCGGGGCATTCCCAGATGCCCTCGACGGCGCCGGCCGGGCCGAAGTCACTGAGATGTGACCATGCTTTAAGATCGTCCGAGGCATAGAACTGCACCTTGCGCTCCGTGGAAAGCGCCACGACCATCACCCACTTCTCGTCTGGCTCGTACCAGAACACCTTCGGATCCCGGAAGTCCTTCAGCCCCCGGTCCAGCACCGGATTCCCCGCATACTTGGTCCAGGTCCGCCCCCGGTCCGTGCTGTACGCGATCCGCTGGTCCTGACGCTCTCCGGTGGTGTGGTGCCCGGTGTAGACGGCCACCAGGGGCGGCCGGCCGTCCGCCCCGAACCCGCTCGTGTCGTGCCAATCGACGACGGCGCTGCCGGAGAAGATCATCACGCCGTCCTCCTCCGGAAGCGCCACCGGCAGCTCCTCCCAGTGCACGAGGTCGCGGCTCACAGCGTGCCCCCAGCTCATGTGCCCCCACGTATCCCCAAACGGATTGTACTGGTAGAACAGGTGGTATTCGCCGTCGAAATAGACGAGGCCGTTCGGATCGTTCATCCAGTTGACGGCCGGCGTGAAGTGATACTGCGGCCGGTACCGCTCCGTGTAGGTGGCCTCCACCTGCGCCGTGGCTGAAGGGGAGAAAAACACCATGGCAAGGATGAGGGCGAGAAGGATGCATTTCGATTTCATGGCGATTCAGGGTTTAACGGTCCTGATCCGAGCTTCTACGACCGTTGCGCGCGCCATCGCGGACGTGCTGGTGTCACCGCGGCTTACGTGCTCAGCGCAGATGTGATAGTCCGTGAAACACATGTTAACGATACGGCCGGTCACATTCTGTCCACTTACTGAGTGCGGCCTCGGCGCCGGGCATGGAGCGCCGGAGGCATTGGATTTCGAAAGGATGAGAATTCGCGATCTTGAGATGCATCCCAACGGGTCCGTGCTGGCCTTCACGGCCGGAAATTCCGTCGACGAGGTGTGGGTGATGGAGGATTTTCTGCCGGAGTCGCCAGGTCGCTGAGCGTTGGCTTCGCGGTGTCGCACACGTCCAACGACCGCTTCATCCGATGAAGGCATTGACGATCGTGAGGACGGTGCCGAAGAGAATGATGATGGCGATCATCCGCGTTGTCTGACGGGCACTGTGCCGGGCCATCTCGCCTGTGAGATCGGCTCTGAGTTGTGCCATCTGACCCGTGAGATCGGTCCTCAGATGGGCCATCTGTCCCTCCAGCAGACGAAGCCGGCGATTAACCTGCTCCTGGAAGACGAGGAGATCGCTTTTCGTCGCCATCTCGGCGAAAATTCGAGAGAGGGCCTCTGCTTGTGCGTCGTTCATCTCCGCGCGCCGGAGATAATCTTGAATGAGTTCTCGATTCATCTACGCCGCGTTTGCTGATCGGTTCGTGCATTGCCTTGCACGGGGCGTATTATAGATAGACACATTTGCGGGGCGGTATATAACCTTCGTTGCAATCCCAGGATGGCCTTCCGCAGGGCTACTTCCTGCGGAATGACCAAATGATGACAAAAACATTTCACAACACGAACAGCCGTCTGAAAGCCGCGTGACTCGCAGTAGCACCCCTGGTCCCATCGATCGTCCACAGCGCAGAGGCATTGTGCGCATCGACCACCAGCAGCGGATCATCCGCCCAGCGACCGCGTGGTTGCCGTATAATCCCGGACAAGCGGCGCCAGGGGGTCCTGAACCCCGCCGACACGATCGCTGCGCGGACCATCAGGCTTGCGATACGGTCCGACGTGCTCCACTGCGCCGAAACGTTTTCAGCGGCAGCGGATCGGAAAGAGTAATACGTCCTTGAATTACGTGCGACATTGCCGATGCCTCTAACGCTCCGCTACGGCCTTTTCATCGTGGTCCTGACCGGAATATTGGCCGGAGCCTCCCTCGCGCCAGGGCCTGGTTCCGGCGTGGCGCCGACGGGGAGTCCGGATTGCGAGGGACATCGTCCTGTTGTCGACCACTCGGCTTTCGATCGCCTGCTCAGACAGCACGTTTCTGACAACGGGCGCGTGAACTATGAGGCATTTGCCGCTTCCCGGACGTTCGAAGGCTACCTCGACGCGCTCAACTGTACTATTGTGGAGCCTCTTCCAGAGCCGGATCGCCTGGCCTTATGGATCAACGCATACAATGCGTATACGATTGCGTTGATCATCAAGCACGATGAGCGAAAGTCGATCCGGAACATCAACAAAACGCTCGGGGTCATCAAAGGCTTCGGGCCGTGGCGGGAATCGTTCGCGAGGGTCGCGCGGAGGGTCTATACGCTCGATGAGATCGAACACGACGTCATTCGCGAAACGTTCGACGAGCCGCGCATCCACTTCGCCCTCGTCTGCGCGGCCGTCAGCTGCCCGCCGCTGAGGCGCGAGGCGTACGCGGGCGACCGGCTCGACGCGCAGCTTAGCGACCAGGCGTCCCGCTTTCTGGTGCATTCGCCGGCGAAGAACCGGATCGACGTCCGCCGAAGAACGGTCTATCTGAGTCCGATCTTCAAGTGGTACCGGGAGGATTTCCCCGAGGGCACCGCGGCACTCGGGAAATACCTCGCAAGGTTCTATCCTCCCGGATCGCCCAGAGATCTGCTCCTCAGCGGCGACTTCCGGATTGAGTACACAAAATACGATTGGTCCCTCAACGCCGAATGATCGAAGCCAGGCACGCCAGACGTCCGCTCAAGCCCTCAACGAGTCCCCGAATTGCTTCGCACGTCTGTCGTGTACGTGTACGCTAAATCGGGCGGGTTGATCGAAAATCGACGATATACGAATAAGGAGGGAATGATAACGCCGCCCACTTTCTTTCCACACCTCTGTCGCAGGTATGGGTTGAGGCGGATCTCACGTCGTGGCGGCGGTTTCTATGCTAATATAATCGTCCACGATCGCTGCCACTCCGTCAGGCGAGTCGAGCCAAGGCAAATGGCCTCCTTCGACGAAGCTGATGCGTGCGTCGGGCATCAATTCGGCGGCGCGCCTCCCCGTCCCTACCGGACCGAATGGGTCGTCTTCTCCCCAGATAAGCTGATTGGGCTGACGTACCTGCCGCAGTTAGTCGGCGGTAAGAGACATCTCCTTTCGTGGACTGAATGGGGTGAGTACGGATCCGAGGAGGGTCCGCCAGGCGCGGCCGTAGGAGGGGAGGCGCTCTGTAGCGATCATGGCTGCCTCCAGGGCTGGGTCCTTTTCAATCGCATCGGCCTCGTTCATTCCGTCGAAGACCATTCCCGCCTGCCGTGGACTCGGCGGCGTCAATGCCATCAACAGCCGTCCGATCACCGAAATGCCGAGCAACGGCATCGGCATCGGAGCCCCGGTGTCGAGAACCAATGCCGGACATCCGAGGTGCACCATGTGGGCTACCCGTTCCGGACGGTCGAGTGCCAGCCACAACGTCCACGGGCTGCCCATGGAGTTCGCGACGATGACGGCCTGTTTGATGCCGAGGGCGTCAAGCACGCCTTCGAGAAAACCCGCGGCCGTCTCGCGCAGCGTTTCAGGCCGGTGGTCAACCGGATCCGTAAGGCCGAATCCCGGTCGGTCCACCGCATACAGCCTGTACCCCGAAAGTCGGGCCAGCAGCGGTGCCCACATGCCCGCGAATCCGCCTCCGCCTATGACAAAAATGAGCGGAGGTCCTTCGCCAGCCTCGATCACATGTGTCCTGAGCGCCCGCCATGGCAGTTCGATGATGCGCGAGGCCGCCATAACGCCGTGTTGCGCCAGGAGTTGTTCTTCAGCTTTCAGATAATCGTTCTTAGCGGTCAAGGTCTTCGTCTAATTATGGTTTCGACATGATGGTCGCGACGGCCGGAACGGCCATTCGTAGCGCATCGGCATCCGCTCGTCACGTAGGTTTGCGCGCCAGCACCAGTGAGAAACCGGGCTGGCGGAGGTTCTTCTGCGACACGTCGGAAAATCCTTGTTCGGAAAGCCAGTCCTTCACCTGGCTGTAGGGATAGCTCCGTCCGCCGCTGAAGAGAAAGAGATTGAATCCGATGAGTGCGGCGACGCCGCGGGCGAAAGCAGATCCGGAGACCCCGGCGAACTGATCCAGAATGGCCACTGCACCGCGTTCCGTCGTCGATCGCCCCAGCTTTCCGAAGAGCTCCTGATTGCCGTCCGGACTGATGCCGTGGATGATGTTGCCGAGGAATGCGAAGTCGTAGCCGTCCGGCAAATCCTCCCGTTCGAAGTCGCGCTCCAGGAGTTCGAATCGATCCGCGATGTCAGGATGGTCCTCCAAGGTCTGCCGGGCCGCCTCCAGACCGATCGGCCAATCCAGCACGGTGCCGCGCAGCTCCGGATACTTTCGGCAAAAGGCGATCGTATAGAGCCCGTGGCTGCCGCCGACATCCAACATCCGCCGCGCGCCGGCGGGCAGATCGATCTTGTCCACCACTTCGTCTAAACTCTGTGAGGCCAGCCAACGCATCGAGCTCTGGTAGCTGCGGCCCACCTCGCCCGATTGGACGTGCTCCCATCCGTAGATGCCATCCTCCGGTGCATCGCGGATGGCCCGCGCAACGTCCGAATAGGCCATCATCTGATGCTTGAAAAAGGGCGCCATATCCTTCAGCCGATCGATCGGCAGCGAGCGCCGGGCCGCGTTCGACAGGCGATAACGCCCATCCTTCCCCTTGAGATAGCCGAGCGGTTCGAGCGCCTGGACGAGCACCTCGATCCCCCGTTCGGAGGCATTCGTTTTCTGCGCCAGTGTGGAAATGTCCTGCGGTCCGCTCTCGAGATGCTCGAACAGGCCGATCTCCATGGCGCCGATCATCGTCCACATCTGAAAGGTGGACATGCCGAGGTCGAGTAAAATGCCGGGAACAAGACCTCGCCGAATGAGAAAACGCTCGATAAGATTCGGTTGCAAAGGCATGTCGACCTCCCCTGACGGATTTTCTTCATTTTCCGCAATGCGGGTTTATCCCCGCGGGCGTTCGCCGTACTTTACATCGTGTAAAGCTAAGTAAAACGTACGGGGAGGTTTACGTAGTGTCAAGTGGTAAGCCGGAGACCCGCGCGGCCATTCTGGAGGCGGCCCGGCGGATGATCGAAGAACGGGGGGCCGCCGCCGTGCGGCTTGCGGACGTCGCGCAGGCGGCCGGCGTAACCCGTCAGGGACTCTACCTGCACTTCGGTTCCCGCACCGGGCTTCTCCTCGCCGTCGTGGAGTATGTCGACCGAAGCGAAGAGCTGGGCCGTTGGGCCGATGCGGTGTGGGAGGCACCAGACGGCATCGCGGCGCTCGACCGGTTCGTCGAGCTGCACGGGGCCTACACGCCGCGCATCTACGCGATGGCACGGGTCCTCCTGAGTGGCAGGCACTCGGATGAGGCGGTCGCGGCAGCATGGGAGGATCGCATGAGCGGCCGATGGACGGCGTGCCGGCGCATCGTCCGATGGCTCGTCCGAGACGGCATTCTCGATCCGATTTGGGACGAAAACGACGCCGCCGACACCCTGTGGACCCTGACGTCCATTCAGGTCTGGGAGCAGCTCGTCCGCGACAAAGCCTGGCCGCAAGCTCGGTACGAGGCTCACCTCAAAACGCTCCTGCACCGCTCGCTTTTGAGGCCGTCGCATCCCGACTGAGGAACCGATGTACGATCAGCCCCGTGCGACACCGCTCCGTGGCAGACGCATTCTCGTGGCGGAGGACACTACGACGAATCAGACCGCCGCACGTGCACTGACGAAGAAGGTCGGCCGCATCGACGCATCGTCCCCCATGATGGCGCCATCGACGAGGCACCGACGAGATGATCCTCACACCTCGATCCTATGCCCGCGTAGGCGAATGTCGCCGGCACAGCCTATATTCTCGTGAGGAGCGCTTTGGTAGTCTGCGCGCACAACAGGACGACGTGGTCCCTTCCGCTCGCAGACGGGGCAACGTTCGTTCGGTATTCAGTAGGTTGCGTTCATCCCACCATCGATCCGAGGCCGTCATGGTTCGCCTCGAGACGAGATCACCACACAGAATCCGTAGAAGCATTTCCTCGTGACGATGCGATCGCCATCCATTCGATCAACACCGCGATGGAGCCTCTGTCTCGCGGCCGCAGTCCTGCTCGCCGTGGCGGATTGCGCGCAGCCGGTTACGGCCGATGATGGGCCCGACGACGATCCGTGGCGCCTCGTCTGGTCGGACGAATTCAACGAGGAAGGACTTCCCGATTCCGCGAAGTGGACGTACGAAGAAGGGTTCGTCCGCAACAACGAAGCGCAGTACTACACGCGAGCCCGGTCCGAAAATGCTCGCATCGAGGACGGCGCGCTGGTCATCGAGGCGCGTAAGGAGCGCTACGAGGAGGCCGAATACACTTCGGCGAGCGTGACGACGCAAGGCCGGGCAAGCTGGCGCTACGGTCGCATCGAAGTGCGGGCGAAGCTCCCCACCGGCCGCGGCATGTGGCCGGCCATCTGGATGCTCGGCACCAACATCTCCGAGGTAGGATGGCCGGAATGTGGCGAGATCGACATCATGGAGAACGTCGGCTTCGATCCGAACCTCATTCACGCCAACGTACACACGGCCGCCTTCAACCACGCCGACGGCACGAACAAGGGAGCGAACATCCGCGTGGACGACCCGCACGCAGACTTCCACGTCTACGCCGTCGAGTGGTACGACGACCGCATGGACTTCTTCGTCGATGACCGGAAATACTTCACGTTCACCAACACCGGAGGAGGCGTCGACGAGTGGCCGTTCGACCTGCCGCACTACCTCATCCTGAATGCCGCGATCGGCGGTGCATGGGGCGGCCAACAGGGCATCGACGATGCCATCTTCCCCCAGCGCTTCTACATCGACTACGTCCGCGTTTACGAGCGCGAGAATTAACCCCGTCGCCGGCCGGCCGCGCCGAACCCGGCGGTAACGGCACGTCGTCGTCGATCAGACACCCGTAGGATCGGCCGAGTGCATGAAGCAGCCATGCTTCGCGATTGTCCCCTGCGCCGCCTATATTTTCGAGAGAACCGCCTTCGTGGCAGGCATGCACAACAGGCCGCATTCGTCCCACCGCGCCGCCTACGCATGCATGCCGGCCCATTCATCCACATCAAACCGGAGGCTATCGTGGTTACACTGGCATCGCTGCTGATTCCGATCCTGCTTTCCGCCGTGATCGTATTCGTCGCAAGCTCCGTCATCCACATGTTCTTACCGTATCACCGGACGGACTTTGCCCGGATGCCGGATGAGGACACGGTGCTGAGCACCCTCCGAGACGTTCCGCCGGGCGACTACGTACTTCCGCACGCCTCCGGCGCGGAAGAACGGAAATCGCCGGAATTCCAGGAGAAGATGAACCGGGGTCCCGTGGCCTTCGTCACGTTGCTGCCGGGAGGGCAGCCGTCCATGGGGAAAAGTCTCGCGCAATGGTTTGCCTTCTCCGTCGTCGTTTCGATCTTCGCGGCCTACATAGCCGGGCGGTCGCTTCCCGCGGGCGCCGACTACCTCTCCGTCTTCCAGCTTGCCGGTGCCACGGCGTTCGTAGGCTACACGCTCGCACTCTGGCCGAATTCCATCTGGTTCGGCCGGAAATGGAGCACGACCATCAAGTCGACCTTCGACGGCTTGATCTACTCCCTCCTGACAGCCGGCGTGTTCGGCTGGCTCTGGCCGGCCTAGCCGCGTCTCGGGTCCACATCTTTGAGCCGGTCTTACGACGAAGCTACTTGCGCGCCGCGGGTTGACATCCCGACCCGGCGCTCGCCCAGCTCGTACCGTGGCGGGGCACGCTCGATCATTAGAAACCTACGCCGGCCGCGGTGTCGGATAGCGTGGAGGCCATGCAGAACCGAAGCCCATGTGCGCAGATCGGATCGAATCGAACGTGTCCGCTCCCCTGGATCCTCCACCGGCCGGTCCCCGTCGTACTGCTGTTGGCAGGCCTGTTCGGCGCCTGCGCCTCCCTGCCCACGAAGCGCGTGCCGCTTCAACGGGCGCATCAAGAGCTGATCGACGCCACTTCGCTCGAGGTGCTCTACGCCCTTGAATTCGTGCTGCCGGGCGGCGATTCCGTGGCCGCCTTTCTGCGGCAGCCGGCAGAGATCCGCCCGGACGAGAAGCTCCCGGCCATCGTGCTCGTCGCCGGGCGTGAGACCGGACGGCGTGCCGCGCAGGTCATCCCCGGTCCCCTGGAAGGCGTCGTCCTGGCGGTCGAATATCCCGAAGCCATTCCGGAGGACCTCGGCCCATGGCGCCTGCTCCGACGGCTGCCATCCATCCGCCGGTCGGCCTACCGAATGCCGGGTATCCTCACCGGCGCGGCCGAATTTCTCGCCGAGCAGCCTCAGGTGGATTCTACGCGGCTTGCACTGGTCGGCGTCAGTTTCGGCGTGCCCTTCGCGGCGCCTGCAGGAAAGGACCGCATCTTTCGCGGCGTCGCGCTGCACCACGGAGGCGCCGACCTGGCGCTGCTCTTCCGGACCAATCTGCCGATCAAAAGCTCCTTGCTCCGCGGTATCACGGCAAAGCTCGCCGCCTGGTACCTCCGCGAGCTCGACCCCGGCCGCCACGTCGGCGAGATCTCCCCGGCACCGCTCCTGCTGATAAACGGCCTCTACGACGACCTCGTCCCCCGCCGCTCGGCGGAGCGTCTGTACCAGGCGGCCCGCCCTCCCGTGCGTCAGATATGGCTCCCACACGACCACCTGATGCCGGATGAGGCCGACGTGATGCGCGAGCTCGCCGACAGCACCCTCCGCCACTTCGAATTTCTGCGGTAGGGGAAACGACGGACCGGGCTCGCAGGGGGGAGCGGCTGGCTCGCGCGGGCGCAGCGCATTCTCGACGACGCCGGGCTGGAGTGCGTCGTGCAGGGCTATCTGCTGATCCCGCGCGCCCTTGGCACGCTCGCCGCTGGCGACGCAGCGAAGGCAGGCGAGGCGTTCCGGCGCGTGGCCGAGATTGGAGAGAGTTTCGACGATACGGATCTGCAGGACTCTTCATGAAAACGCACGATTGTTGATACTCCGTCCCAGCTTATTGCGAGATACAGATTAGAGACGCGCCTCAGACGGCGACCCTATCACTAAACATTTACAGCAGGAGGCGATCATGACGAGCATCTATCAAACGACACTAGCCCTCCTGGTAGGGCTGCCCGTGCTAGCCTGGGTTGTGCTGGCCCAACGGCCGGCTTCCGTCGTAGAAAAAGCATCGCGCGCCCAGGCGGACCACGCCGCCTGCACGGAGTCAGACTTCAACCTCATAGGCGTTCGGTATCAGCACGGCGCAGACGAGTACCAGGCGACTCCGATCACGACGTATCCCGACTTCCCGGGCATTCGGACGTTTCTTTTTACCGATCCGGGGGCCGTTCCACAATCCGGGGCCCGATTCGTCGTCACCTGGGAGTTAAAGCAGAGCATGGTGGGCACGGAACGCGGTCAGACGCTCATGCAAAATGCCGCCACGCTGGACGACTGGTACGTCCGCGCCAAATTCTATCCCAACATAACTTTTCCCGGGAACGTGACCGTGCAAGGGACGCAGATCGTCAAAGAGCTGCCGCTCGACGGCCTTTACAACCCCTATTATTCGATTGACTTCAGGGTAGTATATCAGGACTCCCCCACATGCACCAGCACGCAAGATCCGCCCCAGCAACTCATCGCCTTCTACGATGCCGACATCTCCGGGGGAGGCGACGACGACGACGGTCGTCGCGATCGCCAACCGCCCCGCCGACGTACATCCCAGCTGACTTGGACGACGCAAATCACGTCGGAAACGCTGGGCGAGACGCCGGCCAGCTACGTCGATGGCAAGACGCTCTCCGACATCGTTAACAGCCGCGAGACGGGCCGCCCCGACAACCAGCTCTGCAGCAATTGCCACTACACAACGACATCGTTCAAGTATAAGCCGCCGGTCGATCAGGGTCGCCGCAGCGGCACCGAGGAAATCACGCCCACCCTCGTGATTCCGCGGGATGGCCGAAACTCCTACACCTGGAACGGCTCCGGCTCCACCCCTATCGTCGATCACTTCGTCCAGAGTACGATCGGCAAGCCCGAGCCGCTGGAAGCCGTCTTCGAGAAATGGCTGTCCGATGGCGGACAGTGAGAGATACCTGTGGGCAGATGGCGCCGCTTGAGACGCTGCGTACCTGAGCCAGATGGGGCAAGGAGTGCCGATGTACTCGCTTCCCTCGATCTATCGGGAGGTGCTCGCTTCGCAGTTAAGGAGGGGGCGCGGCTAATCGTCGCGGGAGGGACGTATGACATCGACGTCCGGGAGCAAGTGGAGCTGCGGCGCGACGTGTTTCGCCTTCGGCTGCCCGCAGGCCTAAAGGGCGCGGCGGCGGCCATCGTGGAGCCGATCCGCGACGGTCCGCTCACCGATCTGCCGGATCTCCTCCGGCGGATCCGGGGGCTGGAAGGAGAGAGCGTGCCGGTTACGATCTTTCCGGATGTGGAGGAAAACATCCGGCACCGGCTGTTCCAGCAGCTCATCGAAGCGAAGGTCGCCGAGATTCGGCGCGACCCGAAAGCGCACCCGCTGCGTACCACGCTGCTGAAGGC
Source organism: uncultured Rhodothermales bacterium (assembly GCA_964487555.1). Classification (GTDB taxonomy): domain Bacteria; phylum Bacteroidota; class Rhodothermia; order Rhodothermales; family VXPQ01; genus CAZART01. The sequence goes on from CAZART010000103.1 coordinate 15,020, forward strand.
GGAGCTGCTGCCGTATCAGCTGGACGGCATCGCCTTCGCCGCCGGGGCCGGACGGGCCATTCAGGGCGACGACACGGGTCTCGATAAGACGATTCAGGGCATAGGGGTGGCGGAGTCTCTGATCCGGAAAGCCGGCAACCGAAAGGTGCTCGTGATCTGCCCGGCCTCGGTGAAGTCGCAGTGGCGCGGGGAGGCACAAGTTTTCGGATCGGGATTACCGGCTCGTGATCGGAAGCGCGGAGGAACGGGCCCGGCAGTACGAGTTCTCGCGCATCAGAGAAAACGGCGGACCGGGTGTGCATGGGACGCGGCGTAATTTTTAGGAGAGAACGGGCGTGAACCCCGCCGCTCCGCTCGCCGTGCTCGTCAGCGGGCCGGGGCCGGATTCTGGCTTGCGTGGCGTCAGGGCCGTACTTTCTATCTATCCAAGATCCCGGGCGGATGGAGGCGCAGCGATTTCAGGCGACGACGGAGTGTAATAATGGCCGACTTAGTGATGGAGGGCCGGAAGGCGTTCGATCGACATGAGTGGACCGACGCGTACGAGCGACTATCCGCCGCCGACCGCCAGTCCGACCTCGACTCGGCGGATCTCGATAAGCTTGCGAAAGCCGCTCACCTGACGGGACGCTCGGTCGAGAGTGAGGAACTGCTATCTCGAGCGCACTGTGCCTATCTGGAAGAAGGCCGCGCCGAAGAAGCCGCGATGTGCGCGTTCTGGCTCGGCCTCCAGCTATTCTTCCTGGGCGAGCATGCGCGGGGGAGCGGCTGGCTCGCGCGGGCGCAGCGCATTCTCGATGACGCCGGGCTGGACTGCGTCGTGCAGGGCTTTCTGCTGATTCCGCGCGCCCTGGGCGCACTCGCCGGTGCCGACGGAGCGAAGGCCGGCGAGGCGTTTCGCCGCGTGGCCGAGATTGGAGAGAGATTCGACGATACGGACCTGCAGACGCTCGGCCGCCTCGGGCAGGGTCAGGCACTCATAATCCTGGACGAGACGTCGGACGGCATGAAGCTGCTCGACGAAACGATGGTCGCGGTGACGGCGGGAGAGGTCTCGCCGATCGTCGTCGGGATCGTCTACTGTGGGGTTATATCCGCATGCCATGACGTCTTCGATTTCCGCCGAGCACAGGAGTGGACCGCCGCCTTCAGCCGTTGGTGTGCGTCCGAGCCCGACCTGGTACCGTTTCGAGGCGAATGCCTGACGAAACGTGCCGAGATTATGCAAATTCACGGGGACTGGAACGTAGCGCTGGACGAGGCCCAGCGAGCCGGCGAACTTCTGACGCAGGATCCGGGTCAGCCTGCCGCCGGTGCGGCCTTTTACCGCCAGGCCGAGCTGCATCGACTGCGGGGAGAGTTCGAGGAGGCCGAGAAGGCCTTTCGCGAGGCGGGAAGATGGGGACAATCGCCCCACCCGGGGCTGGCCCTCCTTCGGCTCGGACAGGGCCGGACCGACGCCGCGGTGTCGGCGATCCGGAGAGCCGTCGGCGAGGCTCAGAATCGGCGACGTCGGTCTGTTCTGCATGCGGCTGCGGTCGAAATCTATCTCGCTAACGGCGATCTTGCCGCCGCTCGCGCCGCGGCCGACGATCTCGCCGGTATCGCTGCCGACGCCGACGCTCCCATTCTGACCGCCCTCAGCAGCTTCGCCGAAGGATCTATCCTGGTCGAAGAAGACCGCCACGAGGCCGCATTGGCCGCCCTCAACAGCGCGCTCGCGCTCTGGCGACAGCTTGATGCGCCCTATGAATCTGCGCGCACTCGGGTCAAGATCGCGCGCGCATATCGCGTACTCGGCGATACCGACGGCTGCGAAATAGAGATCGATGAAGCCCGCCGTACATTCGAGCGGCTGCAAGCAGCGCCCGACCTCGCGCGTCTCGACGAGTCCACCGACGGTAGTGCGGAGCACGACATCGCAGGCCTCGACGATTCAATCGACGGCGGAGCAGCCCCCGGCGGACTCACGCCGCGCGAAGTGGAGGTGCTTGGGCTTGTCGCCACCGGCATGACCAACCGCGCCATTGCGGAGGACCTCTTCATTAGCGAAAAAACCGTGGCCCGTCACGTCAGCAACATCTTTGCGAAGCTGGGAATCTCCAGCAGGGCCGCGGCTACCGCCTTTGCCTACGAACACAGTCTCGCCTAGCCGGACGGCATCATCTCCTTTCAGGGTGTCCGCATCACACCGGCCATCGGTATCTACATAGAATGACCCATTCGAGGCGCACGCTCCAAAATGGGTATTTCACAGGATGCCGGGACGAGGTTAGATCCATACCCTGAAGTCAGAAACATGACGAAGGGGAGCGGCGGCGCGTGATCGCCAGGCGTGCCCCGCACCAGATCAGCAATCAGGAGAAGGGAGGAATACCAATGAGCGACAAGATCGGCGTCCAGACCCGCGTGCGAAAAGGCGTACCCGGCACGAATGGGCACCTTAAAGACGAACGCATCGGCACCCTGATCATCGGCGGTGGGCAGTCCGGCCTTTCGGTAGGATACCAGCTCTCCCGGCGCGGCCTCCCGTTCGTCATCGTCGACGCGAACGAACGCGTCGGTGACGCCTGGCGGAATCGATGGGACTCGCTTCGCCTGTTCACGCCGGCCAAGTTCAACGGCCTCGCGGGCATGCCCTTCCCCGCCCATAAAGACGAGTTTCCCCCCAAAGATGCGATGGCCGACTTCCTCGAAGCCTACGCGGAACGATTCGAGCTTCCCGTCCGAACCGGCGTCAAGGTCGATCGACTCTTTAAGGAAGAAGATCGGTTCATCGCGGAGGCGGGCGACCGGCGGTTCGAAGCCGACAACGTCGTCGTTGCCATGTCGAATTACCAGAAGCCTCGCGTGCCTGCCTTCGCCGCGGAGCTGGACGATTCGCTCGTCCAGCTTCACTCCATCGATTACCGAAATCCCGCCCAGCTCCAGGAAGGCGCAGTGCTCCTCGTCGGAGCGGGCAACTCCGCAGCGGAAATCGCCCGCGAGCTTTCGCAGCACGGACACTCCGTGTGGATGTCGGGCCGAGACACCGGCGCCATCCCATTCCGCATCGACGGGTTCGCCGGCCGGAAGGCGCTCGTGCGCCTCGTGCTCCGCTTCCTCTTTCACCGAGTGCTGACCGTCGACACGCCGATCGGCCGGAAGCTCCGCCCGAAGTTCATCTCTCAGGGCGGCCCCCTCATCCGCGTAAAGTCGAAAGATCTTTCGCGCATGGGTGTCGAGCGCGTGCCGCGCACGGTCGGCAGCCGCAACGGCCTCCCGCTCCTCGCGGATGACCGCATCCTCGACGTCACTAACGTCGTCTGGTGCACGGGCTTCCATCCCGGCTTCTCATGGATCGATATTCCGGACCTGGAGGACGAGCACGGCGAGCCCGCGCACGAATGCGGCATCGTCCCGGCCGTCCCCGGCCTCTACTTCGTCGGCCTGCACTTCCTCTACGCCCTCACCTCCTCGATGATACACGGCGTGGAGCGCGACGCCACCCGGATCGCCGAGGCGATTGCGTCCGGCGTGCCGGCGGCCATCGCGGCCTGATCCCTCGCGAGAGCGGTTCGCCCGCATTCGATCGACGGCACCGG
>CAZART010000104.1:0-18242 GCA_964487555.1 uncultured Rhodothermales bacterium
CGTGACGAGGAAACGTCCGCCCGGCATAAGAAGGTTCTCCATCTCGAAGCCTACGCCGGCCGAGAAGCCGGCCGTCCGTGACCAGATCGGGCTCGGATAGATTTTGAACGACGTATCGAACTCGTGATGCTCGCCTGTTGAGTCGTCGCGCGCAGCCTGTGCGTTGGTCGGCTCGGCTGCACGGCCGTTCACGGGCGTGGCACTTCGGACGTGGGCCGGGGCGAGGCGAGCCTCTACCGATTGGGCGGCGGCGACGTACCCGAAGAAGGCGACGTGCCCGAAGAAGGCGACGTGCCCACAGAAGGCGACGTGCCCACAGAACAGGAAAGCGGCGACACAAACCGCGACTCGGCCTGGCAGCATCAAGATCGGATTCAACGTAGCTTGGCTTGGCTCGGAACAGTACAGACGTGATCTTAGGAGCGTACAAGTTAGCGAAAAAGGAGGTTCATGCGAATTCTTATCATCGGGAGCGGCGGGCGTGAGCACGCGCTCGCCTGGTTTTTAGGCCAAAGTGACGAGCCTGTCCAGCTCTTCATCGCCCCGGGCAACGCCGGGACGGCTTCGCTCGGGCAGAATATCGACATCGATGTCTCCGACATCGACGCGCTCCTGGCATTCGCCCGCGAAGACGATATCGACCTGACCGTCGTCGGGCCGGAGAAACCGCTCGTTCTGGGAATCGTCGACCGATTCGAGCGTCACGGACTGCCCATCGTGGGTCCTTCTGCGGCGGCGGCGCGTCTGGAGGGCAGTAAGGCGTTTGCGAAGACCTTTATGCACCGCCATGGGATTCCAACGTCGGCCCACCGCACCTTCGAAGCCGAAGATCTCGACAAGGCGACTGCCTATGTTCGGGCGCAGGGTGCGCCGATCGTGGTAAAGGCGAGTGGTCTCGCTGCGGGCAAGGGCGCCGTGGTGTGCATGACCGTGGCGGAGGCCCACGAAGCACTGGAAATGATCGTTCGCGGCCGCGAATTCGGCAGCGCGGGTGACCGCGTGGTTGTCGAATCGTTCCTGGAAGGTGAAGAAGCAAGCGTATTCGCGCTGACGGACGGACACGACTACGTCGTTCTCGCACCGGCACAGGATCATAAGCAGATCGGTGAGGGGGATACCGGGCCCAATACGGGAGGAATGGGAGCGTACGCGCCGGCTCCGTTGATCACGGACGCGCTTCTCGACCGGGTGCGAAAGGAGGTGATCGGTCCGACGTTGAACGGGATGAGGGATGAGGGACATCCGTATCGTGGCGTGCTGTACGTCGGCTTGATGATCACATCCGAGGGGCCGAAGGTGGTCGAATTCAACTGTCGTCTCGGCGATCCGGAGGCCCAGGTCCTTCTGCCGCTTATCGGCAACGATCCCGTTCATCTATTCAGTGCACTCGCTCGCCGACGACTCGGCTCCCTCAACGTTGAGCATCGCAGCGGGGCGGCTGCGTGTGTCGTTCTTGCCTCCGGCGGGTATCCCGGTGCGTACGAAAAAGGCGTTCGGATCGACGGCCTCGACGAGGCCGGTGCGATGGAGGATGTCATGATCTTTCATGCCGGCACCAGGCTGGATAAGGAAAATCACGTCGTGACCGACGGCGGACGCGTACTGGGCGCCACGGCGCTGGGCCGCGACCTCGAGGCCGCGATCACGCGCGCGTATGCCGCCGTCGACCGGATCCAATTCGAGGGGATGCAGTATCGCGAAGACATCGGGCGGAAAGGCCTTGTCCGCGGTTGATGCGGGAGAATCACGCTTCCGCCCGCGCTCCGGAGGCAGGAGCGTCGCTGCCCCAGTGGTGTAGTCACAAACGAGAACTATGGCGGCAATCTCAAGGCATTTTGGATCGAGAAGCCCCGCGGGATTCGACGCCTTGATGGCCGCCGTGATCGCCTGGATGTGTGCCGCGTGCGCAGCGGGCCCGCGCGGTGGGCCGCCCACGGCTCCGGGCTCGACGCTGCCCGCCGACACGCTGAGGCCGACGCCCGTTCCCGGTGCGTACTTTGATGATGCGCGCGCCGTGGCAGCCGACCCGTTTGGATTTCTCTACGTCGCGGATGCCGGCAAGCACGTAGTGGTCAAGCTGAGTCCGACCGGTGCGGTCGAAACGGTGCTCGGAGGTCCGGGCTCTCGCGACGGAGAATTCGATGAGCCCTCGGGAGTAGAGCCCACCAACGGCCTCGTTCTCTACGTCGCGGATGCCGGTAATCATCGCATCCAGAAGTTGTCGCGCTCCTACGCCCATCTCGGATCGATTCCGCTGACGGCAACGGGTGACCGAAGCCCATCGTCCCGCGTCACCTATCGCAGAAACGACGGCGAGGACGAAGGAATGGTCACGGGGAGACCCGTCGCCGTCGCCTCCTCCGACGCAAAGGACCTGTTCGCTATCGACGCGGATCGCAACGTGATCCTGAAGTGGGATGAGAACCTGCGGCTGTCGGCCGTCATCGGAGACGTCGGGGCCGGACGTGGTAGCCTGACGCATCCGGTGGATCTTGCCATGGGTCCGCGGTCCGGGATCTACGTCGCCGACCGGGGCCGACGCGCGATCGTGGTTTACGACGCTTTCGGAAGCGTCATTCGCACGATCGGTGAGGGCCGCCTGGAGCAACTTCGCGCGGTGGCGATAGGGGAGGAGGGCATCTACGTGGGCCACGCCACCGGCATCTGGAAGTACGGCGTCGACGGCGGCCTTCTGCGCTCCTTTCATCTGGAACTCGACGCTCCGCTCGTCGATCTCGCCATCGGCCCGCGCGCCACTCTCTTCATCCTTACATCCCGGCAACTGTTTACCGTGTTGACGTTTTGACGCTCGATGCCGCGACACGTCGATGTGATGATGCATGGACCTGACGACAGAGCCGCTTCATCGCGACCCCCGTGAGCACCTCCTTGTGGTCGGAGAGTATAATGTGTACGAAGCTTCGACGGGCGCCCCACGCCAACCCGTCAAAACGTCCATCCCCGCTGCCGAACGAGAAAATCAATGGGAAAACTGTGCCGAGTACCCTCCGGCTCGCGCACGAAAACCACCTCCGACCAGCCGCGCATTCCTACCGGACGGTAGACGGCGCCGTTGAGCTTCAACTTCTTGCCCGAGAGGGCGCGGATCAGCACGCGCTCATACCGCGATCGCGAAAGCATTCGCTCCGGGAAGAGGTCGTCCCACATGCACAGGCGCCCCACATCCTCATAGGCCGCCGGCCGGTCGGGCAGCTCCAGGAGGATCGGGGCGCGCCCCTGCATGAGAGAAGAGAGCATTCGATAGGAGAAGGGGTCGGCGACGGCCCGAATGGCGCGCTTGAATCGGAAGAATATCTGCCGCGCAATCGAACGCAGCGAAAGAAGCACGGCATCCTCACCCTGAAAAAAGGACGGCCGCACGGCCCACTGATGGGCGTCGACGTCGGCGGTAAAGGGATTCTCGGCAAAGGAATCGTACCGGGCGAGCCAGCCCTGTCGCGACGTGTGTGGACGTGGGCTAAAGGGAAGGATGACCGGGATTCGCTTGCGATCGAGCATCTCTAGGCCGTAGGACGGCCACGTCATCACCTCCCGCGCGACGCCGACGATAAAGGTGGCGGCGGCGATCATGAGGGACGCGCTCGGCGTAAAATCGGCCGTGATTTCGATCCGTTGGCCCCGCGGCCGCACCCCGATGCCGGTCGAACGCCGGTTCGCGGCGAGGAGCGCGACCGGAATCGGTAGGATGTAGGATAGAAGGTGTGCGAAGTCGTCCTCCGCAATGTCTCGGGAGCGACTCGAAAAAGAGATGTTGTAGTGCGTGCTGAAGCCGGCGAGACGGGCGCGGCGTGCCGAGTGGCTCTCCCACGCGTCAAGCTCCGAGCGCAAGAAGTGAATGGATTCCCAGAGCGAGCGCCCCGCGCGTGCCGCGCAACCGCGCTCGATCTCGATAACGGGCGTCGCGACTTCGATGACGCCGGTATCGAAATACACTGCGCCGCCCGTGGGCAGGTGATACGAGGTGCCCTCCCGGTGCACGAGCGTCGAGCGGATGAAATGTTGGGGATCGCGAAAAAGCTTCTCAGGCGGCGTCAAGCGCTCATCCACGTAAAAGCTGAATTCGGCTTCGAGGCCCATCGCAGCCAGCGCCAGCGGCGCAAGCGTTCCCCTCAGGTCGGCCTCACCCTTGTGATCAAGGGTGATCTTCTTACCCCGAGGGCTCATAGTCGCCCGATCCTCCCGATCCTTCTATGCACGTATCCTTCTCGCGCGGAGAGACGACAAACCTGCCGAAATCAACGTGCAGGTGATCCACGGTAGCTCCAACTTCGCCGCCGTAGGGCCGGACCCACGCTCCGGGTAACAGTCTATTAACGATTTCCGCGTAGCGTTCAATCTGCTCGCGCGTGTCGAGAAGATCGTCGCCGATTCGATAGATATTTACCGCCGTGCCCCAGAGGTGCGGCGAAGCCGTGTGCGCCAGCTCGTGAGCAGGCGAGCGGTACCCCCCGTTGGCGGCGATGTGCACGTACGTGTCGACGTGACGGCGGAAGAGCGCCAGCAGGGCCGCCGTCTGAAGAAGGGCCGGCGGAACATACCGAGGAAAGCCGCGCAGCACCGGTGCCTCGCGCAGATCGGTGCTGATAAACTCGTACAGCCCGAAATTCGGCGCTACGACGGTGGCCCGTGCCACGTCCCACGAATCAACTCGGTAGAAATAGCGCGGCAGGCGATGCCTGGCGCCGGTTTCGTCGCACACGACCTCGGCCGGGTGCAGCGCCGCACGATATTCGTCCGGCAGCGAGCGGCCGTCAACCATCTGCAGGTCGAAACCGTTCATACGTTCTCCACCTGGTCTTCGGTCAGATACTCGAAAACGGCCCGTGAAAGCTGCGCGATCGTCTCGCGGCGGCCCGAAGTGGCCGGTGGCCACTCTGTAAGGATGGCGAGGACGTACGGCGACCGGTCGGGAAGATAGACGATGCCGGCGTCATGCGTCACCGTCGAGATCTCGCCCGTCTTATGCGCAAACTGCGCTTCCGTGCGGACCTCGCCGGGGACGCCGGCCGGGATGCCGCTGCGAAACTCCTGCTTCCTGAGAATCGAAAGCATGTCCTCGCATGCCCCGTCGTCGAAGCACACGCATTCTTCGATGAGGCGGAAGAGCGACACCAGCCCATCCGACGTGATCTGGTTGTTGATGCCGGCTTGGAAAGCCGCCTCGTCCTCCACCCCGCGCCGCAAATCCACGCCTCGGACCCCGCACGCGACGAGCGTCTCGTTCACGAAATCGACGCCCACCAGGTCGAGTAGCAGATTGGTCGCCAGGTTGCTGCTGGTGGTTATCATGTATTCGGCCAGGTCCCGGAGGCGCATCAGTTTGCCCACCGCGCCGTGCACCCTGTCGTTCGAGTCGCTCGACGATGAGATGCGGAAGATGCCGCCGTCGGCGGCCGAAAAGAAGCGATTCCGAACGTGCAGACGGTCGCTCAGCTTGAACCGCTCTCTTTCCGCCGATGCGAAAAGACCGAGGAGAACCGCTACCTTGATCGTGCTGGCGGCATGGAACCAACGGTCTCCGTGGTAACTCCAGGACGTTTCCGTTGCATAGTCGTGGTACGAGAGCGCCACGCCTGCGGCGCCGGCTTCTTCCGCGATTTCCATGATCCGTCGGCTAAGCACGTCCTTCACCCGGTAAGTTTGCGATGCAGACGCGCCGGAAGCTAGCAACGCAAAAATAGATGCGACGCGACGTGTGTGTAACGCGTGCGAGATCCGGCCGCGCCGGCACGGGCTGAAACACGCCGGAAGCCAGCCAGTATCCGGAGTCGTACGTTCACGTCCGCTATTGGCTCATTCACCGGCCGCATATCGCTCTTCGATACGAGTTCCTCGACATCGACTCACCGCATCGTTGCTCACGGGCCCGTTTCCGCCGGCCCGGCTGATGACTGCCCGGCTCGTATCCACATTCCTCATCCTGACCGGTCTCGGGCTCGCCGCCTCGGGCGCCCGGGCTCAAGACGTGCGTACGCGGCAAGGACCGGGCGCGGCGAGCGGTGTCCACCGCGATACGCTCTCCGGAGCGCAGCCGTATCAGCTCCGGCCGCTGGTTCTTCCCGGATCCGAGCGTATCCGCGTCGACGCCGAGCCCGTCGATACGTCGCGGTACCGGCTGGATTACCGCTACGGACGCCTGTGGATCGATAACGCCGCCGACACGGCCGTCGTCGTCGCGGAATACCGCACGCTGCCCTTCGATCTAAGGGACGTATACAGGATGCGAGAGATTATCGATACCGTTCGAACGAACGAGGGCACGCCTGGAGCGCAGGTCGACCCTGCCGCCTCGCTCGACCCGTTTGCCGGATCGCCGCTCACGCATAGCGGATCGATTACGCGCGGCATTCTCGCCGGCAACAACCGCGACGTGACGGTCGAATCCGGTCTTCGCCTGCAGCTCGCCGGCGAGATCGCACGAGACGTCCACGTTCAGGCGGTTCTCACCGACGAGAACACGCCCATCCTCCCGGAGGGCACAACCCAGCGCCTGGAGGAATTCGACCGCGTGTTCATCGGCATCGAAGCGCCGTATGGCGAGGCGCAGCTCGGCGATTTCGATTTGCGGTTCGCCTCAAGCGAGTTCGCACGTTTCTCGCGAAAGCTGCAGGGCGCCTCGTTCACGGCCGATCTCGCCGACGCCGGCCCGCCCGGCCTCGCGCAGGGGTCGATCACCGTGGCGGGCGCGACCTCGCGGGGCCACTTCCGGTCGCAGGAGATTCAGCCGATCGACGGCGTCCAGGGGCCTTACCGACTGGAGGGAAGCCAGGGCGAACGCTTCATACTGGTCGTTCCCGGCTCCGAAATCGTGTATCTGGATGGCGTGCAGCTTACGCGCGGAGAGTCGAACCATTACACAATCGACTACGCGACGGCGGAGATCCACTTCACACCGTCGGTCATCGTGACCGACGACAAGCGGATACGCGTCGAGTTCCAGTTCACAACGAATCAGTTTACCAGGACGTTGATCGGCTCGCAGGTCGAAACGCGCTTCTGGCAGGCTGCGGACGGTGGCAGCCGCGCCCGGTTCGGCGCGGCCTTTCTTCGCGAGGCCGACAGTCGCGAGTTCGGCGAGGAGTTCGGCTTTAGCCGCGAAGATTCGCTGGCGCTCGTGCGGGCAGGCGACGGGATCGCCCGGTCAGGCGGCGCCGAGCGCGTCGCGTATGATCCCGAGGCGACCTTCGTGCAGTATCGCAGAGAGATCCGACCGCTGCCCGACGGCGGCGCGGATACCATTTTCGTCGCCATCGAGGAGCGGCCCGCCGATACCGTGGCCGTTTACCGCGTTCAATTTAGCAGAGTGGGGGAGGGGCGCGGAAGTTACGAACGGGTCGGCCGCTCCGTGAACGGCATCCTCTACGAGTACACCGGCCCCGGAGGCGGCGAATATCTGCCCGTTCGCATCCTTCCGAAGCCGAAGCAGCAGCGCCTGGTGGACCTGCACGGAGGCCTTGAGCCGATAGAAGGCGTCGAGGTATACGGCGAATGGGCGCGCACGCTGTACGATGCGAACCGTATGTCGCCGTTCGACGGAGGCGACGACGAGGGCAGCGCCTACATCGTCGGCGCGCGGCTGACCGAGATCAAGATGGGCTCGGCACGGCTGTCGGGGGACGTTCGCCGCAGGTTTACGGGTTCCTCATTCGAGGCGTTCGATCGCATCCGACCGGTCGAGTTCGATCGACGATGGAATCTTCTTTCGCGCTCGTTTACAGCGACGGGCGGCGTCGCCGGCGGCGGAGACGAGGTCATCGACGAAGGCAATCTTCGGCTCGATCTCGCCGAAATGACGAGCGTACGGGCCGAGCTTGGCCGCCTGAACCTCGGATCGGCCTTCGAGGGGATTCGCCGCGCCGGCTATCTCGAATCGGCCGAGGCGCGGCTGCCCATCCTGAACTATCGCATCGAGCACATCGACAGCCGTGATGCGCTCGCCGGCGAAGATGGGAGATGGCTTCGCCAGCTCGGTAGCGTCCGAATTCCGACCCTTGGAGGCCGGTTCGCACCGCGCCTGGAGGTGGAACACGAACGCAGGCGCCAGCGCGTAATCGGCACCGACAGCCTCGCCCGGCGCTCCTTCGCGTTCGTCGAGCTTCGCCCCGGCCTCTCCTGGGAAAGCAGCCGGCTTGAGATCGACGGATTCGTCGAGCTGCGCGACGAAGACGACTGGATCGACGGCGAGGTCGATGACGCCGCGCGATCCTGGACGGCGCAGACGTCGTTTCGATATCGACCATCGTCTACCTTCGACGCAGACGGCAGCCTTGGATATCGCCTGCGCACCTTCACCGATCGCTTCCGGCTGGAGCAGCAGCGGGAAGACGTAGAAGCGCTCATCCTACGGTGGAATACGCGATATCAGCCTCTGCAACGGGCGTTGCAACTCAACTGGCTCTATGAAGGCATTTCCGAACGTACACCGACGCTCCAGGAAATTTACGTCCGCACCGGTCCGGAAATCGGTCAGTACGTGTGGGAAGACCTCAACGATGACGGCGTCGTGCAGATCGACGAATTTCTCCCGGAAACGCTCCCGAATGAAGGCACCTACGTCAAGACGTTCGTTCCGTCGGATGAGCTCATTCCCGTTATCAACGTGCAGACGCGCCTTCGGCTGGAGCTCGATCCCGCGCGTATATGGCGGGAAGCAAACGGCCGGTGGCAGCGGCGGCTGTCGCAGGTCGTGAGTCGAACCACCATCGAGCTGCGCGAGAAGACGCGCGATCCGAACCTGGCCGCCGTCTATCTGCTCGACCTTAGCCGCTTCCGCAGGCCCGGCCAAACGCTCACCGGCCGTCTCCGCCTGGCCCAGGATTTCTTCTTCTTCCGAAATCTCTCCGGATACGGACTCGACGTGTCCTTCAATCAGATCCGGAGTTTCAGTGAGCTCACCGCAGGTGCAGAGAGCCGCTTCGTGAACGTATGGAGGATGGAGGGTCGTGCCCAGGTGGCTGAAGTATGGAGCTTTCGAGCGGTAACCGGGCTCGAACAGGACCGTTTGCTCAGCGATCAATTCGCCACGCGGACGTACAACATCCATTCCGTACGTTTCGAGCCGGAGGTGGGCTTTCGGGCCACCCGGCGCCTCCAGATCGTAGGCACTCCGGCATTCGCTCGTAAGAACGACAGATTCGCGGATCTCGTCGCAAACGTCGTCAAGCTGCCCATCGAGCTCCGATATACCGTGCCGGGAAAGCTCCAGGCGACGCTGCGGGGTGAGGCGGCGCGAGTGGGCCTCGACGGGGAGGCATTCGGGCTCGCCCGATTCGAGCTTACCGACGGCCGCGGCCCGGGTACGTCCTTCCTCTGGTCGTTACGCGGCCAGTACACGATCAATGAATATCTGCGGGCGACGTTTTCGTACGATGGGCGCGCACCTTCCGACGCATCCGTCATCCACACGATGCAGTTGCAGCTCAGCGCGTTATTCTAGACGAGGCTTTTTGAAGATGACCGACACGCCCAGGATGACCGACATGCAAAGAGAGACGGTCGGCAGCGAAGAGGTGCCGCCGCGCGGCCTTTCTACGATTACGGCCGTCGGAGCCGCCGCCGGAGCGCTCGTTTTCGCGTTTCTGCTCTACGGAATGGTCGGCTTCCCCGAGAACATCCCTCTGGCATTCGGCGTCGCCGTGCTGCTGGCTGAGGTGGTCGAATCGATCGTGCAGGTCGGTGCCGCGTCCTTGAAAGGTCAGCGACTGGCTCTGGCGCTACTGCACGCCGTCATCGTTGCGGCTGCCTGCTGGTTGGGGGTCTGGATGGCGGGACTGCTCGGATGGACGTGAACATCGAGCGGCGCTCGCAACTTGCGGCAGCACAAAAAAAGTCGACGCCCCGGCCTCCATCGAAACGGTGCCGGGACGTCGACATTTATGGTGTAGCCAATCGGGACCTCCGCGTCCCGCAGTGCTAAACGACCCTTCGTCCACGAACCAGGTTCAGGATCAGGACGACGACGGCGACAACCAGCAATATGTGCAATACGCCGCCTAACGTATATCCGCCAATAAGGCCTAGTAGCCAGAGGACCAAGAGAATGATTATGATAGTCCAGAGCATCGTCTCTTTTCCCCGCGCGTGAAGCGGGTTTATTTTAAGGATTGCGTCGTGAAATTAAGAAGGAATTTCTGCGCAAATGTTCTGCACGCGCCGGCGAGTTCCCGTATATATAACAGGTGTGACGCATGCGATACCGGGGCTAAATCAGGAGGATCAACGATGTCCGAGAAGAAGGAATATAGAGGCTTTTCGCGCCGGGAATTCGTTAAATCCACGGCCGCCGCTGCGGCCGGTGCGACGTTCATGGTGGGGACCGAGCGCTATGCCTATGCAGCGGGCTCCGATCGGCTCCGCGTCGGTCTCGTCGGGTGTGGAGGACGGGGTACCGGCGCCGCCGCCGAAGCGGTCGCAGCCGCGGAGGGCGTCGAGATTTATGCGCTGGGTGATCTGTTTGAAGATCGACTCGAGGATTCTCGCGGTCGCCTTCAAGAGCATCTCGGCGATGCGTTCACGGTGACGGACGACCGCACGTTTACCGGTTTCGACAACTATAAGCACGTCATCGACAGCGTGGACATGGTCATCCTCGCAACACCGCCCGGCTTCCGGCCGATTCATTTGCGATACGCCGTCGAAGCCGGAAAACACGTCTTCATGGAGAAGCCCTCCAATGTGGACGTGGCCGGCTATGCGTCCATCGTCGAGTCGGGAGAGCAGGCGAAGCAAAAAGGCCTCTCGATCGTCGCGGGGACGCTTTATCGACGTCAGCCGAGCTTTTTCGAGGCGGTCAAAGCCATCCACGAGGGAGCCATCGGCGAGATTGTAGGCGCACAGGCGTACTTTTTGACCGGTCCGGTCTGGCTTCGCAAGCGGCAGCCGGGCATGTCCGACATGGAATGGCAGTGTCGAAACTGGTACTACTTCACCTGGCTATCCGGCGATCATATCGTCGAGCAGTTCGTCCACAATCTCGACGTCATCAATTGGGTTTTCGGCGCGCACCCGGAATCCGCATTGGCCATGGGAGGCCGGCTCGTTCGGGTTGACCCCGCCTACGGCCACATCTATGATCATTTCAGCGTCGAGTACGTCTACCCCGGTGGCGTACTCGTTGAGGCAAAATGTCGGCAGATGGAAAACGTGACAAGCCGTGTGACGAACCGGATCGTCGGTACGAGCGGCGTGGCCGTTCTTCATCCCGAGCGTTCCATGATAAGAAGCCACGACGGCGAGGTGGTCTTCCGCCATCCGGAGCGCGGCGGGAACGGATACATAACCGAACATGCGGATCTGATCACGAGCATCCGCGAAAGAAACCCGATCAACGAGGCGCAGCAGATCGCGGAGAGCACGCTGACAGGAATCCTGGGCCGCGAAAGCGCCTACACGGGGCAGGAGGTCACCTGGAAAGAGATCGAATCGGCGGAAATGGATCTGGTACCCGCTGAGTTCGCCTTCACCGATCTTCCCGTGGCGCCGGTGGCGCGCCCCGGTACTACAAAGCTAAGCCGCCGGTTCGCCGCTACGATGCACTGAGGTGTCGACGTCCGGAGGCCTTACCGTTCATCCTGCTTCAACCATCGGCTCGTCGATAACGGGCTCGGCAAATTCGTCGTATTCTTCGCGGCGGATGTGGATGCCGGCGGCGGCGAGCTTACCGTCGAGATTCTCATAGCCCCGGTCGAGATGGTAGACCCTTAGCACGTTCGTCGTCCCACGGGCGACCATTCCCGCGAGCACGAGGGAAACACTGGCGCGCAGGTCCGTGCTCATCACCGTCGCACCCTGCAAGTTATTGGATCCCTCCACCACGACTTCATTTCCGACCACGATGGCATTTGCGGCCATCCGCCGGAGCTCCGGAATGTGCTTGAAACGGTCGTAATAAATGGTGTCGACAACGCGCGCATTGCCGTATGCCTGGGTGAGGAGAACGGTCCACTGCGCCTGAAGGTCGGTCGGAAAGCCGGGATAGACGCCCGTCTCGATCGACACCGACTTGATGCGCTCCGGAGCGATAACGTCGACGTAATCCTTTCCCAACGTAAACTGCGTGCCGGTCCGTGCAAACGCATCGATGAAGGCGTCGCCGAGGTAATCGGGGGCTGCATTCGAAATATGCACGGCCTCGCCCGGCTCGCCGGCGATGGCGGCCGCAATCATGTACGTACCGAGCTCGATGCGATCGGGCGTGTTTCGAAAAGTGATGGGCCGCAACGTATCGACGCCTTCGATCTCCAGCCTGCTCGTTCCGAGCCCCTCGATGCGCGCGCCCATCGCCTGAAGCATCTCACCGAAGACGACGACGTCCGGTTCGCGCGCCGCATTTTCGAGCCGAGAGCCACCTTGTGCGGTCACGGCCGCGAGGAGAAGATTGATGGTCGTGCCGACGCTCGAGGGCTCCATTTCAAAGATGCCCCCGCTCAGCCGGCCCCCTTCTGCCGAGGCCACGACGTCACCCTGATCGAGTTCGATGTCCGCGCCTAAGGCTTCCATCCCCTTGAGATGAAGATCCACCGGCCGAGGACCCCACGCACATCCGCCCGGAAGCGAAACGCGGGCCTTTCCGCAGCGACCCAGCAGCGCACCGAGCATATAGAAAGAGGCCCGCATCTTTTTCACAAGGTCGTACGGGGCCTCCGGAAAGTCCACGCGGGAGGCATCGACGATCAGGACGTGCGTGTGAGGGTCGAACTGAACGGATGCCCCGCAAATGCGGAGGACGTGCGCGAAGGTCGTCACGTCCCGCAGGTTAGGCACATTTTCGATCGTGGTCACCCCTTCCGCAAGGATCGCACCCGCCATAAGCGGCAGCGCGGTGTTCTTCGAACCGCTGACGGATAGCGTCCCTCGAAGTCGCCGAGTCCCTTCTATAACGAGCTTGTCCATTCAGCCCCTAGATTGAGAGATGGAAAATGGAACATAAGAACACTTGACATACGATTCACCTCGGCCCTGGATCTTCAGACGCGCCTCGTCGACACAATTTTTACACGTGCCATCCGCGGTTCGGGAATCGCTTCCAATCCGCCGCGATGTGCTCGGCGCGTCGAACTCGGGGACGTTGCTCGGCGCATCGGGTTCGCGGCCTCCGCTCGGCGCGTCGGACGGCGCGCGGCGCATCGGACCTGTTGATTTTTCCCGGCATGTCGGACCCTGTGGAATCTGCTCCGCATATCCGGCGTTTGCAAGCCAACGTTTCTCGCCGGATTCCTCCAAAACATCCGACTTTCGCATGCGTCGCGTTTACCTCGATCATGCAGCTACGACCCCGCTCGACACGGCCGTCTTCGATGCCATGCTTCCCTATCTCAAGGAGCAGTTCGGCAATGCATCTTCCGTGCATGCGATGGGACGGCGGGCGCGCTTCGCCGTTGAGGAGAGTCGTGAAAAAATCGCCGATCTCATCGGCGCGGAACCCGGCGAAATAATTTTTACGAGCGGCGGTACGGAATCCAACAACGCTGCCATCAGAGGAGTTCTCTCGGCGAAACCCGGAGGCGTCGTGATCTCGGCGGCGGAACACGAAGCCGTCCTTCGTCCTGTGGAAGCGCTGCACGGCAAGGGGCGCGGGACCTTAATACTTCAGCCGGGACCGACCGGCGCCGTGGCGCCGGACGTGCTCGCGGAGCACCTCGGAGAGCATGTCGGGCTCGTCTCGCTAATGCACGGAAACAACGAGATCGGCACGCTTACGGACGTAGAAAGCATGGCACGTCTTTGCCGGGACCGTGGCGTCGTCTTCCATACTGATGCCGTGCAGACGGCCGGTTATGGACTGATTCGTGTGGATGAAGTCGCCGTCGATCTGTTGAGTATGTCAGGCCATAAATTCTACGGCCCGAAAGGGGTCGGCGTGTTGTATCTGCGTGGCCGTGTTGCCTGTGATCCGCTCATCGAGGGCGGAGCGCAGGAGCGTCGCCGGCGCGGCGGCACCGAAAATGTGGCCGCCGTCGTTGGAATCGCCGCGGCATTCGAGCAGGCGATCGCAGAGGCGGATGAGCGCCGGGCGCACGCGTCGGCCCTGCGGGACCGTCTGCACCGCGGCCTCGTTGATGCGATGGGCGAGCGAATGATTGTGAATACACCGCTTGGCACCGCGCCGGTCATGCCGCACGTCCTTAGCGTAGCCTTCCCGCCGATAGACGCGGAGCCGATCGATGGTGAAATGCTGCTGTTGAATCTGGATATGGAGGGTGTCCTGGCCTCGGCCGGGTCGGCGTGCACAAGCGGCACCCTCGAGCCGAGCCATGTTCTTACGGCGATCGGACTCGATCGCGCGACCGCCGCGGCCGGTATTCGGTTTTCGGTCGGAAAGAATACCACGCCTGACGACGTGGACTACGCCGTCGATGCCGTGTTGCGCGTCATGCGCCGAATGACCCACCAGACGACGAAAGCATGACGTCTGCGTTGATCGTTTTTGCCAAGGTGCCGATGGCCGGACGCGTAAAGACGCGCCTGACGCCGGAGCTCGACGAGCAGGAGGCGGCCGAGCTGTATGAAGCCTTTCTGCTCGACGCACTGGATGCATATTCCGCCCTTGATGCCGACATGCGTCTCTACGTCGCAGGCGGTGCCGCCCAACTCGGTGCTTTGCAGGTGCCCCAGAAGGTCGCCATTTTCCAGCAGAGCGGAGACGGTCTGGGAGAGAGGATGGCGCGTGCCTTCGCCGAGACGTTCGCCGGCGGCTACGAGCGCGTTACGATTATAGGGACGGACCACCCCACGCTGCCACCGGCGTTCATCGATTATGCCTTCAGGTCCCTTTCGAGTCCCAAATCGATCACCATCGGTCCGGCCGACGATGGCGGCTACTATCTCCTCGCGATGAACGACTTCATGCCGCAGGTTTTTCGCGGAATGTCGTATAGCCACCCTGGCGTGTTTGAAGAAACGCTCATGCGGATTGCCGATCTGGGCGCAGACCTGGTCGTGTTGCCGCCGTGGTACGACGTGGACAGACCCGCCCAACTTCGTCGTTTGCGCGCTGAATTGGCCGAAAACGAAACCCTCGCTCCTCGCACGAAGCACCACATCGACCTTCTGGCGCGGCGCCATGCATGGCTCCACGACTGACGCGACCGACGATTCGATCGCGAGCGTCCGGATTCGGCGCTTCCTGGTAGCTACTACACCTTTACCACGGCCAGCGCGCCCGAAGCGCTTCCGCGTACGGCCTAGTTTTTGTGTAGCCGCCGTACACGAGGAGCGCGTGCATAGGTAGACAATCACGAAAACAAGATACGAATGACCTATTCGTCGAACGGTTCGATCGTCTCTGAGCTCGGAGAGTTTAAGACGATCGAGCAATTCATCATTGAGCAGCAGCGGAAATTTCCGCACTCGACAGGCGGTTTTTCGCGGTTGCTGCGCGACATCTCGGTGGCCGCAAAGATCATCAACCGCGACATGCGCCGCGCCGGTCTGGCCGACGTCTGCGGTGATACGGGCGAAGTGAATGTGCAGGGTGAGATCCAGCAAAAGATGGATGCCCTTGCACATACCGAGCTCGTTCGGGCCCTGCGCCGCGGCGGCGAATGCTGCCTCATCGGCTCTGAAGAACACGCCGAGGCGATTCCAATGAAGATGAATCACGGGGAAGATGGAAAATACATCGTCCTGCTCGATCCTCTCGACGGCTCGTCGAACATCGACGTTAACGTTTCGGTAGGGACGATCTTCAGCGTATACCGTCTTCCCGAAGGATACGAAGAGCCTGAACTGCAAGCCGCCCTTCAGTCAGGAACCCAGCAGGTCGCGGCAGGCTATGTCGTTTACGGCTCGTCGACCATGCTGGTCTACACGACGGGCGACGGCGTGAACGGCTTCACCCTCGATCCGTCGATCGGGGAATTCCTCCTTTCCCACCCGAACATCAAGACGCCCAAGTCGGCCTCCATCTACTCGATCAACGAAGGCTTCTATAACTCGTGGGAAGCCGGCCTGAAGCAATACATCAAGTGGATGCAAAAAGAGGATGATCCCACCCGGCGTCCGTACAAGACCCGCTATATCGGCTCTTTCGTTTCCGATTTCCATCGAAATCTGATCAAGGGAGGCATCTACATGTATCCTGCTACCCACAGCAACCCCGAGGGAAAGCTCCGCTTAATGTACGAGGCCAATCCAACGGCCATGATCGTCGAGCAGGCTGGTGGGCGAGCCTCCGACGGGCACGTGCGGATTCTTGAAAAACCACCGACCGCTCTCCACCAGCGCACCCCGCTCTTCATCGGCAGCGAAGAAATGGTGCAGATGGCGGAGTCGTTCCTTCAAGGCAGGAAGCAATTGCAGAATGATTGAGCCGCGATGGAGCGGTGCGCCGACGGCGCCCGGCTATCCGACACGTGCCGATTGCGCCGGAGCGGTGCTCGAGCATGCTAGAAGCTCAGGCCGACGACGAGAAAACTCTTCTCGGCATACGGATTCAGGATGTAGGCCACGGTAAGAGGCAGGGAGAACCCTTCCGTCACTGGAATACTCTTCGAGGCGGCCAGATTCAGCTCGATGACCCCGAACCCGTCGGTACCGTAAAGTGCACTCTCCACTGCCGACGCGCCCACGCCCAGGGAAAGATCGATGCCGTCTACGGCGACGGGATACGACGCACTCAGATAGACGGAATTATCCGGATCGTTGTGCGCGAAGTATCCCGCGTAGAACGTGAGCGGAAATGACGAGGGTCCGGTGAGCGAAAGAAACGGTTCGATGTAGTGGCCGCCCTCGCCGTCGCCGCTGAAATCGAAAAAACCGACGCCCAGGTTGGGAAAGTAGTAGTCGGTAACGCCGAAGGTGAGCGCGCCGGCCGTGAAGCTCGCCCAGATGTCGTGCTCGTTCGCAGGGGCTCCTTCCGGATTCATGGCGTAAGACGCCCACGTTCCGATCTCAAATCCACTGCTCGAGAACGACAGGGCCGGCTGAATGCTTGCGGATTCGCCGTAGTCCGTACCACGCCATACGTAGCGGCTGACGACGTCGGCGCCGAGATCGAAGCTCTGCGCGACGGCCGATCCGGCGCCAAGAGCAAACGCGAGGAGGATAAGAGCGGTGAGTCTGGTCGTTCTGGTCATGGTAAGTAGGTCCGGAGTGGTGATGGTTGCTATGGAGACTGGACGCGGCGACCCGCCGCCGGGCGGATGGGGCGCGCGGCGTGCAGCCATGCTAGTGGACGGCCGGCGCGAGCACCGCGCTGCCGTCTCCCGCCACCCGGCTGAGAGACGGCAAAAGGCCACATGCGGTGCATACAAATCATAGAGCCTCCTTTCACGGCGCGACCGCGATCGGTATTAAATAAATTAGGCATTTTTGGTGATGCACGCAATAAGATTAAGCCAAGATGGGCATCAGCTTCAAGACGCGCAACAAAATAAAAGCGCTTTCGATGTGGCTGAGCGCGCGTGTGGCGCAGAAAAGCGCTTGCAAACCGGTAAATTATAAACGGCGGGCTCCTCGCCCGGCCGGGTTCAAGGCTACGAGGCTGGGAGATCACTGACCTGCGGCGAAATGTGTCCCTAAATATCTACTGGAATACTCCCCCAAACTCCGGCTCGCGTCGGGGCATCCGCTTTGGCGACGCGCAGAGAAATTGTATACATATTTCTTCCGGTGTAGCGACGCCCGGGGATTCAATTACAGGCCCGAAGGGGCCGCAAGCGGACGTGCGAAAGGCCGCTCGCACGTGAAGATACGATGAAATAATGGAGGGTTAGAGATTATAGATGCCGTTTCGCCACGAAATTTGGAGGCCCTGTTAGCCAGAAATGACAAATTAGTAAGGCGATATCCCGATATCGCCTTACAGAATGAAGTGTAAGCGCTACCGAAAATACGACCCCGAGCCGCAGGGGGTTGAAAATTTGCCCGGCGCGTTCCTTGACGCCCGCGCTTCAAATCGCGTTATTAGACAACACCTGGCAGGCGTCAGGGGATGCTGACCCACGATCAGCACCAAGAAAAACCTGTACAAAATGTTGGCTACGCTCTTACATACGATGCCCACCGTGACGCGAGCATCTGCTCGTCGTCCGGACGAGGAGCGTACCGACAGTTCCATTCGTGTGCGCCTCCTCGAGGACATTGACCTCCTTCTTAGCGGCCGGATTATTTCGGTCGTCCTTCTTAGCCTGATTCTTATTTCGGGCTAACCGAGCGGTCAATCCCTAGCAAATCTCAGAGCGTGCACAGGCATCAGGATAGAGGTTGAGGGGTTGGCCCTC
>CAZART010000105.1:0-6379 GCA_964487555.1 uncultured Rhodothermales bacterium
GTAAGTGCGGCATGCTGGGCTCGCGACATCAGGAGTGCGTATGCTCAGCCGGCGATGTCGTGCGCTACCGGTCGCGTGTGATCGGACCGCTCATGGACAGAATTGACCTGCACCTGGAGGTGTCACCGGTGCCATTCGAAGAACTGAGCGCGCGGTGGGCTGCCGAATCCTCCGTGGCGATCCGCCGGCGTGTGCTGCGCGCGCGACAAGTAGAGGCACGCAGGTTTGTCCATTGCAACGCGCAGATGGCATGCAGATGGTGCGGCAGTTCTGCGCAATGGACGCTGCTTGCCGGTCGATCATGAAGACGGCGCTCCAGCGCCTCGGCCTCAGCGCTCGCGCCTACGGGCGCATCCTCAAGGTCGCCCGGACGATCGCAGATCTCAACGCATACGGGGAAATCCGGCCGGAGCACCTTGCTGAAGCAATCCAGCACCGCTCGCTCGACCGGCGGCTGGAGTAGGCTGGCGACCTCAAAACGATGGAATACTGCCGCGAAAAACGAGATCACTCACGCGTCGCACTCACCATGGAGACCGAGAATGAAGAAATCCGTGTTCAGTCACAACGATGTGCAGCGAGATGGGCGTTTCCGAATAAGCGTTCTACCGCTGGACAAGTTTTGCCGGCATATGCGTGGCCGAGCTGCGTCACCTCCGCCAGCTGGAGGAGGCGAACAACCAGATGCACGCATGCCTGCCGTAATGCGTAGTGTCGTTCACCGCTATTTCCCCACGAATAGGGAGTTTTGATGGCTCCGATTACCTCCGATGCGTAGACGAGTGCCTTTGACTTGTTCTGAGCAGTTTTGCCCCGTCGCCCGGTTCAAAATCCCGTACGCGGTAGACGGGTTCTTTCTCTACTGAGTGATTAGCCATGTCAGCTTTCCGTTTTTGACCATTCAGAACCACAGGGTTTCAGTTTAGGTCGGGAAGCTGGGGGCTGTGAGTCTAGAAAGCGTCTCTAATATTCCGATCAAGCTCGATCGCCTCGGATCGGCCAAAAGCTTTTCGCTCGTCTTCTTGCTCTGGTGGTCGGATTAGGCACCTTGCGCCCGGCCCCCGATGTAATCCTAATGCAGAGGACGACCGGGCTGTGCAATTCAATACTAGAGAGTATATTGTCCCTGGACGTAGCACAAATGCCCCAACTACGCGAGGATCGATGCGGCGCTCCCGAGACCAGATCGAGGCTGCCTAACACCGCAGACTCGACGCCGTCGTGGTGTTAAAGGCCCTGCTCATCTCGATGATGAAGAAGAGCGAAAGGCGGTGCTGGCATGCTATAGGCCACAAGGGATGGGCAAGCCATCTCATGCACCCCAACTGAAAAAATGTAAGCTTGTCGAAGCACTCCTGCTTCGAAAACGGAACGCATTGGAATGTACGCATCGCTGAACATGAAAACATCAGCCGTCGTTTGCAGCATCCTGATAACGACTATGATAAGCCCTTGGATCGCTACAAATAGTCTGTGTCAAGATACGCCGCTGCGACTTTTTTCGCTCGCAGAGTCACAAGGTCCTGGACAAGAGATACTCAGAAGTGTCGAGGGCAAGACAGCTAGTGGGAGATCGGAGAAGTCAATAAGATTACAGCGAGACGAGAGTGTTCTTCTTTACATAATCCAGCAGAATCCTCGTTCCTTCTCCATTGATATACCTCTTCCCGATGCCAAAGCGCCTAGGAGGTTCTATTTGAGGCGTTTTGAGATTCTAGACCCGACTGCAAGCCTTGTCGTCGTTAAAGGGGGACAAACGCTATCGGTTGACATGTCTGGCGAGTTTGCCACATATAGAGGATATAGTAGAGAGGATCCTGGTTCATGGATTACGATGAATTTCTCTCGCGATGCAATCAACGGAGTTTTTAGCCAACACGGGCGCATTCACATTATTGAAAGCATAGAGCAAGAAGGATTTGTTGCACCTCCACGTGATACCACCCTCCAAACACCAGACTTTCGCTGTGGAGTGCCAGATAGTGATCCTACATATATACCCAAGGATATAATGCGTTCCCTTGAAGCTAGAGATAAGACGTACTACAAATCAGACACCGATCTCTTGGAGTTGGAGGTAGCTATAGAGACTGATTATGAACTTCTTAATCTGTTTTCGGGTAACACTAACCATGCGATCTCCTATATTCTCGGTCTAATGTCCAATGTATCACATCTTTATGAGAGAAGCATTAATGTGAGGATCGTTATCACTTACTTAAGAATATGGGCCGATCCCGATGATCCATACGACACTGATGATATCCTCGGCGGGTTCCACCAGTTTATTGATCATTGGACACATAATATGCAACATATAGAACGGGACATTGCTCATTATATCACTAGTTATCATTTGCAGGGTGCAGGCGGCATCGCAGAAAGGGGTGTTCTTCACCGTGAGAATGGCGGATATAGTTTATCAAAAATTCAAGGGTATTTTTACGCAGACCCAATATACACCCCTGATGTGACCGTGGTGGCGCATGAAATCGGCCACAATTTCGGGTCTCCGCATACTCATAACTGTAGCTGGCCAGGTGGCCCCATCGACCGCTGCGAATTGATTGAGGGAGATTGCAGCCCAGGGCCGGTCATTTCGTCACTAGGGACAATCATGAGTTTTTGCAGTCAACAATTTCTCAGCTTTCATCCACTGCCCGCCAGTCTGATGCGTTCGCTTGCGGAAACCTCCGGAAAGCTCGACGTTATCAATGGCATTCCCGATACGCCGAGTCTTGTCTTTCCAGCAAATAATGCTAGATCTATCTCGACGCAAGTGATCCTTGACTGGAATAAGGCGACTGGGTCGGAAGAATACCGTATTCAATTATCCACTTCTCCTGAGTTTGTGACTGCGGTTATTGATACATTGTCGGATGTTACAAGAATCGACCGAAGTGGACTTTCTGAAAGTACTACGTTTTACTGGAGAGTACATGGCATAAATGACTTTGGAGAAGGCGGTTGGTCGGATACCTGGACGTTTGCGACCCAGTCGGAATTTGCATTGACGAGCCCGACACCAATTTTTCCAGGACAGGGCGACATTGGCATTCCAACGAGGTTTTCTCTGTCCTGGTACCCTTCCTCTGGTGCAACAGACTACCGTATCCAGGTCTTTAACGATCAATATTCCATTCAAAATAACTTGCCACCATTCATTGACAAAGTCGTAAGTGAGACGTCATACGAGCTTGATTATTCGACATATTGGTGGGATCACGGCGTATGGCGTGTTAAGGCGCTGAGCAATGGCACTGAGAGCGATTGGTCGGCACTACATAGCTTCTGGGTATACCGTCGTCATTCCGCTAGATCTATATTTCCTGGAGGCGGCGCCATAGATCTTCCTAGCGTTATACCTTTGATTGTGGATATTGCAGAGTACTCGTCTTATTTGCAAATACAGGTTTCAGAAAGCGGTGAGTTTGCAAGCCTACTCGTGGATACTTTAGTGGATGCCTCGAAACGGAATTCGCTAGATGATGCACTATTAATAATGACTTCTCTTTCCCCGGGCACGACGTATTACTGGAGGGTTAGATCAGAAGACGTAACGTCCGTAACTGGGAGAGCTATGAGTGAGTGGTCGAATCCGTACGAGTTCACAACGGGAGAAGGCGCTATCGGCCAGTGGGAGTATTATAATACGGCAAATGGTGTTATGCCAGTAAACATTACATATGATATTGCTGCCAACCACGAAGAGGTTGTGGTTTCGAGTGCTGCGCTGGTGAGCAGCGAAGGTGGTTGGACAACGTTTGATGATTATGTCACTAACCCTGTGAAGCCTTGGGGGGTGACTTTCGGAAGCGACGGTATCCTATGGGTAGGAACGGGGCTTCTAATAAAAGGTATTTTCGACTCGGCGTCCACTAGATTGTATAGATATGATGGTATCGAGTGGACATATATAGACTCTGATAACTCGGATCTGCCGATTGGTACTATCAGGAGCGTGATTGAAGACTCCGATAATAATATCTGGGTTGGTGTACACTGTTCGGGCGCATGCCAAATCGGATGGGGTGGCGTTGCGAAATATGACGGCAATGAGTGGACTGTATATAATGCTAGTAATTCTGGACTGCCAAGCAATGATCCGTTGTCGTTAATGATGAAATCAGATGGTTCTCTTTGGGTGGGAACAGAAGGCTCTGGCGTGGCTGTATTCGACGGCACAGAATGGGAAGTGTTCGATAGGCTCAACTCAAATGTTATTTCTGACACAATAACAGACATTGAGGAAGACGGAAAAGGAAATGTCTGGCTTGCGACGTCAGACGGTCTTGTACTGTTTGATGGTGTAGAGTGGATACCCTATAGAAATAGGGTGGGTATTCCACTGGAATATGTAACCGAAGTGGAAATAGCTAACAACGGAAACGTCTGGATCGGTGGAGCTCCTGGTATTGCAGAGTTCGACGGTATGCTTTGGACAACATACTCAAGTTACAATTCCCCGAACCCAAACTGGCATACTCATGCTTTGAAAGTAGATCCGAACGGAAAAGTATGGATAGGGGGATCTCATTGCTGCGGCTTGGTTTCTTTCGATGCTCAGCCTAATTCCAGCCCGGCTGTCAGAAATGAGATCGCAGACATCGATCTGGTCGTTGGAGCAGATCCTTTCCGCCGAAACCTGCACGAAGTCTTCAGCGATGCCGATGGTGATCCGTTGACGTTCTGGGCGAGCAGCAGTGACGAAAGCGTAGCCTCCGCTGCGGTTGAAGACTCGGTCCTTATCGTCACGCCGTTACGAGGGGGTAATTCTACGATCAGCGTGTCGGCCGACGACGGCCGCGGCGGATCGGTAGAAGCAAGCTTCGTGGTTAGTATACCGACTGGAGTATTCCTGGAGCCAAATGGAGAGAGGACTCCGAGGGATTACGCGCTACATCGGAACTATCCAAATCCTTTCAATTCTGCGACGACAATTGCTTTTGATCTGCCAGAAAGGACGCGCATTGTTGTGACAGTGTATGATGTGCTTGGACGAGAGGTTACAATCCTTGCGTCAGGGACCTTCGGGGCTGGCCGGTACGCGAAGACCTGGAACGCTCACGGTACACCAAGCGGAGTGTACTTCTATCAGATGCGCTCAAGAAACTTTTTGGCAACCCGCGCGCTCGTGCTTGAAAAATAGGCCAGGGAAGACCTGTTCATATCTTGTGTCAGCGCTCGAGGATAGGATTGTAGTTCATCGGACCGCGTGTACGTTAGTCGCACACGCCACAAGAACGATGAGACCTGCAGATCCCAGAAAGAGCCGCCCAGCCATTCCTCCGCTCGGAACATGGCGGCGAAGTCCTCATCCTGCCGGCGTGAGGAAGATAAACGCCGTGTATTGATTGTCCCCCGTCTTCGAGGATCTGACCGTATACTTTTCCCCGAAGCGCCGGCGAAGGTATCCTCGCAGGCCACCTACTTCATTCTTGTTGACGTTGACCTTTATGACTTCTCATCCGAGAGCTTTTGGGCAGCGTCAGCGAGGGGGTCGTACTTTGAAGTACGACCGCCCCGGCCACCTCCTAGTTCAGCGAGTTCTTCCTGCGCTTTCACGTCTGAAATCACATCGAACGTGAATTGTCCAGCCTTCTTGGATCCCGTGCGTTTAGCCATGTGTTCTCTCCCTGTTCTTCTTCAACTTAATGTAATGCAAATAGGGGACGTGCATCCTCTGCGTGGACGCGCATCTGACGTCATAGCTTGCAGTCCAATAATACAAAATGCCCTACAAGCGGTCATTCGTCGAGCTCTGCCTGTGCAAAATACGGGGAGGCCTTCCGAAGAGCCCTGAAATGCCATCAGCTTATGGCGATTGTCGCTGGTTTGGCTCGGCGAAGCACCCTGACGGCTATTTATTAGCGTGATTCGGCTCTGATGGTGCCACTGGAATCCCCCAACTCACCGGGATCACCGCTGTTGCTCCACACGTGCCGGTCGGTCCAGCGAATGAATGCCGGAAGCTGATCGACGGCGTTGGGACCACTCATGACGACGACCGACCGCCCGGGGGCGAGTACTACGTCCCTCTCAAACGGAAACGTCTGATCTCCCTTAGTGCTGACGAGTGTCCATCCGTCCAAATTAACCTCGCCCTCACCGATGTGCCCGATCTGCTCGGCAGATTGAGGGTGTGCCAGATCATCAGTTTTGTAAGATCCGAGGCATTTCCATTCTAATATTCCGCCGCTACCAGAGAGAAAATGCGGTGCGTGCTTCCGACAGGGCTTCATCGCCCGGGGTCGCATGCAGACCCGCAAAGACCTCGTGCGCATACTTCCTAAGGCGACGCACGTAGCGCTTCACGCTGTCGTAGCCGTGCTCAAGCCCTCTTCGACGAAGAGATCCTGACAGATGCGCTGCGCGTGTT
>CAZART010000105.1:6479-7586 GCA_964487555.1 uncultured Rhodothermales bacterium
GTTGCCTGCCCTGCAAATGCAGATGGCAAAAAGGCAACGCAACGGTGTAAGTGCGGCATGCTGGGCTCGCGACATCAGGAGTGCGTATGCTCCGCGGGCGAAGTCGTGCGTTATCGCAACCGCATCTCCGCGCCGCTAATGGACCGGATCGATCTGCATCTGGAAGTGGCGCCAGTTCCATTCGACGAACTCAGCGCACGCGGCGAGGGG
This sequence comes from uncultured Rhodothermales bacterium, assembly GCA_964487555.1. Taxonomy (GTDB): domain Bacteria; phylum Bacteroidota; class Rhodothermia; order Rhodothermales; family VXPQ01; genus CAZART01. Next base: position 6,690 of record CAZART010000105.1, read on the forward strand.
GAGTCGTCGGCCACAATCCGCAGGCGCGTACTTCGCGCACGCGACGTGCAGGCCCTGAGGTTCGCCGCCCACGAATGCGTACACTGCAACGCGCAGATGAGCATGCGGATGGTGCGCGAGTTTGCGCCGCTCGACCGTGCCTGTCGCACTCTGATGAAAACCGCCCTTCAGCGGCTTGGTCTCAGCGCCCGCGCCTACGGCCGCATCCTCAAAGTCGCTCGTACCATCGCCGACCTGGACGGCTCGCGTGACATCCGCCCCGAGCATCTTGCCGAGGCGATACAGTACCGTTCACGGGATCGGCATCGCGTAGCACGGCCTGAGTTGGAATATCCGTTCATTTTCTGGGTCCGCCGAAAGAACAGCCGGCACACGATTTCGGCCAAATGCAATGGATACTGCACAGCGTCGGCGGTTCCCCGGAGGCGGCGTATCGATATTACGATAAACCGCCCAGAGAGCGACTTCAATTGCCCTTGAATTTATATGCATGAACTTCGTATCCATTATCCACGCTCATGCGATTCCTCTCTTGGTGCAGTTCGTCGTAAACCGTCGCTCAGGTTTCAAACTGCCGTGCATCCCCCAGTAGAGTGTGGATAGGCGTATCGACCATTCGCGAGCGAATGGCACGTATGTCGGCATTACTGAAATGATCTACGAAATACCTGGGGTGAACCATGCAACCGCTTCAAGCTCTTAATGTATCTCTCCCGCGCCGCCGGTTCGGAATTCTGTGGTTGACGTTCGTACTCCTTCTACTTTCACCGAAGCCTTCCGAAGCGCAATCCACGTTTGACGAGCGGTTTGAGTGGGGCTTCGTCACGCATGGTGGCGATTCATTTGAGGCAATCATTAACCGGCGGACGGGAATGATTCATCGGCTTCGGGGCACGA
>CAZART010000105.1:7686-18211 GCA_964487555.1 uncultured Rhodothermales bacterium
CGACGACGCCGTACGCCAGGGCTGACAGCTCTGGGGGCGACGTAACACGCTCGATCGAGGGCGTCTACGTCGGCACGTCGACCGATCAGTACTACAATTGGCAGTCCGATCGGGCGAACGCCGTGGTTCTGATGACAGAGATGAGAAACTATTTCGAGACTGAGATTTCGACCAGCTTCCCTTTGAGCGACACGCAGCTTCCACTTAACAATACTTCGGAGTCTTGTCTCGCGCTTTCTACTGGGCCGGCTCTCCAGATAGGATCTAGTATGGCACATTCGAGTGATGTCGTTTATCACGAGTACACGCACAGCATGACGTACCAGTTATACGGGGGCGTACTGATTAAAGACTCGGGTTCATCGCCGGAAGCTCCTGCGCTGGACGAAGGCATGTCAGACTATTTCGCGGCGGCGGCGAATAACGATCCTGAAGTTGGGCAGGCGATTCCCAGCGCATGCCAGGAGACTTCATGCAACGCACACTATAGAAACGTAGACAATTCGTACACGATGTCGGATTGGAATTCGTCATGCTTTACAGACTTTCCACACCTCAGGAGCCAGATTATCTCCGGAACGCATTGGGCGCTGAAATCCAATCAGTGGTTGTGGTGGTATCTTGGCCAACCTTCCGACTTCAACGAGCAAGTCGATGAAAAGGCGTACTGGGCCCTATGGCTATCGCCGCACCCGACAGACTTTGTCGATTATTACTGGAATCTGATTGATGCTTGGGATGCGAGTGGTCATTCCTGGTATGATCCGATCAACGAGACGTTCTGCGACCGAGGCATCGACACCGGAGATTGTCCGGCATCGAAGAATAGGCGTGGCGATCTACCGCAGAGAACGTCAGGTAAACATGGCCCTGATCTCCGAGTGTACCCCGTTCCAACTGCATCCCACTCGTCCTTCGAATTCGTTCTTCCTGAATCAGGAAGAGTCAGGTTGTCCGTCTATGATCTTCTGGGCCGCCGCGTACGATTGCTGCTCGACGAGAGCCGGTCGACGGGCATGAACAGATTTGTCCTGGAAGAGGGCTCGTTGCCGGCCGGTATGTATACCATACGCCTTGAAACTGAATTTGGCAGTATTTCGAAGCCACTCATATACGTAGGGAGGTGAAATGTGAGGAGCGTATTCCTAGTGGCCGTTCTGCTCGCGTCATATTCGCACGTCTTCGCGCAGTATGGCACGCGAATCATCGACGTAGATTCTACCGGTGCGATCCATATCACCGGGACATTTTCCGACGAGCTGACGCTTGGCGACACAACGATCGTCTCGGAAAAGCCTGAGGAGAATACGGCCTTCCTTGCGGTACTTGAATCGGAGGGAACGTTAAGATGGGTGCGGCAAATCGGCTCAGGCGACAGAACCAACGGCGTCGCGGCAATCAAGGGAGCCGGAGACGGTGGGGGCTATCTCGTCGTACATGTCTATGACAGTCTATTTATCGATTCGACTAAATGGATATATGAAGATGCCGTCATCCGATACACCACCGGAGGGGAATTTAAATGGACCGCTAGTGATCTGGGAGATTCGGCGGTGGATCTGACGTTGAGCGGCAACGGGAGGATTCACGTCGTTTCGAATCCGCACTGGCACGGTACGCTGAACCTAACAACGGTCGACTCCTCGGGGGTAGTATTGCAGAAATCGAGGCTGGCTGTCGGACAGCTTCTTTCCTCGGTCGCAGCGGACGGCAACGGCCGGATATCGATCGGCGGACTCGCGAGTGACCACATCATGGTAAGCCAGTACGAAAGTATCGGCAAACACCTTTGGAGCTTCTTATCTGATGGTGGAGGCTGGTGGGCCTCGAGCGTCGTCATTGATCGTTCGGGTAGCACCTTTTTTGGCGCACGCAGCATGTCCGGGATACAGTTGGCAGATTCGGTCGTTGCGTCAACCTCGGGACGGTACGTGGGAAGGATTTCGCCGGATGGCCGTCTGGAATGGATCCACCCCATCAACGGTCCTCGTGGGGGCAGTGAGGTGGAGGTCCTGCTACACGAAGATCGGATATCCGCTGTAATGACGGTCACCGATGATCCCTCGCCGTTTGAGAATAGTTTGCTCTTGAGTGAGTGGGATTTCTCCGGAAACGTGCTTTCTTCCGTCACCGTCCCGGGAATATGGGTCTGGGTGGCGGACGCACGGAATTTTTCCGCCTCCCGAGGAGACGATCTCTACTTCATAGGGTACGCGCTGGAGCCGCCTGATCCGGACGTCCTCGAAACTATCCTGTACGATCCGGAGAGCTTGACGTTCGTTGGGAAGAGACGCGTCGACACGCACGTGAAGAGCGAGCGGCCGGAGGGGTATGATCGCGGTACGATTTCGACTGTCTATCCCAATCCGGCGCGGGCGAACATTATCGTGGAGTATTCCCTTTCCGCGACCGCCCCCGTCACGATCGAAATCTGCGACGCCCTTGGCCGGTGCATGCGCAGGATCAACCACGGTATCCAGACAACGGGCAAGCACGTGGCTCACATCGGAAACGGGTCTTTGGCGCCGGGTGTATACTTCGTTCGAGTAGTGGCCGGGCCAAATGTGTCTATTGCACCCGTTCACATCATCCGATGAGCCGGAATGTTGACATGCCTAAGCAAAGAATAACCGGCTTCAGATTACTGTAAAATCTTACCGCCTTCCGCGGCTTCCCTAGCTTTTCGCAGAGCCGTTCGGTCGATTCTTGAATGCGACCAGCGGGCACGGCGCCGTACGATCACCCATTCATCCTGCAGAATGGCGTGGCGTGCCCGAACTCCGCCACGTCTTTCATAATCTCACGTGCAGCTTTCTTGGTCCGTACGTTTCGGCGAAATGCAATCCCATTTTCCCAATTTCTCCAAGTTGTCGGATCTATTCCGGCGTGACGGGCCGCCTCTTTTTGAGTGTATCCATTGATAGCTCGATAGACGCGTAGCCTGTCCGAGAACGACGGAGCCTCGCGAAATGGCAGGTAGCCAAGGAAATCTATAGGGCCGGCATCGTCCGAATTTCCGGCTCACGTACCCCGCCCGATTCCCAGTTCCAGATCGAGCCCTCCGCAACCCTGATTAGCTCTGCGGCCTCTCGCTGATGCATTCCACGATCCAGCCGTGTCTTTCTGATGTGATCGCCGATCGTTGTTAACTTGACTGGATATCCCGCCGGACGCGGCCTATTGCACAGTAAATGCAGGTGGCAAAAAGGCAACGCAACGGTGCCCCCGCGGCATGCTTGGAAATCCGCATCAGGAGTGCGTCTGCTCGCCGGGTCACGTGCAGCGCTATCTCGCTCGCATTTCCGGCCCGCTGATGGACCGAATTGATCTGCACCTCGAGGTGGCGCCGGTACCCTTCGACGAATTAAGCGCACGCCGCGACGCGGAACCCTCTGCCACGATTCGTGCCCGCGTGCTGCGGGCGCGTGCCGTCCGGGAGCGGCGGCTCGCCGGCGAAGGTGGTGCGAGCTCGATGCGGGGTCCCGGAAGCTCATGAAGATCGCGATCCAACGCCTCGGCCTCAGCGCTCGCGCCTACGGGCGCATCCTCAAGGTCGCCCGCACCATTGCGGACCTAAATGCATCGGGCATGATCCGACCCGAGAACCTGGCAGAGGCGGTCCAGTACCGATCACTCGATCGGCTGATGGGGTAGGGTGCGAGTTTGCCGTCAGATAGAAAGGGCTTGACTTTCGTCTTTGATACCTGGCCTGGTAGCAGAGCTGTCCCGTTTCGAGCAGCCAGGGACTCATAGCCATAAAGCTGCACTCAAACAACCACGTCTCCGAAAAAGCCGGGGCGGTTCAGAGCCGATGCCCCGCCGGCCACTGCTCAAGGTTGCCCCAAATCCTTTAAGGAGAGATGCGAAGATCACGCTGGAGACATCTCGTGCAGGGGAGTACGAGCTAACGGTCTAAGATCTTCTCGGGCGGCAAGTGGCAGGTCGGACGGTCTACCTTACGGCAGGTCAGCGGCAGCTTGCCCGGACTAACCTCGCAGATGCGTTGCCGGCTGGACTTTACTTCATCCAGGTTGTTGGGGACGGCAGCGCAACCATCGCCGTTGCGATCATAGTGTTACATGAATAGATGCGGTGCCTCTCATCACTCACCCTCAAGGAGCCATGAATCCGATTGCCTACGGTGTCCGTCGCTCGCTCGCCTGCTCGCTCTTCCTGTGTGCAATGAATCTTTCGACGGCGAGTTTACAGGATCTGAACCCTACGTTGCAGTGCCCACAAGATACGGAGGGCACATCGAAAACCGATGGCGCGGCGACCGCCGATCTACACTTTCCGAACCACGGGACCGTGAACGCGCTGACCATTTGGTCCAATTCCAGAATGATACGTTTCGGATACTGCGGCGAGGTTACCGGATCTGAGGATAATGGATATCCGACCTCCATCGGTCGACAGCCCTACGACGATTATTGCGCCGGCCGCTCCGCCGATGGGTGGAACGTCGGCGACTTGCCATCTTGGACGGCGTGAATGAACCCCAAGGCGAACAGCTCAGAGCAGAGCCGTTTAATCTCTCGCCGTTTGAGATGTGTGGGAAGATAAGAATAGAGCCCGGCGATTCAGCCAGGCTCAGTAGTGGGTTTCGCACCAAATGCGTCGACGAACTCGCGAGGGAGGACGATCTGCAACTCCGGCACGTTTTCGTCAATTCCACGGAGCTCTTTGTCACCCGTGACGAGGATTTTGGCACGCGCATTCACAGCTGCGGCCAATACCCAGGGATCATCGGGATCATTTATCTGGACCTCGTACGGTTCCATCGGACGCGGTTCGACATGGAAGAATCGGAGTTCACTGTCAATGGCGGCAATTGTATTGGTCGACAACTGGAACTTCTCCGCAAGCTTCCGCGAGAGTTCGTCGAGAATCACTTCACTCGTTATGAAATCGTGCTCAGCCCAGATGATTTCGAGGACCTCGTGACACCTGCCTTCCGGCCACAAGTACGCCGCTATGAGGACGTTGGTATCACAGCAGATCCTCATGAGACATCATCGAGGAGTTCATCCTCGCTCTTGTAGCCGGCTCGTCGGGCTGTCCCCTCGACCTCTGTCTGGCGCTTTCGCAGGCGGAACAGTGCGAGGCGCCGCTTCAGGGCATCGCGCGCGGCCTCATCCGGCGTCATTCCAGATTCTTCTGCGAGCTCCTTGAGCGACTGCTCCAGTTCGTTTTCGAGCGTAATGGTTACCGTTGTCATAATTGAGAGTAGTTAGTACGAATGAACGCTTACTGGAGAATAGTGTAGCATATTCGTTCCCACTCGCATAGATCCTGGCCCTGTGGGTGGCCCTGTGACGGGACGCACCTGAAGTACACGCGCCGGCCCAGGTGACAGCATGCTTGGAAGTCCCCATCAGGAGTGCGTGTGCTCACCGTGCCACGCGCAGCGCTATCTCGCGCGAATTTCCGGACCCTTGATGGATCGTATCGATCTGCGTCCATCCCGCTGACCCTCGGCTTTCAGACAGTTCGCTTGAATCGAAGTCAGTACAAGCCATAGAAGATACTCTGACGAACCCGTCGGTCCGGCTCGGATTAACGCATCGGCGGCGGCGATCGCTAGGGCTCACTCACGTCGGGACCTCACGCTCAATTCGTTCCCGCGGCATCCTGATGCGGACAGAGGCGTTGTCTTATGACAGCTTTTCGGTCGAACTATCGTCGAACCGCCTTCACTATCGTCGAACCGCCTTCAGAGAATGCCCCCACCGTTCACTAAACGAAGCGTTCTGAACACACGAAGTACTCGCCAAAGACCGGAGAGCTCATCAGGGACGAACGCAGAGAGCCGTCGTCTGTACGGACCGCGATTTGCCGGACACGGTGGGAAGAATTGGCACTGGGGTTCCATCGCCTGCATCGTCTTGCTGGTCATGCTCGCCTCCGCGTGCGGAACTCCGGCTCCACAGCGCCAGCACGTCTCTCAAAATGAGCAGGAAGCCGAGCAGACGATGCAAAAGGCGCAATCCGTCAGAGCGTCGCAGGCCGAGGTACCCACGTCGGGACCCTTCCGCGCACTGATCGTCTTCGTCAGGTTCGCGGACGACACCTTCAATCACACGTGCAGCGAAAAATGGCTCGCGTGGCGTAGCGGCGATCGACTGCCCGACATGGCGCATGATTTTCTCGTCCCTGCCCGACCCGACGGCCGGGCGCCCCGTGCGCCCTTTCCGGAAAATTCGCTCACCGAGTACTTCTATCAACAATCGAATCAGAGCTTCATCCTGTACGGCGAGGCCTACCCGGAAGTCATCGAGACGCGGTTCGATGAGGGCCACTATCGGATATCCGGAAGCGGCGCAAGATCGCAGGATGGATTGGCGGCGCTTACTAAGGAGATATTGGATCACGTCGACGAGAGCGGATTGGACTTCAGCGAATACGATCGCAACGATGACGGATTCGTCGATCACATCTTCATCGTTCCGCGGCGGTTTGATAAGAGTCAAGGGTTGTGGTCGGGCATCTCCTCGCTAGGCAATACGCGCACGCCTATACTTTCATACGACGGCAAAGCGATAGACTGGAATAGGTCCGGATCCTACAGCAGATATGGGGAGTCGGGAAATATCATACCGCTCCTGACGCTCGGCCGCCTCATGGCCCACGAGTTCGGACACGATCTGTGGGACAGATCCAATATCGGCGGTGTACATCTCCGAGCCAACACGGAGAACGACGTCCCATCCAACGGAACGAACCGCGTCGCATACGCCCTCATGCCGGGCGCAGGAGGTGCCGACGACATGGCCGGGAATGAGACGATTTCAGCATTTGAGCGGGACCTCATAGGGTGGATCCGCTGCACGCCACTTCAAAGAGACGAACAGGGCGTTCGTATAGACGGCGTTTACAGCTCGGGCGATTGCCGGACGATCGAACTGGATAACGGCTCCACAGGAAAGACCCTCTACCTGTCGAACTTGCAGCGCGACAATTATTTCGATGATCTCCATATCTACAACCCCGACTGCTTCTATGCTGAAGACGGGCTGAAATCGACGGGCTTGCTGGTAGGGATGAGGAAGGGCTCCGGTTCGAACACGAGATACGACGAGCTCCCTGCCGATAATACGCTCGAGATATCAAACGATGCGAGCACCTACGCCGGCGATCTTTACGGACCCTCCACGGCAACGCAAATAACTCCCTGGACACGACCGAACAGCAACGGATGCACCCGGTACGCGCGAGATTCGGACTGCGACGACCCCGGCTTCGTCCCAAGCTGGAAGGCGGTCGACAACATTCGATACGAGAGAGGGTCGAGCGGTCCGATCATTTTCGATTTCATCGAAGACTTCCGGGCGCGTCCGACGATTCGTGAGGATTCGTGGATCGGCAAGGAAACGTCGGGTGAGATCATCCGAGGAAATCTAATCGTCGAATCCGGTGCCGTCCTTACCATTGAGCCGGGCACCGAGCTGCGTTTTGCCCGCGGCCGCGGCGTTACAGTCCATGGAGTGTTGAATGCGACAGATGTGACCTTTACTGCAAGCGGCACATCATGGGCCGGAATCACATTCGAGAGTGGCAGTGATGGGACGATCATTCGCGGATCTGTCACCGGCACAGCCGGCGAACCCATCCGAGTACTTGATGCCGCGCCCAGGATCGAGGATGTGGAGTTTGACGACGCCGGGGGCTAGAGCCCGCAAGCCCTAACAGGGCGGTCTCTCCTAAAGTGAGACCACCTCGTGAAGGCATAGAATATTGCCTTCCGTGTCGTTGAACCAGGCCGCTTTCTCATCTTCTGCGGCGAAGATGTGGTTCACCGTCTTCAGCCCGGGAAGGTCGTAGTCGGCGAATACGACGCCTTTCGCCTCGAGACGCTCGATCGCCTTCTCGATAGTGTCCACCTCGAAGCTGAGGGCCGTGTGGTCGGCTTTCGTGCCGTTTTCCTTCGGCAGAAGGGCGATGGTGGCGCCCCCGCCGCACGCGTATAGGAACTTCCCATCCGCACTGGACCCTTGCGGCTTTAGGTCCAATGTGTTCTCGTAGAAATCCCGCGCGCGTTGCATGTTCACGACGGGCAGAATTGTCATAACCCGTGCATTTCCCAGCATCTCAATTCCTCGTTCGTTCTTTTTGAAATTCGACGGACCGCCCAAAAGTATCTTAATCTTCGACGGGTAAACCACTCGGCACCCGCTCCGGCACCAGGTGCATCAGATCCCTCGATGACGGATCGGTCAGGGACGTCAGAAAGGCGATCAGGTCGTTTACTTCCGCATCACTCAGTTCGTTTGGCGGCAGCTCGTTCGCCGCGGCGATCTTCCCTCTCAATTCGTCGTTGCGCAACACCCACGTGTCGCGTTCGACATATCCCTTCAATCGGCGGCCTTCGAGCTTCACGTCCACGAATTTCGGGCCGGCGGCCTGTGTTTCGAGCACGGTCTCCACGGGCGGAAGCAGCTCGTCAGGTACCGAGTAGGCATTCAGGGAGCCCGCGGGGTCGAGATGGTGCCTCACCACCTCTTCGAGCGTACGATACGTGCCTGCGTGGCCGTACGGTGCGGTCAATTCGACGTTTCGCAAGGAGGGGGTCCGGAACGTGTAGTCATCGTCGCGGCGTGCCGTAACGCGACCCCGGCCGAAATCCTCGGGAAAATAGGGGATTCCGGTCGCGCGCCAGTAATCCTGATGCCGACCGTCGTTCTTGCCCGGTCCGATCTGCGGCATCGCAATCGCATGGAATTCGTGGTCGGTCTGAAATGTACCGCTGTGACAGTCCTGGCACGCGGCCTTTCCGTAAAAGAGGGCCATTCCGCGTCGCTGTGCGTCGTTTAGCGCGTCCTCGTTGCCACGCAAGTACCGGTCGAACAGGCTATTATCCGCCCGAAACGCGGACGCTTCGAATGCTGCGATAGCATTTGCGGCAAGCACCATGCTGACGTCATCGGCTTCGTCGACCTCCCCGGGAAAGGCGGCCTTGAAGAGCTCGACGTACTCATCGATGGATTGAAGACGCCCGGCAAGCAGCGACCAGACCCCACTCGGTCCTGCAGCGCGGTTTAGCGACCTGGCGTCGGCGACTTCATTCTCACCCTTCTGACCGGCCATTTCGGCCGGCGACGTAATCGGAAACATGGCCTGTGCGGCGAGCACGTTCTCGATGCCGGTGGGCAGCTTCCACTTGGCGGGCGTGATGAATCCGCCTGCGTAATATCCGCTCGTGTCGATCTCAACGCGTCCGTCGTGGAACATCCGTGTGAACTCCTTCGCGCCGAGATTGAACAGCGCGGGCGTGTTCCGGGGAACCCTCTCGTGGATGCTCTGCACGATCGTGTGACCCGAACGCCGATCAGGACCCAGTCCCGTCGGTCCCTCACCGAGAGGAAGCGCGACGCCGTCGGCCGTGGCGAACCGGGGGTGGTGGCACGTGGCGCATGAGATGTTTTTATTGCCACTCAGAATCTTGTCGAAGAACAGCAACCTGCCCAGTTCGACCTTCGCATGAGGTTGACGGCCATCTTCGTAATAATCGGAGTCGCGGACGGCATCGGGAAGCTCAAACGGACTTAGGACGTACGGTGAGGCCGCCAGGATGAGGAGCAACGCCGTGCCCGTCACGAACGCTTCGCGTGAACGGAATTTCATTTCGTTCCTCGCGTAAATGGTTTGCCACGGAGTGGGACAGGCCTGTCTCGAGGGCCCCGTTTTTACTTCGCCGAGGCGGTCGTCGTCTCGATTCCCTCCCGCGGCGGAAGCATGACGAAAAGTGGGATGTGGGCGTTCTTACCGAACTTACCCGGGTGTCCGCCCCACATGTGTCCGTCGCTGTGATAGTTGATGGCGAGCATAGACGTGGTCCATACGTCGGACATCTGGAGGCACGGCTGGAACGTATGCTTGAAGTCGGCGGTGCCGTCTTTACGTGCGCGGAAAACGCTCTCCGAGCCGTCGCGGGCGCCCAGCGGGAGGTCCAGCGTGCCGGTAAACGGCACCGGTGGTGGGATCGCGACAAAAGAGTGCCACATCGTATAGACGCCTTCGGGCACCAGTCCGGAAAATGCGAGATCGAGTCTGCCGACGCCGTCGGCGCACGTGTACGTCCCTGTTCCGGAATGTCGCAGCCATTCACCGACGGTGAAACCGAGCGCCTCGCCTTTGCTGTAGGGTCCGACGTCTTCAGCGTCAAAAGGGTTATGATGCTGCTCCTCGGCTACGGAGAAAAGCGGAGCGTCCATGTCGTGATCGCCGACCGTGACGCGATATACATACCCCGATCCGGGCTCGCGCTCGATGTACACATCTTGTTCCGGCATCTCGGCGTCCAGGTGGGTGATGAATGCGAGGTCGACCGAAACGTCCTGGGCCGTCGCTGCGGTCGTCATCAAGATCGCCGTCGAGACAAGGATGATGCGCTTCAGGCTTTTCATGGCCGCCTCCTGATGCTGTTTGTAATAGTAGATCGTCGCCGCGCTGTGACACCTGAGAACACGCCGTGCCGCGCCGGCATGCGCGTGCTCTCATTTGCTTTCCGAAGTCGCTCTACGTTAAA
>CAZART010000106.1:0-18172 GCA_964487555.1 uncultured Rhodothermales bacterium
GCGACCAGCCATCCTCTCGCTTCGCAGATAGCCCTGGACGTTTTGAAGAAAGGCGGAAGCGCCGTGGATGCCGCCGTTGCGGCGAATGCAGCACTAGGACTGATGGAGCCGACGGGATGCGGTCCCGGCGGCGATTTGTTCGCGATCGTATGGGATCCCGATACCCGCAAGCTGCACGGCCTCAACGCCAGTGGCCGGTCTCCGCACGGCCTCACCTATGACGACGTTGTGGCGAAACTGGGGGGACGCGAGACGCTTCCGCCGCGCGGTGCCATTACGGTAAGCGTACCGGGAGCCGTCGACGGCTGGTTCACGTTGCACGACCAATTCGGCACGCTTCCAATGGCCGACTTGCTCGCGCCCGCTATCGCCTATGCGCGTGACGGTTTTCCCGTGACGCAGTCGATCGCTCTCGACTGGAGTGGCAACGTCGAAGCGATCCTCGAAAGTGCCGAGATGATCGAAGAGTTGGACAATTTCCGGTCGACATATCTCGTCGATGGACGCGCGCCTGCCGAAGGGGAAATGTTCAAAAATCTCGGTCTTGCTAGAACGTACGAACTGATCGCGCGAGACGGACGAGACGCCTTCTATAGGGGGGAGATCGCCGACGTGTTGGACGCCTACATGCGACGCATCGGCGGATACCTGCGGAAAGAGGATCTGGCGGCACATACCAGTACGTGGATCGATCCGGTTTCGACAAATTACCGCGGCTTCGACGTATACGAGTTGCCGCCGAACGGTCAGGGCATCGCTGCGCTGCAGATGTTGAATATTCTGGAGGGCTTCGATCTGGCGTCGATGGGCCACAATTCGGCCGACTATCTGCACGTGCAGACCGAGGCCAAGAAGCTGGCGTTCGCGGATCGGGCGCGGTTTTATGCGGATCCCGATTTTTACGACGTGCCGGTGAGCATGCTGATTTCCGAGGAGTACGGCGAGCAGCGCCGGTCTCTGATCGACATGCAGCACGCGCTCAAGGAGGTCAACCACGGTGACGCTCGCTTGCTCGAGGGAGACACCATCTATCTCACGACCGCCGACTCGACGGGTATGATGGTATCTTTGATCCAGAGTAATTTCCTGGGAATCGGAAGCGGGCTCGTGCCGGACGGTCTCGGCTTCGGTCTCCAGAATCGCGGACAGCTTTTCACGCTGGAGAAGGGTCATCCTAACGTGTACGAGCCGGGAAAGCGCCCCTTCCAGACCATCATCCCCGCATTCATCATGCGAGACGACGAACCGTACATGAGTTTCGGGGTGATGGGTGGGCCGATGCAGCCGCAGGGACACGTTCAAATCGTGACGAACATGATCGACTTCGCGATGAATCTGCAGGAGGCCGGCGATGCGGCCCGGTATCGTCACGACGGGAGCAGCGAGCCCACCGGCACCGTGATGCGAGACGGAGGCGTACTGCACGTGGAAAGCGGCGTCGCGCCTGAAGTCGTCGAAGAGCTGCGCCGCCGCGGCCACAACGTGGAGGTCAGTGCCAACCATTACGGGGGATATCAAGCTATTCGGTGGGACCCGGAGAATAGGGTCTTCATCGGGGCGTCTGAGATGCGGAAGGATGGGCAGGCGGTCGGGTATTAGGACGTAAATGCAGCGGTAAGGGTCATGCGCGTCGCGACGATCGGTTCGGATCCACTGCTTGCTTTGCGGCGCCGCGCACTCGAGGAAACGTCCGGAGTCGTGCTCGCGGACCTTGCGCCACGCATGCCCATTCAGGAGGCCCTCGAAAATGTTGACGTTCTTTTCATCGGTGTTCCCAGGCCGGACCGGTTCCAGATCGCCGCGCAGGCCGCCCGCGCCGGTACGCACGTCTTCGTTGAGTGGCCGCCGGCTACGTCAATTCGCGAATGCGCCGCGCTCGTGCTGCTGGCGGAGGAATCGGGCCTCGAATGCGGTGTCAGCCGTCCGCTGCGGTATTCCCCCCTCATGGAATCCGTCGAGGATAACTGGCGCGCCAATCTCGTCTCGCTGTCGCTGCACGGTGCCATCCACGCCGCGGATGCACCCATTGCTTATCCGAAATTATCGCGATTAATGGCCGACGCCGTAGATCTGTCGTGCGCGCTTGTAAAGAGCAGCAGCGTCCGCCGCGTCGACGCCGAGGCGGCGCGCAACGAATCGTCGCAGCCGGACGCGACGATATTCAGCCTTCGATTCCACAGCGGCGCCTATGCACAGGTGTTTATCCGTTTGAACGGTACGCCGGCGAAGCCGGAGGTATATGCCTCCGGTAGCGGCGTGAAAATGGAGGGGACCATAGCGGGGCATGACGTCGCCATCCGCCAAGAGACGCTCGCCTTCATGGCCGCCGTCGCCGAAGGGCGGCCGGTTCCGGTCTCCGTGCTCGACGCGCTGCACACGATGCGCATCGTCGAACGCCTTCAAGGCCTTCTACGATAGTACTGCGGGGAAACCTCCACCCGTGTACATAATACGAACCTGCCCGACATCCGTCCCGATGCGACATTCGTTTCAATATGGCCGTGGGTCTCGCACGCGAATTTGATCGTCAACCGTATGGTAGACTCCTCCGAACCATAGGAGAGATCGCCGCTCGCGAAGCTGTCGATTGCTTTGTGGTCGGCGGCGTGGTGCGAGACGTGCTGCTCGATCGTGTCACGACAGATATCGACTTCGTGACGGTCGGAGGGGACAGCGGAATTCGCCTGGCCGAAGCCGTGGCGGAGGCACTGGGCGGGGAGACGGTGCATGTCTATAAGAAATTCGGTACCGCAGCGATCCGTCTTCGGTCGCCGTCGGATCCCACGGCAGACATGGTCCTTGAATTCGTCGGCGCCCGGCGCGAAAGCTATCGCAGCGATTCGCGCAATCCGATCGTCGAAGAAGGATCGCTCGAGGACGACTTGCGCCGGCGCGACTTCACGATCAATGCGATGGCGGCCGATCTCCACCCCGACCGCTACGGTGCGCTGATCGACCTTTTCGACGGCCTCCGGGATCTGAATAACGGCCTCCTTCGCACGCCGCTGAAGCCGGCTGAGACGTTCACGGACGATCCGCTGCGCATGATCCGCGCCGCCCGGTTCGCCGCCCAGCTCAATTTCGACGTCGAGGAGGATGCGTTCGATGCGATGCGGGAGCAGTCGCACCGCGTCGAGATCCTCAGCCAGGAACGCATCACCGACGAGCTGCAGAAGATGATGTGTGCGGAGACTCCGTCCACCGGATTCAAAATCCTGTTCGGCAGCTACATTCTACAGCGATTCTTTTCCGAGCTCTCCGACCTGCATGGCGTCGAAGCGGTCGACGGTCATCGCCACAAGGACAACTTCTTCCATACGCTGCAGGTGCTCGATAACCTCATCGTGCTGACGTCCGATCGTTCCTGTGAGGACACGCTGTGGCTGCGCTGGGCCGCCTTGCTTCACGACATCGGGAAACCGCTCACCAAGCGTTTTTCCGAGAAGACGGGTTGGACGTTTCACGGACACGAGGATCTCGGGTCCCGTCTCATTCCGACCCTCTTCAAGAAATTGAAACTGCCGACGGACGAGCGAATGCTGTACGTGCAGAAGATGATCCGTCTGCATCACCGTCCGGTCGCACTGGTCGATGACGTCGTGACCGACTCGGCCATCCGGAGGCTGCTTTTCGAGGCCGGCGAGGACATCGAGGATCTGATGACGTTGGTGCGCGCCGATATCACCTCTAAAAATCCGCGCCGCGTACGCCGCTATCTGGCCGCATTCGACCGAGTCGAAGAAAAATTTTCGGAGGTAGAGAAGAAGGACCGCCTTCGCAGCTTTCAGCCGCCCGTCGACGGCCACGAGATCATGGACGTGCTCGGCATCGACGAAGGTGTATCGATCGGCATTATCAAGGAAGCTATTCGCGAAGCGATCCTCGAGGGCGAGATACCGAACGAGCACGACGCCGCCTACGAATACATGATGGATATTAAGGACGATGCGCTGCGACGTGGCGAGCTGTTCGACGAGGTCGTCCGGACGTTAGAAGGTCGCGAGCGCGCCGCGACAGGAGCCATTAAAGAGGCCGTGTTCAGCGGCGATATCCCCGTGGATCACGACCGGGCGTACGCCTACCTCATGCAGGTAAAAGAGGAGACGCTGAGGGGAGGGCCCTCGTAGAACGACCGGCCCTACCGCCTCCAGGCGCGCACCGTCGCCGGCGGGCGCTTGATCCCACGTAGTTGCGTGAGCGTGTATCCGGGGCTAGTTTTCGCGCGTGGAATCTCCGCTATCAGTCACCGCATTCTTCCATGTCGATCTCTCGAACGCTCTTCGTCGCAATCGCACTTACCGCAAGCGTCTGGCTCTCATGCACGTCATCACAGGATGCGAGCATGACCTCGGGCGAAGGCTACGTCGCGCTCATCAATGACGACATGAGCCGCTGGACAAAGCCGTTCAGTTGGGGTTCGTACACCGTCGAGGACGGAGTCGTCTCATTGCGAGGCGACCAGAAGTGGTTTCTCGTTTCGGAGGAGACCTATGGCGACTTCATCCTTGAAGCAGACGTGTTCGTACCGGACGGCGGAAATAGCGGCATCCAGTTTCGTGCGCATTACGAGCCCAATAGACTGTGGGGCTATCAAGCCGAAGTGGACCCGAGCGAGCGTGCATGGTCGGGAGGATTATACGACGAAGGCCGCCGCGGATGGCTGCATACGCTCGAGGACGATGATGACACGGCCGCCCGTGAGGCATTCAGGAACGGCGAGTGGAATCATTATCGCATCAAGACCGAAGGACCACGCATCGAGATCTGGGTCAACGACGTCAAGACAACCGATACGTACGACACTGCCGATCAATCCGGACACATCGCGCTGCAGCATCATGGCGAGGAGGGACTCGTCTACCGATTCAAGAACGTTCGCGTGCGAAATCTCGGACACCATGAATGGAGGCCCATGTTCACCGGCACCTCGTTCGCGGGCTGGCACATTACTCCAGGCGGAGAATGGAAGATACAGAATGGCGTCATCGTCGGAAGGCAGGATCCGGATGATCCGCTCCACGGACTGGTCGTCTCGGACGAATCGTATGACGATTTCGCAGTTCGATTCGACTTTCGCGTCTTCGAAGGGAACTCCGGCTTCTACTTTAGGGCCGAAGAAGTCGACGAAAACGTTCACGTCCACGGCACGCAGGCCGAGCTCGAGCCGAACGGCGAAACCGGAGGCGTCTACGAGACTGCCGGGCGCGGCTGGGTGGTGATGCCCGACTCGAACGACGTCAAGGAGTGGCTGAACGAGGCCGGCGAATGGAACGAAATGTCGATCGTCGCCGAGGGTCCCCGCGTGATGATCCACGTAAACGGCCGCGAAAGCGCGAACATCGTCGATAACCAGATTCGTCGCCGCGGACACTTTGCGCTGCAGCTCCACGGCGGCATGCCTATGCACGTCGAGTTCAAGAACGTAGAAATGCTCGAGCGAGCGGATCCGTAGCGCCCCATGAGTCCTGAAGGGAGGCCGCCGACGCCGTACGCAACCAGCTGTCGCTCCGGTGAGTCCGGCTAGCGGGGCTCGTCTATCCGTTCGAGGTACGAACGGATTTCGCCGTCGTAAGTCCAGCGCAGCCGGCCCTCCGCCTCCTCCAGCTTCCACGCCCCGCCGAGCTGAATGAGCCGGCCGTCGGGCAACGGAACCAGTCGGGTGCGGAGTTCGCCGTGCTCGTAGAAGAGCTTTCCATGCTCCAGATAGATCCGCCGCTGCTCGCCGGATTCCGTGTCGCGATACGTGCCGCTGAAGCGCTGAAGCTGCGACGCAGGAACGTCCACTTCGCGCGGAAGCGAGGCCGGATCCACCCATCGCCCGTATTTTTTGAGCACATCCTGGAGTCGGTCGTGCGGGAGGGCGTGAACGGTCAGGCCACGCGCGCCGGTCATGTTTTCAGCCGCGATCATCGCGTTCAAAATGGCTTCCTCCGTCGCCTCGACGGTTGCCTCGAACAGATCGTCCATCGAGGAATTCGGCATCGAACGTAACTCAGCGTCGGGTCGCGCCTCCCACGCGCCGGGATTCGCCGTAGAAAACGAGATAAAAATGTCGCCGGAGCCGTTCGTACCCAGGCCGCCGAGGCGTCCGATCGCGATGGGTACGCGTTCGACGAGGCGCTGGAGCTGCTGCGGGAGCAGGGGCGCGTCCGTGGCGACGACGACGATTATTGAGCCGCGCGCGAACACTTCCCAATTTGGCCGCAGATCGGTGATTTCCCTCCCAATCGGGACACCGGCGACGGTGAAGCGCTCCCGCCCACCGTAGTTGGCCTGAACGAACACGCCCAGCGTGTGGCCGCTCGGGAGAAGGCGGGAGGACGTACCGGTGCCGCCCTTGAACCCGTGAACGATCATTCCTGTGCCTCCACCTACATTGCCTTCGGCAACGGGCCCTCCGCGCGCCGCATTCAGCGCCTCGGTCGCGTGTTTACGCGTCACATGTTGGCCGAGGATATCGTTCAGAATGTCGTACGTCTCGGCCACGACCGGATACGTGTACCAGATGCCGTTCTCCGGATCGGCGTTAAGGCCGGTCGAATCCATCCAGGCTATCACGGCGTCGCGCACGATGCCGACGCTGAAGGTGTTGGTAATCATGATGGGCGTTTCCAGGAAGCCGGACTCGTCGATCCAGTGGATGCCCGTCATCTCGCCGTTGCCGTTCAAGGCGTACGTCGCGGCGTAGACGGGGTCAAACATGCGGCCACGCGGGAGGATGGCGGTAACGCCCGTACGCACAGGACCTTGCCCCTTTTCGAGCGCGTCGTCGCCGCGGATCAGCGTACGGAAGCCCACTTCTACGCCGGCAACGTCGGTGATGGCATTATGAAGGCCGGGCACGCCTTCGAGGGGGATCCCGAGGTCACGTGCACGCACGGGATCCCCGTCCTGCGCTCGCACGGCGAGGAGTGGAGCGATCAAAACGAGACAAGGGAGGATCTTCGCCGAGAAGATGGATTTCATCGGTGTCTTCAGATGTTCTTGGGCGGGAATCTGCTGGCCAATGTACGGACCTAAAGGTGAGCCGCGCGCAATCGGTTTGCCGGTTAGGGTCGCGCTATTGTAGTTTGCACGTCGTACCGTTTGTTACCTGCGTACCATCGAAAGGAGACAGCGGCTCCTTCGTCCAATCCCGGCGTTTTCCGCATGCGAAATCCCACTCCCGTTATTGCGATGCTGGCGGTCGCGGCGGCCTTCTCCGGAGCGCCTCGGCAGGGCGCTCCGGCGAACGTGTTTCTGGGGGATCCCGATGACGGCGCGTCCACGACCATACAGCTAGATCGTCTTGACGGCGACGGCACGAAGCTGACCGGACGCTATGTGCAGGTCACGAGCCACCGAGTCGGCACACTTGGGGAGCCGATCGAAGGTGTGGACGGAGCAGCCGATTTCCGCTTCGAGCCTAACACGGATCCGTCGGCCGACTGCACCTGGCGTATCGAAGACTGCTCACCCTTTGACGCGGTAAATGTGTATTACCACGTCGACCGATACGCACAAGAATTTTGGGTGGAACGCATGGGCGTCGAGATCCCCTTTCAGGCGACGGCGGTGACCCACTATCCCGGAGAAGGCGCGTTCGCGAACCGGCCGCCGGGGACGATCAAGTTCGGCCTGGGCACGACGATGATGAAGAACGCTGCCCTCGACCCCGACATCATCCACCACGAATACACGCACCTCGTCACCACCTCGCTCGGATTCGACGTCGACATCGGCTCAACCATCGAAATGCGCGCCATCAACGAGGGCGTCGCGCATTACTTCGCGGCCTCGTTCTCGGACGATCCGCGGATTGGGGAATGGGTCGTCACGTGCCCGCCCCGACTCCATTGCACCGGCCCCGAAAACGATACCGAAATGGCCACCCTCGCAACCGATCCAACCGTCTGGAACTGGAACCGCGGCCGGCCTTCCGATCACCTGAAATACGGAGCCTGCACGCGGTTTTACCCGCTCGACGGCAAATGCAAGATCGGCTATCACAACTTTACCGACGCCTACACGTGGGGAATGATCTGGGGGAGCGCACTCTGGGATCTAAGGGAGGCTATCGGTGCGGCGTCGGCGGATCGGCTCGCTCTCGAGAGCCTCACGGTACCGGCCGGCATAGACGTTCGGTTCACCGACGCGATAAGGGCCCTGATCGACGCAGACCGTCGGCTCTATGCGGGGCGGCATATCACGACGATTGCCGACATCCTATCGACAAGGGGCTTCCATCTCGCGGGCATCGTCGGATCGGAAAAACCGGCCACCTCGCCGCAGAACGTCGCGGTGCGTCTGGTGAGCAGCAACCCCGTCTCGGAAGAGGCCCATCTCAGCTTTCACCTTCGGACCGCAGCGAACGCTCGCCTCGCAATCTACGACGCCCTGGGCCGCCGCGTGGCCCTGCTGTATGACGGCCCGGCGGCACCCGGAACGCACGACGTCGTCTGGTCGCCGGAATCGGTACCATCGGGCCGCTATTTTGCCGTACTCACCGCCGGTTCTACGCGCAAATCCGTCCTCCTGACGGTCATCAGGTAGCACAACGCACAATAATCTCATCTCCTCGGACGTTTATCGAGATACCCGTGCTTCGGGTCGCTCGTTTTGCCTCGAGCAACTGTGTGCAGCACGCACTACATTCATGATGTACGCGTGAGACTCCTGACGTGTGTACGCATCTCACACACCTCGTCATCCGGCGTGTTACGGAACGGTCTTCCTCGCATCACATTCGGACGTCATGGGCACCGCGATTCTCCTTTTCAAACAGCACTGGATAAAAGTTCTCATCGCGGCCGTCCTCCTCGTCGGTGTCGCCGGTGTCATCGCGCAAGGCAAGGGTGAGGCCTCCGCCGAATTGCTCGTGATGCCGCGCCAGGGTCCATTCAAGGTCACCGTTACGGCGTCGGGCGAACTGCAGGCCAAGAAATCGGTCAAGATCTACGGACCGGCCGCGGCTCGCCAGATGCGGATCTATCAGATCAAAATTCAGCGGCTTGTTCCGGAAGGAACGGTCGTGACCAGAGGTGACTTCGTCGCCGAGCTCGATAGATCCGAGATCGCCAGCCGCCTGGCGGATGCAGGCATCGAGCTCGAGAAGGCATTGTCGCAATTCGAGCAGACCCAGCTCGATACGCTGCTGACCCTGAGCAAGGCGCGCGATGAGCAGGTCAATCTCGAATTCGCGATGGAGGAGGCACGCCTGCAGTGGGAAGGCGCCGCGTACGAGGCACCGTCCATCAAGCGGCAGGCCGAGATCAGTCACGACAAGGCCCGCAGGGCGCACGAGCAGGCGGTCGAGAACTATCGCACACAGGTGGCGCAAGCGCGCGCCAAGATGCGCGAAGTCGAGGCGACACTGAACAAGGCGCAGAAGGACGTTCAAGATCTGAATCAGCTCGCCATGGAATTCACCGTCACGGCTCCCGAGAACGGGATGGTGATCTACAAAAGAGAATGGAACGGCCAGAAGCTGACGGAGGGAGGAACGCTGCAGGTATGGGAACCGGTCGTGGCCGAGCTGCCGGATCTCAGCCAGATGGAATCGGAAACGTACGTCAATGAAGTGGACATCCAGAAAATCAAAATTGGACAGGAGGTTGAAATCGGGCTTGATGCGGACCCGGACAAGAGGCTGAGCGGGACCGTTCAGGAGATCGCCAATATCGGTGAGCAGCGGCCGAACTCGGACGCAAAGGTCTTCCAGGTCAAGATCGTCGTTCATGAATCCGACACCACGTTGCGCCCCGCAATGACGACGAGCAATGAAATTGTCGTGGCCGAGCTGCCCGCGGCCACGTATGTGCCGCTCGAGGCGGTGCACTCCGCCGATTCCCTGAATTTCGTTTTCGTGCGTACCGCCGGAGGCATCATACGGCGCGAAGTGCGCCTGGGCCTCTTCAACGAAAACGAAGCCGTTGTAGAGGAGGGGCTGGATGTTCTCGATCAGATCTATCTTTCCGTACCGGGCGATACGACGGGAATGCCTCTCGAGCGCATCCGGACTGCCGCTCCGGTGACGACAACGTAGGGCGCCGTGCTCGAAAAACTGAATTATACCTTCGGAATTGCGGCAGAGTCGATCGCACACAATAAGCTGCGCGCCCTTCTCACGTCGCTCGGCATCATCTTCGGCGTTGCCTCCGTGATCGCGATGCTCGCCATCGGCAGCGGTGCAGAACAGGAAATCCTCGAGCAGATCCGATTGCTCGGCGTCAACAACGTGATTGTGACGCAGATCATCGAGCAGGAGGAAGGATCTGTTGAGGAAGGCGAATCGGATAAAGCGGAGAAGATGCCGTTCTCGCCCGGACTCACCCTCGCCGATGCCGAGAGCATCGCGCGCATCGTGCCGGGCGTGGCCGCGGTCAGTCCCGAAGTCGTTTCCGAAACGATGGCCATTCGTTCCGGACTGCGGCGGACCGTGCGGCTCGTGGGCGTCGACGCCGCGTATTTCGAAGATTCCGACTTCCAGCTTGCGGCGGGGCGGTTTTTTGATGCTGAACAACTCGCGGACGCGGCGCGGGTGTGCATTATCGGCTCGCGGATCAAGACGCGGTTTTTTCCGAAAGAAGATCCGCTCGGACGGCGGCTGAAGGTCGGCCACCTCTGGCTGACCGTCATCGGCGTGCTGAACGAGCGGCACGTATCCTCGCAGCACCTCGAGCATCTGGGAATCCGCGACTTCAACCTGGATGTATACACGCCCATTCGGACCCATCTGGTGCGTTTCGAAAATCGCGCGCAGATTACGACGCGCGACATCAAGCAGGCGGAAGAGGATCGGCGTGCGGGCCGCGACTGGAAGGGCAACTACCACCAGCTCGACCGACTCGTCGTACGCACGGCTGGTTCCGATTTCGTCGGACCGGTGTCCGACGTCGTAAGCCGAATGCTCCAGCGGCGCCACCATGATGTGGTCGACTACCAGGTAACGGTACCGGAAGTGCTGTTGGCGCAAGAGCAGCGAACTCAGACGATCTTCAACGTCGTTCTGGCGGCTATCGCATCCATTTCTTTGATCGTCGGCGGAATCGGCATCATGAATATCATGCTCGCTTCCGTCATGGAGCGCACGCGCGAGATCGGGATCCGTCGATCGGTGGGCGCCACCCGACGAGACGTCGTCACGCAGTTCTTGATCGAAGCAACCACGATCAGCTTCTCAGGCGGCGTGATCGGCATTCTTCTCGGCGTGCTGATCAGTGTCGTCATCGAGCAGTCTACCGGCATCCTCACCATTGTTACGGCGCCCGCCGTCCTGCTCTCCTTCGTGGTCTCCGTGGGGATCGGCCTCGCGTTCGGCTATCTACCGGCCCAGCGCGCCGCCGCGCATGACCCCGTCGTGGCTTTGCGGTATGAGTAGAAGACGTTCGTTTTGAGCCGTACTGCGTTATGAATCGCCTGTGTTATGCGTAAAAGATGCTGTTTCCTCGTTCTGGCGCTGATGCTCTCGGCCGGTCTTTCCGCGCCGCGCGCGCAGGAAGCCACAGTTCTTTCCCCGTCGCGCGCACAAGAGGCCACGGTTCTAACGCTCGAACATGCACTGGAAATCGCCCAGAAGAACAGTCCGGCAGTGCGAATGGCGCGCCTCGATATTCAGCGGGCGGATCTGGATTTTCGCGCGTTTCGGGCCGGTTACCTTCCGAGTATCTCGCTTCGGGGTAACACGCCGGGACTGTTACGGTCGATATCGGACGTTCAGCAGGATGACGGATCCGTTCGCTACGTCCAGCAGTCGCGCACGTTTTCCTCGATCGGCCTTTCCGTCGAGCAACCTCTTTCGATGACCGGCGGGCGGCTTTTTGTGAGTTCCGGTCTGAGCCGCATCGACCTGTTCGGCGATTTCGGATCCAATCAATGGCAGTCGTCACCCCTCGTCGTGGGCCTCGAGCAGCCGATTTTTCGATTCAACCAGCTGAAGTGGGAACGTCAGATGGAGCCGCTTCATCATCGGACGGCCCGGCGACAGCATGCGGAGGAGCTGGCGGCCGTCGACGTCGAGATCACGCAGCGCTTCTTCGAAGCCGTCATCGCCCAGATGGACGTCGAGCGCGCGGCCTTCAACGTAGCGGTGAACGACACGATCTACACGCTTTCCGAGGGACGGTTCGAGATCGGACGCATCGCCGAGAACGACCTGCTGCAGAGCGAGCTTGCCCTGCTGAATGCGGAGACGGAATTAGAGGACGCCCGCATCGCCTACGAGCGGGCTGTGCGGGAGCTTCAGACGGCGCTTGATCTTCCATATGACTCCGCGCTGCAGATTCTCCCGCCTTTTCGTGCGCCATCGGTCGAAATCGACCCCGCCGACGCCGTCGCGCACGCGCGGCGCAATCGCGCGGCCTATCTCGAGATGGAGATCGAATCGCTTGCAGCACTGGGAGACGTACGGCGCACCCGTGCCCGGAACGGGTTTTCTGCCGACGTGACGGCCAGTTACGGCCTGAATCAGAGCTCCGAGCACCTTGCCGACGCCTACACCAGCCCGCTCAATCAGCAGCGATTCTCAGTGAATTTCAGCGTTCCGCTCTATCATTGGGGCCGGAGCGGCGCTGAAATAGAATCAGCCCGCGCCGAACAGCGCAGGGTTGAGGAGTCGATCGCGCTTCGACGCAAGGAAATCGACCAGGACGTGTACTTCGAAGTGCGGCGCCTCGAACAGCTCCGGCGTCGACTCGAGACATCGGCCAAGGCCGATACCATCGCAGCACGTCGCTTCGAGGTGGCGAGAAACCGCTATACGATCGGAAAAATCGACATTACCGAGCTCTTCATCGCGCAGCAGGCGAAAGACGCGGCGAACCAGGCGTACATCCGCACCCTGCAGCAATTTTGGACCGCCTACTTTCGCCTTCGGCAGATTACGCTATTCGACTTCGAAGCCGGCGTACCGCTCGTGAGGCGGTGAGTGATCCATCGATTTCCGGTCAGCGGCACGCTCCCGTGCAGATGTGACTCATCTGCTGCGGATTTCAGTAGTAATCGACGCGGTCGTGTTGGAAACGTGCCTATTCTGGGGATAATGTGACCGGCCACCGATCGCCGGCCTTGCCCCTCTCTCCCGTAGACGCCTACCTTGTCCGGGAGCGCGACAGCCGTACGCCGAAGAACTCGATCGCGTCGGACGGTTGAAAGTATTGCGTCGCCCCACGTGATTATGATGATGAAATGCCTCCGATGATGCAGCGCCTTGGCGTACTAATTATTGCGATCCTCTCGACGAGCGGTACAGCGGCCGGACAAATCGGCACCAGCGACTTCCGGTGGCCCGATGCGAGTCGCGCCGCCGTCAGTCTGACATTCGATGACGCCCGTACAAGCCAGGTAGACGAAGGCGCCGCGTTGTTCGATCGCTTCGATGCGAAAGCCACGTTTTACGTAGTACCCTCGGCCGTCGAGCAACGAATCGACGGTTGGAAGGAGATCGCCGCGGCCGGGCATGAAATCGGCAATCATACGCTGAACCACCCGTGTACCGGCAACTTCGTGTGGGCCCGTGATAAGGCGCTCGAAGACTTCACGCTTCAGATGATCAAGGACGAGATGGCGGAGGCGAATCGGCGCATCGACGAGCTGCTGGGCGTGAAGCCGGAGTCGTTCGCGTATCCGTGTGGACAGACATTCGTCGGCCGCGGCATCAACACGAGGAGCTATGTGCCCCTCGTCGCCGAGATGTTTACGTCCGGTCGCGGCTGGCTGGATGAAGGGCCGAACGATCCGGCCTTCGTCGACCTTGCGCAGATCACGGGTATCGAGATGGACGGTAAGGAGTTCGAGGCCATACGCGTGCTGATCGAACGCGCGAAGGAAACCGGAGCCTGGCTGGTTCTTGCAGGCCACGAAATCGGCTCCCGTGGTGAACAAACGACGCGCGTGGACATGCTGGAGCAACTCCTCGCGTATGCAACGAATCCGTCGAACGAAGTCTGGATGGCACCTGTGAAAACCGTTAGCCGCTACATCAACGATCGGAAATCCCGTGACACACGCGGGAAAATTCGCGTATTGCTGGACACCGACGCCAATAACGAGCTGGACGATCAGCACGCGATCGCCTATATGCTGTTTAGCGGCGACGTGTTCGACGTAGAGGGCATCACCGTGAATCGAACGCGCAACGGGGGCGACATCCACGAGCAGGCGAAGGAAGCCGAACGCGTCGTCAAGCTTTCGGGCCTTCACGGGCAGATTCCTGTAATCAAGGGTGCCGACGGTTCCTTTGAGGAGATTGTAGACCATCTCGACGATACCGATTTCGATGGTCGCGATGCCGTCGATTTTATCATCCGCATGGCGCACAAAAACGATGAGCGGCAGCTCGTTCTGATCCCCGTCGGAAAGCTCACGAACATTGCACTGGCGCTGAAGAAGGACCCGTCGATCGCGCCGAAGGTGCGGATCGTCTGGCTCGGCTCGAATTATCCAAAGCCCGGCGAATACAACCAGGACAACGATGAGGAGTCGCTGAACTTCCTGCTCGATACCGATGTGGCCTTTGAGATTGTAACCGTTCGATATGGAGAGCGGTCCGGCACCGACGCGATTCGCGTGACGCCGCAGGAAATCGAAAGGAAAATGGCGGGGAGAGGTCCCCGCATCGCCGAAGCTGTCGAAGGGCGCAACGGAGGGACATTCCGCACCTTCGGCGACTACGCCATCAACCTGTTCGAGCACATCGATCTGCATGGTGATCCGCCGTCACGTGCACTCTTCGATATGGCTGCGGTGGCTGTGGTCAAGGATCCCTCCTGGGCGAAGCGCGTGCGGATGCCGGCTCCGAAGCTGGTGGAGGGAAAGTGGCTCGATCGGCCGAACAACACGCGCGAGATCATCCTCTGGGAGGATTTCGATGCTGAACGGATCCTGTCAGACTTCTTCGAGACGATGGACGACTACGTCCTGGCCAGGCCCCATCCAAAGCGATAGCCGGGAGGAATCCCGTAAATGGCACCCACGAATCGATCCGCGCCTTCGCCCTTACGCAATGGGGCCACGGTGATTCGAGTCGACCTGAGGCGGCGGCCTATCGCTTCCATGATTTCGCGGCGGATGTCGCCGCGTTCATAGGCGCGCTCGATCTCGAACTCGCCCTTCACACTACTGATCGGACCAGTTTTCTTCCGCCTTTTTCTTTCTACCCGGCAGTACACGCCACAGAAACCTTGCGACAGGGTTGGAAAAGAGATACTTCCTGCCGTCCTCAATGGCGTAGCAGGATTGTTTTCCTGCCACACCCTTCTTACCTGTGCTTAACGCGAAGGCGCATTGGCCGTCAAATTCGGGTGATTGTTCGGATGGTGCAGCCATAAACCCTTTCCTCCAATGAAGACATGTACGTTTCGATCGTCCCGCGCGCGGAATACTATATGGTATTCAATCGCGCCACATTAATGAAGTGCATACCCGACTTCATTCGTATCGAAGACTTTTGACCGGGTCGGCCAGGGCGGCTTTGACGGACTGGTAGCTCACTGTGAGGACGGCCAGCGTCAGAGCGGCGCCGCCGGCGAGCAGGAATGTGGCGACGCCGATGGGCGCGTGATAAGCGAAGTCCTGCATCCACCAGCGCATCACGAGGTAGGCAAGCGGCGAAGCGATCAGGAAGGCGATGCCGACCAGACGGGCGAAGTCGCCGGTCAGCAGTGCAACGATCTGTCCGACGGTCGCCCCCAGCGTCTTCCGGATGCCGATCTCTTTAGTGCGGCGTTCGGCGGTGAAAGCCGCCAGGCCGAACAAGCCCAGACAGGCGATCAGGATCGCCAGCATAGCGGCCGTCCCGACGATGCTGCGCACTTGCTGCTCACTGGTATAAAATTCGGCCAGACGCTGATCTAGGAAGTTATGCTCGAACGGGTGGTCAGGGTCGAACCGTTCGCCGACCGCGCTTAGCCCCGCAATTACTGCCGACGTGCTGCGCGCATCCATCCGGATGGTGAAGTAATCGATCACGTCGATCGGGTTCGTCCTGTAGCCCAAGAGGAGCGGCCCGATCGGCCGGTGAAGCGACTCGAAGTGGAAGTCGCGCACAATGCCGGCGACCCGAGCCTCGAAGGCATTCGGACAGTTTGCGCAGTCGCCGTCCTCCGGAAAGCTAATGAGATCGCCGACGCCAACGCCGAGGCGGCGCGCCGCGGTTTCATTGACGAGCAGCGAAGTCGAATCCGTGGCGAAGCCGCGCCCGAAGTTTGCGCCCTCCAGCAGATCGATTTTCCACGTGTCCAGGAAATCTTCATCCACCCCCAGAAAATGCACGGTGGACGCATTCTCCTGGCCGGCAGGCACGGCATCCACCTGCGGGATGTTCTTCCAATCACCGGGGATGTTGTTCGAGACGGCAACGTTCGCGACGCCGGGCACACCCGCGAACTCCTGTTTCACGGCCTCAAAAGAAGAGCGAACGTTTCCGCTGTTGATGTCGACGACGACGAGCTGGTCTTGCTCGAAGCCGAGCCGCTTATTCTGGATGTACTCCAGCTGGTTGTGGATGAGAAGCGTACCAATGATGAGCACGATGGACATGGTGAACTGGACGACCACGAGGCTCTTACGCAGCGGCGCGCCGCCGCCGGCGGTACCGGCAAGACCGCGCAGAACGGTGGCGGGGCGGTAGCGTGATATGTAGACCGCCGGGTACATTCCGGCGAGCAGGCCCACGAATGCGGCGATCACGATCCCGCCGCCGATCAGGGGCCATGCTGTCGCGATGCCCGGAGCGAGTGTTTTCCCGGCCATTTCATTGAAGACCGGAAGCGTCACCCAAACGATCGCCGCTGCCAGAATCAGCGCGACGGCCGCGATTAGCAAGGATTCGGCCAGGAATTGGCCCACAAGCTGCATGCGATGCGCGCCGACCGCCTTCCGCATGCCGATTTCCCGTGCTCGCTGCATGGAGCGAGCCGTCGCCATGTTCGTGTAGTTGATCGCGGCGATCAGGATGACGAAGAATGCGATGGCGCCGAACAGGTAGAGGTAGGCCGGCGAGCCCGCCGCACGGTTTTCGTCGAAATCGATGTGTCCGGAGCGCAGATGAATGTCCTGCAGCGCCTGAACGTATGGAGCGCGACTCGCCTGCATCTCATCATCGGCATGCCGGACAAACGCCTCGCCGACCGCGGTCTGAGCAGACGACAGCGAGGTGCCCGGCGCCAGCTTCAGGTACGTCATCACTCCGGTGGAGCCCCAACCGCTCAGCCAGTTTCGCCACCCCTCGATCTGCATCAGCGTCTCGAAGGAAAAGAGGATGCTTTTCTCGAAATGCGTGTTGTGGGGCAGATCGATTACGCCGGTGACGGTGAAATCGGCGAACCCCTCGACCTCCAGGATCTGACCCACCGGATCTTCCGCCCCGAAATATCGCTTGGCCGATTCCGTCGTGAGCACAACCTCATTCGGCTCGTCGAGCGCACCGCCAGGGCTTCCGCTCACGAATTCGAAATCGAACATATCGAAAATGCCCTGCTCGGTGAAGACGTGGTCGCCAACGTAGAATCGCGCCTCCCCGCGCTGCACGACGCGTCGGCCGGACGACCAGCTGCTCACCATCCGCACGGCTTGCTCAACGGCCGGAACCGACCGCTCAAGCTCCGGACCCAGCGCTCCGGCCGTGTAGGTGAAGTGCTGCTCGCCGCCTTCCGCCGTCGTTCGCGCCTCAATGACACGCACGATGCGGCCTGCGTCATCATGCATCCGGTCGAAACTCAGCTCGTCCTGGATATACAGGAAAATCAGCATGCACACCGCCATGCCGACAGCCAGGCCGACGACGTTCGCCGAGGAGAGGAAAAAATGCCGCCGCAGCGAGCGAGCAGCGATGACGAGGTAGTTCTTGAGCATGACGGAAAACACGGTGCGAGGAGATGGAAAGTAGCAGATGGTCCACAGGAAGTGCGCGTCCATCCTCCATCATCGATCTCCTATCTTCCGTTCGGACAACTCGAGAGAAGAAGGGACGATGGCCATCAACGAGCGGCTAGCCCGCAGGCTCAGTATGCGCCGCGTACTTCCGCTCCATAAAGTTCTCCGTCACGACGTGACCGTCGAACAGATGCACGATGCGGTGGCTGTACTCGGCGTCGGCGGGCGAGTGCGTGACCATTACGATCGTTGTGCCGCCTTCGTTGAGCTGCATGAGCAGGTTCATTACCTCCTCGCCGTGTACGGAGTCGAGGTTACCCGT
>CAZART010000107.1:0-17882 GCA_964487555.1 uncultured Rhodothermales bacterium
TCCGCACGTACTTGTGATGGCCGTGGCCGCGGCCGGGATCGACGCGGATGATCAGGTCGCGCTCGCGGAACACCTCGGGCCAGGCCTGGAGCGGATACAGGTTGTCGAGCGTGACGTACGTGCCGAGCTCGAAGGCGTCGGCGTATTCTTCGCGCGGCGCGAAATTGGGCGTGAAGAGGATGCGCTTCGGATCGAGCTCCGGGAAGAGCGTCATCGCATGCTCGATTTCGCCGGGTGAGACGCATTCGAAACCGAGTCCCGCGTCGTGGAAGATGCGGAGGATCTCGGGATGTTCGTTTGCCTTCATCGAATAAAAAACCCGGTCGAGGGCTTCGATCGATTGTAGAGACCGTAGCGAGTCGCGAATGGTGTCTTCGTCGTAGACGTAGACCGCCGGCGACGATGCGCCGATCGCCAGGAGATCCTCGCGTCGATCCTGCCACCATGCCGGCAGGCCGATTTGGTCTTCGGTGAGATCGCCCATGAGCTCGCGCCACGTGAGACCGAAAAGGAGGTCGGGCTCGCGCTTGCCGAAAAGCTGCGCGTGCAGCTTGCGGACGAGTCGGTACGCCTGGCTCTCATCGACGACAAAGCTGAAGTTCAGGTCGCTGGCGGCCTGCGATACCTGGTGGATGTGCTGCTCGTGGAAGACCTCGAATGCCGGGCCCATCTCGTGGAGCAAGGAGCGGATGTTGCGCCCGACGAGGCTCACGACGGCGCAGGGGCCGATCTGCTCGGCCTTGCCGTATGTGTTCAGGTCCTGGAGCAGCGCATCGACGCGGCTCGGGTCGAGCGCATTCGCAACGGGATCGAGCGACACCGTGACGTTCGTTTCCGACGTCGCAACGAGGTCTATGGATAGGCCGTGCGTTTTGAAGGTTGTGAAGACGTCGGCGAGGAAGCCGACCTCCTGCCACATGCCGAGCGTCTCCATCGAGATCAGGGTGATGCCGGTCTTGGCCGATATGGCCTTGATCTGCGCCCCGAAATCCGGCGTCTTGTCCGAGATGACGGTGCCGTCCAGGGCCGGCGCGTCCGTGCACTTCACATAGAGTGGAATTTCGTACTTCTGAACGGGCTCGATGCATCGTGGATGGAGGATTTTGGCGCCCATCGTGGCGAGCTCCTGGGCCTCCATGTAGTCGAGCTGACGAAGCAGGCGTGCGGAAGGGATTTCGTGCGGATTGGCCGTAAACATGCCGGGAACGTCCGTCCAGATCTCCAGACGCTCGGCGCGGAGCTTTGCCGCGATGTAGGCCGCAGACGTATCGGACCCACCGCGCCCAAGCAAGACCGTTTCCCCTTTACCATTCGCCGCGATAAATCCTTGAGTGAGGACCACCTGGGCATCGGCGCTCTTGAGATCGGCCTGCAATGCGCCGTTCGGGCTGAATTCGCAGACGGCCGACAGGTATCGACGCTGTTCGAGGAGAGGATGCGTTTCGTCGGCGGCCAGTATATCGCGCGCGTCTTTCCAGAGAACGCCGAGGCCGTGGGACGCGAGGAAAGCCGCGCCGAGCTTGGTGGACATGATCTCGCCCATCGCCATGACGCGGGCATAGAGGCGCGGGCTGCCTTCGCGAATCAGCGATGCTCCGAGCGCCATGCGGGCAAGTTCGTCGAAATCCCCGTCGAGGATCTCCGTGCCGTCGATCTCGAGGTCGTCGGCCAGCTCCAGATGGCGTTGCTTGATGTCGTGGAGCACCGGTTCGTAGTCTCCGGTGACGGCTTCGGCGACGAGGGACTCGAGGGCATTGGAGATGCCGCTGAGGGCGGAGCAGACGATCACCGGCTTCGTGCCGTCTTCGATCCGCTCGCGGGCGATGCCGGCGATAGTATTCCAGCGGTCGCGGCTCGAGACACTCGTGCCGCCAAATTTCAGGACGACCCACCTGGGGCGATTCGGCATCGTTCTAAATGGCTGTGTTTGGGGTCGAATCCGGCCGCGGTGCAGCGGCGTACGGCTACGACCTCGGAGCGGACATCATTTACCGCCGGTTATATAGATAAATTCTGGCGGAGTTCGCGCCCGGAGGGCGGCTGGGCAAGGCTGGTAGCGCTTCGATTTACGGTAAATACATGATTGGGTAAGAGAATGCTGCTGAAAGACGTGTGGCAAGTTCTGGTGGACGACGTGTTTCCGGTTGAATCGACCGCTCGGTTATTCAACCAATACAAGGACCGTCATCCGGACCTTGACCTACCGAACGCACCGGAGATCCGACGTGACAACCTCCAGTCTTACCTGAGCGCCTACACGGAGCGTCCGCGGGTTTTCTTGCTCGCGGAGGCTCCCGGGCCGTGGGGCTGCCGGTTCTCAGGGGTGCCAATTACGTGTGAGGCGCAGCTGCTGGATGCGGATTTTCCTGTTCACGGAAGGCAGTCGAGCGTCGCGGACGAGCCGTACCGCGAATACAGTGCAAACATCCATTGGGGCGTGTTGGCACCGTACTTTCCGCATTTCCTGACGTGGAATACGGTACCGTTCCATCCCCATCGCGACGATCCGTTGTCGATCCGCACGCCGACGAATCGTGAAATCGAACGATTTACCGGCGTGGTCGGCGTGTTTCTTCGAGTGATCGAGCCGCGATTTGTGGTGGCGGTTGGGCGGAAAGCGGAACGGGCCCTGAATCATCTCGAGGTGGACTGCATTTACGTGCGGCATCCGTCGCAGGGCGGAGCGGGGCTTTTTAGGAAGGGCGTGCTTGCGCTTATGGGGGCGGCGGGGATGGTGGTCGATGATCGATGATCGATGATCGATTATTGACGAACGGGGAACGACAAACGGGGAACGACAAACGGGGATCGACGAACGGGAATCGACGAACGGGGAATGACGAACGGGGAATGACGAACGATGACCGACATGTTTGAGGAGGCGGCACGGCGATATCGGACGCAGAAGGCGCCGCTGGCCGACCGGATGCGGCCGCGGATGCTCGACGAATTCGTGGGACAGGAGCACATCCTCGGGCCCGGCAAGTTGCTGCGGCGGGCCATCGAGGCCGACCGCATCACGTCGCTCATCTTTTATGGTCCGCCCGGCAGCGGGAAGACGACGCTGGCGCGGATCATCGCGAACACCACCGAGGCCGCCTTCACGCAGATGAACGCCGTGTTGTCGGGGGTGAAGGACATTCGCGAGGCGATAGCGGATGCCCAGCGCAGGCTGGAGCTGCATCAGAAACGGACGATTCTGTTCGTCGACGAGGTCCATCGGTTCAACAAATCTCAGCAGGACGCGCTGCTGCCGCACGTCGAGAACGGGACGGTGGTGTTGATCGGCGCGACGACGGAGAATCCCTATTTCGAGGTGAACAAGGCGCTCGTGAGCCGTTCGCGGATTTTCGAATTGACGAACCTCGAGGAGCGGCATTTGCGGGAGATTGCGCTCCGCACGCTGCGAGATACCGAGCGCGGATACGGGAATCGGAACGTCGAGATTGAAGACGTCGCCCTGGAGCACCTCGTCGGCACGGCGAACGGCGACGCCCGATCGGTGCTGAACGCCCTGGAGCTGGCGGTTGAGACCACCGAGCCGGATGGCCGGGGGGTCGTTCGTATTAATCTGGACGTGGCGGCGGACAGCATCCAGAAGCGCGCCGTTCTCTATGATAAGGAGGGCGATGCCCACTTCGACGCCATCAGTGCGTTTATCAAGAGCCTGCGGGGGTCAGATCCGGATGCGGCACTCTACTGGATGTCGCGGATGGTCTATGCGGGTGAGGATCCGCGTTTTATAATCCGCCGAATGCTGATTTTTGCGGCAGAGGACGTCGGTCTCGCGGATCCCCGCGCGCTGCAGATTGCCGCGGCCACGGCGCAGGGATTCGAATATGTCGGGATGCCGGAGGGGCAGTTCTTGCTGTCGGAATGTTGCCTGTATCTCGCGACCGCGCCGAAAAGCAATTCCACTATGGCGTACTTCAGCGCCCTTGAACACGTACGCGATGAACAGACGGGCGACGTGCCGAATCATCTCAAGGACGCCAGCCGCGACAGGAAGGGGCTGGGACACGGAGAAGGATACAAGTATCCTCACGCCTTTCGCGAGCATTACGTCCCGCAGCAATACCTTCCGTCGTCGATGCAAGGGACGTATTTCTATGAGCCGGGTGAGGAGGGGTATGAGGCCGAGGTGAGCGCCCGCATTGCTCGGCGGCGGGCTCGAGACGCGGAGGAGAATCTGGCGCGGCGCGTTCGGCGATATGGGGAGGAAGGGGAAGGGTGATGTCGGTTTCGACGCTTGGACGATGTCCGCAAATCCGAAACGGTAGAAGTCATTCGAGCGCGTCTAGTCCGAGCCGCTCTTCCAAGGCTTCTTTGCGCCCGCGGCTGACTTTTAGATGACGCCCGTCTTTCAGTCTGATGGCGTAGTCGCCGCCGCCGCTGAAGAGCAGCGCATCGATCTGGTCGAGTCGTACGATGGTGCTGCGGTGGATGCGAAAGAATGCATCCGGATCGAGGCGTTCCTCGAGTGTTTGCATGCGCTCGCGGATCACGAACGTGTCGCTGCCGACGTGCAGCTCGGCGTACGAACCGCTGGCGGTGATAAAGTCAATCTTATTGACCGGTACGACGCGGACCTGTCCGCGCATCTCCACGGCAAGGCGCTCGAGGTATTTTTTCCCTTCCGTTCGCTTCTCGGGAAGCTCGGCGGACAAGAAGGCGGCGAGGCGTTCACGAAGATCGCTGACGCCGCGCAGCTGGATCGTTTCGCGGGCCCGTTCGAAAGCCTGGTGGAAGCGTTCATCATCGAAGGGCTTCAACAGATAGTCGAGTGCAGCCACGTCGAAGGCCGTCACGGCGTAATGATCGTACGCCGTGACGAAGATGACCGGCGGCATGCGGTCGACACCCACTCTTTTGACGACCTCCATCCCGGTGTGGCCGGGCATCTGAACGTCCAGAAATACCAGGTCGGGTTTTTCCTTTTGGATCAGGTCGACAGCCTGCGTTCCGTCCTCTGCCGTACCGACGACCTCCACGTCATCCTCGCGCTCGAGCAAGTCCTCCAAACGTTGACGGGCCAGCGGCTCGTCATCGGCGATCAAGACACGAAGAGTCGGGCGCGACATAGATGCAAACTCGGGTCAGGCGTCGACGAGCGAAGTCCGGAGGTCGCCGGCCGTATGGTAGGGTACGTATATGCGCGCAATAAGGCCGCCGAGCGGCGACGCGTCGAGCTGGAGCCGGTGATCGCTTCCGTAAAGCGTCTCGAGGCGTTCGCGCGTGTTGCGCAGTCCTACCCCCTCCGTGTCCAGCGGCTCGGCCGGCATGGCGTCAAGGCCGGGGCCGTTGTCGTGAACGCTCACGACCAGCTCACCGTTCTCCATCCGAGCACAGATTTCGATACGACCGCATCCTTCCAGCTTCGTGACTCCGTGCTTCACCGCATTTTCGACGAGCGGCTGAAGAATCATACTCGGCACCAACCCGTCGAGCACGTCCGGGTCAATCGCCTCTTCCACCTCCAGTCGTCCCTGAAAGCGGATTCGCTGGATTTCGAGATATCCACGGAGAAAGGCGAGTTCCTCCTTTAACGTGACTTCCTGAGAGCCGGACCCTTCGAGCGTGTAGCGGAGCAGGTCGCTGAGCCGAGCGATCATACGGCGAACGCCCGCGGGGTCGCGTTCGACGAGCGACGAGACCGCATGAAGCGTATTAAAGAGGAAGTGGGGATTGATCTGCATCCGGAGGGCGTGAAGCCGCGATTCGGCGAGTTGCGCCTCCAATGAAACGGCCTGTTCGCGCAGCCGGACGGCCTCTTCCTGCCGCTCTCTGAATCGCCAGAAGTAGTCGCGGGCAAATCCCGCCGACAGGACGACGAGATAGATGAAGAGCTCATCCAGGAATCGGAAGTCGAGCAATCGAGCCCCCGGGTAGAAGCCCGCCCATCGATGGCCCGGAAAAAATTTACCGAATGTCCAGGCCTGA
This sequence comes from uncultured Rhodothermales bacterium, assembly GCA_964487555.1. Lineage (GTDB taxonomy): Bacteria > Bacteroidota > Rhodothermia > Rhodothermales > VXPQ01 > CAZART01. Next base: position 5,941 of record CAZART010000107.1, read on the forward strand.
TAGAAGTCGGTCGCGACGGCGACGGCGAGTGCCGCGCCAAGATGGACGGCCATATTGCGCGGCCAGTCAGACTGGTCGAACGTAAAGCGGCGGCTAAGCCAGAATATGGCGGGCGTCAGCAGGAGCCAGACGAAGTATTCCAGCCCCGTGTGATAGATGGCGGGAGAGCTGATGCCCTCGGTTCCGCGTGGATCGATCGCGCGCTGTCCTGCCGTGAGCAGAAAGATGAAGACCCAGAAGCCGACGATGATCGACCCCTCAATCCAGCGCGACCGTTTTTGATCGGCATTCATATCGAAAAGCTAAGGTGGTGGAGGCTGCGTACTAATGCGGATCCACCGAAGAAGTTAACGATGCTTTCGCGAACCGCACGCAGAATACGATGAAATGCACATCGATGCCGCTGCGTCCTATGATCCGGGCGCGCTAAGTCCGGCGGCGTGCACTTCATATCACGGGCGTGCAGGTCGCGAGGCCGATTGAATCTAATCGCCGGCGCATCGTATCAAGCGGCAGATCGATAGCCGATCACCCGATTCAATTGTGGCTTCCGAAGCAAGTACGTCCATGAAGACTGTTCGTTATCTAATTATCGCCTTCCTACTCGTGGCCGTTGCCGGCCCGTCCGTTTTCGCCCAGCAGCCTGGACCCGATCAGGCGGGAATGCAACGAGCGCCTCAAGGTAGCCTTTCCGGACGGGTTGTGGAGGAGGCGACAGCAGCGCCGATCGCCTCGGCAACAGTCGGGATCTGGCGGAAGAGCGACTCGACGATCGAGACGGGCGCGATCACCGACGCCGATGGGCGTTTCCGCATCGAGGGCCTCCGGGGCGGTGCGTTTTATGCCCGAATCAGCTTCGTAGGATTCGAGTCTTACATCATGGACGACATCATCCTGAGTCCTCAGCAGGCTGATGTAGATCTCGGCACCGTCCGCCTTATCGAATCCACTCAGATGATGGAGGAAGTCGAAGTGGCGGCGGATCGCGATTTCATGGAGGTCGGCATCGACCGCACCGTTTACAATACGCGCGACCAGCTTGTAAGTGCAGGCGGAACGGCTACGGACGTGCTTCAAAACATTCCCTCGGTTGAGGTCGATATCGACGGAAATATCAGTCTCCGTGGAAACCAGAACGTCGCGGTCCTGATCAACGGCCGGCCGGCTTCCATGCAGGGCGAAGCTCTCACAAGTTTTCTACAGGGCCTGCCCGCGCACATGATTGAAAGGATTGAGGTCGTCCCGAATCCGTCGGCGAAGTACGAGCCGGACGGCATGGCGGGCATCCTGAACATTGTGCTGCGACAGGATCGAGATCTCGGATGGGGAGGAAGTGTTTCTTCCAGTGCCGAAACCAACGGCAATCTGGGTGGATCGGTCAACGCCACCTATCAACGAGGAAAAATCGGACTCACCACCGGCTACAGCTTCCGGACCGGGACGCGCGACGTAGAGGGTTGGCGATTTCGCGAAAATCGGTTCCGGACGCCGCTAACCTATCTCGATCAGGACAATCTCGGCGATAACGGGATGACGTCACACAACGTTAACGCAAGTATCGACTACCGACTTGCCGACAAGAACACGTTGACCCTTTCGTCGATGCTGAGCCACCGCGGCGGCACGGGTGACGAGCTTACGTCGTACCTCGAGCTCGACGACGCCAGGGCGACGACCGCTCGTTGGGATCGGCGCAGCCGAGGGGATCGGAACGATCTCAGCAGCGATCTGCGGCTCTCATTCAGTCGGATCATCGATCCGTCTAAACACGAGTTGACGGCCGAGGTGCGACTTGAGAATGAATGGGAGGACGATGCCGACCGTTTCACACAGCGCGTCTTCACCCCTTTCGACGCCGCCGTCGCTGAGATCACGCAGCAGCAGGCGAACGAGCAGAACGACGAGAACCTGGAGCTATCCGCGCAGCTCGATTACACGCGACCGTTCGGTGGTAGCGGCAAGATCGAGACCGGCTATAAGGGCTCGCTCGAAAAGCTGGCTAGCGACTTCTTTTCGGAGACGTTCGACCCTGCAGCCGGCATCTGGACGCCGGACGCGACCGTCAACAACACGTTCGAATACGATATTCAGATACACGCAGCCTACGGAATCGTCGGCACGCAGCTCGGCAAGTTCGGCCTTCAGGGCGGTGTCCGTCTCGAGCAGGCGATGACGGATTTCGATCTCAAGACGACCCGCGAGACGTTCGAGAATGACTATTTTAGCGTTTTCCCGAGCGCCTATCTCACTTACGAGATTTCCGAGGCACAGCGTTTCAAGGTGAGTTACAGTAAGCGCATCAATCGTCCCCGCACCGGCGGCTGGTTCAACATGCTGAATCCGTTCGACCGAAACGACGATCCCCTTTTTCGCCGCGTCGGCAACCCGCGTCTGAAGCCTGAATATGTGCACGCTTACGAAGCCAGCTACACGCGTTTTCTGGGCACGGCTTCGCTGACGTTGGCGCCATATTTCAACCGGACGGTCGACGTCATACGCATCTATGAATCCGTCGATCAGAACGGCGTCTCAACGACGACGTTCGAGAACTTCGACACGAGTGATTCCTGGGGTCTCGAGGCCATCGGAACCGTGCGGCTGGGCAGTCGCCTGAATGCGTTCGTGAGCTTTAACGCCTTCAAAGTCGTCACGGACGGAAGCAACGTGGACGCCGACATGACGAATAATGCGCTCGGGTGGATGTCGCGTGCAAACGCGACGTTGAACGTGCGGCCGGGGCTCGATCTGCAGGCCTCGTACTTTTACCGCGCGCCCATGGACGTGGAAGGCGGGCGCATGTCGTCACGATCCATGGCCGACCTGGCCCTGCGCCAGAAGTTCCTGAGCGACAAGGCGAGCTTGAGCCTGCGGATGAGCGACGTCTTCAACACGATGGGTTTCCACATGACCCGCGAAGACGAGATGTTCTTCCAGGAATTCGACCGGAAATGGGATGCGCAGCGCGTCGGGTTGACGTTCACGTACAATTTCGGTCAATCGGAGCGGCAGCGCCGCCGTGGTCAGGAGCCGTCTGAACGGGAAGGTGGTGCGGGCGACGAGATCCAGATGCAGATGCAGTAGTAACCGTTTCAGCGATGCCGGTCGAAGGGTTAGCTCGCCGAGGGTCTTGGGTCCGCCGGAGATACGGCAGCGCCGTCCCCGCTCAGCGCCTCGCGTCCTGCGTCGGAGTGCGTGCTCTTGCCGATGCCCGTCGGTCCTCCCGCATATTTGACCAGAACGTCCGATAGCTGGTTCTTATCGATCGGTTTTGAGACGAATGCCACCATGCCGATGTCGCGGCACTGTTTCTGCTTTTCGCGGGTCACGTCGGCGGTCATTGCCACGATGTATGGGCGGCGGTCGGCGGGCATCTGTGCATGGATAAGCCGTGCGGCCTCGAGGCCGTCCATCTCCGGCATTCGAAGGTCCATCAGAACGACCGGATAGTTCCCGTTTTTTACGGCATCGATCACTTCGTGTCCATTCCGTGCGACGTCGACCTCGTAGCCGAGACGTCTGAGAATGTATTCAGCGACTTCACGGTTCACCGGATGGTCTTCAGCAAGCAGGATGCGCGTTTTCTTATCCATGCTAGAGGGCTCTATAATCGTGTGGCTGCGGGAGTCCGAGTCTTCGACGGCGTCACGAACTTCGCAGAGTTCACTCAGCTTTTCGACGAGGTGGCGGTACTTCACCGGCTTATTTAGTATGACGGTCCTGCTTCCTGTATCGGCCGCGTCGTCGGCATATTTAGGCCGGCGTACGAAATCGCTGAGCAGCATCACCGGCCGAGTGGGCTGCAGGCGGGACCAGCATTCGAGGACAGCCGACCCGTCGGAGCGTGCGAGACGGTCATCGACGATCAAGACGCTATATTTTTGTTGATCGATGAGCGCCAAAGCCGATTCGACGCCCCCGGCTACGTCGGGCCGCAGCTTCCAGATGCCGAGGATGGCATCAAGCGCGGCTCGCTGCGCAGCATTCGCATCGATGATCAAGACGCGGTGGTCGCGAAGATGGGCGGGCACCTCGCCATACCAGGGCTCATCCGGATCCACATGCGGCATGCGCACCGTGAAGTGGAACGTCGATCCTTCCCCCGGTTCGCTTTCCGCCCATACGTCGCCCCCCATCGCCATGCAGAGCTGACGGCAGATGGCGAGCCCCAGACCCGTCCCGCCATACCGTCGCGTGGTGGAAGAATCCACCTGGCTGAAGGTCTTGAAAAGGCGGCTCATACGGTCTTTCGGTATGCCGATGCCTGTGTCACTGACGGAAACGCGAATGATGTCGGCATCGGGCTCGCGGCCGGCGAGCCGAACGCGAAGGAATACCTCCCCGCTATCCGTAAACTTGGCGGCGTTTCCAAGCAAATTGATGAGAATCTGGCGCAGCCTCGTAGCGTCGCCGACGAATTGTGCGGGGACGTCGGGTTCGATGTAGTATCCCACTTCGAGATTCTTGCTTGCGGCCTTGATCGCGATGGGGTCCAACGACTCTTCAATCACCTTCATAATGGAGAAAGGTGTTTGTTCAAGCTCGAGCTGCCCCGATTCGATCTTCGAGAAGTCCAGGATATCGTTGATCAAGCTTAAAAGAGCCTGACCACTGCTCTCGATAATGCCTGCAAATTTCTGCTGCTGATCGTCGAGCCCGGTCTCCATCAGCAATCCCGTCATGCCGATGACCCCATTCATTGGGGTGCGGATTTCGTGGCTCATCGTCGCGAGGAATTCGCTTTTTGCGCGTGTGGCCGATTCGGCCATCTCTTTCGCGATGCGGAGTTCGTCCTGGGCGCGCTTACGTTCAGCGATTTCCTCGCGCAGCTCCAGGTTCGCGATTTCGATGTCGGCCGTACGCTGCTGAACGCGGGCTTCGAGATCGTCGTGCGCCGTCCGGAGCGCCTCTTTCTGATGCTGGAGGTCTGCGTTGAGCGCCTCCATTTCGCGATACGCCCGTCCGAGCTTTTCAACCATGCTGTTGAAGGAGTGTGCGAGGTCCTCAACCTCGTCCCCTGTACTTACGTCGGCACGCTTTGAGAGATCGCCTTCGGCAATTTCCTCCGCAAGAGCCGTCATGTGCCGGAGCGGCTTCGTGATGAATGCGCTAATGGCGATCACGACGATCATTCCGCCGAAAAAGAGCAACACGCTGAGCAGTGCCACGGTCGAGCGCATCTCGGAGATGTGCTCCCGAACGAGATCGAGCGACATCCCGAGGTAGACGGTACCGATAGGCTCATCGCCGAGCAGCACGGCGTTCTTTACCTTGTAGACGAGCCCGTCGGCGCTGACTCGTCCGGCTGCTGCTACCTCCTCGTAGCCCGCCTGCGTCGCGACGTCGAGATTGTACGTTGCAACAGATCTTCCTTCGATGTCGGTTACGACTACGTACGCGAGGTCCGGATTCTGGCGCGCGACATCCAGCGCTTCTCCGATCGCCTGCACGTCTTCGAAATAGAGGCCGGCACTCGCGCTGTAGGCCGTCATGCTAGCGATACTGTGCGCCTTCGACGCCGCCGCGTTCATCTGCTGCTTCTCCAGGGCGGGCGGGAAGTAGAACAGAATGAAGAGCGCAATCAAGCCGATGAGCAGCGTGACGGCCACAGCCAGTTTTGTCCGGATGGTAGACTTCAGGCCGCTCTTATATAATCGTTTCTCAGCCATCAGACACCTCCCACCAATCTGGCCAGACGAAGCAGGCTGGCATGGAGGTCGGCGCCCTCTTTCTTCGCGGACTCAAGGTTGACCAGAATCTCCGGCGTATCCCCTGAGATTCCGATTCCTACCGAAAGCCCCGCGTCGACGTATTCCGGTACGCCCGTCAGCGTAAGGAGTCGTCGCGCTTGCGACAGACGTGTGATCTTTCGAATGTCGTGTGCGCGAAGTGGAGTGACGTAGAGCACGTCAATGGCCTCTCCGACGAGCTCCTCTTCAATGGTGCCCCCGTCGTCAAGGGCGATCGGGACGGCGCGAACCGGTATGTCCTTGATCCGCTTGATCGGCGAGTTCTCCATCGCATCCAGGAACTCGTCTTTCGCCAACCACGAAGCCCTCACTCGTTCCTGGTAGATGATGCCGATCACGATCTCCTTTCCGGCCCGTCTATCGAGCTTCCTGTCGAATGTCAGTATCTTCAGGAAAAGAGGATACTGCACGTCCATGGGCGCGACCATGTCCCTGGTGCCGGAACCAAGAACAAGAAAGCCCGCGCAGAGCACCGCTATGAATTTGGGCGTGGGCAAACCGCTGGACCGCCTTAAAATTGATATCGAACTTCGAAAATGAACCGTCGGCCGTGCTGCGTCAGGGCGAGTTGTCGATGTTCAGGACTTCCGGGGAGCGCGTATTGCGTGTTTAAGACGTTTCGGATGCGTGCGCTAAGTTCAATGTGGCCGCCGAGGAATTCGGACGTGCGAGCGACAAGGTCCATTAGCCAGTATGCGTCGGTGGTCGTGCCAAAAATGGTGAACCGGGAAGATTCGTAGCGAACCTCCGTTCCCGCGCTGGAATGTTCGGCGATAGGAAGGCTCAATCCACCTTTTAGAAGGTGTTCCGGTGAGCTTGCGAGATGGTCCCCGCTGGGGACGAGTCGAGCACGCTGATACGTGTAGCTGCCGTACCCGAGAATGCCCGAATACGTTCGCCCCCGCAGCGCGAGTTCGGTGCCGAGCGCTTCGACCTTCCCGCGATTTTGAAATTGGATCGTTCGCTCGGAGGCGTTGTAGGTGATTTCGATCAGGTCCGACATCCGGTAGCGATACACCGATACGCTGGAGGCCACGGTTTTGCCGATATCGTGCTCCCAGAGGAGCTCCATCGTTCTGATCCGCTCCGGCACGAGGTCGGGGTTGCTGATGAAATTAATCTCCTTCTGATCCCAGTTAAGCTCCACCACGGACGGCGAGCGGAACGCGTGGCCGTAGAGCGCCTTCAGGGTCGAAGCTCGCCACGGGTTGTACACCAGCGCAAGCCGCGGTGAGACGGCGCCGCCGGACTGGCTGTAATAATCAAAGCGGATGCCGGTGGTTGCCGTTAGATTTCGAAACGGGCTGTACTCGTCTTGCAGGAATAGAGCTGCCTGTGTGAAGCGGTAGTTTTCGTCGGCCAGGGTGGCAACGGAATTCCAGCGACGATAATCAATGAAAGCGGTCTTGAACTCGCCGCCCGTGACGATTCGGTGTACAGGACTGACATCCCACCGGAGATCTCCGACAAGACCGGTCCAAAGACTTCCACCTCGATCGTTGTTGACGACAATCTCATCGTCCAATGGGACCGGCGAGGTGATTTCGCGCGTCGCGTGATTCAGGTGAGCGCCGATCGACAGATGCGTCGAGGTGCTCATCGACTGGCGGTAGAGGGCCTCAAGCACACCGATATCCATTTGGTGCTGCGCCGCGTCATGGTTGAAGGCCGTCAGAACGGATCCGGTAGGATCGCCCGCAGCGTACGTTACGTGTCGGCCTCGAAGCGTTAGAGGGCCGAGCGTTCCGCCGAGCACCAATCCGTAATAATCCTTCCAGTCCTGCTGCTCGGCAACCCCGTTGTTGAGGTTTTCAAAATCTAGATCTTTGAAATAGATGTCGTGACCGTCGGAGGCGCCCCACGTCGCCGCGGCGACGACGCCGTAATCGTTCTTCAAGGTCTTCCCGACAGAGAGATGGCCTTCGCGAAAACCATAGCTGCCGGCCAGGCCCGCGACTCGGACGCCCTCCATGGCATCAGCATCTTTTGTCACGACGTTTACGACGGCCATCATGGCGCCCGTACCGTACAGGGCGGAACCCGGCCCGCGAACGATCTCAATTCTATCGATAAGACTAAGGTCGACGCCGAGGCGTAAGTCGAGAAATGCCCAGTTCGTGGCGCTCTCGTTCATCGGGTGGCCATCGACGAGGACGAGCATCCGACTATTATAATCGGAGGGTCTTCCAAAGCCTCGAACCCCGATCGACCTGGTCTTGAGATCGTTGTTTCCATAGAATCCGTGCACGGCCTCGAGCACTTCGGCGACGTTCTGGTAGCCGAATCGCCGTATTTCTTCGGCGCCGATGACTGTAACGGAAGCAGGCGCCTGGTGAGACGTCTGTTCGTGCTTCGATGCGGCGCTGACCTTCTGCTGGAGCAGTGACTCGAGGCTGACGTCCTCAATGTCCGATTCGCGCTCCTGCGCCGATGCGGCGCCTAGAGATGATAGGACAAGGAGCGACGCAAGCAGCGATCGGCGCAAGATCCTGAATGATCGATGCATAAATCAATTTCTCTGATCGAACGGTCCCTGATCGGCTCTCTTCCGGGCAAAAGGCGTCCATTGCGGGGGAATGGAAGGCACGTTTCCCGAGACCAGGGTGTGATCGTTAGAATCGACTCAAATCCGCGATTGTTAAGTGATTTTTGCAGATCGGTTGCCTAGATTCGCATTCTATGCCCTTCTGGCTTCGCATCGCTTCCGGCATCGACCGCGCCAATGAGTGGATAGGCCGTCTCGTCTACTGGCTGACGCTGTTCATGGTGCTGATTGGTGCTTACAACGCCCTCGTTCGCTATGTCGACCGGTATACGGGGTTCGGTCTAAGCTCGAACACGTATATCGAGCTGCAGTGGTATTTGTACAGTCTCGTATTCCTGCTGGGCGCAGCATACACGCTGAAGCATAATGCCCACGTTCGCGTCGACGTGCTCTTCGTGCGGCTCAGTCCCCGCGGCCGCGCGTGGATCAATCTGCTTGGGACGATCCTTTTCCTGATTCCATTTTGCATCCTCGTGCTGTGGACGTCATGGCCCGCCGTCCGCAACTCATGGATCGTCGGCGAAATATCCCCCGACCCCGGCGGTCTGCCCCGCTATCCCATCAAGGCCGTCATCCCGGTGGCCTTTCTTTTGTTGATGATCCAGGGCCTGAGTCTTGCCATCAAGCAGGTGGCGGTGCTGCGAGGGGATCTGCGGGTGGATGCGTTTTCCGGCGCCGGTGCTTCCGCCATCTTACGTGATGCCGACTCCGAGGACGCTTCCGGCACAACGGGTAGGAAGGGTCCTTCCGCTTGGTCCGACGACGAAAGCAAGGACGGCACACCCGGTGGGGGGATATGAGCGGCGACTGGCTCGGGCCCCTGATGTTTGCCTGTGCGCTGATCCTGATTTTTTCAGGGTATCCCGTCGCTTTTGCGCTTGGTGGAACCGCCCTCATTTTCGCCTTCATCGGTGTCGAACTCGGTTTTTTCGATTGGCTCCTCCTCTTTGCGATGCCGGATCGCATTTTCGATGTGATGTCAAATACGCTGCTGCTTGCCGTTCCCTACTTCATCTTCATGGGAACAATGCTCGAGAAGTCGCGGCTTGCGGAAGATTTGCTCCACACGATCGGGTTACTGTTCGGCCGTCTTCGGGGCGGTCTGGCGATTGCGGTCGTTTTCGTCGGTGCCCTGCTCGCCGCGGCGACGGGCGTCGTCGGCGCATCGGTTGTCGCGATGGGGGTGATCTCGCTTCCCGTGATGCTGCGGTACGGCTACTCCAATGAACTTTCGGCGGGCGTGATCACGGCTTCCGGCACGCTGGGTCAGATCATTCCCCCAAGCATTGTGCTCATCGTGCTCGCCGATCAACTCAGCGTCGCAGGGCGGATCTCCGTCGGCGATTTGTTTCTTGCATCGCTGGTTCCGGGGCTCCTTCTGGCCGGGCTCTACATGCTCTATGCGGTGGGTGTCGCGTTCTTCAATCCGGCGGCGGCGCCCGCACTGCCAAGAGAAGAGCGCAACATTCCGGCCGCCGAACTCACGAAGCGCGTCCTGCTGGTGATGCTGCCACCCCTGCTCCTGATCGTAATCGTCCTGGGCAGCATCTTTGCCGGCGTCGCCACGCCGACCGAAGCCGGTGCACTGGGGGCACTGGGGGCGATTCTCCTCGCACTTATCAATCGCCGCATGACGCTTGATGCTCTTCAACGCACGATGAAAGAAACCGCAAAGCTGACCGCGATGGTGATGATCCTCCTGGTAGGAGCCAGGGCTTTTTCACTCGTTTTCATCGGTTTGAACGGCGACATCTGGATAGAAGACCTACTGACTAACCTGCCGGGCGGTGTCATAGGACTGCTGATCGTAACCAACCTCATCATCTTCATACTCGGTTTCTTCATCGACTTCTTTGAGATCGCTTTCATCATCGTGCCGCTGCTGGCGCCGGCAGCCGCCCTGCTCGGGGTCGACTTGATCTGGTTCGGCGTGATGATCGCCATGAACCTGCAGACCTCCTTCCTGACGCCGCCGTTCGGTTTCGCCCTCTTTTACCTGCGCGGCGTCGCGCCCCCTGAAATCACCACCGCACAGATCTACCGCGGCGCCGTCCCTTTCATCGCCATCCAGGTCGTCGGATTGTTGCTGATTATTCTATTCCCCGATGTTGTGACATGGCTACTTTAGAGACGGTAATCCTCGAAGCCGTTTCGATTCGCCATCTTATTTCCGAGCCGCTATGTCACAGAATGCAGTCCTTCAAGAGGAGCGACGTCCGGATCCCGAGCTTCTCGAGACGACCCACGGCATCTTTTGCAACCGAACGCTCAGCATGCGCCGGATTAAGGCCATCGGGTACGACATGGACTACACGCTCATCCACTACCGGATGGAGGCCTGGGAGGAGCGGGCCTACGCCGTGCTGAAGCAGCGCCTGGTCGATCAGGGCTGGCCGGTCGAACATCTGAAGTTCGACCCCGACCTGGTTATTCGCGGGCTGATCATCGATACGGAGATGGGCAACCTCGTCAAAGCGAACCGGTTCGGCTACGTCAAGCGGGCGTTTCATGGCACAAATCCGCTTTCGTTTGATGATCTTCGCGACGTATACGAGCGTACGCTCATCGACCTGAACGAGCCGCGCTGGTACTTTCTCAACACCCTCTTTTCGATTTCCGAAGCCAGCATGTATATGCAGCTGGTGGATCTGCTCGACGAGGACCGGATACCCGGAGCAATGGGGTATGAGGATCTTTACCGTCTCGTGCGGCGCTCGCTCGACGAGACGCATATGGAAGGCAAACTCAAGGCCGAGATCGTTGCCGACCCGCGGCGTTTTGTGGACATCGACGAGGAAATGCCGCTCGCGCTGCTCGATCAGAAGGAGGCCGGCAAGAAGGTGATCCTCATCACCAACTCCGAGTGGTCGTACGCCGTGCCTATGCTGAGCTATGTTTTCGATCGATACCTTCCGCGGGGCAAGACGTGGCGGGACGTATTCGACGTCGCCATCGTCGGGGCGCGGAAACCCGAATTTTTCACCGGCCGCGCTCCGGCCTACGAAGTCGTGACGGAGGACGGCCTTCTTCGCGACCACTACGGTCCTCTGGAAGACGGCCGCGTCTTCGTCGGCGGCAACGCGCGCCTTGTGGAGGAAAGCCTCGGGCTCCGCGGCGAAGAAATCCTCTACGTGGGCGACCACATGTTCGTCGACGTAAACGTTTCGAAGAACATCCTCCGCTGGCGCACCGCGCTCGTGATCCGCGAGCTCGAAGACGAAATCGCCGCTCTGAAGCGGTTCGAAGAGGATCAGCACCGGCTGTCTCTCATGATGGTGCGCAAGGAAGAGCTCGAAGCCGAATACTCCGCCATCCGGCTGGCTATTCAGCGTAAGCGGAAGGGTTACGGACCGCAACGCGACGTCTCGATCGCCGAGCTCGAGCGCAGCCTCGGTGCCGTACGCGAAGAAGTGATATCTCTCGACGAGGAGATCGCCCCGCTGGCTGCCGACTCCGGCCGGCTGCTAAACCCGAACTGGGGCTTACTCACGCGTGCCGGCAACGACAAGAGCCACCTGGCTCGGCAGATGGAGCGTTACGCCGACATCTACACCGCCCGGGTGTCGAATTTCCTGCATCACACGCCGTTCGTGTATTTGCGGTCGCATCGGGGGAATCTGCCGCACGACGTTTAGGGGAAGGGGAAGGGG
>CAZART010000108.1:0-15069 GCA_964487555.1 uncultured Rhodothermales bacterium
GCGCCCGCGCGAGCTGCTCGTAGGCCACATGCTCCGCTCTCGAAGCCTCGTCCGCCAGGTCGAGCGCCTCCATGTGGAGCTCGAGAATCCGGCCCACGGAATCCGTCAACTCCCCAAGCTTTCGAGGGAGTACAGCGTTTGCCGCAAGCCCCTCCCCGCAGGTTGGCTGATCTTCCACAGTTACCTCCCTGTTCGTTTTGCAACCGACGTCTGGCGGCAGCCGATTCTTACCGCGAAGGCGGCGAGGAGGAGAAGACGCGGATGTATGATGCGGACGATCATCTTCTTCGAGCAAATTCGGGCCTTTCCTGGCGTGAATTTAATGTATCCATTCACGTCGTACCGATCCACGCCCGGCATCCAAGCTCCCGGCGTTCAGGCGCAGCGCACGCAGCCTCAACGCGGACGGCTTCCCGCTTTATCTTAGACGTTGGCGGCGCTATGCGGCCGATTGCCGTGATGCGCGCGCTACATCCCGCTTAAGTTTTATGTGAGATGTGCAAGAGAAGGCTGGCGATCGTCTACTCTGCCGAGATGGAAGGAATAGCCGGCGCCGCCGTTGATCGGCAAACCGTCTAACGCACAAAGGAGGCCGCTATGAGAACCATGGTCCCACTTGCAGCTTTGCTCTTGCTGCTTAGCTCGTGTTCGTATAGCTCTCATCGCCAGGAGGCCGGCCCTTCTGCCGAAGCCGACCGGGAGGCATACGTTCTGGCTCCGGACGAGGGTGAAGTGTTGATGCTTCATTCGGAACGGGGCCCGATCACCATCAAGGTGAGCCCTCAAACCGGTTCGCCGAGAACCGCTATGGGGACACAAAAACTAGCGCCCCGCGCGCAGATCCCCGTTCATGTGCACCATAGTGCCGATGAGGTCTTGTTCATTCATCGCGGAACAGGAATCGGTCGCATCGGCCAGTCCAGTGCCGAGCTGGAGGCCGGATCTACGATCTTCATCCCCTCCGGCGTGTGGCATGGGGTTGAGAGTGCGGACGAGGACATGGAACTCGTCTGGTACGTTGCTCCTGCGGGTCTCGACCAGTTCTTCCAGGACCTGGACAGCGCCACAAACTCGGGCACGCGCCAACTGACGCCTGAGGAAGTGGAAGAAATTTTTAGCAAGCACGGCAGCTCGTACAGGGCACCTTGACGCCGGTGACTGAGGATCAGATTAACCGTACTCGTAGGCAAGAATGTGACGCAGTGCGATGGTCGTTCGCCTGGGAGCCGCCTGCAGTCTCGGCGCGCGGGTGCTCGGCGCGAACTCCTTCGATGAGGATGGGTCGGGAACTTCTCCAGCTGATACGTACATAAACGGTGTGATTACACGTATAGCAAATCCCCAGGCGGATGAAATCGAGAGCGGATGACGGTACGTCAGAGCCCAGAAAACTGACGCTCCGGATTGATAATGCGCTGATTAACAGAGCGAAGCGGTATGCCCATAAACGAGGCACATCGCTCTCACAGATGATTGCCGACTATTTTCGGGCGATTACGGCTGGTAAGGCGGACCAGGAGCAGGATTGGAAGCAGAAATTGCCTCCGACCACGCGATCCCTCCTAGGCATGGCCGGAAAAGGCGAGCTCGACGAGGACGATTACCACCGCTATCTCGCCGAGAAACATCGTTGATCTAGATTGATGGCGGAGGAATTCCGGTTCGGATCGGTTCTGCGCATTCTCTTCGACGTAAACGTACTTCTTGATGTCGTTCTGAACCGCGAACCTCACGTTCGGTCGGCGGCTCAGCTCCTTGCAGCCGTTGAGACGGGCCACCTCACCGGGCTCGTGAGTGCCGTAACCGCGCCCACGATCCACTATATCCTCCGACGCGAACGAAATCGTAAACAGTCTCTGGTCGCGATCCGGCGCCTGCTGGAGATATGCGAAGTGGCACCGGTTACGCGGGCCGTTCTAGTCGACGCATTGGCTATCGATTTTGACGACGTTGAAGATGCCGTGCAGCATGAGGCGGCACGACATGCTCGGGCCGATGGAATTGTCACGCGGAATGTCGCCGACTTCCAGCCGGCAACGCTCGCGGTCTATACGCCGGATCAACTCTTGCAGATTATTGGCGGCGGAAAGCAGTGACTACTTGAGCTCAGCCGGCCGCCTCCCTCTGTTCGACGTCTTCGCGTTCAAAGATCACGCGGCCGCGTCTCCTAATGCTTCTCGTGCACGCCGGCATCGTCGCTCGTGTGACACGCTGATGCAGGCCGTTGACCGCCTGCTCGAGGTGGGGCGGGATGACGACCACGGGCACGCCGTGGTAGAGCGCCTCGTTCAGACTGTTCGCGCCCCCGTGCGTGACGAAGAGATCCACCTTCGGCAGCAGCTCGAGCTGCGGCACGGCGGGCCTTACGATGAAGTTCTCCGGGACGGGGTCCAGGCTACGGAGATCGAGATGGTGCCCCGCAGAAAGAATAAACTGCGCCGAATGGCCCGCGAAGGCCTCGAACGCCGTCCGGTAGAAGGACGCGTCTCCGCCCAGAAGCGTGCCGAGTGAGAGATATACGCGCGGCCGTCCTTCGTCCAGCAGATCCCACGGAAAATCGATCGGCTCGCGAAAATCCGCACGCATCGACGGCCCCACGAAATGGAAGCTGTCGTCGAGAACCGGCGTCGCCGGCTGCATGGCCCGTGACGTGTAGACGATGTTCACGTCACCCAGGCAGGGAAACACGGCCCGGCGGGGGAAGCCGCCGATTTTCATCAAGCTCCTCCGGCGGCGAAGCAGAGCGGGCACCGTGCGGAATGAGCGCCGCAGCATGTGCACCCCGTCGCGCCAGGTGACCATTCCGGCCATGCCTCGAAGCACGAAGGTACTGATCGATCCCACGGACGGCACCCGCCGCAGCCGCGCGCCCTGCATGCCCCAGAGGGCGATGGAGTCGAAGATCACCAGATCCGGCTTCTCTCGATCGATCTCATCCAGCACGAAAGGCAGCAGGCGAAGACTCTCTTCGAGGAGGAACAGGGTGACCTTGACCAGATTGCTGACGAGCTTCGAGAAGTCCGCGTCCGTGAGGTTCGTCTCAGGATAGGCCCGGAATTCGGCTCCCGTCCGTTCGATCTTTGGCCGGAATGCGTCGAGATTATAATAGATGACGCGATGTCCGCCGCGGATCAGTTCGGCAACCACCGGCAGCGTCGGATTCACGTGTCCGTGACCGGGCACGTTGAAGAGGAGGATGCAGGCCATGGATTAAGATAAGCCGGTCCACATCGCGCTTCAGGGGTGCGGTTCCGTTCGATTCGTTTTTGACGCACTCGGATATGCGTGCAATTTTGCAATTTAGCACGAAGCTACGGCCCGTACATACATTCGACGCTTGATCGAAGCGGTCCTCACCAGGGCCGCATCCGATTTCCCGGCCATCGTCCTTACGGGGCCGCGCCAGTCTGGAAAGGCGACGCTTGTCCCCGGCTTCTAACGCGCTCCGCCCATCTCGCGGAGCATTTTCCAATCCTCCTCGAGTCGCTCGCGGAGCAGCGCGTCGAGTTCCTGCTCGAGCCGCACGAACTTTTTGAAGGCTTCGGTAGGCTCCGGACCAGATAGCGCGGCCACGTCATGCCTGCCCATCGGCAGATCGCGGCAGCCGGCCATACGCTCCGAGAGCCGCGTGAGGGCAACGGCAATCCTGCGGTGCGCCCGCGCGAGCTGCTCGTAGGCCACATGCTCCGCTCTCGAAGCCTCGTCCGCCAGGTCGAGCGCCTCCATGTGGAGCTCGAGAATCCGGCCCACGGAATCCGTCAACTCCCCAAGCTTTCGAGGGAGTACAGCGTTTGCCGCAAGCCCCTCCCCGCAGGTTGGCTGATCTTCCACAGTTACCTCCCTGTTCGTTTTGCAACCGACGTCTGGCGGCAGCCGATTCTTACCGCGAAGGCGGCGAGGAGGAGAAGACGCGGATGTATGATGCGGACGATCATCTTCTTCGAGCAAATTCGGGCCTTTCCTGGCGTGAATTTAATGTATCCATTCACGTCGTACCGATCCACGCCCGGCATCCAAGCTCCCGGCGTTCAGGCGCAGCGCACGCAGCCTCAACGCGGACGGCTTCCCGCTTTATCTTAGACGTTGGCGGCGCTATGCGGCCGATTGCCGTGATGCGCGCGCTACATCCCGCTTAAGTTTTATGTGAGATGTGCAAGAGAAGGCTGGCGATCGTCTACTCTGCCGAGATGGAAGGAATAGCCGGCGCCGCCGTTGATCGGCAAACCGTCTAACGCACAAAGGAGGCCGCTATGAGAACCATGGTCCCACTTGCAGCTTTGCTCTTGCTGCTTAGCTCGTGTTCGTATAGCTCTCATCGCCAGGAGGCCGGCCCTTCTGCCGAAGCCGACCGGGAGGCATACGTTCTGGCTCCGGACGAGGGTGAAGTGTTGATGCTTCATTCGGAACGGGGCCCGATCACCATCAAGGTGAGCCCTCAAACCGGTTCGCCGAGAACCGCTATGGGGACACAAAAACTAGCGCCCCGCGCGCAGATCCCCGTTCATGTGCACCATAGTGCCGATGAGGTCTTGTTCATTCATCGCGGAACAGGAATCGGTCGCATCGGCCAGTCCAGTGCCGAGCTGGAGGCCGGATCTACGATCTTCATCCCCTCCGGCGTGTGGCATGGGGTTGAGAGTGCGGACGAGGACATGGAACTCGTCTGGTACGTTGCTCCTGCGGGTCTCGACCAGTTCTTCCAGGACCTGGACAGCGCCACAAACTCGGGCACGCGCCAACTGACGCCTGAGGAAGTGGAAGAAATTTTTAGCAAGCACGGCAGCTCGTACAGGGCACCTTGACGCCGGTGACTGAGGATCAGATTAACCGTACTCGTAGGCAAGAATGTGACGCAGTGCGATGGTCGTTCGCCTGGGAGCCGCCTGCAGTCTCGGCGCGCGGGTGCTCGGCGCGAACTCCTTCGATGAGGATGGGTCGGGAACTTCTCCAGCTGATACGTACATAAACGGTGTGATTACACGTATAGCAAATCCCCAGGCGGATGAAATCGAGAGCGGATGACGGTACGTCAGAGCCCAGAAAACTGACGCTCCGGATTGATAATGCGCTGATTAACAGAGCGAAGCGGTATGCCCATAAACGAGGCACATCGCTCTCACAGATGATTGCCGACTATTTTCGGGCGATTACGGCTGGTAAGGCGGACCAGGAGCAGGATTGGAAGCAGAAATTGCCTCCGACCACGCGATCCCTCCTAGGCATGGCCGGAAAAGGCGAGCTCGACGAGGACGATTACCACCGCTATCTCGCCGAGAAACATCGTTGATCTAGATTGATGGCGGAGGAATTCCGGTTCGGATCGGTTCTGCGCATTCTCTTCGACGTAAACGTACTTCTTGATGTCGTTCTGAACCGCGAACCTCACGTTCGGTCGGCGGCTCAGCTCCTTGCAGCCGTTGAGACGGGCCACCTCACCGGGCTCGTGAGTGCCGTAACCGCGCCCACGATCCACTATATCCTCCGACGCGAACGAAATCGTAAACAGTCTCTGGTCGCGATCCGGCGCCTGCTGGAGATATGCGAAGTGGCACCGGTTACGCGGGCCGTTCTAGTCGACGCATTGGCTATCGATTTTGACGACGTTGAAGATGCCGTGCAGCATGAGGCGGCACGACATGCTCGGGCCGATGGAATTGTCACGCGGAATGTCGCCGACTTCCAGCCGGCAACGCTCGCGGTCTATACGCCGGATCAACTCTTGCAGATTATTGGCGGCGGAAAGCAGTGACTACTTGAGCTCAGCCGGCCGCCTCCCTCTGTTCGACGTCTTCGCGTTCAAAGATCACGCGGCCGCGTCTCCTAATGCTTCTCGTGCACGCCGGCATCGTCGCTCGTGTGACACGCTGATGCAGGCCGTTGACCGCCTGCTCGAGGTGGGGCGGGATGACGACCACGGGCACGCCGTGGTAGAGCGCCTCGTTCAGACTGTTCGCGCCCCCGTGCGTGACGAAGAGATCCACCTTCGGCAGCAGCTCGAGCTGCGGCACGGCGGGCCTTACGATGAAGTTCTCCGGGACGGGGTCCAGGCTACGGAGATCGAGATGGTGCCCCGCAGAAAGAATAAACTGCGCCGAATGGCCCGCGAAGGCTTCGAACGCCGTCCGGTAGAAGGACGCGTCTCCGCCCAGAAGCGCGGCCGCGTCATGCCTGCCCATCGGCAGATCGCGGCAGCCGACCATACGCTCCGAGAGCCGCGTGAGGGCAACGGCAATCCTGCGGTGCGCCCGCGCGAGCTGCTCGTAGGCCACATGCTCCGCTCTCGAAGCCTCGTCCGCTAGGTCGAGGGACCGCAGGGTTTCCATGAAGCGAAGCTTCGGGTGCGGCATCAGTTTTCACCCTCCGCTTTCTGGAGACGCTGGAATCCGGGATGCGAACGGAGGGGTTTCCAGCGAGGGTCGAGTCGAAGAAGGGGAACGGCCATCATTGACGGAATGGCAAGCAGCGTCTCGAGCGCCTTCAGCGCAGCATCGTATTCGCCGACCATCGTATTGATCAGCGCGCAGTCCGTCACGTACGAGGTCCCGAAATAGGCGTCTTTTGAGACCGGCAGAAGATCGACCGCGCGCCTTCCCTCGCGAAGCGCCTCGTCTCTTCGGCCATTGCCGGCATAGGCCACTCCGAGCGAAGCACGGAGGCGGGGATCATCCGGACTCCGCCGAACCGCCGCCTCGAGCAGGGTCCGTGCCGCGTCATATGCTTCGCGGGCCTCATCCGGCTCCTCCAACAGATCGTGAACCTGAGCCCGCAAGAGTGAGGTCGGGCAGGCGACCAGCCACGTCTTGATCCAGTCTTCAGGCATGGCGATAAGGCGCCGAAGCGCGTCGTGACATTTCCCTTCGAAGACCTCTTGCCAGAACCAGGTCCAATGGTACCAGCCCTCCGCCGTACGCACCGGCATCACTTCGAGCGCGGCCCTTGCCTCCTCCGTAGTGCCTTTCCAGCTCCAATAGGTCCACGCTTTGTGGTAGTAGGCGAAAGGCTGATCGGGCGCCAGCGCAATGGTCTGATCGCAATAGTCGATTGCCTCCCGATAATGCCGGGCGTAGGCACAGGTTAACGCGAGGTGCACTGCGAGCTGACCGTCGCGCGGACTCAGCTCGAAGGCGTTCTTGAAATGCGTCAGCGCCTCGTCCCAGTAGCCCTGCCGCCGGGCGACGTACGCCTGGGCTTCCCAGACCTCTGAGTCACCGGGAGACGTTCGGCCGGCGATGGCGAATTCCTCGAGAGCCCGTGAGTAGTCCCTTCGGACGCGGTAGTAGTAGTATCCGAGTGCGAGATGGGATTCCGGCGCCTCGGGAGCGAGATCCACGGCCCGCTCCGCCGCCTGCGCTGACTTGGCGCCCCTTTCCTCCGACCGGTCGTGTCCGAGGTGGTACAGGAAAGAGTGCGCAATAGAAAGCTCGGCGTGGGCCGGCGCGAATTCGGGATCCAGCTCAACCGACCGTCGGTAGCTCTCCACCGCCGCGATCCAGTTCTCGGCCGAATAGTCGGGGCGTGCCGCGCAAAACCGTCCCCGAAGAAATGCCTGGTACGCCTCCAGGCTATCGGTCGGCCGTTCATCGACCGCCTCGCGCTCGGGCTCACGCAGCGTCATTCCCAGCTGTCCAACGACTTCACGGGCTATTTCGGACTGCACCTTGAAGATGTCGTCGAGATCGCGGTCATAGGTGCCGGTCCAGAGGCTGATCTCGTCTGCAACGCGAATAAGATTGCAGGCGATCCGAACGCGGCCTGTATTCCCGATGCCCGGAGCCCAGCGTACCGATCCTTCGAGCACGTAGTCGACGCTCAGCTCGCGCCCGATCTGCTTCGTCGGCATCTGCGTGTTGCCGTAATGAAGAGCACTGCGGCGCGAGATGACACCCAGCGTGCTGACGGCGGCGAGACGGCTGGTGATCTCCGCCGTCACACCGGCAGCAAAGTACGCGTGCTCCGACGGGCCCATGTTTTCAAAGGGTAGCACGACGATTGCCGTCCGCTTTTCCGAAATGGGACGTCTCCTGTCAGCCTCAGGCGCGTTTTTGCGGCCGCGTATACCGGCGTACATGCTCGACTTCCGGTCGACCTCTGGGTTCGACTGTGCGGCGGCCCCTCCGATCGATGTCTTCAGGCGGCGCAGGGCCCGGAGCGGTTCGCCGGCCCGCTGGTATCGCAGCTCGGGGTCTTTTTCGAGCGCCTTCTTGACGATGCGGGCGAGTGCCTCCGGTACGTCCGGCCGTAGCGACGTCAAGTACGCCGGCTCCTCATACTGGACGGCGTAAAGCAACGCCGCCTCGTATTCTCCGGAGAAAGGTCGCGCGCCCGCGATCATCTCATAGAGTACGACGCCCAGGCTCCATATGTCCGCTCGATGGTCCACCGGACCGCGACCCATTTGCTCGGGGCTCATATACGCCATCGTTCCGAGCAGGGCACCGGACCTCGTAAGGTTGCTGTTCGCCACCTTCGCGATGCCGAAATCCAGCAGCTTCACCAGGCCGCGGCGGGTCACCATCACATTAGCCGGTTTCACGTCACGATGGATGATGCCCGCTTCATGGGCGGCAGCCAATCCTTCCGCAATCTGTGCTGCGTATTCAACGGCTTCGTCGAGAGGCAGCGGTCCCCGAGCGATCTTCTCCCTGAGGGTCTCGCCCTCATAGCAGGGCATCGCCAGAAAGAGCTGCCCTTCGTATTCGCCGATCTCGTGTATCGTGCAGATGTTCGGGTGGTCGAGCGCCGAAGCTGCTTTCGCCTCTTGCATAAAGCGCCGCTTGGCGTCCTCGTCGAAGCTGAGATCAACCGGCAGGGTCTTCAGGGCCACCATGCGCTCCAGACGCACGTCCCTGGCTTTGTAGACGACCCCCATGCCTCCCGCACCCAGTTTCTCCAGGATCGTGTAGTGACCCACCGATCGGCCCTGGAGGGCGGCGGAAACACGCGCCCGCAAACCAGGTGCGGAGCTGACAGAGTCGGCGTCGAAGCCGGCCTCGGGCGTGCGGTAGGTCGAAACTCTGGCGGCGTCGACGCCGACGAAACGACGCAGCTCCTCCAGGAAGCGTGGCCACGAGGGTTCGTTTTCCAGCAGGATGTGGTTCTTGCCCTCGAGCGGCACAAAACGCGCCCCGGGAATAAGTGCCGCGAGGTGGCGCCCCTCCTCAAATGGCACCTTGCCGTCCTCCCGGGCGTGCACGATCAGCGTGGGGACGTCGACCTGCCGCGCAAGCTCGCTCACGTCGATCGTTTCAAAAGCCGCCATAATGCGGGCCGCATTCGCCGGCGACGTGGTGATGCGCGCCAGGTCGTTGAACCACCGCATCTGTTCGACGGTGGCGTCGGGCATGAACATCGTCGTGAAAACCTGTCGGAAGGCGGGGTTGTCCTGGCCCCACCCCAGGTGTACCATCGTTAACAACATCTCATCCAACTGGGCTTGCTCACGGTTACGCGGGCGATGTGCCCCACCCCGCGCAAACGCGCCGTATAGGATGAGATGACTAACTCTCTCTGGATGCCGCACGGCATAGGTAATGGCTACAGCGCCACCCTGCGAGATGCCCAGAAGGGGAAAACGCTCTAATTTGAGCGCGTCCACCACGGTCTCCAGGTCCCGGGTCCAGACGTCCACCGAATAATCCTTCGCCTCCCAGTCCGAGAGGCCGCAGCCGCGCGCATCATACCGCACCAGCATGTGGTGCTGCGACAGTCCATGGAGCCAGTGGCGCCAGACAGGACTGCCCCAATCGAAATCGAGATGGCTGAGCCAGTTGGCGGCCTTCACCAGGGGCGGACCCGTTCCCACCGTCGAGAAGGCGATTCGTATGCCGTCCGGCGCCGTGCAGAAGCGAATCTCCTGCTCAGGCCGCCTTGGCCCCCAGTGGCCGGCGGGCTCTTCAAGGAACGCCACCTTTTCTGCCTCCTGGTCGGCATGCAAGAGGTCCCGAAGTTCTTGATGGAGGGTAGGATCATCTGCACAGGCGGCATCGAGAAAGGCTTCCCGCTCTTCAAGCGGCTGCATCTGCGCCACTCGGAACAGCCGCTCGAGGCGATCGAGACTCTCACCGTTCATCATCTCCCACCGCTGTTAAACCACCTTTGTATGCCGACCAACGCCGGCGATGCGATTCCCTGATCTAGGATGATTTACCCTAAATGTATACGGAAGCGTCGGTCGAGGCAAATTCAGGCATTGTCCGAGTTGATGCGGTGAATGTGACGTGGTAGCCCGCACCCTGTGCGCCATTCCCGGCAGATCGCTTCGCAAGTTGATCATAAATAGCGTTCTTAGAGTCTTCCAAACCCATTCGCCGTGGATTCCTCTGACATCACACGACTGCTTCTCGATCTGGAGAGCGGAGACAGAGATGCCTTCGACCGGCTTCTGAGGGAGGTCTATCCCTCGCTCCGGCAAATCGCCCACGCCCAGCTTCGCAACCAAAGGCCGCATCACACGCTGAACACGACCGGCCTCGTGCACGAAGCCTATCTGAAGCTCGTGCGCTATCAGGACGTGAGCTGGAAGGGCCGCGCTCACTTCTTCGGGGCGGCCGCAAAGACCATGCGGCGCATTCTTGTCGACTATGCCCGCGCGAAAGCCTCTCGGAAACGCAGTGGTGATCGCGTAACCCTGAACGAAGCCCGCCTCAACACCGGCGTGTCGATCGACCGCGTCCTCGAGATCCACGACGCCCTCGAGCGGCTCGAGGCGGAGCGGCCACGGTGGGTTAAGGTGGTCGAGTGTCGATATTTCGCGGGGCTGAGCATTGAGGAAACGGCTGAGGCCCTCGAAATCTCGCACGGGACCGTGTCGAATGACTGGCGGATGGCGCGGGCATGGCTCATGCGTGAGTTGGAGGACTGAAGCCGGGACGACGCGCCTGAACTCGGCCGCTGGCTGCCGAGGATCATGATCAACCAGATCAGAACCCAACCCTCGTCAAGAAATCGTCGAAGCGGCGATCGCCCCGCAGATCATCAAGCCTTGGGTCCACGTTCGCGTGCGGTAGGCACTCCGACGCATCTACCAAGGCCTGATCGAGCCACATGAATGCTTCATCGTGCTCTCCGAGGGCGACGAAGACAGCCCCCACGTCGTAGGCACATACGTAACGTTCGCGGGTGATTTCGACGAGTTGAGCAAGCAGCCGCCTGGCCTCCGCCTCAGCGCCGGCAACGGCATATCCGTACGTTCCAAATGCAAGCCAGACGGGGCTAATGGGGTTGTCGCGAAGATGCTCCGTCTGGAGCATCACCGGCTCGAGCGTCCTGACTACCAGGGAAGAATCTCCACGCATTGCATGGGCGGTCCCCATCAAGATCCGCGAGAATCCGAATTCCGGCTCAATCTCGAGCGTCGTCTGCGCATGTTCGATAACCGCGTCATAGCGCCCCATCAAGAAATGCAGCACCTCCCAGAACATCCGCACTTCGAGCGAGAGCGGATCGATTTGCTTCGCGACCTCCAGCTCGCGAACGCATTCGTCGAAGCGGCCCATCGCCTCCAGGAACATGGCATAGTGTATGCGCGCCTGGCTCGAGTTGGGATCCAGCTCGATCGAGCGTGTCAGCGCTCGTTCCGCCGCCGTCCAGTTTCGCGCATATATAAGTTCATACCGACCCAGCACGGTATACGCCTCGGCGTGGTTTTCATCCAGGTCCAACGCCTTCTCAGCGAACCGCTTTGCCTGCGGCCATACTGAGTGCGGGGCGTCAAAGTGTGAAAGCATGGCGTGAGACATCCCGGCGCCGGCATAAGCGGGCGCATAGGTCGAATCAAGTCCGATCGCACGGCTGAAGTATTCGATACTGGCACGCAAGGTCTCCTCGGCCGGCTCTCCCCAGCTGTGCCGGCCCCGCAAATACAACTCGTAAACCTCGGGATCAACTCTGGTTCTGCCTTCAAGTCTCGCACGTTCCGATCCTGAAAGCGTCAGATGGATCTGGTCGGTAATCTCCGCGGCGACGTCGCTATGAAGCTGAAGGATGTTTGCGAGGTCCCGGTCGAATTGGTCCGCCCAAAGGTGCTCGTCCGTACGCGCGTCGATGAGCTGAGCCGTGATGCGAACGCGGTCTCCAACCATGAGGACGGATCCCTCAATGAGGGCACCGACATCCAGCTCACGAGCGATTTCCCGGGAATTGATGTCTGCATCCCGGTAGGCCAGGGTCGAAGTACGCGAAATGACGCGCAGCCCGCTGATTTTGGATAATTCCGTCGTAAGAGCCTCCGTCATTCCGTCGACGAAGTAGGCTTGATCAGAGCGTCCTGAGAAATTTTCGAGGGGGAGCACAGCGATAGAGGAAATCTGCGCTGGAACGGATTCCGTGCGGACTTTGAGCGCGAGTATGATGAGGACGGCCAGAACGACGCCTGCAGCCGCGTAGAGCGCAAGCCTCCGCCGGAAGGGCAAGGGCGCGGACGATCGAACGGAGGCTGCCTGCGGCGCTATGCGTTGTCGTACCGTCTCGAGAGCCTGCCTCATCTCGGCAGCAGTCTGGAAGCGATCTGCAGGCAGTTTCGCCAGCGCCTTGTCGATCAGGCGCTTCAGATCCTCCGGGATGTCCGAGCTGATCGGCTCAGGGTCGGCATTGACTATTGCGTAAGCGACCGAGGCGGCATAACCCCCTGTGAACGGACGAGTCCTGCCCAGCATCTCGTAAAGCAGCACGCCGAGGCTCCAAAGGTCGGTCCGCTCATCGAGATCCTCACCGCGGATCTGTTCCGGGCTCATATATGCGGCCGTACCGAGCGTGGAATCGGACCTGGTAAGGTCCTTTGCACCGACGAGCTTCGCCACGCCGAAATCGAGGATGACGGCTCGATCCCGGTCGGTCACCATAATATTGGCGGGCTTCAGGTCCCGATGAATGATGCCGGCCTCGTGCGCGCGCTCCAGACCTGCCGCGATCTGCGAGGCGAGGTCGAGGCACTTATCCAGGGTAAAGCGCTCCTGCTCGATGCGGTATTTGAGCGTCGTGCCCTCATAGCAAGCCATCACGATGTAAAGTGACCCGGCCTCCGTCTCACCGATGTCGTGCACCGTGCAGATGTTCGGATGATCCAGGGCAGATGCGGCTCGCGCCTCCCGAATGAAGCGCTCTTTGACGACCGGGTCAGAGCTTGCGTGCGACGGAAGGAATTTCAGTGCAGCGAATCGGTTGAGTGTGGTATGTCGCGCCCGGTACACGACACCCATACCTCCTTCACCGAGCTTTTCGAGGATCTCATAGCTGGAGATCGTTTTACCGACCATTGGGATCACCTTGGACGGAAAGGCTGCGGCCGCGCGGCCGACACGGGTGGCGGCCATTCGTGCATTCGTCACAAAGCGGCGTGGAGGTGTGATTCGACAAGGTCGGTTGTAAGAGATGAAGATGCAATTTCGGCTGCCTACCGCCTGGGCGCCTTGCCCTTGATTGCACCGTGTCCCGGTGCGCACGTTTCATTTCGGTCGCGTGGGAACCTTTGGAGAATTGACCTGCCGCGAATCGGAGGCCTTGTCCCCTCGATGTCGCGCGGGAGCCCTGCGGGGAAGAAATTTCACGCTCTCATTTGGTGATCCATACCGATTTCTCGTCTTGAACGGTGAGAGAGGCGGCCAACGGCTGCCCCAAACCGAGAATCTGCAAGACGGAGGACACAGCATGTCAACCTGGAAACCCGATCCAAGCTTCTACCCCACGCCTCAGATGGCGATGGAGGCACCGAAGGAGAACCTCGCCTACGTAGCCCTCCTCAACCCGAATCAAGAGGGTGAACCTGACGCGCTCGGCGTGATCGACGTCGACCCGGATTCAGCGACGTACGGACAGCTCGTCGGAAAGGTTGATTTCCCGAACAGCGACAACGAGCTGCACCATTTCGGCTGGAACGCCTGCAGCTCCCACCTGTGCGCCTACGCATCGCACGCGCACGTGGAGCGACGCTATCTGGTCGTCCCGGGCACCGGCTCCACGCGCATACACATCGTCGACACGAAGCCGGACCCGCGCAATCCACGGCTTGTCAAGGTGATCGAGCCTGAGACCATAATGGAACGCACCGGCTACATGGCCCCGCACACGGTGCACTGCGGTCCGGAAGGCATCTACATCAACGCGCTCGGGGCGACGGACGGCGACGGCCCGGGCG
The DNA here is from genome assembly GCA_964487555.1 of uncultured Rhodothermales bacterium. Lineage (GTDB taxonomy): Bacteria > Bacteroidota > Rhodothermia > Rhodothermales > VXPQ01 > CAZART01. The sequence continues at coordinate 14,132 of CAZART010000108.1, forward strand.
GCATCTTCATGCTCGACCACGAGAAGTTCGACGTCCAGGGGATCTGGGAGCGGGATCGGGCCGATCAGTATCTCGCCTACGACTTCTGGTGGCATCTCGGCTACGACACGATGATCACCAGCGAGTGGGGCACACCGAACATGGTGACCGAGGGCGTCATTCCCGAACTTCTGCTCGACGGAAAGTACGGGCACGCGCTCCACGTGTGGGATCTCAAGTCGCGCCGTCACATGAAGACGCTCGACCTCGGCAGCGAGAACCAGATGGTTCTCGAGCTCCGTCCGGCGCACGACCCGAAGCGCGGCTACGGTTTCGTCGGCGTCGTGATCTCATTGAAGGACCTGTCGTCTTCCATCTGGATGTGGTATCGCGAGGGCCGTAACGGCACGGCCGACTGGAACGTCAGGAAGGTCATCGAAATCCCGGCCGAGCCGGCGGATCCTGACGCGTTGCCGCCGATCCTGAAAGGCTTCGGTGCGGTGCCGCCCCTCGTGACGGACATCAACCTCTCGCTTGACGACCGCTACCTGTACGTGTCGTGCTGGGGAACGGGCGAGCTGCGGAAGTACGACGTCACCGACCCGGTAGACCCGAAATTCACGGGGTCCGTTCATATCGGCGGCATCACGCGCCGGGCCGGCCACATTTCCGGCCCCGATCAGGCACTGAACGGCGGTCCTCAGATGGTGGAGATCAGCCGCGACGGACGCAGGGTCTACCTGACTAATTCGCTGTATTCGCCGTGGGACGCGCAGTTCTATCCCGACGGCATTCGCGGGTGGATGGTCAAGCTCGATTCGAATCCCGACGGCGGGATGGCCTTCGACGAGCGGTTCTTCGTCGGTTTCGATGGCCTGCGGCCGCACCAGGTCCGGCTCCAGGGGGGCGACTCCTCGTCCGACTCGTTCTGCTACTCCTAACGGGTCTGCTACTCCTAA
>CAZART010000108.1:15169-17777 GCA_964487555.1 uncultured Rhodothermales bacterium
GGGCGACTCCTCGTCCGACTCGTTCTGCTACTCCTAACGGGTCTGCTACTCCTAACAGGTCTGCTACTCCTAACAGGTCTGCCACTCCTAAACGGATAGAGCGATGGAGATCTCCAGCATGTGGTTTATGGTCTTTCTCATGGGCGTCTTCCACGGTGTGAATCCAGGCATGGGATGGCTCTTTGCCGTGGGGCTCGGACTTCAGGAGCAGCGGCGGTCCGCGGTCTGGACCGCTATGCTTCCCCTGGCTGCCGGCCACGCCGCGGCGATCGCGGCGGCCGTCGGTCTCTTCAGCCTGGCCGGCGCGATCATCCCGGCGAGCGCGCTTAAATGGGGCGTCGCCGGCGTATTGTTCGGATTCGGTGTCTACAAGCTGTTCCGCCGCGGCCATCCCCGCTATGGCGGCATGCAGGTTGGGCCGCGTGAACTTACGGTCTGGTCGTTCCTGATGGCGTCGGCTCACGGCGCCGGACTGATGGTGCTTCCCTTCGTATTCGGCCATCCGGCCGATCCGTCATCGCATGGCCCGCACGACCACAGCCAAATGATGCCGGTCGGCGCGGCTGCTCAGGGCGTTTCGATACCCGGGAACCATGGAACCCACGTTGACGCGTTGGCAGCGATGGTGCCCTCCGAGCCTATGGTCGGACTGATCGTGACGCTGGTCCATACCCTCGCGTACCTCTTGATCATGGGAAGTATCGCCGTCCTCGTTTATGAGAAGCTCGGGTTGCGCATGCTTCGCACCGCGTGGGTCAATCTCGACCTGATCTGGGCGGTCGCACTGATCGTCACGGCGATCCTGACGCCGCTGATATGATTCCGGCGTGGCGTCGCCGTGCCGACGGGCGTGTCGCCGACCGACGCCCACACTCGGCCGCGGGATGGCTGACGTTGCACTATCCAGCGTCCCCATGCGCTCGGTGGATCGTGTCCGTCGAGGATATTCCCGCGAGATTGTGACATCGCTATCACGTTCTCACTACGAACGGATCGCGTTCCGATCCACATCGGTTCAAGATGCATGTTGCGCCCCGAAGTTCGCTCACCGCATGAATTTGGAAAGGTGTGGGTTCGTGAAACGGATGGGTATGATGATGCGCGAGCGCCTCGTTGGACGATGCCGGGTCTCGCATGAGTATATGGTCCGGAGTGGGCTGAGCCTCCTTCTGCTGCTGTCTGCCTGTGCCGTAGCGGGCTCGTCGGAGGCGACGGCCCAGCGGAAGACGTACGATCAGAGGGCCCTGGGCGACCTGCTAAATCGGCAGGGGGCGGGTCCGCTTCCGCAGGATCCAATTCCTTATGCCGTCTACGTGCTCGAGCACGCGTCCGGTAATTCCGTGCGCGGCCGGCATGATCTCTATACGCAGATCGGGGGCGGCGATGCCGAACGGGGGCGCGCTCGATTGGCGCTGACGCTCCTGCTCAACGGCGCCACGCTGACCGACCTGCGAATGGGGGACACATTGGCGTTGCCTGCCCGGCCCGAGCACTTCGATCTCGACCCTCGCGCCTATTCCCCGTTCCCGCTGGAATATCCGGGTGGGGCCGACGTCGACAAGCTGGTCATCGTCGACAAGGACGTGCAATCGTGGGCGGCCTACGAGCACGGGAAGCTCCAGCGGTGGGGGCCGGCTTCTACCGGCGCGGAGGGCACACCCACGCCGACCGGCCGCTTTTACATGAACTGGCGCGAGCTGGAGCGGGTCTCCACCGAGAGTCCACCGGGTCAGGAGTGGCGGATGCGCTACGTGATGAACATCCACAACAGCCGAGGCATCCACCTTCACCAGTACGACTCCGTCCCTACCGGACCGCCGGTAGGGCACGGTTGCGTGCGGCTGATCATGCCGGATGCGAAGTGGCTCTGGGAGTGGTCGGAGCCGTGGGTCACCACGGCGGGACGGGGTGCACGTGGTGGTAAGCTTAAGGAGCGCGGCACGATGGTAATCATCCAGGGCGAGGAACCGAAGGCAACACCGCGCCGCGTTAAGATCGAACCGGCCGGTGCCCGACGGATTATTGTCTCGCTCCCACCGGATCCACTGTCGGTCGAGCCTGGAGGCTGACCCTCGACTCCAGGCGCGCCTGAGTCGGGGACCCGGCAGGAAGATCCCGAATCCCGGCCCACACGTCCGGCATGGAGCCGTACGATCGCGCTTTTCGTCCACCTCTTTCGCAAGATGTATTCGTACGTCCTCATGCCTGCGCCCCCGTGAACCCGGACAGGAGCGAGACCAGCGCGTTCGCGAGCGCGTCCAGGGGGCGCCGTCCGGCAAAGCTCACCATCTCGGCATCTTCCGGCTCATCGCAGTGATTCCGGGGGGCGTGAATGCCCGAATTCCGCGGCGAGAAATCCAAACTTCGTACGTGCGGGAAAATTCCGCGAGCGCGGACACGGATTCCGCGAGTGCGGAATTTTCGCAAGTGGAATTTTCACGAGCGGGAACGTAGTGGATTCCTCAGCCCGTCTCGAATATTTCGCCCACGGTCGAATGGGGATTAACTTTGCTGCAGCCATCGAGGATGACATCCGTCTCGATCGTATCACCCGGCTAACCGTTCCCACAAACGGCTGATCCGGTACCGTTCGATCGAATGCGGCTGA